>CAMKKZ010000007.1 GCA_946413525.1 uncultured Oribacterium sp.
ATCAGAGTGGGTTTTGGCCACTTTGAGTTCATGACAAACCGATGCGGCATCGCATTAGCAAGGCTCGTCTATCAGAGTGGGTTTTGGCCACTTTGAGTTCATGACAAACCGATGCGGCATCGCATCATTAAGGCTCCTCTATCAGACTATATCCGGGTATCGATATATGCTCCCAAATCAGGGTTGACGGACTGCTCCAGCATTTTCACCATGGAAGCTTCCATATCTTCATTAAGTTCCAAAGCCTTGTCCAGCATTTTTATTCCAACAGCCTCCCCAAGGGAACCCGCCCTGGAATGTTCCATTGTTAATAAAGCCGCGCTTGAACCTATGGCAGATATATCCATAAATCCTCCTTTTTGAAATATACATCCTAATCTTTACATATTATAGCTATCTCGTCCTATATCTTCAAGCACTTTTACATAAAAGATTATGGCTTTTTTCCGAAAATAACCGTATAATGATAAGAAAAGTTGCTTTGTTTTAAACAGTCTTTGATTTTTTGAATGGCTTTACTTTGGCACCTGGCATCATTTTTTTGTTGTTTATTTATCCATCATTCTTTATTCTTTTTATTTTTCTCTATTAAGGGAGGTATTTTATGTGTTTCAAAAAAAAGACCCCGGCTTTTCTTTTAATGTTAAGCCTTTCTTTTTCCTCTCTTGTCCCTTCCTCTTTGTATGCGGCCGGATGGATTCAGAGTGCGGATGGCCGTTGGTGGTACGGCATTAACGAAGATAACAGCGAATATTACAAAGATGGCTGGCAGATCATTTCCGATGTTTATTATTACTTTGACAAAGACGGCTGGTGCCTTCAGAACACTCTGACTCCGGATGGATACACAGTTGACGGAAACGGGGCCTGGGTGATAAACGGAGTCGTGCAAAAGGCCGCATCCATTGCGGGCTCCCTGTACAGGGGTGGTGGCGAAGCGGACGATCCCGGAAGGCAGATTGTGAATTACGCGCGCTCTTTCGTTGACATCCTCCCTTATGTCACGGCAGGATCCTCCCTGAAAACAGGCACAGACTGCTCGGGCTTTGTCTGCGAGATATTCAGGCAATTCGGGTATGATTTACCACACAGCACTCTTATGCAATATAGATCCACACAGCCCATTTCGCGCGAGGAGCTCCGGGCAGGGGATCTCATCTATTTTTCAAGAACCAATGATCCGGGGAATCTGACTCATGTTGGTATTTTTGCCGGTTACGATTCAAATACAGGATTTGACATGTTCGTTCATAACACCAATCATGAACGGGGATTTGTAAAATACGATTCATTGTATGATATGGAAACCTGGTCTCAAAAGGCAGTAGCCTATGGCCGCGTCATCAATCATGACTGAGCAATTAAAGAAGCATGTATAAACATGCTTAAAAGAGCCAACTCAGGCTGGCTCATGCCTGAAAAGATCCATAAAAAACAGTTTGCTTTAAAAGGAATTTCTTATGAAAATAATTAGCTTCGCCATTCCATGTTATAATTCAGCTTCATATATGTCCCGCTGCATTGAGAGCATTCTGCCGGCTGGGGAGGATGCGGAAATCATAATCATAGATGATGGATCGCAAAAAGATGATACCTTGAAGGTGGCCAAAGAATATGAAAAAAAATATCCGTCCATAGTCAAGGCGATTCATCAGGAGAACGGAGGGCACGGCGAAGCTGTCAATACAGGGCTGATGAATGCCACCGGCATTTTTTTCAAAGTAGTGGATTCAGACGACTGGCTGGACAGCGAAGCGCTCCCAAAGGTTATGGAAAAGCTTCGGCAGCAGGTCCATGACCGACGGCCCGCGGATCTCTTTGTTTGTAATTTCATCTATGACAAGGTAGGACAACGTCATAAAAAAGTCATGAGATACCGCTCCGCTTTTCCTCAGGATTGTCTCTTTCGTTGGAAGGATGTGCGGCATTTCATGTTGGGCCAATATATTCTCATGCATTCCGTCATTTACAGGACAAAAATACTGCGCAAATGCGGGCTGAAGCTGCCTAAACATACTTTTTATGTTGATAATCTCTTTGTGTACCAACCTCTTCCCTATGTAAAGAAATTGTATTATATGGACGTGAACCTTTATCATTATTTCATAGGGAGAGAGGATCAGTCCGTCAATGAGAGCATTATGATAGGACGGATCGATCAGCAAATTCGTGTCAACAAGCTCATGGCGGAAAGCTGGAATCTCTACAAGGTAAAACCCGTGAAACTTCGCAAATACATGCTGAATTACCTTGAGGTAATCACAACAGTATCTTCTGTTCTCGCCATAAAATCCGGAACAGAAGAAAACATGCTGAAAAAGAAGGAGCTTTGGAACTACTTGAAAAAAAGAAATTTCAGAGTATGGCTAAGGCTGCGGTTTGGTTTCCTGGGAACAGGCGTGAACCTGCCCGGGAAAATGGGAAACGATCTGACAATTGCCGCCTATAAAATATCTCAGAAGTTTTATGGTTTCAATTAGCCTTTAACATGACTCCGCCACATGACTCTTACTACTCGCCCGCGGGGCTGCGTCCGGCGCAAGCCGGAATGTTTCCTTACGCAGCCCTTGCAATAATAAAAAAAGCTGCCTGGATATTCCGGGCAGCTTTTCTTGGAAGAATCTTTTCTTGTAATTATGAAGAATTCAGGAATCCCCGTAAGGATAATCTCCTTCAAATACTTCAACTGCCGGCCCTTCCATATGAAAAAACTTTTTTGCGACATCGGTTTTTATGAAGAGATCCCCTCCGGCCAAATGAACAAGTACCTCATTTTCAAGCTTGCCTAAATATATGCCGGCTGCCACAGCCGCCGTGGCGCCGGTGCCGCAGGCAAGCGTCTCCCCGGATCCTCTTTCCCAAACACGGAAGTTAATTTCCGAAGGACTTACTATGTCGACAAATTCAGAGTTGACTTTGTCAGGAAATCGCGGATGATTTTCAAAATATTGCCCATATTTCAAAAGATCCAATTGGGACACTTTTTTTACCTTCAAAGCAGGATTGTCCTCAAGAAAGTATATGGCATGTGGATTTCCTACATTTATTGGAACAAAACAAAGATCCATGCCGCAGATTTCAATGGTCTCCTTCAGATTTCCATCCAGCCTGGCCTCACCCATGGCTACCGAAGCACGGGCAACCCTCCCGTTTTCTTTGAATAAACGAATCTCGCGAATGCCGGCCTTTGTCTCAATGAAAGCCGTGTCCCTCTCCTTGGGAATGATTCCATGATCATAGATATATTTGGCAACGCAGCGGATACCATTACCGCACATACTCCCCTCGGATCCATCAAGATTGAACATATGCATAAAAGCGTCCGCATGCTCCGAAGGTTCAATCAAAATTAATCCATCCGCCCCTACGCCAAAATGCCTGTCGGAAATCTTGATAGCCAAATCAGATGGATTGCTTATGACATAGTGATCACAAGTTTCTTTCCCGCCCTTGCCGGTCTCTGGCACGCCATCGGTCAAACAGGACGAGGGCAAATCGTCCCCATTCAGATTTTTTGTGGGAAAACAGTTAATATATACATAATCATTCCCACAACCTTGCATTTTTGTGAATTTCATGAGCGCCCTCTATTATAAGCAGGTATAAACTATGCAATCTGGCATGGTTTCCACGGCACAGGAATGCCGCAGTTAAATCCTGAAAACATATGCCTGAAGCGGATATGAATCATGCATAGCGCATAGGTGATACCTGCTTATCCTTTAGCTGTTCATCTTCCCGGGGGTATTCGTCATTATTCTATATCCAAAACATCACTGAACCCGGTAATGTCAAAAACTTCCATGACCAATTCTCCCGCTCCCCGAATCTTCATGCTCCCTTTCTCATCCATTTCATTCTGCGCCATCAGAAGCACTCGCAAACCGGCACTTGAAATATACTCCAAGGAGGAAAGATCAAATATGAGTTCAGTCACATTTTTCAAGCCATCAGCAAACTCTTTTTCCAGATTCGGAGCTGTTTGTGTGTCAAGTCGACCAATTAATTTGATTGTAAGCTTTGTTCCATCTAAATTTTTTTGAATATCCATAATCTGTATATATCCTCCAGCCCTATTTCGACTTATTCGATTATATTCAGCAGCTATTCAGCCAGTGGCCTTTACTGCAGGGTTCATATAGAAATGCAAAAAAGCCTCATTCACACTCAGAATACACATAAGGGTAAGATCCGAAGCATTCCTTGTGCCGCAGAAAAACCTGTAGCTTTTCTGAATAGTCACGATTTCCAGCTTTTTTCTACTGTCAGGCAATTCCTGCCTTCCGCATACTCATAAAAAACATTATCCATTGTTTTCTTAACGATGTAAATGCCCAAGCCACCGATTGGACGATTTTCAATAGAAAGGGAGACATCCGGATCTCTTTTTTTCAAAGGGTCATAGGGTATGCCGCCATCCAAAAAAAACATTCGAACGCCTCCCCCCTCATCAATAAGCTCTAATTTCATCGTCATATACCCTTTTTCCCCATTTGGATAGGCATATTGACATATATTTGAAAGAATTTCATCAACAGCAATATCGATACGTAATATATCAGAATCCGGGCATCCATTTTCCTTCAGGTATTCTTCCAGAAAAGACGTCATGGGTTGAATGTTAACGATATCAGCATTAACAGTCAATTCTTTCATACCTGAATCCCTCCCCTAACTAAAGTGGTTTTTTGGCCGCTTTAATTCCTGACAAACAGCGGCGGTATCCCAAGGCTACATGGTATCCCTAAAGTGGTTTTTGGCCGTTTTAGTTCCTGACAAAAAGCAGCGGTATCGCAAGCTATGCGGTAAAGCAACATTATCCGTTAGACGATTTAGAAATAATAGAAATGCGCGGCAAGCGCCGCGCAAGCTTGTCAGTCACTTTGCAGCGCCCGACCAGAGTCAGTCCCCAATTAAAGTGGTTTTTGAACCATTTTAATTACCGAGAAACAGATGTGGCATCGCAATCCATACAATTCCATATAGAAATCTCAAAGTATTTTTTTTGCGCGCATTAAAGCTCCCAATGATTGTGTAACTGCACCATCACCTTTGAAATTGTCCCTGAAGTTTTCTTTGTTACGTTTCTCTTCCCTGTCTTCTTTTTCAGCCTCAAGTTCTTTCATGGAGAGGCTTATCCGGCCATCCTGCACTTTGATGACCTTGACGGTCACTTTCTGACCTTCTTTCAACACTTCTCCAGGTGTACCGACACGTTTGTTGGAAATCTGGGAAACATGCAGAAGACCCGTCACTCCGGATGCGATATTAACGAAAGCTCCGTAATCTTTGATAGTTTCCACAGTGCCTTCCAGGACACTGCCTACCTTAACAAGCTTTGTCTGCTCCTCACGCAAAACATCTCTTGCGGAAAGAACAAGCTTGTTGTTGTCCCGATCAACGGTAATCACCCGCACCTGCAGCCTTTTTCCAACATAATCAGGCAATTCCTTGTCACTGACAAAACCGAGGGAAAGCTTTGAAGCAGGAATGAACGCGCGAATACCTTCAAGACTTGCTGTAACTCCGCCTTTGACAGCCGCATTCACTTCTACCTCAATGGTAAGCTTTTTCTCAAGATCATCCTTAAGCCTTTCCCATTTTTCCATATCCGCCCTTTTGGGACCACCCTGTTTCTTAAGGGAAGCTTCCACATCAGCCTTCATGTCATCCATAGACGGGATTGCTTCAGAAGATGCCGCGTCCTTCTGTTTGTCTTTTTCTGCTGTTTCCGCTTTCCCCTCATCCCCTTTTACTGTTGCAGCCTCTTCCGCAGTTTCCTTCTTTCCCTCTTCCTCCAAAGAAGATGAATCCTCAGGCTTCAATGCCGTGTCCACTACAGCTTCATCAACTGCCTCCGTTCCTGTTTCCTTCATTACCTCGTCCGCCATCGCGTCATTACCTCGTTTCTTTGATTGATTGATGTGTCCGCACACGTTAGATACTATAACATATTTTCCTAATGAACGGCAACCATTTTCTAATGAAACACATTTGTACCATGGTACAAAATCAGCATTATGACTGTTCATAAAGAATAATCAATGATAGAATAGTAATGAAAAAAGTTAGGTCATAGTTTATACCTAGGTATAAACTATGCATCAAGCATAGTTTATACCGTATTTGGCGCATCCCACAGGGATGCGTCTGAACAAAAAATGCCTTCAGGCATGTTTTGTTCAGATTTTTCCGCAGCATTCCTTGTGCTGCGGAAAAACCTACATTACTTCAAAGCAGAAAGGAGAATTGATAAAATGGCCAATCCTTTGGTGACAATCACAATGGACAGTGGGAAAGACATACTGATTGAACTTTACCCGGATATCGCTCCGGAAACGGTTAAGAATTTCATCAAGCTTGTCAAAGCAGGATTTTATGACGGACTGAGTTTCCACCGAGTAATCCCCGGATTCATGATTCAGGGAGGGGATCCTGAAGGAAATGGAACAGGAGGTCCCGGGTGGCACATAAAAGGCGAATTCCAGTCAAACGGTTTTCAAAATACCCTGAAACACACGCGGGGTGTCATTTCCATGGCACGTTCCGTGGATCCAAATTCAGCCGGATCTCAATTTTTCATCATGCATAAAACTGTTTTACAACTTGATGGACAATATGCGGCATTTGGCAAAATACTCTCTGGCATGGATGAAATTGACCGCATTGCATCTGTCCCAACGGACAATCGCGACAAGCCATTGGAACCGGTATTAATGAAGAGCGTTTCTGTTAATGAAGAGTGAGAATAACTGCTCTTCTCCCCCATGCATAGAAAACGGGTGAGGAAGGAATTGCCCTTCCCCACCCGCTTTCTATGCTGCGCGTTCTTGTGAGGCTGGCATGAAAAGCTGTCCACGTCACGCGTTTTGATTATTGATCCTTATTTTGTTCACTGACTGGCATCTTTCGGTTCATTTCTTAAATCAAGGCCACGGATAATCTTCCTCAATGGCAGGATGGAGACGGGGTTCACGGAAAGCTCATCGACTCCCATCCGTACAAATGTTTCGGTAAGGGATGGATCCGCGCCAAGCTCCCCGCATATGCCGACCCAGGTATTATGACGATGCCCTGCATCGATTGTCATTTTAATTTCACGAAGTATGGCCGGGTGATGTGTGTCAAGGAAGGGATCAAGGCCTGCGTTCTGACGGTCGATTGCCAGGGTATATTGTGTCAGATCATTCGTTCCAATTGAGAAAAAGTCGCATTCCGCCGCCAGTTCATCCGCAATCATGACAGCAGCCGGGGTCTCGATCATGACACCTATACTAAACTCCCCTATTGATACGTTCTTCTGAAGAAGTTCCTGCCTGCACTCCTCGAGGATTTCCTTGCACTCGCGAAGTTCTCTGGCACTTATGATCATCGGGAACATGATTCCCAGGTTGCCATAGGCAGAGGCACGAAGCAGGGCTCTGAGCTGGGTTTTGAAGAATTCCTTCCTGGTCAGGCAGATACGGATAGCCCTGACCCCAAGCGCGGGATTTTCTTCCTTCTTCATATCCATATAATCAACCTGCTTGTCCGCCCCAATGTCACAGGTACGGATAATGACCTGCTTCGGAGCAAGGGTTTCCACGGCCAGACGGTATGACTGGAACTGCTCTTCCTCCGTCGGATAATCCTTTGAATTAAGGTAAACGAATTCAGAGCGGAAAAGCCCTACTCCACCGGCATCATTCTGCTGGACAAGGCCAATATCGGAAGGACCGCCAATATTTGCGTAAACCTTGATTGTTCTTCCGTCTATCGTTGTATTATCCTTTCCCTTCAGTTCCTCGAGGAGGGCTTTTTTCTTCAAATCCTCATCCTGCTTTTTCTTCAGCGTCTGATGAAGGTCGGGAGTCGGTTCAACATAGGCGCAATGATTATAACCATCAATGATGCCCTCTTTTCCATCCCAGTCTTCGGATGCTTCCGCGCATTGCACCAGGGCCGGGATGCCCATGGAACGGGCAAGGATGGCTGTGTGGCTGTTAAGCGACCCTTCCTTTGTGATGATACCCAGAAGGAGGGATTTATCCAGCTTGACAGTTTCGGACGGGGTCAGATCCTTTGCCACAAGGATGGCCGGTTCCGTACCCTGCATAGCGTCATTGCTGATGCCAAAAAGGACATTCAGAATGGCCTGCTGAATGTCATATATGTCCGCGTCCCGGTTCTTCATATATTCATCATCCATTGACGCGAAGACCTTCGCCTGATTGTCAAAGGCTACCTTCGTGGCATATTCCGCGCTATGCTTTTGCTTGGTAATGATTTCACGGGTTGCGTCAATCAAATCCTCGTCATCCAGCATTTCCGCATGTACCATAAATACCATCGCGCTGTCTTCACCCGCATCCAATAAAGCTTTTTCATACAAAGCATTCTGCTGTTCGATGGCTTTCTGCCGGGCGTTTTCAAATCTTTCCAGCTCCTTCTCCGTATCCGAAATAATGCTGGCATCAATCTCTACCTTTGGTGCTTTATAGACCTTGATCTTGCCAATTGCAATACCATTTAAAACACTCTTACCAGTAGCAACTTGCATATTTCTCCTCCCCTAAAATATCAAGCTGTGCACGTGCATATAGTTACAAATTATCCTTCAGTTCCTTTTCGAGGGCTGCGGCACAGGAATCTTCATCTTCTCCCTCTATTCTGACAAGGATTGCGTCACCCTGCTTGATTCCCAGACCCATTAGCTTCATCAGGGCTTTCATATCCACATTAACGTCCCCCTTGAATAAAACAGCGGAACTTTTGAACTGCTTGAGGGTCCTGACCAGGATCCCCGCCGGCCTTGCATGGATGCCAAGGGGGTCTGTGATTACATATCTTACTTCTTTCATATTTGTTTCCTCCAGCCGTTTCCTCCTTGAATCAGAATGGTTTTCGCCACTCTGATTCAAGGAAAACCGAAACGGTATCGTATCAGCAGGGCTTTTTTCCTTTAATCAGTCTGTACTTCCTTATAATCATCTGAATTTGTAAGCAGCACTACGACACAGTCAGAGTAATTGGCTGCCTTGATTTTTTCTTTGGAAAACTTCAGGATTGGCTGACCTTTTTTAACTGCGTCGCCTTCCTTGACAAAAGGCTCAAAGCCATCGCCATTCATATTCACGGTATCAATGCCGACATGGATAAGTACTTCCATTTCCCCGGGTCCCGTAATGCCAATAGCATGCTTTGACTCGGCGACTGAAGATATTGTCCCGTCCATAGGGGCAAATACCGTTTCACCATCAGGATTGATACCAACTCCCTTTCCTAATACGCCCTGGGCAAAAGTTGCGTCCGGAATTTCTTCCTGCTTTACCACTGTTCCCCGGACCGGCTGGAATACTTCGCCAGCTTCACATTTGATGATAGCCTTTTGATCGAAAAGCTCCTCTGATGAGGAAGCGGGAGCCTGCGGCGCAGGGGCTGCGGAAGCAGCAGGAGCCGCGGGGGCAGGGGCAGAGGCACTGCGGGCAGCAGGGCTTTCCTCCTCGCTCCAGAATGACCATGTTCCCGCAAAAGCCACGCCGCAGGACACTGCCAGAAGGATGGTATAAATAATGGGATTATTGATGGTCAGGTAACCGGGAATACCGGTAACCCCGTACGCGGTTGCCCCGATTCCCGTAATCGCGCCGAATATGGAACCAACGGCCCCACCAACCATGCCTGCTACAAAGGGCTTGTAAAAACGCATATTAACGCCGAAAATGGCCGGCTCGGTAATACCGAGGGATGCCGAAAGGGCAGAGGGAACGGCAACGGTTTTTGTTTTTGCGTTGCGGGTTTTCAGGCCGACAGCCAGGCAGGCGCCAAACTGGGCAAAATTCGCGGCGGAAGCAATGGGCATCCATGTGTTAAGCCCTACGCTGGAAAGCATGCCCGCTTCGATAACATTGTACATATGGTGTAGACCCATGACGACAGTGGCAGGATACAGGGCACCCATGACCATGGCTCCGAGAGGGTTCTTGACAAGGATTTGAGCAAAATTCAGCACGATAGTCTCAAGACTTGAGAAGATCGGTCCAATCAACATGAATGTAAGAAGGGCCGTAATCATAACCGTGCATAGCGGCGTGATAAACAGATCCAGCATTTCCGGCACATGCTTGTGAAGGAATTTTTCAATCTGGCACATACAGAATACCGAGAGGATAACCGGGATAACATGACCCTGATAACCAAGCTGATTGATCTGCCCGATAGTGAAACCGCCAATCATAAAATTATGTCCAAAGAGATACCATACACCATAACCATTGGCAGCATTCCAGCCATTGGTCAGCGCGGAATGGATCATCAGGAGACCGATGACTGCCCCAAGGAATATGTTCCCTCCAAAAACCCTTGCCGCGGAAATGGCAACAATAACGGGAAGATAAGCAAAGGCCGTATTGGCAACCATGTCAAGGAAGCCAAACCAGTCAGACTCCGCGAAGCCGAGACCGGGAATCTTTGCGAGCGCTTCTACCAGGCCCATCATCAGGCCGGAAGCTACGATGGCGGGCAGTATCGGGACAAAAACATCACCAATCGGTTTCAAAAGGCGCTTCCAGAGTGGCTGGGCGGCGGCAGCAGCAGCCTTGACGTCATCTTTTGTGGCAGCCGTCATGCCTGTTATGCTGAGAAACTCATCATAAACTTTGTTGACTGTACCGGTTCCAATAATGAGCTGAAGCTGCCCATTGGATTCGAACATGCCTTTCACGCCATCCACGCTGTCAAGATATTCCTTTTCCACTTTGGAATTGTCTTTAATGACAAGACGAAGCCTCGTAGCGCAGTGTGCCGCCTGAGCCACATTTTCCCGGCCTCCAATGTGATCCACGATTTCCTGGGCACATTTTCTGTAATCAAGTGCCATTTGTCCTCATACCTCCTTAAGAAAAATAATATTATTGCAACCATCCGTTTCTTTGTCCGCGGCAGCCTTTTACAAAAGCTCCCACGGGCGTACAGAGGCGTTCCACACCTTGTCCATCTCCTGAATCCGATAAGATCATATAAAAAGCATGCTTTCCATATGATCTTATCGGATTCAGGGAAGCTCCGGATAATTGCATATTGCTAAACAAAGAAGTTTGACTTTCTTTGCCGTGCTCTTTGAGCAATCATCAGATCAGGCCTAAATCAGAAAACATACGGGACAAGCCATCCTCCGAAACCGCCGGCGCTATCCTGTCCGCATGTTTTTTCAGCTCAGGGGAACCATTATCCATGCATACAGAAAGGCCTACAGTCTCAATCATTTCAAGATCATTCATGCTGTCCCCAAAGCCTATCGTATCCTCCATGCCGCAGCCCAAATAGTCGGCTATCATACGGCATCCCATGCCCTTGTCAAAAGTATTGCCCACCAGTTCACCATTTACACAGCCATGGGCAAGGACATCCTGAATGACGAAGTGAAAACGATCCTCCAAAAGCCTTCTGCATTCATCAAACTGTTCAACCTTTCTAGCCATAGTCACAATTTTGTAGATCGGTTCTCCATCATATTCTTCAATTGGACGAATACCAAGATTGGAAGATAAAGCCTTTCTCCATCGTATAAGCTCGGAATTCCCGCCCTCGGACTCAGAAAGAAAATCTTTCAGCTCCATATCCCCAAAAGAACCGTCCTTGCCTTCAATGGTGCAATAGACTCCGTTTTTATGAAGGGAATCCAGCGCTAAATGAAGATCCTTCTCATCCATGGGATGATCGAACAGGATGGTTTCCCCACAGCTTACATAGGCTCCGGAACTCGCCACCATACCATCAAAACCATATTTAAGGAGCGGCTTCAGCATATCATAATTTCTTCCGGTACATAAAAATACTTTATGTCCATTCTCCTGCGCTCCCTTTATGGCCTTCACCGCGCTCTCAGGAGGGACATTTGTCCCCGCTTCCGTCAACGTTCCATCAATATCCACAAACAGCAGCTTTCCCATCCCTCAATCTCTCCCCTATTAAAATGGTTTTCAGGCCGCTTTAATTTCCGACAAACAACTGAGGTATCGCAAGCTATATGGCTTCCCAATTTATCTTTGTGGGTTTTTGTCACTTTGGTTCAATGACAAAGCAATGCGGTACCACATTAACAAGGTTTCTCCCAGACAATTACGCCATTATTTGAATTTTGTAAGGAGCCAGACAAAATCAAAGGCTGGTATTACCACTGCTCTTGGAACTCTGGCTTCCCCTGTCAGCATATCCTCATAATCCTCAACCTCATTAATCCAGGCTGTTTCCTCATTCTCGCCAAAATTAAAGAGCGCGATCATTTTTTCACCTTTATAATACCGTCCAATACCCAGAATATGGTCATTCCACGTTTCCACGACCCAGGCATCGGCCTGCGCTTCAAAAACAGGATGCTCCATACGGATTTCCTCCATGCGGCGAATGGCAGTGAATATCTTCCCCTCCCTTGCCTCGGGATCCAAACGCTTTTCGGCCTCGTCCCATTGGAAATTCCCACGGTGGATATACCTTGAATCGTCCATTTTCAGAGGGTCGTCATGGTAAGTATAATCATTCAGTTGTCCGATTTCATCTCCTGAATAAATGATAGGTATTCCCGACTGGGTGAAAAGGAAAGCATGCAGCATAATATCCAGACGGACAGACCTTTCCTTCTTCCACTCATTATTCTCAAATTCCGCAGCTTCAATGCCGCAAAGCGAGGCGGTCGTCCCACATTGCCTCGCGTCCCCAAGCCTGGGATCATCATTATACAATTCGCCTCTGGCATCAGAATCCGGGAAATGCCCCTGGAAATAATCGCTGAGGAATTTTTTGTGCTGAACCTCATCCACGCCGAAACGTTTCAAAAAGGCATAATCCAGTCCCCAGCCAATATCGTCATGGCAGCGAAGGTAATTAAGGAACACGTATTCCTTTGGAAGAGCGAAAACCTGCCCGAGCTGGTGTTTCATCAGACGGACATCCTTCGTGGCCACGGTATGCCATGTGGTCGCCATCGTTGTCACATTATAAAGCATATGACATTCGGGCTTCTCCACGGTTCCAAAATAAGGAACCACTTTGGAAGGTTCCATGACAACCTCCCCAAGTAGCAATGTGCCCGGGCAGACAATCTCTGTGGCCATCCTCATAATGCGAACCAGCGTATGAACCTGGGGAAGGTTGCGGCAAGTGCTTCCAATCTCCTTCCAAATGTAGGGAACAGCATCCAGCCGGATGATGTCCACGCCATGATTGCAGAGATTCAGCATATTGGATGTCATATCGTTAAATACGACTGGATTTCTATAATTCAGATCCCATTGGTAAGGGTAGAACATTGTCATGACAACCTTCTCCGCCTCGGGACACCATGTGAAATTGCCCGGCGCCGTCGTAGGAAATACCTGGGGAACTGTCTTCTCATATTCGTTCGGAATATCCCAGTTGTCATAAAAAAAGTACCTGTCCTGATATTCCTTCTCCCCTGCCCTGGCTCTCTTTGCCCATTCATGATCTTCTGATGTGTGGTTCATGACAAAATCAAGGCAAACGCTGATGCCGCTTTCATGACAGTCGCGTGAAAGATCCGAAAGATCCTGCATCGTACCAAATGAAGGGTCAATTTTCCTGAAATCAGAAACTGCGTATCCCCCATCGGATCGTCCTTCGGGACTCTCCAAAAGAGGCATGAGATGCAGGTAATTGGTTCCGGTTTCCTTGATATAATCGAGATGCTTCCGCACCCCCTTCAGCGTGCCGGCAAAACAATTGGTATACATTTGCATGCCCAGCATTTCATTCCCTTTGTACCAATCCGGCACTGCTGCCCTGGCCTGGTCCCATTCGCGAAGTTCAGGCGAACGCAAAGCATAATTTTCATGGAGCATTTTTATGAAATAATCAAAAGCCTGCTCATCATTATGATATATTTCCGCATACAGCCATTTTAACTCGTCATAATACTGATTCAGGCGTTTTTCAAATTCAGGTTCAAGCTGCAAATCAGAAAACATAATCTTCCTCCGATCAATTCTGCATGCCTTTTAAGGACACACATGGCATAAATACATGTTTGTAAATCTTTTTTGTTCATTATGCTATTATAAAAAAGTTTTTAAAATCCATCAAGCACAGGTAATTGGTAATATTAACCAAAGAAGATTCTTAATTATTGGTGAAATAGCACAATTAATAAGCATCGATTAAAACAAACACAACTTTCAAATGTGTTTGCTTTAATTTCACATCTGATATTGATTTTTATCTATACCTCCATTAAACTAAAACCACTATGTTTGAAAGAGCCCTGATTTGTCCGCCAAAGCATGGCAGCATCCGGGCTTTCTCAGACACTTTCCGCATTGATGCAAAGACTTTATCCGCATTTGATGCGCAAACACATTACCCACATATCATATACTACAATTGCATTTACTAATGGAGGAAAACTATGCTATATGGCGCATTGGAAGCCGGCGGCACCAAGATGGTCGTGGCCATCGGCGATGAAAATGGTAAGATTCTGGAACAAAAATCTATCCCGACTGTAGAACCCGATATCACTATGCCAAAGATTATTGAATATTTTGAAGGCAAAGATATACGCGCCCTGGGCATTGCATGTTTTGGCCCTGTGGATTTACGCCGGGAATCCCCGACTTATGGCTACATCACAACCACGCCAAAACTAAAATGGGCAAATTTTGACATTGTCGGGACGATGAAAAAAGCCCTTTCGATTCCGGTTGGCTTTGACACGGATGTGAATGGCTCACTGCTTGGAGAGGTGACTTACGGACAGGCAAAAGGCCTGACAGACGCAGTCTATCTTACCATTGGCACCGGAGTTGGAGGTGGAATCCTTTCGAATGGAAAACTGGTACATGGAATGCTGCACCCTGAACTCGGCCATATGAAAATGGTGGCCCACCCTGATGACAAGTATAAAGGACATTGCCCTTTCCATGGACAGTGTCTGGAAGGGATGGCGGCCGGACCAGCCATTGAGGACCGCTGGAGCAAAAAGGCAATCGAGCTGAAGGATGATGACAAGGTCTGGGAAATAGAGGCCTGGTACATCGCCCAATCATTGGTTACGCTGATTCTTACCATCAGCCCCCAGAAAATTATCCTTGGAGGTGGCGTAATGCATCAGGAGCAATTGTTCCCGTTGATTCGCGGCAAAGTTCTGGAAATGCTGAATGGATATTTGAAGACCAAAGAGCTTTCCGACATTGATAATTATATCGTGCCTGCCAGCCTGCATGATGATCAGGGCATAATGGGATGCATCAAGCTCGCAATTGATGAGGAGGCTCTGGAAGGAAAATCAAAATAATTATTCAGTTCTTATCTCGCGCTAACCGCAAGGCAGTATGAAAGGCTTTCCTTTCATACTGCCTTTGTTTCGCTGGCTTTTACCCACCCGATCCCGAGAGCAATGGGTTTTCCTTCAAAGCATCACAGCGCGTCTTCAAAAAGCGAAACTCCCTTTCCGCCTCTTTATCGTCCGGATATCTGGAAACATAGGCGGAAAAAACATCAAAGGCTTCTTCCCAGCGCGCCGTCTTTTCATAATACACACCCCGGTTAAACTCCAAATCGCGGTCATTTTCCAGTCCGGCCGCCCTGGCAGCTTCCAGCTTCATCCCCGCCTCTTCTATCATCCCGTTGTCTAACGCGTTAGCGGCATCACGAACCAGGAATTTCGCTTCAATCTGCCCTTTCAGCTTTAAATAAGCATCCTTTTCCCCATCAAGGCGAATCAGTATGCCTACGGTATCCGCAGCCTTGTCATACTCTCCGAGCATATACTCAGCCTCCGCCCTGTAGCAAAGAATGTCAAACTGCTCCGATGACACCTTGCCTCGGCTTTCGGATAATGCGCCCGTAAATGCCTCTATCGCCTCTTCATAACGTCCTTTTTCCAAAAAATCAATGCCTTGCAGCCGAAGTTCAGATACCTTGCTGTCGCAGGATGACAAGAGAGGGAGAAATATTGACAGAAAAAAAATTGTTATCATTTTAAATCTATGTTGCATGGAACTTACTCTCATTTCAAATAAGAGTAACTATTCAGCACCCTATTCGCAGTCGCCTTTGGCGACTGCTCATGTGGGCGTTCAGAGGCGCTCCGCGCCTTGTCCGCCCTCTGGATTTCCGAGAATTCCAAATGAAAAGCAAGCTTTCCATTTGGAATTCTCGGAAATCCAGAGGGTGCTGAATAGTTACAAATAAGAAATACCGGTACTGCCAAAACCTCCCCTGTCCTCATTTCCAAGAGAGTCCGCTTCTTCAAAAATGACAGCCGGCTGATGCTCAAGGAGGCGGAACTGGCAGATGCGGTCATTAATGTGGAGTTCCGTATCCCTTGTCGCAAATACAGGCATATGTATTATATCGTTATCCCCGTGGTAGCTTTCATCAATAATGCCAATGGAATTGCTCTGGAGTATGCCAAAATTTTTGAAAGTGGAGCTCCTTGGCGCAATCAGCATTTCATATCCCGCAGGTAGTTCCACGGAAATTCCCATGCTGACCAAACGGGATTCACCTTTTTTCAGGATAACATCTTCCGCGACACGCAAATCCACCCAGTCACCCCTTCCCTCCAGGACCTGAAGTTTTTCAATCTCCTTTGAATGATACTTGACGCGGATTTTTAGCTTTTCCTTATAATTCATCAATTCAACCTGGCCCCCGTTCATTCACATTTTCTGTAACTGTTCAGTCAAGCTGAACAGTTACGCCTCGGGCGTGGCGCTTACGCGCATTCCGAGTACGCCCGAGGCGCTAACTTAATTGTTACCATTTTCTTCTGTTCCATCTGTCCCCTCAGATTCTTCCGGGATTTCCAAGCCGTCTTCTTCCGGAGGCAGGCCCAGGGCTTCCCTCACCTCTTCTTCCACTTCTGATTCCAATTCAGCCTGCATTTCCGCATTCAGTCCGGGAAGATCTTCAAGCGATTCGAGCCCAAAACGCCTGAGGAACTCCTCGGTGGTGCAAAAAAGAGCAGGCCTGCCCGGAGCGTTCAAACGTCCGGATTCATAGACCAGTTCATATTCCACCAGCTTGTTTACCGCATGATCAGATTGAACACCCCTTATCTTTTCTATTTCCGCCTTCGTCACAGGCTGCCTATAGGCGACAATAGCCAGGGTTTCCAGCACGACATCTGTGAGCACGGGCTTTTTGGGACGTTTGACTACGCGAATCAGGCTTTCAAAAGCTGCCGGATTAGTATACATTTGGTATCGTCCGTCCATCTTCCGGATTAAAATGCCGCTGTTCCTTTCCTGATAACGCAAGGATAAACGTTCCAGGGCTTTGTCTGCCAGTTTCACGCCGGCATTCAATGCGACAGCCAGTTCAGATGGGGAAACTGAACGTCCCATCGTAAAAAGCAGGGCTTCAGCTATATCCTCTTCCCTGCGAAGTTCCGCTTCATGTTCGGAGTCGATTTCCTGAACAATTGTGTTTTCCTCTCCTGCTTCCATCAGTCATAATCCTCCAGACCCTGCAGCTCATCCTCGGAGCCATTGTTTCCGTCATCTACGGATTCTATATCCATATCCGAGAAGGGTTCATCCTGCTGGAGCCTTATTTTTCCCATTTTCATCAGCTCCAAAACGGCCAGGAAACTGACGACTACCTCCATCTTGGTATGTTTTTTCTGAGAAAGCATACGCCGGAATGTGAATCGTCCATGCTTTCTCGCATAGGAAAGCACATCTTTGATCTTGCCCTGGAGACTGATCTTTTCCCGCTGTATGACGCCGAATTTGGATCGGATTTTGTCAATGGAGGCTTCCTTCCTTCTCATGGCATCAATATACAAGGCATGAAGACGCTCAACCGTCACATTATGAAAGAGCCTGCTCAAGTCCAGGGGAGGAATGTATTTCGCTACTTCCGCAGGTATGTCCTGTTCATGATATAAGAAAAGTGATGCCCCGTCCTCCAGATCAGAAAGCTCATGGGAAATACATTTATACTTCTTATACTCCAAAAGTCTGGCAACCAGTTCAGCGCGGGGATCTCCCTCCTCCTCTTCGTCAGTATCTTCCTTTGGAAGAAGCATTTTTGATTTGATCTCCAATAAGGTAGCTGCCATGACAAGAAAATCCGAAATGATTTCCAGGTCTTCTTCTTCCATTTTATTAACATAATCCAGATATTGCCCGGTTATCTCAGAAATGGGAATATCATAAATATCCAGTTTGTTTTTTTCAATAAGATGAAGAAGCAGGTCAAGGGGACCTTCAAAATGCTCCAGCCTGTATGTCGGTTTATCCATTTATCGTACCATGCCCGGAAGGAATCAGTTCCACAAGGGAAAGCTCAGGATAATCATTTATACGGATATTAATGGAATGAGTGCCAAGTCCCCTGCTGATCAGGGCACTGCCCTTTTTGTAACGAAAGACTCCGGCGCACTCCTTGACAAAAAAACGGAATTGAGGTGTCATCAAAGCGCCAATGCCGGGGATTCTTATCGTTCCTCCATGAAAATGCCCGGAAAGCACCAAATCGGCTCCGTTCCGAATGGCTTCTTTGTAATAAAAAGGGGAATGCAAAAGACATATATTGAATTTTTGCCCATTATTTTTATCCGGAGCAGGTTTTTGCCATTTGTCCATTCCCGAGAAACGGAGATATTGCCTGTTGTCCAGCGGCTGTTTGTTCTTAAAGAGCAATGATTGATAATAATCAATGGGCAGGCTTACCCCGCTTATGCTTAAGTCAGACAGGCTGCCGGAAGGGAACACTGTTTCAGAATCCAACAATGTACACCCTTCCAAAGCCTCCATCAGGGAAAAGAAATTATTCTCAGCCCGGGCAGGAACAAGCGACTCATCCTTTGACTCGATACCGCTGGCATTTAAATTCCATTTTTGACATGTCAGCGGCAAAAATGATGCATGAAAGGCGTTCCTTTCATGCTTTTTAAAAAGGGCATTCTTACGTATGCCTGCTTTTTCAAAAAGACGTTCTTCATGATTTCCCAAAGCCGCGTACAGAGGATACTGTTTTTTCAAGGTCTTAATGAGGCGAATCGTGTTCTCTATGCTGTCCACCGAACGATTGCTATTTTGCCGATTGTTTGAAAAGGATGACGAAATACCTGCTAAAAAGGAATCACACATAAAACGAAAAGTCGTAAACAAGCCGCGCTTTTTCCTGCAGATGACCATGTCGCCGCCAATTAATACAAAATCCGGAGAAAATTCCCGAATCATTTTGACAAGCTCTTCATTCCCACGGCCAAACTCCTTCTCATGAAGGTCTGTCAGAAAAGCGAACCGATGAACTCTTCTAATCTTTTTGGAATAAAAAACGTACTTCTCGGCCTTTAATGTATTTCTTTCATGGTCAGAATGTTTTTTTGTAAAAAAACACAATAACAAAAGGATAATTTTGTATATATTCGACAAAAAATGACCTCTTTCATGGCAGCACAGAAATATGTTATAGTATGGCTCGTTTCGACAAACATCATTGTTTCTTTGCGGAAACCCGCGTCTTTGTATCTATTATTGTGAGGAACTAATATGATTTCTTATGATCCCTTTTGGAAAATGATTTCCAAATCTGATATTTCCCAATACCGCCTGATACGTTATTATAAGATTTCAGCCAGCCAGATTAGCCGGCTAAAACATAACCTGCCCGTCTCCACAGAGACAATTCGGCAAATATGCGACATCTTTCAATGTGCCGTAAATGATGTGATGATTTATGTTCCCGAGGATAAACAAGGGGAAAGATTGTTTTAATTACAAACAAATTTCTACGGCTCCTCCGCGCTTTCCTCAAAAAATTTGGCGGCATGCTCTTCTTCCACTTCTTTCAGGATACGCATGAATTCCTTCCCGGTAATCGTTTCCCGCTTAATCAGAAATTCCGCAATCCTATCCAATGCGAAACGATGTTCCTTGAGTATCCTTTTTGCCTCCTCATAGCATTCTTTGAGAAGCTTCATCACCTCCTGGTCTACCTCCGTGGCCGTGTCATCCCCACAATTCATAACGGTCCTTCCGGAAAGATACATACTCTCCTGGGTTGCCAGTCCCATCAGACCAAACTTATCCGACATGCCATACTGTGTCACCATGGAACGGGCAAGCTTTGTGGCCTTTTCGATATCATTGGCGGCTCCTGTTGTTACGGTATCAAAAACAATTTCCTCGGCAGCCCGTCCGGCAAGATATCCAACAAGCATGGCATACAGCTCCGCTTTTGTATTCAGATATTTCTCCTCCTCGGGAACCTGCATGACATATCCAAGAGCGCCTAATGTCCTGGGAACAATAGTTATCTTTTGTACAGGCTCCGAATCCTTTTGAATTGCGGAAACAAGCGCGTGGCCAACCTCATGATATGAAACAATTTTCCTCTCCTGACTTGAAAGAATACGGTCCTTTTTTTCCTTGCCGACCAAAACCACCTCGACCGCTTCAAACAAATCCGATTGAGATACTTTGCTCCTTCCATGTTTGACTGCGTTAATGGCCGATTCATTCATCATATTGGCGAGATCCGCCCCGACTGCGCCGCTGGTTGCTAAAGCGATTTCATCAAAGTCAACGGATTCGTCCAACTGGATGTCTTTGGCATGAACTTTCAGTATATTTACCCTGCCCTTAAGATCCGGTTTTTCCACAACGATGCGCCGATCAAACCTGCCTGGCCGGAGAAGGGCCGGATCCAGTATTTCAGGACGGTTTGTAGCCCCCATGACCATTATGCCTTTTCCCGGATCAAAACCATCCATTTCGGACAATAATTGATTCAAGGTCTGTTCCCGTTCATCATTGCCCCCATAACGGGTATCCCGTGTTTTCCCAATCGCGTCTATTTCATCAATAAAGATGATGCAGGGGGCTGTAGATGCGGCCTGCCTGAAAAGATCGCGCACACGGCTGGCGCCCACGCCAACGAACATTTCTACAAAATCAGATCCAGATAAGGAGTAGAACGGAACCTGCGCCTCACCGGCCACTGCCTTGGCCAGAAGTGTCTTGCCGGTACCCGGAGGGCCAACCAATAACGCCCCTTTCGGAAGCTTGGCGCCTATCATGGTATATTTAGCGGGATTATGAAGGAAATCAACAATTTCAACAAGGCTTTCTTTTGCCTCATCCTCCCCTGCCACGTCTTTAAAGGTGACGCCGGTCTCCTTTTGCATATACATCTTGGCCGTTGATTTCCCAACGCCCATGATTCCTCCCGCCCCGGAACCCATACGCCGCATGGTCATATTCATTATAAAGAAAATCAGGACAAACGGCAGGACAAGCCCTATGATGGTTTCCATGATAAACGCGGAATTATCCGGCTTTTTCCTGTATATTTCAACGCTATGCCGGTAAAGCCTGTCGACCAAAGAGGGCGCGTCCGCTTGAACTGGAATTACATAGTAATTCATAAAGCCCTGGCTAAGCAGTTGCTCATATTGTGCCTGGACATCCGCAGGAGACTGGGTGACAAAGCTTGTCTTTAAAAACACATCAATCTGATTGTCACCCCATTCAACCCTTACAATTTGATTGTTATCAACCATAGACAGGAATTCACTATAGGATAGCTCCTGGCTGGTTCCCGTAGTAAAAAACTGTCTCACCATTGTATATATAAAGAAGGTGACAACAGCAGCTATGATCAGAATCAGGAAAGTCTGTCCCGAATTGCGAAACTGCCCATTGTTGAGATTACGATTTTCATTGCTATTCATTCATTGCTCTCCTATTGCAATGGGGGTTCTGTTCACTCCACGCTCCAGCAGGCAGACATGGTATCGCGTCCGCAAGGCTGCTCTGCTGCAATGGGGGTTCTGTTCACTCCACGCTCCAGCAGGCAGACATGGTATCGTGTCCGCAAGGCTGAAAAACTCATTCTTCAATTTCATGAATAAATATACCGCTTCGAAGCTTGGGTTCAAACCAGGTGGATTTTGGAGGCATCAGAAGACCGGCATCAGCCGTAGCCAATAATTCCGTTATGGAAGTGGGGAACATGGCAAACGCGACAGCATTTCCTTCTGCTCTTCCGTCACCGGATAATTCATCGACCCTTTTGGAGAGCGAAGAAAGACCCCGTATTCCACCTGAAAACTCAATTCTACTGTCTTTCCTGGGATTTTCAATCCCAAGAATCGGCTCAAGAACCTCGTCCTGGAGAAGGGAAACATCCAGCTCTGAAACGGGGTTCCCTGAACGAGAACGTACCAGCTCTTCCCTTGCCTTGAGAAGGTACCAGGCATTTTTCTTTTGCCCTTGAGACGACAGATACATGCTGATTTCCCCCTTGTTCCGGGGAGCCGTTTCCTCCGGAAGTTCATGGACGTAAAACGATTCGCGCAGCCTGGAAAGGAAAGTCTCCGGTGTCAGGCCATTCAGGTCTTTAACAATGCGGTTATATGGAAGGATTTTCAATTCTGTATCCGGAAAAAGAACGGACAGGAAAAAATTAAACTCTTCATTTCCTGTAAAGTCCGGCTTCGAAGCGCGCCTTTTCAGTCCTACTTTTACGGCGGAAGCCGCCCTGTGATGTCCGTCCGCAATATAGGTGGCAGGGACATGTGAGAACAGGTCTTCCAGACGGCTTACTTTTTCACTGCTGCTCACCCTCCAAACCCTGTGCGAAATGCCGTCATCGGAAAGAAAATCATATAGCGGCTGTTCCTTTTTGATTTCATCAATCAGGCAACTGATTTCTTCCACCCTGCGATAAGCAAGAAATATAGGACCGGTTTGGGCAGAACATACATCGACATGCCGTATACGATCCATTTCCTTATCCTCAGTCGTATTTTCATGGCGCTTCACAACGCCGGAAAGATAGTCATCTATGGCTGACAGAGCCACAAGTCCTGTCTGCCCGCGCCCATCCATAGTCAGTTCATATACATAAAAACAGGGCATTTCCTCCCGTTCGAATATACCCTTCTTCAATTCCATGCGCAGCATGTCCCTCGCCTTTTGATATGTTTCTGTTGCGTAGATGTCCTGCCCTTCCGGAAACTGAGTTTCCGGCCTGTCTATGTTCAGGAACGAAAGGGGTTTTCCACTAACCGCTTTCCTTGCTTCCTCCCTGGAATATACGTCATAGGGAAGTGCTGCCACATCCTTCACATGGACGACATTTGGGCGTACAGCCCTGAAAGCCTTGATTATTGCCATAAAACTCCTTTATCAGATACCTGAATAATTACCATAATCTATTCTTAAAGCAAATCTATTCTTAAAGCATTCAAGAGCGAAATGGTTTGCCACTTCGCTCTTGAGAAAACGCGCCGGTGTTAATTGCTGTCATGAAGCAAATATGGTGCTGAATAGTTAACTTTATTTCACTTTTCGAACACGAAGCATGCCGTCAACCTGCTGTAAATTGCGGAATCCTTCCTCAGTCAGGTGCCTGTCAATATCCATCAATGTGTATGCATAGGCCCCTTTGGACTTATTCTGCATATTTTCTATGTTAATATTCGCGTCACCAAGCGCTACGGTTATCATCCTCAACATGTTCGGAATATTTCTGTGCAAAATGGAGATACGTCCGTTGGACTGGCAGATGCCACCATCCAAATCGGGGAAATTCACCGAATTCCTGATATTCCCGTTATCCAGATAGTCCTGAAGCTCTTCTACCGCCATTACAGCGCAATTATCCTCCGCTTCCTCAGTAGACGCGCCAAGATGAGGAAGTACGATGGCGCCTGGCATGTTCGCGCTCTTTGGATTGGGGAAGTCACTGATATAAACACTGACCTTCCCTGATGAAAGGGCCTGGTTCATATCATCATCATTTACCAGAACATCCCGGGCAAAGTTCAATATTTTGACACCGTCCCGCATTCTTTGGAAAGCTTCCTTATTGAGCATACCCTTTGTGGAATCCATTGCGGGCACATGAATAGTAATAAATTCACATTTTCTGTAAATTTCATCCACTACTGAGGCATGATGGACTTTTTGAGAAAGATTCCAGGCCGAATTGACTGAAAGATAGGGGTCATACCCATAGACATCCATCCCAAGGGAAACGGCGGCATTTGCAACGAGCACGCCAATAGCTCCCAGCCCGATTACGCCGATGGTCTTGCCCATTACCTCAATACCGGAGAAATTCTTTTTGGCTTTCTCCGCGTTCTTTTTGATTTCCGGATCTGACGCATTTTCACGAATCCAGTTCGCGCCTCCAATAATATCCCGGCTCGCAAGCATCAGGCCGGCCAGAACCAGTTCCTTCACGGCATTCGCGTTCGCGCCAGGTGTATTAAATACCACAATGCCCTGTTCCGCGCACAAGTCCAGCGGAATATTATTAACTCCGGCTCCGGCACGGGCAATCGCCCGAAGGGAGGAAGGAAAAGCCATGTCATGCATATCAGCAGATCTGACAAGCACGCCAGCGGCATTGTCAATTTTGTCTACAAGCGTGTACCCCTTCCGAAAGCGTCCGGTACCCACCCTGCTTATATTATTCAGGCAAAAGATATCCCTGTCCTTCATGCGTTCTCCTTCTCAAAATCAGACATAAATTCCACAAGCTTCTCAACGCCCTCGTAAGGCATCGCGTTATAAATGGAAGCCCTCATTCCCCCAACCGTTCTGTGACCCTTCAGATTCTTGAAGCCCGCCTCAGATGCCTGAGAAATGAATTTCTTGTCAAGTTCTTCATTGCCTGTCACGAAAGGCACATTCATAAGAGAGCGATCTTTTTTCTCAACTGTCCCCTTGAAAAGCCTGGAATCATCAAGGAATTTGTATAGAAGGCTCGCTTTCTTTTCATTCCTTTTCTGCATTTCGGCAAGGCCGCCCATTTCCTTCAGCCATTTAAAGACAAGTCCGCAAATATAGATATTATAGCAGGGAGGCGTATTGTAAAGCGATCCATGGTCTGCATGTGTCTTATATTTAAGCATGGTGGGCGTAAAGGGAAGTACATCCTCGCGAATCAGATCCT
Source organism: uncultured Oribacterium sp. (assembly GCA_946413525.1). GTDB lineage: Bacteria > Bacillota > Clostridia > Lachnospirales > Lachnospiraceae > Oribacterium. Next base: position 24,916 of record CAMKKZ010000007.1, read on the forward strand.
CCCGGATAATGACGATGGTCACTCCCGCTGGACCTACATTTTTCTGCACGCCCCCCCAGAGTATGCCGTACTTTTTCACATCCATCGGTTGAGAAAGAAACATGGAGGAAATATCTGAAACAAGGTCTTTCCCCTTTGTATTTGGAAGGTTCCAGATCGTTGTTCCATAAATCGTGTTGTTCTGGCAAATATAAACATAATCCGCGTCTTCCGAAACAGGAAGATCGGACAAATCAGGGATATAGGAAAAGGTCTTGTCCTGCGAACTGGCAATTATGTTAACTTTTCCATAAATTTCCGCTTCTTTTGCCGCTTTTTTTGACCATTGGCCGGTAAGGATATAGTCCGCAACCTTGTTTTTCATCAGATTCATTGGCACCATCGCGAACTGGGTATTCCCTCCGCCCTGAAGAAAAAGGACCTTGTAATTAGACGGAATGTCCATCAGCTCACGCAAATCCGCCTCCGCACAATCAAGAATATCCGTGAAATCCTTGGAACGGTGTGACATTTCCATGACAGACATGCCGGAGGAACCATACTCCAGCATCTCATCCCTGGCGGTTGCCAATACTTCTTCCGGCAATACGGCCGGCCCTGCGCTGAAATTATAAACTCGACTCATTTTTCCCTTCCCCAAGATAAACATCAATCCAATATGGAAACCATTCAGAATCCTCTGGTTTCCAAAAAACATATTTCCGCGGTTCAGAGGAACAGCAGTTATAACCGCAGAAACGAGGACAATTATAACACCATCTCAAAATATACTCAAGAGTTAAAGAAAAAGACCGCCCGCCATTAAGCCTTTCATACTTTGACTTGATGCCGCAGGCGTTGAGTCCCATTTGTGACGCGCCAGCGGCACAAATGAAGTATGAAAAGCTTGCTTTTCATACTCATTCACTGTCTGACTGGGTATCAAAATCAATATTAAGGAAAGGGATATTGCGAAGTGATTCCTTGAATTTTTTAAAGGTTTTCTTGATTTCATCAACATCCTGTATCACGTTCAGTATGCTTTTTTCATAGGTGGAATATTTTTCCTCAAAATTATGGACAATTTCCGCCATATTCTCTATATCCGCCAGGGCACTGTCTATCTCATCAATCTTTTCAACCCTTGAAGCAAATTGAGACAGGGTATCCGTATCCAGACTATCCATTTTTTCACTGATGTTTTCCACGGCGGCATAAGCTGTCTCCAATGAATCAAGCCTCTTTTCAAGTGAACTGACAAAGGATGTCGTATAAAGCACGAGTCCAATCAAAAGGGCCAGCGTCCCCATTAGAAGCACAAGCATAACGTTGCATTTCTGGGTTTTGTCTCTGCCCTCCTTTTTCAAAAGAAGCAGATCCCTGCGCATTTCCTCGTTCGACTTCTCAAGATTTCTGATGCTTTCCGCCATTTCCTTCATCAGGCCTTCCGCGTCCTTGACATCTTCCCAGACATTCCTCACGAGATTATCCATATTTGAAGACGGGGCATTATTCATAACATTCTGTATGGTCTTCTCTATTTCCTTTTTTATCATATCCATTTCCAGTCCGCTTCCCGCATTATCATTTATCCGTGTGGGTTTTGACTGCTCTGAACTCAGATATGGAGAAGCGTCCGCGGGATGAACCGGCTCCTCCTGGAGAACCGTGGAGTCCCAATTGTTGGAATCGTTGGAATCCGTTTTTTGCGCTGCAAAAAACGGCGTCTCCGTTTCGGCAAGTTCACGGCTTTCGACTGCTGATTCTTCCAGAAAAGCCGCCCTCAGTTCTTCTTCCACTGTAATGGCTTCATCCTGTTTGCTATCCTGCGCCACCGTTACATCCTCTTTTTTTGATGAACTCTTGATTTCCGACGCAGCCCTGCCGCTTCTTTGCCTGGTAAGCTCCGTTGAACCTTTTTCATCCTGAGAATTATACGAATACACCATAGAATTACCCTCCCCTATCAAAGTGGTCTTCTGGACGCCTGAATTGCCGATAAAAAGATGCGGTGTCGCAATCTATATGGCCATAATCATTAGAGCCGGACTATTCCGCGCAATCTCCCAGCCAAAATACACTGCATAGCATTCTTATGATTTTACATTAATAAGAAAAAAATAGAAAGTACTTTTTTATAGCTTTTTCAAACAGGTCTGACATGATATAATTCTTCGATATAATTCATCCCATAACAAAAAATCCTTGAAAAGATATAACAAAATCCTTGAGAAGAGGATACCGCCTCTGTTTACAGCCAGTAAAACGGCAGGGAAAGCAATTTGATAAAGGAGGGCCAATGTCATTGGATCATTTCAAACTTGTTTCCGACTATTCTCCCACAGGCGATCAGCCTCAGGCAATAGAAAAACTTGTAAAGGGCTTTTTGGAAGGCAACCAGTTCGAAACATTGCTGGGCGTGACCGGATCGGGCAAAACCTTTACAATGGCAAATGTCATTCAGGCCCTGAACCGGCCCACCCTGATCATTTCCCATAACAAGACTCTGGCCGCCCAGCTCTATTCTGAAATGAAGGAATTTTTTCCTGAAAATGCCGTAGAATACTTTGTTTCTTATTATGACTACTATCAGCCGGAAGCATATGTCCCCTCTACGGACACATATATCGAAAAAGATTCCGATATAAATGATGAAATTGATAAGCTGAGAAATTCGGCCATGGCTTCCCTTTCCGAACGAAGAGATGTGATCGTCGTGGCTTCTGTTTCCTGCATATACGGCCTTGGGGCCCCGGAGGAGTATCTGAACATGGCCGTTTCACTCCGCCCCGGCCAGACGAAGGACAGGGATGACCTCATCAGGCAGCTCGTGGACATCCAGTATACCAGGAATGACATGGACTTCCGTCGGGGCACTTTCCGCGTCACGGGTGATGTCGTGGATGTTTTCCCTGCGTCAGAAGGGGAACAGGCTTACAGAGTGGAGTTTTTCGGAGATGAAGTTGATTCCATACGGCTTATTGACGCGTTGACGGCAAAGGCAAAAGCCGAGCTTAAGCATGTCATGATTTTCCCCGCGTCCCCCTATGTCGTTTCCCAGGGGAAGCTGGAGCTAGCGTGCCGTAACATTCTTCTGGAACTGGATGAAAGGGTGGAATACTTCAAGCAGGAAGACAAGCTCCTTGAAGCGCAAAGAATTGCCGAACGCACAAATTTTGATGTCGAGATGCTTAAAGAAACTGGGTTTTGTTCCGGCATAGAAAACTACACCAGACATCTGAATTTCCAGAAGCCGGGCGATCCTCCTTATACATTAATGGATTATTTCCCGGATGATTATCTGATTATTGTGGATGAATCCCATATGACTCTGCCTCAGGTCAGGGGCATGTACAATGGAAATCTATCCCGGAAGAACACATTGGTGGACTACGGCTTCCGCCTTCCCTCCGCGCTGGACAACCGCCCGCTGAATTTTTCCGAATTTGAACAAAAGATCGATCAGATGCTTTTTGTTTCCGCAACTCCCGCCGACTATGAAGCGGAACATGAACTGCTGAGGGCCGAGCAGATCATCCGGCCCACAGGACTTCTGGATCCGGAAATATCCGTACGCCCCATAGCCGGACAGATTGACGACCTGATTTCAGAAATCAACAAAGAAACAGGGAAGCATCACAAGATACTTGTAACCACCCTCACCAAAAGGATGGCAGAGGATCTGACCAAATACCTTAAGGAAGCCGGCATATTGGTGAAATATCTTCATTCCGACATTGACACATTGGAACGGGCCAGTATCATCCGTGACATGCGGCTGGATAAGTTTGATGTTTTGGTAGGGATCAATCTGCTCCGGGAAGGCCTGGATATCCCGGAAATATCTCTCGTGGCCATACTGGACGCGGATAAAGAAGGTTTTTTGCGTTCCGAGACAGCCCTGATACAGACTGTAGGGAGGGCTGCCAGAAACGCGGAAGGCCACGTAATCATGTATGCCGATAATGTCACGGAATCCATGAGAAGAACCATTGAAGAAACCAGAAGGCGCCGAAATATCCAAATGAAATATAATAAGGAACACGGCATCACTCCAAAAACCATACAGAAAGCTGTCCGTGACCTGATATCAATTTCCAGGGCTGCCGATCCCGAAGATGCCCAGGGCATCCAAAAGGACATAGAATCCATGTCCCGTCCGGAAATAGACAAACTGATTCGCGAATTGTCCAAGAAAATGCGGGCCGCGGCGGCGGAACTGAACTTTGAGCAAGCCGCTGTCTACAGGGACAGGATTGAAGAAATACGGAAGAAAAAGGAAAAAAACGAATAGGGGGTTCACTTACCCCCTCTTTTTCCCAAATAGCGCCATTGTGTTTTCGGTTTAATACGTTTTATCCTCTATGGCTTTATCAGCCTTTTTTCGGAAATTTTCACAACGCTTGAAATGACGCCGGTAATATTCAGAATACATGATGTCCACAAGAAAAAGCTGGCTGATTTCTGCCGATGTGGATCCGCTCTGCAAGGCGCCTTCATTGGCACCGCAAAGCAGGAGGATATCGGCATAATCTGTCAGAGGGGATTTCTGAAAACGTGTTATGACAATCGTCATGGCCTCCGACTCTTTGGCAAGCCGGGCAATCTCCACCGTGTCCTTGGTTGCTCCGGAATAAGAGAAAATAACTGCCGCGTCATTCTGATCCATTGTCGCGGCAGTAATCAACTGTATGTTGACAACCTCGCTGCAGTAAACTTTTGGTTCAATATGGAGAAACTTGTTCATGGCTTTCATCGCGGTCAGCATGGATGCGCCAATGCCGAAAAAGACTATCCTTTTTGCTTCAGACAATATATCCATGGCCCTGGTCATTTGCTTTAAATCTATTAAAGAATAGGTCTCCTGTATCGCGGCGACATTTTCACTGAGAACCTTTTTGGCCAATTCAGAAATATTGTCCTCGAGCGTAATATTCTTCTCTTCCGCATCTGCCAATCCGTCTGATCCCCCCCGCATGGAAAGTGACAGCTTCATCTTAAAATCCTGATATCCCTTGACATTCATTGTCTTGCAAAAACGGAATACAGACGTATCGCCCACGCTGCAAGCTTCCGCAAGATCAGAAATGGACATGAACAGAACCTTGCCCGGATTTGCAAGAATGTAATCTGCCACCTTTTTCTCAGCTTTTGTAAATTGATTATAAGCTGAACGTATCTTTGTGAGATAATCTTCCTTCATATAGATCACCTGGCTTTCCCTTAAGGTGTCTGATAACATGCCTGCTCTTATATTTTTAACTATATCATAATAGAAAAATTTTTTCAATGATTTAATGATATGAAAAATAATGTCTTTTGGAAAAAGCTCTTGCTTTTTGATTTTTCAAAGACTATAATAATATCATAGATTTTATCAAAGTGATAATTATGATTATCATTGCATTTGTTCTTGTAGCTTAAGGGATAGAGTCCTGGCCTCCGACGCCAGTGGTGGCGGTTCGAATCCGCCCAAGAACATTCAAATTGAGCATGGCGATTTAATTCCCTACTCACCCGTAAAATGCGGTTTCCTCAAGTAAGATTTTTTATGACGGCTCAATGATAAAACCCTTCGCAAGCATTTGCGAAGGGTTTTTCAATCTTACCATATATTAATGTTTTCTTTTTCCCAGATAAGCAGCCCGAATCTCTTCATTTTCCAAAAGCTCACTGCCGCTTCCACTCATCACAATGCGTCCTGTTTCCATAACATAAGCGTGGCTTGCAATTTTCAATGCCATATTGGCATTTTGCTCAATCAGCAGAATGGTTGTTCCCCTCTCCTGGTTTATCCTGCGAATTGTTCCGAAAATTTCCTGCACCACGATTGGGGCAAGCCCAAGGGATGGCTCATCCAGCATCATAATCCTGGGACTGCTCATCAAACCCCTGGCCACTGCAAGCATCTGCTGCTCCCCTCCCGAAAGAGTGCCTGCCAACTGCCAGTGCCTCTCCTCCAGCCTCGGAAAAAGCTTGTAGACGGCTTGAATGTCTTTTGTCAGATCATCCTTGCGAAGGTAGGCACCGATACGGATATTCTCAAGAACGGTCATATCGGGAAAAACTCTCCGTCCCTCCGGGCAAAGTGTAATCCCCTTCTCCACCCTTTTTCGGGCGGGCATGGAGCTTATGTCTTCATCATCAAAATAGATATGCCCTTCCCTGGCCTTGACAAGCCCGGCAATCGTACGCAAAGTAGAGGACTTCCCCGCGCCATTCGCGCCAATTAGAGTAACGATGGAACGCTCAGGCACCTCGAAGGATATGCCCTTGACAGCCTCGATTCCGCCATAATTCACTTTGAGGTTTTCAATTCTAAGCATCTTCAGTCACCCCCAGGTATGCCTCGATCACTTCGGGATTATTTTGAATATCCTCCGGCGTTCCATGAGCAATCATCTTCCCGAAATTCAGGACATAAATCCTTTCTGAAATCTGCATCACGAGATCCATATGATGTTCAATCATAAAAATTGTCAGATGATACTGATCCCTGATCCGCACAATGAAGTCTGTGAGCTCCTGCGTTTCCTGTGGGTTCATGCCTGCTGCCGGCTCGTCCAAAAGAAGCAGGCTCGGCCTTGTAGCCAGAGCTCTGGCAATCTCAAGGCGCCGCTGCAGCCCATAAGGAAGGCTGGAAGCAATTTCATCCTTCAGGCCGAAAAGGTCCTGTTCCCTGAGCAAGAGCTCTGTTTCCGCACGCATACGAGCCTCTTCTTTCCTGTTCAGGCGAAGGGTCGCGGAAAAAACATTATCCTTTGCCCTCAGATGCATGGCAATAAGCACATTGTCAAAAACACTTAAATTGTTGAAAAGACGGATGTTCTGGAATGTCCTGGCAATTCCCAGGCGGGTAATGACATCAGGGCTAAGCCCCCTCAGATTCCGCCCCTCGAAAAGCACGGCGCCGCTGGTGGGCTGATAAATGCCGGTTATGCAATTAAAGGCTGTCGTCTTGCCGGCCCCATTTGGGCCTATTAACGCGATAATCTCGCCTTTACCAACATGCAGTGAAAGCTCATCCACAGCCGTGACGCCCCCAAACTGCATGACTACGCTTTGCATTTCAAGTACATCTGCCACGGTTTCACTTGGCTCCATCATGAGGCACCCTCCCCTCCTGTTTTTTTCTTTCCTTTCGTCCAAAGAATCGGCATATTGAGTTCCAGCTAAACTCATTTGTCCCCATCAGGCCCTTGGAATAAAACAAAACTACGATCATCAGAAGTAGGGAAAAAATGACCATACGGAATCCTGGACGGAATAAGGGAACCTGGACACCACCCAGAAAAAATGGCTCGTCAAAAAAGCGAAGAATCTCCCTTCCGGCCGTGACAAGGAACGCCCCCAGCACAGAGCCCGTGACCGATCCAATCCCCCCGATGACCACAATCAACAGGATGTCATAGGTCAGGGAAACCTGGAAGGTTTTGGAATCAATGGAACGCATGAACATGGCAAGCATGCCTCCGGATATTCCGGCAAAAAAAGAAGATATGACAAAAGAAAGCTCCTTTGTCCGAAACAGATTGATTCCCATTGCCTCGGCAGCGATTTCATCCTCGCGTATGGCTTTAAACATCCTTCCGTAAGATGAATTGATAAGCAGAACCATCAAGCCAATACTGCAAGCCGCCAAGGCGAGAACCTGGAAAATGGAGCTGAATCCAGGAATAGATTTCAAGCCATATGAGCCATTCGTAATCCTGTCCATCATAGGCGCGGCAATCAGGGCTCGGATAATCTCCGCAAAGCCCAATGTGGCAATGGCAAGATAATCCGACTTCAGGCGGAGGACGGGGATGCCAATCAACGCCGCGCAAGCCGCTGCGGCAAGCCCCCCCAGAATAAGCGCAAGCAATGCGGGAGCATGAAGATTTTCAATCCACGGGTGAATTCCTGAAATATAATAAACAGAGGGCCTGTTTGCAGTTGGAATGGTCAATATTGCAGTAACATAAGCCCCTATGGCCATGAATCCGGCCTGTCCGAGAGAAAAAAGCCCGGTGAAACCATTGACAAGATTCATGGAAACGGCAACTACAGCATAAATCAGGGAACGCTCGATAATGGAAATGGCATAATTATACTCATACTTATTGGCCTGCAGATAGCCGCAGCACGCAAGAAGCAGACCGGCAAGGCACAGGCTTAAAACAATATTCCTTCTTCGCTCCCCCATTGCATGAAAAGATTGATCCATAAGGCACTCCTTATTACAGTGGTTTTTGACCGCTTTATTAAAACAGCTACGGCATCGTATCTATATAGCTCTTCTAAACCTTGTTCGTAATCTTTTCTCCGAAAAGCCCGGTTGGACGGACAAGGAGAATTACGATCAATAAAACAAAGGTAAATGCGTCCGAAAAAGTCGAGTAACCCGCAGCCACCAGGGCAGTTTCCCCTAGACCCAGTACAAATCCGCCCACAACCGCCCCGGGTATGGATCCGATGCCGCCAAAAACGGCGGCCACAAAACATTTGAGGCCAGGGAGAGATCCCGAGAATGGGAACACGGTCATACGATCGGTGAAATACAGAATGGAACCGACCGCTGCCAGAAGCGACCCTATGGCAAAAGTAATGGAGATCGTCCTATTAATATCAATGCCCATCAGGGAAGCTGTTTCATAGTCCCTGGAAACGGCGCGCATAGCCATTCCGATCCGGGTATGCTGAATCAGCATGATGAGTATATATACCAGAAAAACAGTCAAAACAGGAGTGAAGAACGTGACAAAGGAAGCCGACAAGCCGCCGATTAAAAAAATCCTCTTCAAAACTGGGATTTCAGGATAAGCCTTAGGCAAGGCTGTAAACAGATATGTGGCAAGATTTTGCAGTAAATAACTGACGCCAATGGCAGAAATCATAACTGACATTCTGGGGGCGGAGCGGAGCGGCTTGTAAGCCACCCTCTCAATTCCTACACCCAAAAAGGTCGTAATCAAAAGAACAACGGGCAGGGCAATGAACCAGGGGAATGAGGCCATGGCAAAAATCATAAAATAGCCAGCCATCATGAAAATATCCCCATGGGCAAAATTAATCAGCCTGAGAATGCCATAAACCATGGTATAGCCAATGGCGATCAGCGCGTAAGCTCCGCCCAGTGATATCCCTGTCAGGCATTGCTGCAAAAATGTGGTCAGGGACATAATACAACTCCTCTATTAAAGTGTTTTTTAGGCCATTTTAATTGCCGATAAACATCTGCGGTATCGTAAGCTAAATGGCTCCTCTATTAAAGTGTTTTTAGGCCATTTTAAATTGCCGATAAACATCTGCGGTATCGTAAGCTAAATGGCTCCTCTATTAAAGTGTTTTTTAGGCCATTTAAATTGCCGACAAACAGATGAGGTATCGCAATCCAAATGACTTTAATATCTGAAAGAAAACAGGGGGTCAGACCCGAAAGGTCTGACCCTCCCCGTCAAAAATGAATATATCAAGCTGCTTCGCCGTTATCTATTCAGCCGTCAATCGTGGTGGTCGTAAGGAACTTGAATTCCCCGTTCTCGACTGTTTTGATGAAAGCCATATCCTTATTGGCATCACCTTCCTCGTTGAACGAAATCATTCCGGTAACGCCCTCAAGGGAAATGCCCTTCAGCGCCTCCTTGATTGCCTCTCCATCCGTGGATCCGGCCGCTTCAATAGCCTTGTATGCCGCAAGATAAGCATCATAACCAAGGGCGGAAACAGCGGGGATAATCTCAGCCTGGCCGTTATCCTTAAGGAAGGATTTGAAGCCGCTGATAAAGGAGGAAGCCTCGTCATTGGCTGGTTCCGCCTCGTCAAAGAAGGTGGAAAGAACTATTCCCTCCGCGTCGGCTCCCGCATTTTCAATAATTGTAGCATTCTCCCAGGTATCACCTGCGGAAATCAATGCCTCAATGCCTAATTCCCGAGCCTGCTTAATAATCAGGGGGGCTGTTGTAATGGAAGAAGGAGCGAAAATGACATCCGGCTCGGCTGCCTTGATATTGGTCAGGATAGCCTTGAAATCAGTCTGATTGGTCTGGAATTGCTCTTCATCTACTACTTCCCCGCCCAAATCGACAAAGGCTGTCTTAAAGAAGGAACCAAGTCCGGAAGAATAGTCATCTCCCAACTGGGTAATGACGGCCGCTTTCTTGTAGCCGTTCTGCATGGCATAGTTGGCCATTACCGTCCCCTGGAACGGATCCAGGAAGCATACACGAAAATAGTAATCATTCCCCTGCGTCACCTGAGGGTTTGTGCATGAACAACCGATGGCCGGAATCTTTGCCTCTGAGAAAATCTCCCCGGCCGCTATGGAAACACCGGAACCATACGAGCCAAGAACTACGGAAACCTTTTCTCCTACCAGCTTGTTCGCGGCATTCACAGCCTCCGTCTTGTCGGATTTGTTGTCGACCTCGACCAGTTCGATCTTGTATTCTTCCCCTCCGATATTTACTGTAGGATGCGTTTCATTAGCGTAACGAATTCCAAGGACTTCCTGGAAGCCTCCACCGCCGTTTTCCCCGGTAGTAGGTTCAAATACGCCAATTTTCAGAACCTTGTCGCCGGAAGAAGCGCCCTCTGCCGCCTTGGATTCACCGGACTGAGCCTCTGCCCCGCCACCATTGGATGCCGCAGGCGCCGAATCAGAACCGCATCCCGCAGCGGAAAGAACCATTGCGGCCCCCAGAAAAAGAGCAACTAGTTTTCTGATTTTCATAAGCATACCTCCCCAATCAAAACGGCCTTAACCGCCCTGATTTCATGACATGCCGAACCGCCCGTAAAGCAGCCCGGCTCCTACTTGTTTTTGAAATACCGTAACAGTTCGGCATCACCCGATCATTCTGAACAGCAGCTATGAACAGCGGAGGAAACAATCGCCTTGCAGGAGCCGAAAGGTTACGAATATGACTTTTTTATTTTAACACGTTACCTTGATATAATGCAAGCATGAAAAGCAAGCTTTTCATGCTTCATTTGTGCCGCTGGCGCGACACAAATGGGGCTCAACGCCTGCGGCATTAAGTCAAAGCATGAAAGGAAGCAAAATTGCGTATACTATGATTCCTCGTTGAGTGGGCCTTCATCCTGGTTCTCAGACGCGGAGAGATCATCCCCCGACGCCTCGCCATCGTTATCCATGGACATCTCCCTTCCCTTCCGTTTGTCTTCCCTGTTCTTTTCGACCAGGAGAAGGAAATCCTCCTCCGTCATAGAAAGCTCCTGAAGTCTTTCCCTGCGCCGTTCTTTCCTTTGCCTTTCCCGTTCCTTTCCATCGTGTATTTTTTTTCCAATCATAAAAGTAACCGCCGCAAGCATCAGCGCGCCCAGGGAAATCAAGATGACCTTCCAATTGACTGAAACGGTATTTGCGAGGGTCTCAAGGGAAACCTCGATCGGAGCATCAGTCTGACCCTCCGTTACCGGCGTATCAGGCTCTTCTGCGGGCTTCTCCTCCGCCACCTGAATTGACTGTTCCTTCTCAACGTAAGCATGACCTACATTCCTGCCATCCATATAATACATGATTTCAGCAATGTAATTCGAATTCGATAAATTCTCAGGAAGATTGTATTGAAGCTCCCATGAAAGCCCTTCCTGAGAACTGCCCATTGGAAGGGAGACAAACTGCTCCGCCGGCATATGGAAATCTTCCTCCCTGCAGTTTTCATGAACAACTGTATCCGTCACCATCCTGTCCCTTAACTCGCCAGCGGAAGGGACTTTATCCTGTACAAGCTGGTTTTCCGTGAGTCCGAAACCCAGATCAAGCAGGGCTCTCGTATCCGTATAATGATATGGGGTTTTATCTTTCAGGACAACGGCCACAAGACGACGCCCGTTAGAAACTGCCAGAGTAAGCAGCGTATTTCCACAGGCAATGGTATAACCTGTTTTCCCTGCAATCACCCTCGTGTCATAATACGGAGAGCTTTGAAGCAGCATCTTGTGTTCCATATAGATCGTATTGCCCTCTGGCACCCTGATTGTCGGAGCCAGTGTATGCACTCTGTTTGACTCGATCTCCAGAAACGAGGCATTATCCATGGCCGCCGCGCCAATCAGGGCCATGTCCCTCGCCGTGGTGAAATGGTCATCGGCATAAAGCCCTGAGGGATTGGAGAAATGCGTCCCCGTACAGCCCAGCTTTTGTGCCTCCTGGTTCATCAGTTCAGCAAAAGCCGTCCGGGAACCGGAGACATGCTCTGCCAGGGCATTGGCAGCCTCATTGGCTGACTTCAGAAGCAAAGCATAGAGGCAGTCTGATACGGTCAGGACATCTCCTGCCTCGATCTGCGCGTTTGAAGACCCCTTGTCCACATTATACACAGCGTCATAGGAAAAGAGGACTTCATCGTCAAGAGAGCAATACTTCAACACAGTCAGGGCCGTCATTACTTTGGTAATGGAGGCCGGATACTCCAGAACATCCCCGTTTTTTTCAAACAACACTGCGCCTGTATCCACATCCATCACAATGCCTGCTTCCGCCACCAATTCCACCACAGGCCATTCGGCTGAAAGTCCGGGAAAGGAGCAGAACAGAATGAAGCAAAGAGACAGGATAATTTCCCAAAGGGGACACACTATTCTAATTTTACTATTCATCTGCTCACCCCATCACTGTATTACAAATCCCTTCGCATTCCAAGAAAAATGAGCATAAGCCATATAAACAACAGCAGGCTGGAAATGACGCCGGATATTCTGGCAGGAATCAGGTTCACGTTTTCCCTTTCCCTGAAAGCCATGAAGACAAAATACAGGCTAAAGACTGAAAAAACCATGGATGTGATTCCCGCGGACCCCAGAATCATGGGACCATCACCCGCAAAACGTACAGAAGTGACAATGCAAAAGACAAACAAAGAGAAAGAAACAAGTACCGTAAGTATCGCCGGCAGAGTTCCTGGCGGGATTCTTTTTCGTATATAATTATATCGTCTTCCGTTTTTCATGAATCGTTTTCCATAATATTTGGACATGAATGCCTTTTAAAGGATCATTCAGTTAGTTGATGAAATCTGATGTATGATTTCTTGCCTCTCTTAAAAGCTGCACGATACAGAAAAGAACATAACCAAGGAATCCTCCCAGGGTATTCAAAATAATATCGTCCACATCACAGCTTCCTGCCCTGAACAAAAGCTGCATCATCTCTATCCACCATGACAGGATATAAGATGCTATAACCGTATTATACCAATAATTTCTGGCTCTCATGGAAATAACAGGCAGAAAAAAACCGAAAGGCATAAAGCCAATAATATTTCCAAAAAGGTTCAGCAAAACTCCCTTGCGGCCGATCTTCTTCCCAAAAAAAACGTAACGCCTGATTTCAAGAAAGGGTGTGAGGTTGTAGGTATAAGCTTCCTTGACAAGGAGCCCGCGTTCTTCCATTTCAGAAAAAAACATCAGGCGAAACAGGAGAAGTAAATAAAGCAAAAACAACGCAAGCCCGGCCAGACGGTTTCTTGTCAGTCTCTTCCGTCCTCTAAAATGTGATTTCATTTTTCTCTTTAAGCAAAGCAGCACCGTTAATTATCGAAAGAACACCAAATGTGATTCCGGTCACAAGAATCAATATGCCCAATACAAAAGAGCTAACCCCAGTATTCCGCATGGTTTTGTATACCTTTTCCATCCTTCGCTCCTTTCACCTATCCTTCTTCCGTATCCTTCCTGCGCCGTCTTCTCCTCCTAAGTTTAAGCTTGGGTAATTTGATGGCGGGGAGACGAAGCTTCGGCAGACTGATACGCGGCAATTTCAGTCTGGGAATGGGCAAGCCCCTCCTTCCGGAAGGCTTCTGCTCACTAATATCTGAATCCGAATCCCCTTCCCCATTCGTTGAAGCGTTGCTGTCGCCCTTGCTTCCTTCATCCACTGCGGCATTCTCTTCCTCGCCCTCAACGGCTTCTGCCGAAGGCCTCTTTCTCCTTCTGGAACGAAGGAAAAGCCCAAGCGCGGCAGCGGCGCCAATAAGGAGGAGTACCCCTATAATGCCAAAAATCAGGAAAAATGGAAACCCGCCCTTCTTTTTCTCCTCTTTTTCAGCTTCCTCCGTGCTTTCTTCCACTCCTTCTGTCGCGCCATCATCTGCCTGGTCCTCTTCTGACGCCGACTCCGATTCTGAATCAGAAGCAGATTCATCCACCCCTTCGGCCATCAATTCAGACTCCAATTCTTCTTCGGCTTCCTGCATCTTTGCCTCTATGGATTCTTTTCTGGCTGCCGCTTCGTCCTTTTCACGTTTTTCATTTCTCTCCCGCCTCGCCGCGGCTTCCTCATCGTCCAGAATTCTGCCGGAGGAATCAATACGTAAAAAATGCATGGACATCCAATCGGGCTCCTCTTTTTCAGTATCGGCCAGGGAGACCCATCCGCTCATGCCACCGTATTGCGTATATCCCCATTCTTCCCCTGCGGCATTCTGCATGACATCAGAAATCTCCAGGGTCACTCCCGCGGGAATGGCTGATTCACCCAGCAATCCATACTCTGTCCCCGCCCCTTTTCGAAGACTGGTTCCGCCCTCGGCAATCACATTGACTTCATATGCCTCATCTTCCGTTTCCGCTTCCCCGCCTTCGGCCTCGGAAGGGTCAGTGATTTTTCCTGATGTGGCGGCGGCGATTGCCGTGGAAGTGATTTCCCGGGCTCCTTCAATTACCATACCTTCCTCCGCAAAAGGGCAGAGAGAAGGCACGGATATCGTCAAAAATGTTATGAGGAGCGGTATAGGGATAATGTATTTTGCAGGAAATTTCGTTTTCATTTTTATGTCTGCCTCATTGAACTTTAAAAATAATATGAACGATTCAGCACCCTCTGGATTTCCGATAAAAAATCAAATGAAACTCGATGCCTGCGGCATCAAATTTGAGACCATAATACCATTAAATTCAAAATCTGTCATCTACAGCTTTCAAAGGAAACCTGATCTTAAAATACTGCAAACCCGGCAGTTCATTGTTGGCACTGCCATAATGTCCTAAGGCAATAGATAATAAGCTATCCGTTCCGTCACTTTATAACCCATGGAACAATAAAGCTCGCATCCGGCTTTATTATCGCTTCTTACCTGAAGAAGTATTTTTTTATAAGGGCCATCCTGAGACAGCCTTTCCACCTCAGTGAGAATCCTGCGGCCAAAACCTTTTCCCCTGAAGCTTTCATAGACCAATAAGCCATAGAGATACAAGGTCTCCTCATTATATCTGGAAAACTGCACTCTGCCATATTCCCTTTCGAGAATGGCGCCCGGGCTTTGAATTCCCCGTTCCAATTCTTTTTCCATAAACAGTTCATCATACTGGTGAATGGCCGAAACGGAACATAACGCGGCGGCTGCCGAGGGCGCAATACCATCCTCTGCGGGAGCAGTCGGTTTGGAAGCCTTGACAGCAAGACGATAATGAAAATTTCTGAAATCATCCCTCAGGCTGTTCAGGCAGGAGGTAAAGATCCCCATCCTTCGAAACGAGGGTTTTGTAAAAGCATATATTTCCAGCATTTCTTCCCCGCCAAGAGTTTCTCCCAGCAAATATCCATACAAAAGACCATCCAGTTCGGCGGATCCGGATGTTTCCGCCCAGGAAAGATAAAAAAAATCCCCATCGATTTCCCTCTCGTATCTGGTCCCATCCTCTTTGTTACAGCCGGAAATCAACTCCGCCGCCAGCCTTTTCTCTTTTCTGCTCAGCGATAGCTTTAATTCAATATTCATTTTCACCTTGTGACGGAGAAAAAACAAAGCTTAACCGTAGCACAAAGAATGCTGCGGTTAAATTCCGAAAAGACATGCCCGAAGGCATGTCTTTCAGAATTTATCCGCAGCTATACTTGTGCTGAGGATAAACCCGCAAATCATTGCACCTTGACGCGATCCAGCTTCCAGATATCCCGGACATATTCTTCGATCGTCCTGTCTGAAGAAAACTTGCCCGCATTGGCTGTATTAAGGATTGCGGACTTTGCCCACCATTCTTCATCCTGGTAGGACTCCACTGCCTTCTGCTGAGCCTTGTCATAGGACGCGAAATCTTTCAGAATAAAATAACGGTCGGCAATATTTGATTCAAGGGTATTCAGAAGCGAATTGTACAGGGGACGGAACAGCTCCGGATTCTCAGGGCAATAAAAACCATTTACAAGCTGCATCAAAACCCTGCGGATCTCCATATCCGAATTAAAGATATCCATAGGCTGATAACTGCGTTCATGTTCAAGCTTAATCACTTCATCGGAGGACATGCCAAAGATAAAGGCATGCTCTTCCCCTACCTCTTTCACGATCTCCACGTTCGCGCCATCCATGGTTCCCAGTGTCAGGGCGCCATTCAGCATCAGCTTCATATTCGATGTGCCGGATGCTTCCTTGGACGCTGTGGATATCTGCTCGGATATATCCGCGGCAGGGATAATGATCTCCGCATTCGAAACCTTGTAATCCTCAATGAATACAACCTTGATCTTCCCGCCAATCGATTCGTCATTGTTGATCACATTGGCCACATTATTGATCAGTTTGATCGTCAGCTTGGCGGTCTTGTAGCCGGCAGCCGCTTTGGCGCCAAAAATGTATGTATGCGGATAGAAATCCATTTCAGGATTATCCTTCAACTGGTTATATACATACATGACATGGAGAATATTCAGGAGCTGACGCTTATATTCATGAAGCCTTTTTACCATGACGTCAAAGATCGAGTTCACATCAACTGTTATATGATTATGCTTCCTGATGTATTCGGCCAGCCGCTCTTTGTTATGACGTTTGATAGCCATGAACTCCGCCTGGGACTTCTTGTCATCCGCGTAAATCTCAAGGCGCTTTAACTGGGAAAGATCCGTAATCCATTTATCCCCGATTTTCTCCGTGATCCATGCCGCAAGCTCGGGATTCGCGTGAAGGAGCCACCTCCGCTGGGTGATGCCGTTGGTTTTGTTGGAGAACTTTTCAGGGAACATTTCATAAAAATCACGAAGCTCCTGTTTTTCCAAAATCTCCGTATGAAGCTTGGCCACTCCGTTCACGGCATGCCCGCCAACAATGGCAAGGTTTGCCATGCGTACCTGGCCATCGTAAATGATTGCCATTTTCGAAATCTTTTCATTCGACTTGTCCGGATAGCGCATCTGGATGGACAGGCAGAACCTGCGGTTGATTTCCTCCACTATCTGATATATTCTGGGCAAAAGCTTGGAGAAAAGCTCAATAGGCCACTTTTCCAATGCTTCCGCCATGATGGTATGGTTCGTATAGGCGCATGTCCTCACGGTGATATCCCATGCCGCGTCCCATTCCATCTCATAATCGTCCATCAATACGCGCATCAGCTCAGGAACGGAAACGCTGGGATGGGTGTCATTCATCTGGATGGCTGTCTTGTCAGGAAGCGTCTTGATGTCCTTGAAACGCTTCATATGTTCGGAAACTATGGTTTGGATAGAGGCGCTGATAAAGAAATATTGCTGGCGAAGCCGCAGTTCCTTTCCGGCGATATGGTTATCGTTAGGGTAAAGAACCTCGACAATGTTCCTGGCCATGTTTTCGGACTCCACGGCCTTCTGATAATTGCCCTTGTCAAATTCCTCCAGATGGAACACGTCCCGCGCCTGGGCGTCCCAGACCCTCAGCGTGCCAACCATGTGATTTCCATAACCGACAACGGGAGTGTCATACGGGATGGCAGTTACCGCCTGGTAGCCCTTCTGGGTGAAGTGGATCCGTCCGGTATCATGATCCGCAACGCTCTCCACCCATCCTCCGAATTTCACTTCCTTTGCCAGCTCAGGGCGCCTGAGTTCAAAGGGATTTCCGTCGCGGAGCCAGTCGTCCGGCATCTCCTTCTGATATCCATCAACTATTGCCTGCTTAAACATGCCGAACTTATAGCGAATGCCGCATCCGCAGCACCAGTAACCCAACGTGGCGAGGGAATCAAGGAAGCAGGCAGCCAGCCGGCCCAGGCCGCCGTTCCCAAGGGCCCAGTCAGGCTCCTCTTCTTCTATGGCGTTAAGATCAAGGCCAAGTTCTTCAATAGCTTCTTTGATTTCTTTATGGGCGCAAAGGTTGATAATGTTATTTCCGAGGGCGCGGCCCATCAGAAATTCCATGGACATATAATAGACCCTCTTCGCTCCCTTAGCCATTGTCACCTTTTGAGTGGCCATCCAATCATCAATAATGATGTCCTGGACAGCTTCAGCTACAGCATGGAAGGCTTCCTTGTTGTTCAGCTCCGCAAGCGTACGCCTGTATAATTTCCTGGCATTACTTTCCACTTCACGCTTGAAATCACGTTTGTTAAACTTCTCCATCTGCCTGTCCTTTCATTTCCTCAGTCTGAATTTATGGCAACCGTTCAGTCAAGGGCTGAACAATTACACATCGGGCGCAACGCTTACGCGCATTCCTGGCGCGCCCTGATCTGCTTCCGGCATTTTCTCACGCGCCCCGCGGAAACGCGAGGCGCTTATTGAATAGTTCCCTGAATTGTTTGGCGCGTCCTGTACTTATTTGCGAAGTATGGACAGCGTCAGCTGCTCCCCGTTGATATCCCACTGCTTTTCATAAGCGCCCTCAATAGAATCACTAATGCCATCGGAAAGCGCCACCCGGCATATTTCCTCCGAATTTCTCTTCATAAGGTCAAGAAGAGAATCATTCCCGCTGCCCGAAAGCAGGATGCGGTCCATGACCTCGTACCCAGCCTCTTTTCGCATCGTCTGGATTTTTGAAATAATCTCACGCACAAAGCCCTCCTCGACAAGCTCCGGGGTCAGGTTGGTGTCAAGAACCACCGTGAAATCATTATCCTCTTCCGTAATGAACCCGTCCTTTTGCGAAACGTCAATCAGCAGATCCTCCCTTGAAAGAGAAATCTCAGGACCGCCCTCCAGCGTGAAGCAAAGGCTGCCCTTCTCATCTAACTGCTGCATGGCGGAGGAGCCGTTTATGCCCTGCAGATAAGTCCGGATCGCATTGACATGCTTGCCATATTTCGGACCGACTGTTTTGAGCTGGGGCTTGAACGAGTAGGAAGTGAATTCCCTCAGGTCATCCTGGAAGACCAGCCTTTTCGCGTTTAATTCATCCCGGATGATATCAGAAAAGTATTCATTCAGGGCCACCGGGGATTTTACGTAAATGGCCGGAACAGGCTGTCTGTTCTTCACCTGGGCCATATTTCTGGCGGCACGTCCCATGATGACGATCCTCCGGGCCTCATCCATGGAACGCTCCAGATCCGGATCGATCAATGATTCATCATAAGACGGGTAAGAAGTCAGATGAACCGACTTCGCGGCATCCTTGTCAACGGACGCGACCAGGTTCCGATAAATGGATTCCGTGATAAAAGGGACAAGCGGCGCTGCCAGGCGGGAAAAAACCGTCAGCGCGTGATAAAGCGTCTCATAGGCATTTATCTTGTCCTGCTCCATCCCCCTGGCCCAGAAACGCTCCCTGGAACGCCTGACATACCAGTTCGACATGTCATCAACAAAATCCTGCAAAGCGGAGGCCGCTTCCGTTATGCGGAAATTGGCCAAGTCATCATCCGCTTCCCGGACGACCGAGTTCAGCCTGCTCAAAAGCCACCTGTCCATTACGGAAAGCTTCTCCGGCTCAAGCTTGTATTTTGCCGGGTCAAAACCGTCAATATTGGCATAAAGGACAAAGAAAGCATAGGTATTCCATAGGGTGGAAAGGAATTTCCTCTGCCCTTCTACCACGGCCTTGTCATGAAAACGGTTCGGAAGCCAGGGGGCGGAATTCGTGTAAAAAAACCATCGGATCGCGTCCGCACCATGCTTCCCCAACGCATCCATAGGATCTACGGCATTGCCCTTGGATTTTGACATCTTCTGCCCGTTCTCATCCTGAACATGGCCAAGCACCAGGACGCTTTCATAAGGTGCCCGGTCAAAAAGGATGGTGGATTCCGCAATAAGGGAGTAGAACCATCCTCTTGTCTGATCCACGGCCTCACAGATAAACTGGGCTGGGAACTGATCCTCGAAAAGCTCCTTGTTCTCAAAAGGATAATGATGCTGGGCATATGGCATGGCGCCGGAATCGAACCAGCAGTCAATCACCTCCGGGACTCTCTGCATGGATCCCCCGCATTTGGGGCACTTGCATAATATCCTGTCCACATAGGGCTTATGAAGCTCAATGTGTTCGTAACCCACATAGTCGGAAGACCAGCCTTTGTCCCCCTCCCCCTTCAGTTCCTCAAGCAGTTCCTTGTAATTCGTGCTTTTTCCGGAAAGTTCCTCGATGGATCCAATCGCGTCCTGGAAGCCGCAATCCCGGCATTCCCAGATATTCAGGGGAGTACCCCAATACCTGTCCCTTGAAAGGCTCCAGTCCTGCACATTTTCCAGCCAGTCCCCGAAGCGCCCCTTTCCAATGGATTCCGGGTACCATTTGACCGTGTTATTGTTGCGGATCAAGGCATCCCTTACGGCAGTCATACGTATGAACCATGACTCCCTGGCATAGTAAATGAGAGGGGTGCCGCATCTCCAGCAATGAGGATACGAGTGAGTGAACCTTGGCGCGTCATACAGAAGCTTTCTTTTGGAAAGATCTTTAAGGATCTCGGAATCCGCGCTGACCGCCCCCTCCCTGACTTCCTCCTCGGTAGGCTTGCATCGCATCCCGGCAAAAGGCGTTTCCTCCGTCATCCGGCCCTTCTCATCCACAAACTTGATAAGGGGAAGATCATTGGCCCGGCCGATGCGGGCGTCATCCTCGCCAAAGGCCGGGGCAATATGCACGATGCCCGTGCCCTCCTCCTGGGATACGTAAGTGTCGGCTACGACAAAATGAGACTTCTTATGCTGCTTCTTTCCCTGCTCTCCGGCGCAAGCGTACAAAGGGACATATTGAATGCCGCACAAGTCCGTCCCCTTGCATTTCTCGAGAATGGTATACGCGGGTTCCGAATCACTCTTCAGCTTCCCAAGGACGCTGTCCAGCAGGGCGGAGGCCAGCACATAGACATACCCATCCGCAGCCCTGACCTTCGCGTATTCGAGATCAGGATGTACACAGAGCGCGGTATTGGAAGGAAGAGTCCATGGAGTCGTGGTCCAGGCCAAAAAATAGTAATCCTCATCCTTTGCCTTGAAGCGCACGACTGCGGAACGTTCATCCAGTTCCCGGTATCCCTGGGCAACCTCGTGGGAGGAAAGAGGGGTCCCACAGCGCGGGCAGTAGGGAACCACCTTGAAGCCTTTGTACAAAAGACCTTTCTTCCAGATTTCCTTCAAAGCCCACCACTCCGATTCGATAAAATCGTCATGATAGGTAACATAAGGATTGTCCATGTCCGCCCAGAAGCCAACCTTGTAGGAAAAATCCTCCCACATTCCCTTGTACTTCCAGACATTCTCCTTGCACAGATCGATGAACGGCGCCACGCCGTATTCCTCTATCTGTTCCTTCCCATTTATGCCTATCTGCCGCTCAATCTCCAGCTCCACCGGCAGTCCATGCGTGTCCCACCCGGCTTTTCTCGGCACCATTTTCCCCTTCATCGCATGATACCTTGGAACCATGTCTTTGAAAGCGCGGGTTTCCACATGGCCGATATGGGGTTGGCCATTCGCGGTGGGCGGGCCGTCATAAAAAACATAGGATGGATCGGATTGGTGAATCCTGATGGATTCTTCGAAGATTTGCTCCTTCTTCCAGAATTCCTCAACCTCTCTCTCCCGCTCGACAAAATTCATGTTTGTGTCAACCTTGTTAAACATTCGCTGCTTTCCCCTCGCTTCCCTGGTAGTCCATGACCGAATAGGCAGGAAAGAATTTCTCAGTTCGCGAAAAATCCCCCGCCCTTGCCCTGCCTGCTGAGCAGGCCTGAATTCATATCATTATAAAGGCTGTGAATTTATAAATCAAGACAATATATGTGTCAAAACTTGTCGGAAAAACCTTCCCGCTCTTTCAAAAATCAAAAAAAGTGGTATAATGTCATAAAGTAATCAAAAAATCTGTCCGTTACGGGAGGTTTTGGAAAGAAAAACTGCTCTTTCTTTGAAAAATATCGAATTTAATATAAGGAGGTATGATGTATGACAAAAAAAGAAAAAGCAACCCGCGATTTGGACGAGCTGTATCAGACGGATCTCGCCAAATACAAGCTTCTCCTGAATGATGTGCGGAGGATGGGCTTCGATGTCACAAGGACCGGGGACAAACATCAGCTCAAGCTGAACATGGACGCCGTGCTGAAAGGTCTGAATCAGTGAAGAACGCCGGAAATAATCATGCCTTAAGCATATTTATTTCCCGTCCGATTGGGATGGCCGGGAGTATTGCGGAAAGGGATATGTAGAGACACGCGTAATATCCACATGCCGCGTCACGTCCGAAGATAGGGCCATCGCCGTATTCCGGGGGACAGATATGGATATTGCATTTTTTTTGCACAATTAATATATGTAGAAATATAGAAATTGATGCCGAAATGATGTTATAATCCATTAAGATTACCTTAAACATCTTAAATGCTAGAGGAGCCGCATGGATTGCGATACCGCAGATGTTTAGTTTATCGGTAATTAAAGCGGCTCAGAAACCACTCAATCATGGAGCCGTATGGATTGTGATGCCGCAGCTCTTTATCGGTAATTATAGCGGCTCAGAAACCACTCTAACTCTAATTTAAGGAGGTTATTTGAATGGCAAGCACGATTAGTTCAGTGCCTTTTACAGGCACGAGTGAACAGGAAGCAAAGCTCAAGGAGATCATCGCTTCCCTCAAGGATGTACCAGGCAGCCTGATGCCGGTAATGCAGCAGGCGCAAGACATCTACGGATATCTGCCAATCGAGGTGCAAACCATGATAGCGGAAGGACTGGGCATCCCTTTGGAAAAAGTCTATGGCGTGGCTACCTTCTATGCCCAATTCACCCTTCAGCCAAAAGGCAAATACAATATTTCCGTATGTCTTGGCACAGCATGCTATGTCAAGGGCTCCGGCGATATCTATGAGGAGTTGAAGAAAAGGCTTGGCATTGAAGAAGGTGGCTGCACTCCTGACGGAAAGTTCTCCCTGAACTCATGCAGATGCGTAGGAGCCTGCGGCCTTGCCCCGGTCATGATGATCAATGACGAAGTGTACGGGAGGCTGACTCCTGACGCGATCCCCGGGATTCTTGCGAAATACAAGGATTAAAAAGACCTATGATGACAGAGATTTCCCTGAACATATTAGATGTTGCGGAAAATTCCACAAAGGCCGGCGCCACTCTGGTTGAAATCGGAGTCATGGTCAGCCATCTTTCCGATACCCTGACCGTCACAATTAAAGACAATGGCTGCGGAATGGATGAGGAGCAGGTTCGGAAAGTTACAGACCCTTTTTACACGACGCGGACGACGCGCAAAGTTGGACTGGGCGTCCCCTTTTTCAAACAGGCTGCGGAAGCCACGGGCGGCAGCTTTGAAATAACTTCAAAAAAAGGGGTTGGGACATATGTGAAAGCGGTATTTGTCCTTTCCAGTATCGACAGGATGCCCCTTGGTGATATATGTCTGACCATGCAGAACCTGATTATATACCACCCGGAAACGGACTTCCTCTATACGTATGCCTTTGACAGCAAGTCCTTTGTTCTTGATACACGGGAATTCAGGGAGATTCTAGGGGAAGACATTCCCTTTAATTCACCTGAAATCGCAGCATATATTATGGATTATCTCAAAGAGAACACTTTGGAAGTTGATGGCGGAGCTGCCATATAGCTCCGGACATTACCGAATGGATGCGATACCGCGTCTGTTTGTCAGAAATTAAAGCGGCCGGAGAACCACTTTATATTATGGAACCGCATAGTTTGCGATACCATAGCTTTTTGTCAGTAATTAAAGCGGCTCAAGTACCACTTTAATAGAGGAGGAATCATTCATGAAGTCACTCGAAGAGTTGAAGGCATTACGTGAAAAAATGCGGGCACAGGTTAACATGCGTGAAAACGTGGGTGGGGAACATACCCGCGTAGTTGTCGGCATGGCTACCTGCGGCATTGCAAGTGGCGCCCGCCCGGTTCTGAACCGCCTGTCAGAGCTTGTCCAGGAAAAAGATCTTACAGACAAGATTTCCGTAACGCAGACCGGATGTATCGGGCTTTGCCAGTATGAGCCGATTGTAGAGGTTCTTGAACCCGGCAAGGAAAAGGTCACCTACATCAAAATGAACCCGGAAAAAGCAGAGGAAGTCGTGGAACAGCACTTGATCAGGGGAAATGTTCTTGGAAAGTACACCCTCGCCTCAGCAGGTATTTAAAGGAGGAATCATTATGTATCGTTCTCATGTTTTGGTCTGCGGCGGAACTGGATGCAATTCCTCCGGAAGCCACCATGTTATAGAAAAATTTACGGAAGAAATCGCGAAGGCCGGCCTTGACAAGGAGGTCAGCGTAGTCCAGACAGGCTGCCATGGCCTTTGCGCCCTTGGCCCGATTGTGGTCATTTACCCTGACGGGACATACTATACTCAGATTTCCGCTGACGACGTTCCGGAAATCGTCCAGGAGCATTTGCTGAAGGGGCGTCCCGTTGAGCGCCTCATGTATGACGAGGAGAATGCGGGAACAGAAGCCAAATCCCTCGCTGATACGGATTTTTACAAGAAGCAGACCCGGGTCGCGCTTCGGAACTGCGGCGTCATCAATCCGGAACAGATTGATGAATATATCGCCGTCGGCGGCTACGAGGCTCTTGGGAAAGTGCTGACCACCATGACTCCGGAGCAGGTTATACAGGAGGTGCTTGATTCCGGCCTGCGCGGACGCGGCGGAGCCGGTTTCCCTACCGGTATGAAGTGGAAGCTCTGCGCTCCTAATAAGGCGGATCAGAAATATGTATGCTGCAACGCCGATGAAGGTGATCCGGGCGCGTTTATGGATCGTTCCGTCCTTGAGGGCGACCCTCATTCCGTCCTTGAAGCCATGGCCATTGCGGGATACGCCATCGGAGCCCATCAGGGATATATTTACGTCCGCGCGGAATATCCCATCGCCATCAAGCGTCTTCGTATCGCCATCAAGCAGGCCAGGGAGATGGAGCTTCTTGGAAAGGATATCTTCGGAACAGGCTTTGATTTCGATATCGACCTCCGTCTTGGTTCCGGCGCCTTCGTATGCGGTGAGGAAACAGCCCTGATGACTTCCATTGAGGGTAACCGTGGCGAGCCGAGGCCCAGGCCCCCTTTCCCTGCCGTAAAGGGACTTTTTGGGAAACCCACGATCCTGAACAATGTGGAAACCTATGCGAATATTCCGGAAATCATCAATAAGGGTGCCGCCTGGTTCGCTTCTATGGGAACGGAAACCAGCAAAGGAACAAAGGTTTTCGCCCTAGGTGGCAAGATTAATAATACAGGCCTTGTTGAAATTCCCATGGGAACACCGCTCCGTACAATTATAGAGGATATCGGCGGCGGCATACCCAATGGCAAGAAATTCAAAGCCGTTCAGACCGGTGGCCCTTCCGGCGGCTGTATCCCCGCCTCCTATATTGATATCCCCGTGGACTATGACCATCTGAAAGAAATCAGCTGCATCATCGGTTCCGGCGGCATGATTGTCATGGATGAAGACAACTGCATGGTGGATATTGCCAAGTTCTTCCTGGAGTTCACCGTGGACGAGTCCTGCGGAAAATGTACCGCCTGCCGTATCGGCACCAGGAGGATGCTGGAAATCCTTGACAGGATCACAAAGGGCGAAGGAAAGATCGAGGATATTGACAAGCTTCTTGAACTGGCAACCTATGTTCAGGAAAACTCCCTTTGCGGTCTTGGGCAGACAGCCCCGAACCCCATCATCTCCACGATCAAATTCTTCCGAGATGAGTATGAAGCCCATATTCTGGAAAAAAGATGTCCCGCCGGTGTCTGCAAGGCCTTGCTTTCCTATAATATCGACCCTGACAAGTGCAAGGGCTGCACATTATGCGCAAGGAACTGCCCTGTGAACGCGATTTCTGGCACCGTAAGACAGCCTCATGTCATTGATCATGAAAAATGCATTAAGTGCGGACAGTGCATGGAAAACTGCAAGTTTGGGGCTATTTCCAGGAAATAATGACGGAGGAAGACAAATGGAGAACGTAAATATCAAAATTAACGGAGTAGATGTCAGCGCTCCTGCCGGCTCCACCATCCTGGAGGCAGCCCGGCTGGCTCATATAGAGATACCTACGCTTTGCTTTTTGAAGGATATAAATGAAATCGGCGCCTGCCGTATGTGCGTAGTCGAGCTTGGAAACGGCAAGCTTGTCGCTGCCTGTGTTTATCCTATCAATGAGGGGCTGGAGGTCAAGACAAACTCGCCAAAGGTTCTTGCGTCAAGAAAAACGACGATGGAGCTCCTTCTTTCCAACCACAGGAGGGAATGCCTCTCCTGCATCCGCTCGGAGAATTGCGAGCTGCAGAAGCTGTCGAAGGAACTGGGCGTGGAGAACGAAGGCTATTATGACGGCGTAAAGACAGAGAGCGAGATTGACGATTCGGCTGTCCATATGATCAGGGACAATTCAAAGTGCATTCTTTGCCGCCGCTGCGTAGCAGCCTGCGAAAAGACCCAGGGGATCGGTGTGATTGGCCCGAACAACCGGGGATTTGACACCCATATCAGTTCCGCCTTCGAGCTCGGACTTGCCGATACGGCCTGCGTCCACTGCGGGCAATGTATTGCGGTATGTCCCACCGGCGCGTTATATGAGAGGGATTACATTGACGAGATAATTGATGCCATAAATGACAAGTCAAAGCATGTCATTATCCAGACAGCCCCTTCCGTACGTGCTGGACTTGGAGAAATGTTCGGCTATCCCATTGGAACCAATGTTGAGGGCAAAATGGTCGCGGCCCTTCATCGGATGGGCTTTGACGCCGTCTTCGATACGGACTTTTCCGCGGACGTCACAATTGTCGAGGAGGCAAACGAACTGATTGAGCGCGTTCATAAGAGCCTGAAAAAAGAGGAGGTCACGCTTCCGATGATCACCTCCTGCTCTCCCGGCTGGGTAAAGTTTATTGAAACGTATTACCCTGACCTGATCGGCCATCTGTCATCCTGCAAGTCGCCTCAGCAGATGTTCGGGGCTCTTGCAAAGACTTATTATGCGGAATCCATCGGCAAAAAGCCTGAGGAAATTGTTTCCGTTTCAGTCATGCCCTGCACGGCGAAAAAATTCGAGATGGGCCGTCCGGATCAGTCCGCGGCTGGTGTCCCTGACATCGACTACTCCCTGACGACCAGGGAACTGGGCAGGCTGATCCAGAGGATGAGGATCAAATTCAACGAGCTTCCTGATGAGGAATTTGACGCGCCCATGGGCATGAGCTCCGGTGCTGGCACGATTTTCGGTGCTACCGGCGGCGTCATGGAAGCGGCATTGCGTACGGCCGTAGAATGGATCTCCGGCAAGGAACTCCAGAATCTGGATTTCATGGAGGTTCGCGGCACGCAGGGCATCAAGGAAGCCACTTATAATGTGGAAGGCCTTGGCGATGTCAAGGTGGCCGTAGCTTCCGGCCTTTCCAATGCCAGGATCATTATGGAAAAGATCAAAGCAGGCAATCCGGATGGCTGGACCTTCGTGGAGGTTATGGCGTGCCCGGGCGGCTGCGTCAACGGGGGCGGACAGCCGCAGGTGCCTGGCTACATCAGGAATACAGTCGATGTAAGGGCTCTTCGCGCGAAGGCTCTGTATGATGATGACGCGAAGGACGTTTATCGCCAGTCTCATAAGAACCCCGCAGTCATTAAGCTCTATGATGAATATCTTGGGAAATGGGGAAGCGAAAAAGCCCACCACATCCTGCACACGTCTTACGTAAAGAGAACCGTAAACAAGCCTCTGGACGAGCTGACAACGAAATAAACATAAAGCTTTGTGATAATAAAAAAGAAACGCCGTATGCCAATGCATACGGCGTTTCTTTATTGCAGGGGCTGCTCTCCTATCCCGTTTCTATCTCCGTCTTCATTACGGATATAATCGAGGACAGCGCGTACAGTCTTCTCTTTTACGGGAATCGTCAAATCAGGTTCCCTGATATCAATGATCTGATGCGCATCAGAATTGGAGATAATTCTGCAGCCAGAAAGATAGGGATGTTCCTTTCGCAATGCATGGAGACGTCCAATATTCTTAAGCTCCGCTGTCCTGAACTTGGAATCAGGAGGTATCATGCCAAGGTTTGACAAAAGGGAGGTAGTGCTTTTGTCCAAATGGGCGGGAAACATTACGCCATGGAAACGCGCCACCTCGTCCCATACCTCATCAAAGCCGATATCGGTCGCGTTGATCAGAAGCTTTTCTTCGTAACCGGCAATCTCGTCATTTTCATCATATAGGATCTGGTTTCCGAAAATATCTGGCTTGTTGTCAATTTTAATGAGCCTCTCATATACGTGTCTGTCCCATTCCAGGGCATCCTCCAGGGTCTCAAAAAGGCAGACTACATGCACTTCCTCAGAAGTGGTGAGTTCCATCCCGGGAATGAAAAGTATGCCGTATTCATCCGCCGCCCTCTTTGCGGCCACGCAGTTACGACAGGCGTTATGATCCGTCAAGGCAATCACGTCTAGTCCATTGACTACAGCCATACCGACAATATTTGCGGGCGTGCTCTCATCATCCCCGCAAGGGGAGAGGCAGCTATGGATATGCAAGTCATAGGAGAGGTTAACCATCCTTCATCTCCTTAATCAAGAGGCCGGTATCAAAAACCGGCTCCTCAGTGGCCAGCACGTTGATATCCTGCTGCCTGGCCTTCGCCAGGGCCGTTTCATCCAGGCGGCTGCCTTCCGCAAGGACAACGGCAGAAGCATCGGCCAACGAAGCCACTGCCAGGGTATTGATATTTGCCATGACCGTTACCCAAACGCATCCTGCCGGAGCCTTTCCCATCGCGATGCTCAGCAAGTCGCAGCAAAATATCTTGCCAAGCTCCCTCTCCTCATCGGCAAGATTCAGAACCGTGAATTTGCCGCTGTCGCAAAGATCCTTAATCGTCATAATCTTCCCCCTCTGAATATTCCATCTGATCCCCATAATGCTCGTTGAAGATTTTCTGGGAAGCTTCCACAATATACTGCTGCAAGGCAGCAACCTGCTTCTCATTATTGCCTAAAAGCATACCTTTTGAAACAATATTGATTTCCTCAATATACTTCTGGACGCCCTCTTTCAGGTAATAAATGCAATCCTTCTTTGAAGCCTCTCCCCTGACGATATCCTCGGCCAGAAGGCGGCAGGTCGGGGCGCCACAGGAACCGCAGTCAAGGCCGGGAAGCTTCTTTTCCAGCTTCTCAATCCTTGCCATCTTCAGCATGCTTTCCTTCATATTCTCCCCGAGCTTGAAAACCGGTTCGTATTCCACATTCTCGTCCCAGGCAAGCTCACCCTCAAGGCTTTCGTCCAAATGGGTGACCGCAATTGGCATATATTTTCTTAATTTCTTTAACTTCGCGGCTGCCAGATAAGGATTTTCAACGGTCAGCGTGCCTCCGACACAGCCTCCGTCACAGGAGTTCAATTCTATAAAGCTCAGGTCGGATATTTTTTCATCTTCCAAATCCTCAAGGACCCGGATGCAATTATGGATGCCATCGGCAGCCAGATAATCATCCCGGAGGATGCCCAACGCCTCCCCCCCGCTCTCTCCCCAGCCAATCCCTATCCGCCCGGTCTCTACGAGATCATTCATGCTGGCGGAATCCACCTCTTTCATGAAGGGAAGAAGAAGCGGATAAATATCCTTAATGGCGACGGCGTAATCAATCTCGCTTTTCTTGATTCCCAATGGAGACTTGATATAAGCCACTTTTGATGGACATGGCGTGATGAAAGTGATCCCAATCTCTTCCCTTGGAAGCCCGGTTTTCTGAATAGCCCTTTCAAGAGCCATTTCAGCAGCAATCTCTACCGGAGGCTTGATGGGCAAAAGATGACAAAGAAGGTTCGGGAAGCGCGTGCGAATCAAGCGGATTATGGTAGGGCACGCCGTTGAAATCAAAGGGCAGTCCTCCTTATGCTGCGCTATATATTTCCTGGTGATCTCGCTGACAATTTCTGCAGCCGCGCTGACCTCGAAGACCTCGTCAAAACCCAGAAGGAGCAGCGCATTCAGTACAATGTTGACATCGTCAAGGTTATTAAACTGCCCATACAGGGACGGCGGTGTCAGCACAATATTGTACTTATGCTTATTTATAACATCAATCCGGTCATAACGGGCTGTCTTAGCGTGATGCGGGCAGATTCGAATGCACTCGCCGCAGTCAATACAAAATTTCGAGTTAATGCTGGCTTTGCCTTCCCGTACACGGATTGCGTCTGTTGGACAGTGCTTGATGCAGTTAATGCAGCCTTTGCAAAGATCGACATCCAGGCTTACGGAATGAAAAAACTTGTCAATCATAAGTCTACTTCCATCTTAATTTCCGTACCTACTCCAATTGTTGTAGAGATATCCATACGGTCTGAACATTTTTTCATATTTGGCAGTCCCATGCCTGCACCAAAGCCCAGGGCCCTTACAGAATCCGAAGCGGTTGAGAATCCCTCCTGCATTGCTTTTTCCACGTCAGGTATGCCGGGACCCTTATCCTTTAAAAGCATGATGATTTTGTCGGATGTTATTTCCACAGTAATATTCCCACCATAGGCATGCACGACCATGTTGATTTCGCCTTCATAAAGGGCAATGGAAACTCTCCGGACAACTCCTGAAGGCACGCCAAGGGCTTTGAGCTTCTTCTTTACGTCGGCACTGGCCTCTCCGGCCCGGGTGAAATCCTCTCTGCTAACTACATACTCAAATACCAAGTTGTCTTCCATCACTTTTCTCCTCCGGTGAGACCGGCCTGGAACAGTATTCCACAGGTAGAAAACATCCTGTGATTGGTCGCGAGCACTACAATTTCCCGTTCTTCCGCCATGTCAATCATTGCCTGCGTAGGTCTTTTGCTCCTGACAAAAATAACGCAGGGAGTGTCCAGCATTTCAGCCGTGCGGATTACCTGCGGATTGCATAATCCTGTCATCAGAACAGCATTATCCTTGGCAAAGGCGAGGACATCGCTCATCATGTCGGAACCGCAGGCGGTTTTCACTTCTTTTTCCAGCATGTCCGTCCCTGTCAGACATTCCGCGTCAAGAAGATCTACTATCTCAGAAATTTTCATATTATAATACACTCCTTTATTCCAACGTCTACTGAGAAATAGAATTGGTTTTCATATTTTGACTTAATGCCGCAGGCGTTGAGTCCCATTTGTGTCGCTTCAGCGGCACAAATGAAGTATGAAAGGCTTGCCCTTTCATACTTGTGAAATCAATCATTTAAAAACATACTGCGGAACAGGAAGGATATACCCCAGGAAAGGAGAAAAATCACGAATCCAACCAATAGAATTGCGACAGGTCCTCCTTTTGCGAGGTTCACATTCAGATATTGCAGCAAAATGCGGAGAAAGACAGCATGGATAAGGAAGATTCCAAGGGCACATTCATCTATGGAAATGATTATTTTCTTAAGGATCCCAGGCTCTGCCTCCCTCGGAATGAAATCCAGATAAATTCCTGACTGCCTTATGTCACGCCGGAAAAAACAGAACATACCAATGCTTTGCATGATGACCGGAAAAGAATGACAGTCAAAAATCGAAGCAATATGATCCGGGTCTATGCCAATCCTGTCCTGAAAATAGCTGCTTAAGAGAATAATTCCGGTGCCCGAAAGAAACAAAAGCAATGAATTCGGCTTGTTAACCCCGTACGTCCCTTCATGCAGTACATAACCCAGGAAAAAATAAAAGGGGAAAATACTGGAAACATGTATATAAAAGCCTGATAGAAAGCCGAACGAGGCTGCTAGGGGCAGGATGGAAAGGAAAATGAATTGAAGCGTCAGGAAGTACTTGAGCTGTCCGGCGCTTGCATCCTTTGCCACCATGCGGTAAAAAGGAAGCATAAGGTACAGTCCAATCATGATGTAAAAATAGGACAAATGGGGCCAGCCCTTTCCGGACAAAACCAAAAACAAGCCTTCCATAGCATTCCTGACTGTGAAAGGACCCCCTTCCATCAAAAGTGTAAAAAGCTGATAGCACAAACCGCTGACAAGCAACGCGGATAATGCGGATGGAATATAGCGTCTGAAAATTTTGCCCAGGGAAATATCCGCCTCAGGATTCAGAAGCAAAGCGCCGCTCGTCATGATCACGCATGGTATTGGCCACATCAAACACCGTGAGAACGATAATGGGGAAAATAAGCCCTCTCCCTCATATTCCTGAAACAAGCCATTATGAATGAAAAGGATATTGTAATATAGGAAAAAAACGCAGGCCACAGCCCTAAGTAAGGAAAAATAAAACTCCTTGTTTCTTCCCCTCCGCCCTCTCTGAGCCATGGCTAGCCTCCAGTCTTTCACATTCTTTCCGGTGCCGCGAAGCCCAGCACCCAGATGCATTCATTCAGGATTTTCCACGCAAGCATCAATGTGGCGAGATAGGAATTCCTGGTTTCGCCGTCTTCCTCTGAAAGAATCTTCACACTATGATAAAATGAATTGAACGCATTGGATATCTCATAAATGTATCCGCACAGCTTATGGGGGGCAAGCTCTTTCCACGCGTTTTTTAGTTCGTCCTGATACCTCCCCAAAAGCCCCTGTAAGGCATAACCATTCGTATCTTCTATCGGAAGGATCCGATAATCCATGCGATGCAATTCGATAAAGGAAGCGGTTTCTTCCATTGCGATATTATTCTTCTCGGCGTATTTCCTCAAAATCGAAGAGATCCTTACCATTGTATACAAGATATAAGGACCTGTATTCCCCTCGAAGGCTGTGAATTTGTCTATGTCAAAGACATAATCCTTGGACGCCTGATTTGAAAGATCCCCATATTTCAATGCCGCAAGGCCTATAAGGCGGGCGTTCCCTTCCTTCTCCTTCATGTCCATGGCGTCCGTATTATCAGACTCCGACATTCTTTCCATGACCTTCCTGTTTATATCCCCTATCAATGTTTCAAGTCGAAGAATCCCGCCTTCCCTTGTTTTGAAAGGCTTCCCATCTTTGCCATTCATAGTCCCAAAGCCTATATAAACAAGCTCCGTCTCCGGACGTACATAAGCTGCTTTCCTGGCAACGCGGAAAAACTGGGTATAATGAAGGGACTGACGGCTGTCGGCTATATAAATATATTTATCGGGGTGATACAACTTTTCCCTTTCAAGAATCGTTCCCAAATCCGATGTGGCGTACAATGCCGCGCCATCAGACTTCCTTATCATGCAGGGCGGAAGCTCCCTGGAATCACCGGGCTCCGCAATATTAACCACCAATGCCCCGTCCGATTCATAGGCAAGCCCCTTTTCGCGTAAATCCTCTATAAGTCCAGGAATATAAGGCTGTACATCCGATTCCCCTTTCCAAAGGTCAAAATGGACATCCAATGCGTCGTAATTCTTTTTAAGGTCCTGAACGGAAACCTTCATAATCCGTTCCCATACAGCCCTGTATTCGGGATTGCCTTCCTGGAGCTGCCTTGTGGCCTCATGAGCTGCCAAAGCAAAGGAAGGATTCTTCAAATCTCCCTTTTCATCCTTTTCATGTGCTTTGAATGAAGCGGCGGGATATATTTCTTCCAGTTCGGAAATAGTAAAAGCTTCAGAAAGCCTCCCCCTTTCTTTAAGCTCCGCAATAATCAGCCCCATCTGAAGGCCCCAGTCCCCCAGATGCACGTCCCCGACTGTTTTGTTCCCCATTTTTACGGACATTCGTTTGATGCACTCCCCAATGACAGCCGAACGCAGATGTCCTACATGCAGAGGCTTGGCCACATTGGCGCCACCGTAATCCACGATGACAGTCTTCCCCCCACATTCCTCATCCAAGCCCAGGGCCTTGTCCACTCTCATATGGTTAAGGTATCGAGAAAGAAACAATGGATGAAGCTTAAGGTTGAGAAATCCCGGCGGACAAACCTCGGCGCTGGAAAACATTTCCATGCCGTCCATTTTTACCCCGCGCAATTCTGCCGCGACAGATTCCGCAATCTCCACAGGTCGCTTTTTGTATCTTTTTGCGCCAGCCATTGCTCCATTGCATTGATATTCGCATAAATCAGGACGATTGGAAACACTGACCTTCCCCAGTTCCTGGTCATAACCGGCTAATAAAAAGGCTGTCTTCACGGCATCTGTAATCATGTTTTGAATCGTAGTCAATGCAAATTACTCCTTTCCATATAAGGCGGCTCTAAATATCCGAGCAAGGAAGGATTTATCCGCACCCCTACTCGCCCGCAAGCCTCCGGTTGCCGCAAGGCAGCATCTTTCTCTCGGGGCTCCGCGATAATAAAAAGAAAGGGAGCCTGCCCGTTTGGGAAGCCCCTTTATTAAAGTGGTAATTGGCCAGGTCAGCCTCTCGACTCATACTCTCCCGTCTGGGTGGAGATAATAATCTTGTCGCCGATATTGATGAAAAGCGGGACCATGACTTCTGCCCCGGTTTCCACAGTAGCGGGCTTGGACGCGCCGGTGGTCGTATTCCCCTTCAGCCCCGGTTCTGTATGGGTCACCTCCAAAGTCACCTTGAGCGGAGGCTCCACGGAAAAAACATTGCCCTGATAGGAAATGACCTTGCAAATTTCGTTTTCTTTGACAAATTTCATGACATCGCCAATCTGCTCATGCGAAAGGGCAATCTGTTCGAAGGTCTCGTTATTCATGAAATTGTACATTGTGCCATCGTCATAGAGATATTGCATATCAACCCGGTCAATCCGCGCGGGGGGGAACTTTTCTGTTGGACGGAAAGTACGCTCAGTAACGCCGCCGTTAATAACGTTTTTTAACTTTGTCCGCACAAAGGCCGCTCCTTTGCCGGGCTTGACATGCTGGAATTCAATAATCTGGACTACCTGTCCATCAATCTCCAGTGTAACACCATTTCTGAAATCACCTGCTGATACCATAAAACCCTCCTGAAAAATGACGGAATCGCAAGCGATTCCACAAATCACTAAAGTAGCTTAATATAAAATGCCCTTCTTTGCAAGTATTTCTGCAACGGCATGATGGAAAAAATTGACCAAATATCGCAAGTATCCAGTTATTGTTTTGAGCTTGATAGATGCAAAATTGCCAACTATGGTTCTGGAAGGATACTGCCGTCTTGCGATACAGAAATGCCGAGGGATATGCTTTCCATATATCTGCAAAATTCCCTGATATCCTCTTCATCAGACAGCATCCTCGTATACCCTCCGCTGGACTTTCCGGGCAGCAGGCGCAGGGAAATATCTCTGCCCTCCGTAAAGACTGCCTCCAATAATGCCGTTCTGGGGATTGAGCTTCCGAATATGAAATTACCGAGACTATATGCGACGGGTGTTCCTCCGATCCATTCCAGCCCCTGCAAAACATGAGGATGCGCGCCCAGCACCAGGTCGGCTCCCGCGTTTACGCAGGTCTTAGCCAGATTCTTCTGGACTTCATTCGGCTTTTCCGCGCGTTCAATCCCCCAATGCAGATAAACGATGACATAATCCGCTTTCTTTTTGGCCTCCATAATATCCTTTGCCAGCATTTCCCCATCGTCATATGCGGAAAATAATCCCGGGCTGCTGCTGCCTGCAGCCCATTCCGACACCGGAATCACGCGTGTGGCTCCCAAAAAAGCAAAAGTCTTCCCTTTGATATCCACATAGGCGGCCTTCCTGGCATCTGAAAGATCCTTCCCCGCGCCAATATGCAGGATAGACAGGGAATCAAGCGTCTTAATGCTATCCATCATGGCGTCAATGCCGTAGTCGAGGACATGATTATTCGCCAACACGGCCAGATCCGCACCCATTTCTTTCATGATTTTCCCATATTCAGGGGAGATACGGAAGGTATATTGCTTATCAGGCTGAGGTGTGCCCCTCTCGCTAAAGGGAAATTCCTCGTTTACCACAAAAAAATCGGCCGAGGAAATCTCATCTCTGTATCCATCGGACAAAATGCCTTCAATTCCGTCCGCATCCTGATAAGATTCCAGTACGTAATCCGAAAAATAAACATCGCCCGAAAAGAGAATTCTCACGGGACCGGAAGCCTCCTCACTGCCTTTCCCGCTGTCATCTTCTTCCTCATCCGTTTCCTGATGAATTACGATGCTTGCCCCATCCTCTGCCAGACCTTTGCCTTCTCCCTGCGTTCGGATATGAATCATCTCCGAACTGTCTTTGCCTTCATCTGCCAATGGATCGGATTCCCCCTCCCCGTTTTCAGGAAAGGCTTCTCCGCGCGAATTTTCCTCAGTAAGGGAGGATTCCTTCGTCTCTCCCTCCTTCCCGGTTAATCTCGGATACAGCAGTAACACAATCGTTGCCAGACTTTCCAGCACGATAACGAGTAGAATTAAAGAAAGCAACGGGTTGCCCCGTTTTCTTCTTCGATATTGCTTTTCACCCATATTCACACATTCCCTTCGGAAAGCGGCCAAACACTCGGGCAAAGCGGCACGTAAATATGATGCACACGAAACCGCAAAGGAAATTTGCCGCCGCGGGGCCGCATCCGGCGTAAGCCGGAATGTTTCCTTATGCAGCCCCTGTGATAATAAAAAGCCCGCCGTGCAAAACCGGCGGGTTAGCAGGGAACGACATCTAAGCTAATGCCCTGTCTTCAGAATTTGTCATTCCTGATTCTGAGGTAAATCCGCATAATCTGAGGTTTCGGTTTCCTGCACATTCTGGAAAGCCTGCTGAAGCTCGGCCCGATTGGACGTGATGATTTTGAAAGTATTTTGCAGCGAGCCGGACATCTCATCAAAATGCGACCGCGACTCATCCATTCCGCGACGGATTATTGTTTCCAGGCTGGCGAGCATTTCATCTGTATAACGAATAGCGCTGGAACGGATATTGTTCGCCTCAATAATGGCATTATTAATAATCCCATCCGCCGTATTCCTGGCCTGCTGTACCAGCTCATTTGCTTTTTGCTGAGCTTGCTGCATAATCTGGTTTTCCGATACCATCTCTGCTGTCTGGCTCTGCGCGTCTTTTAGGATATTTTCTGCCTGGTTTTTGGCATCTGTCAAAATAGCTTCCTGTTGGGAAATGATTTTCTGATATTTTTTAATTTCTTCAGGAATACGAAGACGCAATTCCACCAAAAGTTCTTCCATCTCCTCCTTGTTCACCAAAATCCTTGTATTAGACAAGGGCTGGTATTTGCAGCTATCAATATATTCTTCGATTTCCCCTATTAATTGTTCAATTCTGCTCATATGCCATACACCCACTCTTCCGCTTTCCAATTTGTTCCCAAACTTGTTCCTTAATTTGTTCCTATTACAGATTTCAATTTCCAGATTTCAATTTTCAGTTTTTGATTTTCAGTTTTTTTGCTCCCTGTTCAGAGATTTCAAAGGTGGATAAGCTCTCGATATAACAAGCGTTATCGCGCACTCCGACTTGCAAACTTTTCTTTTAGCCGCTCTTCCACCAGGGCCGGAACAAAAGCATGCACATCTCCCCCAAAGGAAGCAATTTCCTTCACGGTACTTGAACTCAGATAGGAATATTTCAGGTTAGTAGTCAGAAAAACAGTTTCAATGTCCGGAGCCATAACCTTGTTGGTTTGGGCAAGCTGAAGTTCGTACTCGAAATCGGTAACTGCCCTGAGTCCTCGCATAATCACGCTTGCGCCGCATTCATGCGCATAGTCCACGGTAAGGCCATCAAAAGACCTGACAGAAACATTTTCGTAACTTACTGTCAACTCCTTAATCATTTTAACACGTTCAGGCATAGAAAACAATGCTGTTTTTGAACTGTTCAACAGCACGCCTACAATAAGCCTGTCTACAATTTTCGAGCTTCTGCTGATAATGTCAAGATGTCCGAGCGTAACCGGATCAAACGATCCCGGATATAAACCGATTATCATAAAAAAGTCCCTCTTAAAGCGATATTTCGGGTAACTTTGATTGCCATTAACAAACCAGCCATGCTTCAGACATATTCTAAGGATTCGAGAAAAAGACATGCTTATTTGTCTTATATTTTTTTTCCCTGATCAGCCTGTAACCCATTCCGCAAATATCGGAGATATCTTCGTCCCTTGAAGTCTCAAGTATATATAGACAGTCCTTTTCCACATATTCCTTATCCAAAAGAAGCTTCATCGCAATTCTCTCAAGCCCCCTCCCATAGGGGGGGTCCATATAAATAATCCCAAAATGGTAATCCATGCCGCAGATTCGGGCGAGGGCCGAGGAGAAGTCAGCAGCAATGATGAGGGAACGATCTCTGAAGCCGGTTCTCTCTACATTATCGGAAATACATTGAATGGCTTTGGAATTATTGTCCACGAAAACGGCGCGGTTTGCGTCTCTGGAAAGGGCTTCGATTCCAATCCCTCCGGAACCTGAAAAAAGATCCAAAAAATCCGTACCCGGTATATCGAATTGAATCATGTTAAACAAAGTTTCCTTAATCCTGTCTGTGGTAGGCCTGGTTTCCATGGAATCCACAGTTTTTAAAAGGAGCCTGCGGGCGCTCCCGGAAATCACCCTCATGTCATCCTCCCCTGCTGAAACGAATTACTAAAGAAAGTTTTATTAGTGTATCAAAATGCAAAGAAACAATCAATAAGCAAATGAGCAAATGTCTTCCCCTGACTCTTGACAGAACTGAATAATTATAGTAGTATATTCCTGTTGCAAAAATACAGTGTATGTATATTTATAATCATTTGTTTTATTTCGATGCGTGGCTCAGTTTGGTAGAGCGCTGCGTTCGGGACGCAGAGGCCGCTGGTTCGAATCCAGTCGCATCGATTAAGTGAAAAACAAAAGGGCTTCGGTTTGCCGAAGCCCTTTTGTTTTGTTCGAAAACATTATTAAGGAACTACTCAACGGCCTCATTCAGGACTCATATAACGTTCCAGGGCACGGAGGAGGGCGGTATGCCCATCTTTCTTAAGTCCCGGGTCATCGATAAGTATGCTGCGCGCATCCTCATAGGCATCCTCTAGGATTTTCCTGTCCCGATAGATATCCGCATATTGAAACCTCATCTCGCCGGACTGGCGCAAGCCAAAGAATTCCCCAGGCCCCCTTAGCTTGAGGTCTTCCTCCGCTATGAAAAAGCCATCATTGGACGATGAGAGGATGCCTAATCTTTTTTGGGAAAGCTCGGATTTTTGTGTATCCACAAAGATACAATATCCTTGATAGGTGGAACGCCCAACTCTTCCGCGAAGCTGATGAAGCGAAGCCAGTCCAAAACGTTCCGCATTCTCTACCATCATAACAGAGGCATTCGGCACATCCACGCCGACTTCAACGACCGTGGTGCATACGAGTATGTCAATTTCATCGTGAAGGAAGCGTCTCATGACAGCCTCCTTTTCCTCTGCTGCCATTTTCCCGTGCAGCAAGGCCGTCCGGATTTCCCTGGGGAAAATCCTCCGGATTTCCGCCGCGTAGTCATGGACATTTT
Organism: uncultured Oribacterium sp.; assembly: GCA_946413525.1. Lineage (GTDB taxonomy): Bacteria > Bacillota > Clostridia > Lachnospirales > Lachnospiraceae > Oribacterium. The sequence goes on from CAMKKZ010000007.1 coordinate 64,440, forward strand.
GAAGATCGAGAGTATCGTTCGGATCAATCATCGGGCAGACAATGTATGCCTGCCTTCCCTTTTTCACTTCATCATAGATGAACTTGTAAGCCCTTTGCCGGTATTCCTCACCTACGACGGCATTTTTCCTGGGAAGTCTTCCCGCAGGGAGCCCTTCAAGAGTGGATACGGACAAATCTGAATAAAGGAACATTGCCATGGTCCTGGGAATAGGTGTTGCCGACATGGCAAGTACATGCGGATATTTCCCCTTTTTTTCCAAATCCCCGCGCTGCCTGACCCCAAAGCGATGCTGTTCATCCGTGATGACCAGGCCCAGGGCGGCGTATTCAACTTTATCCTGAAATAGGGCGTGCGTCCCAATAATAAAGTCCACCCCTCCTTCCCTGATTTTCTTTCTGGCCTCCCGTTTTTCTTTTTCCGGCATCGCTCCAATCAAAATCTGGACCTTGAAAGGCAGACCCTGCCTTACTATCAAATCCTTCATTTTTTCAAAATGCTGCAAGGCCAAAAGCGCCGTAGGCGCCATAAAAGCTGATTGGAATCCATTTTCTGCCGCTGCAAGCATTGCCGCAAAGGCAACGATTGTCTTCCCACTTCCCACATCTCCCATCAGGAGCCTGTTCATGATGAAGCCACCCGATAAATCCATGCGGATAGCTTTCAAAGCCTCCGTTTGTCCCGGAGTCATTCGAAAAGGAAGCTCACTGAGAAAATGATCCATCTGGGCAAACGACTTCATGACATAATCGGAACATTTTCTTCTCATCTCATCCTTTTTAAAAAGCATGGCTACAGAAAAAATGAAAAGCTCATCATAAGAAAGTCTGCCACGCCAAATGCAAAGCTGAACTGGAGAGGATGGAAAGTGCATGCCACGTACGGAGTCGGAAAGGGAAGGGAGCTTCCGTCTCTCGAGAATCTCCTTCGGAAGAAAATCCTCCCTCAGGATTCCCGCTCCCTCATCTTTTTCCATTATGTCCAGGAGCTGCATGACGGACTTTTGAATCACCTTGTTCCCCAGGCCTTTCGTCTGGCCGTATACAGGCGAAAGCTTTCCCCTCAGTCCTTCATACTCCTTTATACGGAAAATGACCGGCTGCGCCATAACAAGCTGCCCATCATATCTCGAAACCTTCCCCCAAAAAACCATAACCATGCCGGAACGAAGCTGTGTCCGCAAATAGGGTGCGTTAAACCAGGTTAATTTGAGACGGCCGGAAATATCCCTGATATAAACTGTAAGGACCGCTTTCCCATTTGCATAATAAACAGCGGCATCCCTTTCCAGAATGCCGCGTACTGCCCGGGGTCCACCCTCTTCCAGCGTGCCAATCGGCACAGGCTCCGAATAATATATATAATCAGCAGGAAAATAATAAAGGAGGTCGCAGGGAGTATAAATACCTATTTTATGAAAAAGCTCCTCTGTCCTGGTTCCGATTCCCTTTAATTCCGATAATTCCATAAGCTATTTCAACGATAAGGCTCATTCTATAGACAGAAAATAATAGTACACCGGCTGACCGCCGCTCTCAAGTTCAATTTCCAAATGCGGATAAAGACCGCGGAGCTCTTCCTGAAGCTTCTCAGCATCCTTTTCCTGTACATCTATACCGTAATAAAGGGTTGCGATTTCAGAATCCTCATGAATCATAACGCTCATCGCTTCCTTAACGGCCTCATCGACGGTTCCTGAAACAGCAATTAGGCCGGTATCCGAAAGGCACATGATATCCCCTTTGTGGATTTCCTTCCCCTCAATCATGGTGTCCCGGACGGAGTAAGTAATTTCAGCGGATGAAACCGCGGAAAGGGCGGCCATCATATACTTCTCATTCTCTTCCACAGACAAATCCGCCTGGAAGCCAATCATAGCGCTAATCCCCTGGGGAATACTGGTGCTGGGAATCACATGCAGCTCCTTGTCCTTGACAAGGAAGACGGCCTGCCTTGCGGCCAGTATTATGTTTTTATTGTTCGGCAGTATGAAAATATGGTGGGCGTCCACCTCCTGTACCGCGCGAAGAATATCCTGCGTAGACGGATTCATGGTCTGTCCGCCGGATATCACGTAATCTACGCCAATTTCCTTGAAAATACGGGCGAGTCCGTCCCCCGCGCAAATTGAGATAAAGCCGATTTCCTTTTCAGAAGGAAGTCCTGCCTCCTCGCGCGAAAGGTAGGCCTGATTACCGGTCTCGCTTCCTTCCCTAGGCGGGGCTGCTACGGGCGCTTGCTTTTCCGACCTGCTTTTTACCTTTTCCGCAGCCGCGATTCTTGAAGCGTCTTTGATAAGGACTTCATGATGCTCAAGACGCAGGTTGTCTACCTTCATTTTGGACAAAAAGCCCATCGTCAGCCCCTTTTCAAAACACTCGCCAGGATGGTTCGTGTGCACATGAACCTTGATGATATTTTCATCGGAAAAGCAGACAATGGAATCCCCTATTTCGGAAAGCCATTTCCGAAGCTCCTCCACATCATCGTCTGTAAACACCTTGTCGGCATTGATCATAAACTCGGTGCAGTATCCAAATTCAATATCCGCGGTTGATATATCTGCCTTTGATTTCACTGCTCCCGTTCTGTTGGCGGATGAAGGAAGGATTTCATCCCTAAGCAGCAAATCCACATCATCCCCCCGAAGGTAAGCCAGCGCGCCCCATAGAAGTTCCATTAGGCCCTGACCCCCGGAATCAACCACCCCTGCCTCCTTCAGGACGGGAAGCATATCAGGCGTCCTTGCCAAGGTTTCATCCCCATACCGGAGCACCTCCTCCATCATGGGAACAATGTCCTCCTGAAAAACGGCCAGTTCGGAAATCTTGTCAGCCATGGCCTTGGCCACGGTCAGAATCGTCCCTTCCTTTGGCTTCATGACAGCTTTATAAGCGGTTTCTACGCCCCTTAAAAAGGCACGGGACAGGGTAAGGCTGTCAACCTCAGTATTTTCAAGGATTTCCTTTGTGAAGCCGCGTATCAATTGTGAAAGAATGACGCCTGAATTTCCCCTGGCGCCCCTCAGGGACCCGTCAGCAATAGCCTTGGATACATTTTGAAGGCTGGGCTCTTCCAAAACAGCCAGTTCCCTGGCTGCGGACATGACTGTCATCGTCATGTTCGTCCCTGTATCGCCATCCGGTACCGGAAAAACATTCAGTTCATTAATTACTTCTTTTTTTCGATCCAGATTATTAGCAGCAGCAAGGAAAGCATTTTTCAGTTGCTTCGCATCAAGGTTTTTCACCATAGCCTGGTCCTCCCAGAACAAATCCCTCATGTATCAGAGTGGCTTTTTGCCGCTCTGAGTTCTGACATAGCGAACCGCTTGCAGGGCAAACCGGCTCTTGTATCAGAGTGGTTTTTGCCGCTCTGAGTTCTGACGTAGCGAACCGCTTGCAGGGCAAACCGACTCATAATTTGCAGCTATTAAGCGCTTTCTGGATTTCGAAGAATTCCATATGGATAGCTGGCTTTTCATTTGGAATTCTCCGAAACCTTTGCTTGATTGCACAGGGTCGCGCCACAAGCAGGTATTAAATAGCTACTAATTTATTTAATCGATTACGTTTAATCGATTACGCGAACTCCTTCTACGTAAATTCTAATCTTCAGCACCTTCATGCCGGTAAATTCTTCAAGCTTGTAACGAACATTTTCCATCAGATTGTCAGCCACCGCGCGAATGCTGACTCCATACGCGATTATGACATGGAAATCCAGCTCAATTTCCGAACCATTGATCACAAGGGAAACTCCCTTTGTCAGGCTTTCCTTCTTCAGAATCCTGGCAAAGCCACCGCCCTTCATAGGCACCTTGGCCATGCCAACGATGCCTGAGCATTCCACGGCAGTCGTTCCCGCATACGCCGCAATTACATCGCTGCTGATCTCTATTTGCCCTAGTTTTGATATTATCGTACCCTTCATATCCCACCTCCAAGAACAGCTTGCCTGTCTCCCCGGCTATGCAGTGTGAAACTGATTTCGTTATCATCAAGGCAGCCGCAAGACCTGCTGCAGGCCGGCATTTTCCTTTCAACGGCTCTGCGATAAAAAAGGACACTACGACTTTTCATCGCAATGTCCCCTTTAATAAGTACAACAGCAGCCCAAACAATGAAATATAGTCAGAAACGATTAAATCCCGTATAGACAGAAGCAAATTCAATTGCCCCTTATCACTTCACTAAACTTAACTTCTCTTAATTTAGTCGGCCGCCCGCACTTACTGCAAGCAGCTTGTGAACAAGCCATAAAGCAGAATGTTGATCCCAATGAAATCCATACAGTCACTCACTCACTGCGTCATCTACACCGTCTGTAAGTTTTCAGGAACTCTTACAACTGCTCTTTCGACTTTTCCGGACCGCAAGCAGGAAGTACATACATACATTTTCTTTGTACCGCCATCTACCTGGACTCTGACCGACTTGATGTTGGCTTTCCACATCTTGTTCGACCTTCTGTGTGAATGGCTCACTTTAATCCCAAAGTGTACCGCCTTTCCACAAACTGAGCATTTCGCCATGGTTGCACCTCCCTCTTTGCATAATATTGCCGTAATAAAAACGACTGAATTAGAATAGCAAATTTCCACTTGAAATGCAAGAACTTTTTTAATTCATCCATCAAGCTTTTCATCGCCAGGATTTTCATCTTCGTTTATGATTACGGGCTCGGATTCGGACAATATCTCCTCGGCGGTCTCCTCCGCTCCGCGCGAGACCCTGCTTCCGCCGGTGAACCTGTCAAGGATATCCGGAATCATATCAAGAACCTTCGTAACGGAATCCTGATTTTTGATATTAATCAGCTTTGTTCTGCCATCCTGCAGCACCAGCATGGCTGTTGGCGTTATCTTTGAACTCATTGCTCCAACTCCGGAATTTCCACCCTTCTTATTCCTGTCCTGCACAAATGCTCCGGATGCCATGCCGCAGCTGACTTCCATCAGGGGAATCAAAGTGGCATCTCCAACTTTTATTGGCTCTCCCACAACAGTTTTCGATGTCACAAAGCCGTCCATGCCCTCAAAGAGGCCTTTCATTAGTTCCTTCGCGTTATTACTCTGCATGACGTTTCCTCCCCAATAGCAGAAGCATGCGTATCTCCCGCCTGCTCAAAAGCCTCACTGCGGCGACAAACACATGCACAAGGCGCAAATGTCCCGCAATGTGCAGCTCCCCTTCAATCATTTTTTTATCAAAATAGGGATGAATCTTTATATCCCCCTTCGTAAAGGTATATACAAAGGAAAGCAGTTCAAGAATTTTAGCCGTTTCATACGGGTCGCCTAAACCATAATCCAGAAAGCCCTGGAGTTTTCGAAAGCGCATATGCCAAAGAACGTATTTCAATTGTTCCCAAATATATAATACAGCATCCCGGTTTTCATATTCCAAAAACCATCGAAACAGTCGTATGAAGAAATTGTTTTTGAAACGATTTAATCTGAACCGACCCTTGGGTTTACGCGATCTCTCGCCTCCCTGCTTCGCGTCATCATCTCCATTATCTTTTACGGTGTTTTCACTCCCCGTCTGTTCAGGATCAGGCAAATCCGATTCTTGAGAGGCCGGATTACCTGCAGGGCAGGCTTCCTCTTTTTGATCAGGATCAGGCAAATCCGATTCATAGATAGGCGGATCGTCCGCAGGGCAGGCTTCCTCTTTCTGCTCAGGAGCAGGCGGACCCGGTTCCTGAGCGGCCGGATTGCCCGCAACGCAAGCCGGTTCCGACAAGCTGGAATTTGACTGTTTTAATTGAGTGGCAACAGATTTCGGAGCGGAATTTGATTCCCCCGAATGTATTGCAACAGATTTCGGAGCAAAATCGGGTTCCCCCGATTGTATTACTACAGATTTTGAGGCGGAATCCTTCTTGCTTTCTTTTTCGGATTCATCTTTCTCATTTGAAAAAACCGTCAGAAAAAGAACCGAGGCCTTGTAACTTAATCCATCTGATCCATCATACTGCGCATGCAGGGAAATTACGTTAAAAAGCCAGCCCAGACAAAAAAGAACAAATTCTTTGTCCTCTCCCTTTTCCGCATGCAGTGAATAAGAAACCGGTATCAGAATAATCAGGAAAAAAACAAAAAGCGAGAAAAGGATTATGATCAGGAACAAAAGGGCAAGGAATCTAAATGCTGCGAAAATCATTTCCCGTATCTCTCCTCGATCATATGGCAAAGGAGGCGCAAAGTATCCCGATAACCATAACCTATCCCAAGAACGCGGAGTTCATCCGTACCCATCGGGAAGTCCGGCAGGCTGGCGGCAGAATATATTTCATAGAGGTTCGGCGCCTTCGCTTCTGTAATAAGATGGGCAGCTATCTGGAAACGCCCCTCCCTGAGATTTGCAAGTATATAATCCCTGCGTTCCGCGGCATGTTCGCTCCAATATAGATTATCCGCAAAAATCATAATGATTCCTTAACTTTTTGCATGGCAAGCGCCAAAGCCCTATGGACAGTCTGCATCCTTATTTGCTGACGGTCTCCATGAAAATGGCAGGTTTCAACCATGGTCTGCCCGTCAACAAAAACGCCGATATACACAAGGCCTACCTCTTTTCCCTCCATTGCGTCAGGTCCGGCATTGCCTGTCACCGCGATGCCCACATCTGCCCCGGTCGCGTTGGCGGCTCCAATGGCCATTTCCCGCGCCGTCCTGATCGAAACCGCCCCCTCCTTTTTTAATGTTTCCTTTTTGACCGAAAGCATGCGACGCTTCGCGCCGTTGGAATACGTCACAAAACCGCCTTCAAAACAGCTTGAAGCGCCTGGAACAGATGTGATCGCACCCGCAAGAAGGCCTCCAGTCAGGCTCTCCGCCGTCGTCACCTTCATCCCCTGAGAAGACAGCAGCCTGACAAAGCTTTCCTTGAGAGAAGACCTGCCTTTCTTGCGGATCGGGCTGATTTGTCCGGCACCGCTCAAAATAGCCCCGGCGCCGGATTTCAAATGGGATGCCAGTCCCCTGATAGGGGATGGAATATCCTTCTTCTTCTCCTTTTCCATTGTCCTTACCTCTTAAACCAAAAGTCTCCCCTATCAGAATCAAAGCGAGAGCGAGTTATGACCCTTAAATCAGCGTTTCCCTAAACAATGCGGCATCAAGTAAAAAAAGCCTTCAGGATTGAGCGTTGGCCCTTCCGAATTGAGATACGGCTCACATGCCGCCGGCAGTTATAACGCCTCGGTTTTTCCAGATATAATCCAAAAGGGAGATAATTGTAAGGAACAGCGCGGCAGCAGCAACCGCAAGAGTCACTATGCGAATTGCCGGGATATTCATGATGAGCAGGATGATCGTAAGCATCTGGAAGGTGGTTTTGAACTTTCCCCACCAGGACGCGGCGATCACGACGCCATTATCGGACGCGACAAGCCGGAACCCTGAAATGATGAATTCCCTTGCGATGATGATGATCACATACCAGGCTGGGAGCTGGGAAAGCTCCACCATGCAGATCAGGGCGGAACAGACAAGTAGCTTGTCGGCAAGCGGATCCATGAACTTTCCAAAATTCGTCACCAGGTTTTGGCTCCTGGCAATCCTTCCATCCAGAAAATCCGTCAGCGACGCAATGCAGAAAACAAGCAGTGCCGCAATCCGGAAGCCGTAATCAGCCCCCTTGTTCCATAGCAATAGAAATACAAATACAGGCACCAGGAGCACCCTGCTCACTGTCAATTTGTTTGGTAGATTCATATTCGTCTCCCCACAAGATCATATCCATCCGCCCCCGTGACCATTACCGTGACAAAATCCCCGGAAAGGAGGGAACTGCCGTGTCCGGAGTCAAAATAAACCAGGCAGTCAATATCCGGAGCATCCATATAGGATCGCCCGAAGAACATGCCCCTTGAAGAATCATAGCCTTCCGTCATGACGGAAAGCTGCCGGTCTATCCGACTCTCTGCCTTTGCAAAAGCAATTTCCTGCTGCCGCCTCATCAGTATATCGCGGCGTCTCAGTTTCAGTTTTTCCGGAATCTGCCCCTTCATGCGGGCAGCAGGCGTCCCTTCCTCCCTGGAATAGGGGAAAACCCCCAGCCTGTCAAACCTGGCTTCCTCTATAAAGCGAAAAAGCGTTTCAAAATCCTCTTCCGTTTCACCGGGAAAGCCGGTAATCAAGGTTGTCCTGAGCGCAATGTCCGGAATCATCTCCCGTATACGGAAAATGATCCTCCGAAGCTCGTCCAGACGCGTCCTTCTGTTCATGGCAGCAAGAATCCTGTCGGATGCATGCTGGACGGGCATATCCAAATAATGACACAGCTTTCCATTATCCCGGATTTCCCTGAGCAGGGATTCATCTATTTCCTCCGGATAGGTGTAGAGGACGCGTATCCATTCGATTCCCTGGATTTCGGAAAGTCTCCGGAGGAGACGCGGTAGCTCTTTTTTGCCATACAGATCCAGGCCGTACATGGTGCTCTCCTGAGCCACCAGGACAAGCTCCCTGGCCCCTTCCCCGGCAAGCCCCTCGGCCTCTGCCACGAGCTGTTCCATGGCTATGGAGCGATAACGCCCACGGAGCTTCGGGATAATGCAATAGCTGCATCTCTTGTCGCAGCCCTCCGCGATTTTCAGATAACGGGAATAGGCCTCTGCCTCCGGAACCCTGGACAAGGTACTGTCCAGCCTGGAAAGATAAGAACTGGCAGGGACAATCTCATCCACCTCCGGAAGCTCCTTCCGTATCTGCGGGGCATAACGCTCCGCAAGGCAGCCGGTCACGACCAGCTTCCTGAGCGCCCCGCTTTTCCGGTATTCGCCCATGTCTATAATCGTATTAATGCTTTCTTCCTTGGCAGGACCGATAAAGGCGCAGGTGTTGACAATGATCATTTCCGCGTCCTGAGGATCCTCCGTCACCGAGCATTCCGGATGCTTCCTCAAAAGCTCGGCAAGATACTTCTCCGCGTCCACCCGGTTCTTGTCACAGCCAAGAGATATCATGTACAGCTTCTTCATGCTTCATTGTCCGACCCGAAATCTTCTTCATCCGAAGAATCCTCAAGGTCTTCTTCGTCCTCATCCTCCATGTCCTCCGGGTCGCCGTCTTCCTCATCCATCTCCTCTGTATCTTCCCCATCGGAATCATAATCATCATCATCCACGGAATAGCGGGAATATTTTTCGAAATCTTTTTGAATGACGGGCGGCTCATCAACCACGATTTCCTGACGGATCGTGACGGCTTTATGGAAAATTTCATCGATCGCGATGGAAAGAGGCTTCTTTCCTTCCTCATCGGGAAGCAAGGGCTCCTCGCCGTCAATCAACTGCCTGGCCCTCCTCGCGGAAGCAATGACGACGGAATACCTGGACTCTATGCCCTGAGAGCCGTCCCCCTCCCTGTGAAGAGCCTGTATCAAATCATTATATGTCGGCCGAAGCATTTTGTTCCCTCCTTAAACCCTCTCTTATACTGTTGATAATGTCAAGATGCGCTTTTGCCCTGTTGTGATAGGCGCAAATGAGATTATGCAGGCTTTCACAACATGTGTCAACATCATCATTAATCAGGATGTAGTCATATTCCCGGGCATTCATGGATTCCACCATGGCTCTCCGGAGCCGCTCCGAAATCACCTCCGGTTCCTCCGTACCCCTGAGGAAAAGTCTCCTGCACAATTCCTCCGATGTGGGGGGCGTCAAAAAAACAAGCAAAGCGTCCGGATAATTCCGCCGCACCTCCCTTGCGCCCTGAATATCGATTTCCAGAATGACGTCATTCCCCTTTGCAAGATTTTCTTCCACAAAGGCCCTGGGCGTTCCATAGTAATGATTCACGTACTGAGCGTATTCAAGAAGGCTCCCCTTGCGGATCAGTTCCTGAAAGCGTTCTTCGGAAACAAAGAAGTAATCTTTGCCGTCCTCTTCCCCCGGCCTCATGGGGCGGGTGGTGGCTGAAACTGACAGGGAATACCTGTCATGCTTTTCCAAAAGCCTGCGGATGACCGTGCCCTTGCCCGCGCCCGAAAAACCGGAAAGGACAAGCAAAACCCCATTCTCCATCTCAACTCTCCCTGTAAAACTCTGTTGTTGTCCGATCAGGCCGGACAATTGCGAAAAAGCCATTCCGCCTCTATCAAAGTGCCTATTTGGCCGCTTTAATTCCTGACTAACATCTGCGGTATCGTAAGCTATACAGCTTCATCAATGCATATCTGTTCCGGATTGGCATTCACTCTATATTCTGGATCTGCTCCCTGATTTTTTCAATCAGGGTCTTCAGCGCAATGGCATCCTCGGACACGATGAGGTCGTTTGCTTTGGAAAGGATCGTGTTTGCCTCCCTGTTCATTTCCTGCGCCAGAAAGTCAAGTTCCCGCCCAACAGGACCGCCGCCGCGTAATTTCTGCTTCATCGCCTCTATATGGCTCCTAAGCCGCACGACCTCCTCATCGGTACAAATCCTGTCAGCATAAATGGCGGCCTCCTGCGTGATCCTTTGGGCATCAATGGCGGCATTGTCAAGGATTTCGGAAAGCTTGTCCCGGAGCCTTTTTTCATAAGCCGAAAGGATCAAAGGCGCCCGGGAGGATATTTTGGAAACGATGACGTCCATTTCCTCCAGCTTCTGGAGAAGGTCTTCCCTTAAATTTGCTCCCTCCTCCGTCCTGGACCGGCAGAAAGCCTGGAAGGCTTCTTTCATCGGCTCTTCAAGCCGTTTCCAAAGAAGCTCATCGTCCAAAGTCCCCGTCTCCGATAACTCCAAAACCTCCGGCAAAGCGGAAAATAATGATGTCTTTACATCGTCCACGATTTCCAGTTCCCTGGAAATTCGCATCATTGCCTCATAGTATTCCCTTGCCAAAGCCATATTCACATGAACGGTCTGGCCTTTTCTTGCGTAGTCCTCAAAAGTTATATATATATCCAGCTTTCCCCTGGATGCGTACTGACGCACGGTTTTCCGTATGCTGCCCTCCAGGGCATTCAGTTTTCTTGGCATCTTGATATTAATGTCAAGATAACGTGAATTAACTGATTTCAATTCAATTGACAGCCTGTAATCAGGATCCACGACTTCCGCGCGTCCAAAGCCTGTCATGCTGCAGATTTCCATTGCGCTCCTTCCCCCGTCCGCCCTCTTCCGCCAGCTTTCCCATGAAACGTCAAGCAAATTTTCAAATCCACCTGATGGGATATAGCAAAGGACAAAGGCGTACCTTGATTTTTTTTGGAGTTTGTAATACATTCTGACTAATTAGCGGGCTTTGCCTTATATTAATGAAGGAATAAACTATGCATCAAGCATGGTTTATACCGTATTTAGCGCATCCCACAGGGATGCGTCTGAACAAAATATGCCGTCAGGCATATTTTGTTCAGATTTTTCCGCAGCATTCCTTGCGCTGCGGAAAAACCTACAGCTATTCAGCACCCTGTTCGCAGCCGCCTTCGGAGATTCACGCCCGTTCAGAGCCGCTCCGCGCCTGGTTCGCCCTTTGGATTTCATGAAATTCCAAATGAAAGGCAAGCTTTCCGTTTGGAATTCCATGAAATCCGGAAGATGCTGAATAGTTTCTTATTATAGAATACTGTCCAGGGGTTTTTCAAGCCATTTTTCCCTGGGATAATTCGGAAATCAAGTCAAGCAGGAAAGGGGGAAGCATCATGGCTTATGACGGACTGACAGTTCTTGCCACCGTTAAAGAATTCAAGGAACGTCTGACAGGAGGGAAAATTTCCAAAATCATCCAACCGGAAAAAGACGAAATCGTTCTTTTTATCAGGAACAAAGGGGAGAACCTGCGCGTTCAGATTTCCGCCAACCCATCTCTTCCTCTTTGCTGCTTTACCGAAAGCAGCAAAGCTGCCCCGGCTACCGCCCCGGCTTTCTGCATGCTGCTCCGCAAACAAATCGGAAACGGCACCATTCTCTCCGTTCGGCAGCCTGACAGCAGCCTTCTCCGTGACGGGCTGGAAAGAGTCATCCTTTTTGAGATCGAGCACCTTGATGAAATGGGGGATATCGGCACGCACATACTTTCGGCAGAGCTCATGGGAAAGTATTCAAACATCATCCTTCTAAGGAAGAATATGACGATCATTGACGCAATAAAGAGAATTTCCCTTTCCCAATCCTCCGTGAGGGAAGTGCTGCCCGGCCGCGAATACTTCATCCCGGATAACAAGAACAAGGCAGACCCTCTCAGCCTGAGCGAGGAAGAGTTCCTGAAATGCATGCAGCAGGCCCCGGAGCCTGCCTATGCCGCCATTTTCCACAGCATTACCGGTATTTCCCCTGTCATGGCACAGGAAATATGCTTCCGGGCCTCCATTGACCCGGATACCCCAGCCAACTGCATGGACGAGAGCGCCCAGCGTAATCTCTACGGCGTCCTGCAACACCTGCTGCAGGACGCCCTTGGTGGGAATGGGCTTTATCCGAACATCCTTTACAAGGACGATATTCCTTTTGAATTTTCCGCTGTACGATTAGAAAGCTACGGTGGAAAAGATGATTTGCCCGATCCTGAGGGAGGCGGTGCTCTTGCCGGAAAGCAGGCGCCGGAGGGGCAAAGCCAGGACCGGGTAAGGACGAGGCATAGCGATTCCATGTCTGAAATCATTCGTCTTTTCTATGCCGAAAAGGATAAGGATTCCAGGATAAGGCAGCGTTCCTCTGATTTGCGCAAGCTCCTTTCCACGCTCCTTGAACGCGCAAGCCGAAAGCTCTCGTTGCAGGAAAACCAGCTCAGGGACACGAAGGGAAAAGATCGCTTCCGGGTCTATGGCGAACTTCTGAACACCTATGGCTATGGTCTCAAGGAAGGCGAAGACACCCTGATCTGTGAGAATTATTACGATGGCAAGGAAATTTCCATCCCCCTGAAAAAGGAATTGTCAGCCAGGGAAAATGCCAGGCTTTATTTCGAGAAATATGACAAGCTCAAACGCACCGAGTTAAACCTCACGGAGCAGCTCTCCCAAAGCAGGCAGGAGCTTCTGCACCTGTCTTCCATCCTGGCCTCGCTGGACATGGCGGAAACCGAAGTGGATCTGCAGGAAATAAGGAAGGAAATGTCCGAATTTGGTTTTGTGAAAAAAGGAGGCCGGCAGAAAGAAAAGCTTCGGACCCAGGGCAAGTCCTCCCCGCTGCATTTCATATCCTCAGATGGATATGAAATCTTTTTAGGGAAGAACAACTACCAAAATGAATATGTCACCTTCCGTCTTGCGGAAGGGGGCGACCTCTGGTTCCACGGAAAAAACATCCCGGGTTCCCATGTAATTGTAAAAACCGGCGGGAAAGCGCTTTCCGAGCTGCCGGACCGCCTATTTGTGGAAGCCGCTTCATTGGCCGCGTGGTTTTCCTCCCGGCGTACGGACAGCAAGGTGGAAGTGGACTATACATTCAGAAAGAACTTGAAAAAAGTTCCGAATGGCGCGCCCGGCTTTGTCATCTATCATACAAATTACTCAATTACAGTCACTCCCGGAATACCTTTGAAACAATTTGCCGGGAATGGCAAAAACGGGTGACTGAGCAGTTACGGAATAATTACAAATAGTTTGCCAAGCTGCCGCCAAAATGATATACTACGGGTCATGAAAAGCCCTGATGGCTTTTCACTATATAACAAAGTGGCAGGAGGAAAATATGTCAGGACATTCAAAATTTTCAAATATTCGCGCTAAGAAGGAAAAAAATGATGCCGCAAAAGGCAAAATCTTTACCATCATAGGGCATGAAATCGCGCTGGCCGTGAAACAGGGCGGCGCGGATCCCAACAGCAATTCCAAATTAAGGGATGTCATAGCAAAGGCAAAAGCCAACAACATGCCGAATGACACGATCAATAACGGCATCAAAAAAGCGGCAGGCGCTTTGGATACAGTGAATTTTGAAGAAATGCAGTATGAAGGCTACGGCGTCAGCGGTGTCGCCATTATCGTCAAGGTCCTTACGGACAACAAGAACCGTTCGGCCGCGGATGTGCGTTCGGCCTTTTCAAAAGGCAAAGGCTCCCTTGCAACTCAAGGCGCCGTTTCCTTTATGTTCGATGAAAAAGGCCAGATCATCCTGGACAAGGAAGCCATGGATGACCTGGACAAGGATTTCGACACGCTGATGGAGATCGCGATTGATGCCGGGGCGGAAGACATAACGGATGATGGGGATTCCTATGAAATTATTACGGCTCCGGGGGATTTCTCCGAGGTTCGTGAAAAGCTTGAGAAGCTCGGAATCCCCATGGCAGAGGCGGATGTTGTCATGATCCCGCAGAATTACGTCTCCGTCACAGATGAAGAATCCGTGAAAAATCTCAGGAGGACGTTGGATCTCCTGGATCAGTCTGATGACGTGCAGAACGTCTATACCAACTGGGAAGAAGAATCCTATTAAAGCTGACTGTCAGGATCACCCTGAACGCGGGGGAATGATCACCCTTTTATTTCTTTGCAAACCGCAACGGGTTTCCCCTCCCGAATATATACGCGGGGAACCCGTTTTCCAATGTTGCACAATGCTTCATAGGAGAATAAGCCCAACGATTCCCATTCATACAGATCAATCTCTTCTTCCCCGTCCCTGCCAAGCAAAGTTGCTACATCCCCTTCCCTTGCCCCAATCCCACTCACATCAATCATCATCTGGTCCATGCAAATCCTGCCGAGAATCCTGCATCGCGCCCCTTTGACAAGCACCTCGCCACGGTTGGACAATCGTCTTGAAAATCCGTCTCCATAGCCCACCGGCAGGGTAGCTACTTCCATCTCCTTCTCTGTCACAAAGGTTCCCCCATAAGAAATCGGCGTTCCTGATGGCACGGTTTTGACATAAGAAATCCTTGCCCTCCAGGAAAGGGCGGCCTCCAGCGGCAGCCTGTCCTTCGTTACCTCGCCGGAAGGGTAGATTCCGTAAAGGGAAATTCCGTCCCGGGCCATTTGATAGCCGGTACCGATACCCTCGATAATGCCGGCAGAATTTGCTATATGACATACCGGGATGGAAAGGCCTTTTTCCGAAAGCCTGGAGACAAATTTCTGAAAACGATGCATCTGAAGCTTCGTAAACTCCTTATCCTTCTCATCGGCACGGGCAAAATGGGAGAACAAGCCCTGAATACGGATTCCGGGGACGGAAGATATCCGCAAGGCAAGATTCACAGCGTCATCGGATTCCGATGAAATGCCTATGCGTCCCATGCCCGTGTCCAGGACAAGGACAATGTCGGCACATCCCATGCCTGCTTCCTTTGCGACACGGGATATTTCCTCCGCCTGAGACAATGTGAACACGGGGGGCAGGATTTTGTTTTCCAAAAGCCTCCCCAGGGATGCGGGGGAAACGGGTCCCAGACATAAAACCGGCTTGTTTATGCCATATGTCCGAAGCTGGACCCCCTCCTCCACGGTCGCAACAGCATACATGTCTGTCAGGTCATCAATGGCACTGGCCACGGGAATGGCTCCATGCCCGTAGGCATCCGTTTTTACAACTGCGCAAAAGCCCGTTCCCTGCGGCAGGTTTCGTTTCGCGGCCAGAGCATTTCTCCGAATCTTGTCCAAATCCACTATTACCCAGCTTCGGTCATATGCCTCTTTCCCGGCCACGGAAAAAACTTGTTCTTTCCTTCTCTTCAGAACGCCATCCATGGCAAGCCCAATCCTGTCAGCCGTTTCCCGAGCCAGAACGCCATGAATGCCGGATACAGTGGCAGCGAGTCTTCCGGCTTCGGCATGGATGAGAACGCCCAGACAGGCAGCGGAGAATGCCGGATTTTCCGTAGGCCTCGAAGCCCTCAGCACCTCATGAATGCCCGCTATGCAGCCGCAAAGCACATCTCCTGAACCAGCCTTGGACAAAGCAGGGGATGGCTTCCTGTTCTGGAAGCTCTTCTTTCCGTCCACGTCCACCACCCAGGTCCTGGCGCCTTTCAGAACTGTAATAACATGATGTTTCCTGGAAAAATCCAGCGCGCACCCCATCGGATTGGAAAGTACATCCTGGATTGAAAGGCCTGAAATGCGTGACATCTCCATGGGATGCGGCGTGATGATGAGCGGAATCCTGACGGATACCTGGTCGAAAAGCCCCATCATCGACGATTCTCTGGAAATAATATTCAGACCGTCCGCGTCGATAAGCATTGTAAAGGACGGCTTCAGTTTCCCTTCATCGAATAATCCCACTATACATTCCAACAAAGCGCGGAGCAGGGATACGGAAATGCTGCCAAGCCCAAGCCCCGGCCCCGCGACAAGATAATCCGCCCAGGGCAGATGCTCCGCAGCCAATATTTTGAAATCACTGTCCTGACCGTAGCATGAAACGACAGCCTCCGGAAGAAAAGCCTGAAGGATAGCACGGTTTTTTTCATTCACAAGCGCCCTCACGAGCCCTGCTCCGCTTCGATAAGCAGACAGGGCGGAAAGACAGGCGGCGCCGCTCATCCCTTCCGAACCGGCAGCCAGCAAAACCTTTCCGTAGCTTCCCTTATTCCCATCCTCAAGACGGTCAGGAAGAAGGTCAAAAAGCTCATCTTCCGTAATGTACACGCTCTCTTCCTTTCCCTGCCATGCCTCAAACTGCTCTTTATCCAAAACGCTTCCCTCCTCCCCTGTCAAAACGGTATTGCCGCTCTGATATTATAAGCCAGGTATTAACTATGCATCAGGCATAGTTAATACCTTATTTGGCGGTCTTATCGTCCCCCTCCAGCACGGCCATGGCCATAACCAGATCCTTTGTATCCGATATGCTCACCTGGAGATTACAGCCCCCTAGCTTTTCGAACTGTTCCTTCGCCCCTCCGTGTAAAAGAACATAGGGCTTTCCAAGTTCATCTCTCAGCACCTCAATATCTTCCAGGCTGAATCCCCGAATTCCCGTTCCGAAACATTTCGATACGGCTTCCTTGACACAAAAATCACCGGCAAGCATGGAATGTCTCCCAGATGCCTGCCGGCGCTCTTCTTCGGTGAAAAATCTTTCCAGCCCGCTTCCTCCGACCAGCCTCTCTATTCGCCCGATTTCCAAAATGTCACATCCAATACCAATTATCATCTTAAATCCCTTGACTTAATGCCGTAGGCATTGATGTCCCATTTGTGACGCGCCAGCGGCACAAATGCATTATGAAAGGCTTGCCTTTCATAATGACTTAATGCCGTAGGCGTTGATGTCCCATTTGTGACGCGCCAGCGGCACAAATGCATTATGAAAGGCTCCGCGTTATGAGTGGCTTTCTGCGAAGAATTGCCTGACGTTCCGGCCCATTGGAAACCATGGTAATGGGGGTTTGGATGCTTTCCTCGATAAAGTCTATATATTTTTTGCAGTTTTCCGGCAAATCTTCATAGTTCTTTATGCCGCGGATGTCACATTTCCACCCCGGCAACGTCGTAAAAACAGGTCTGGCTTTGGAAAGAAGATGTGTGACAGGGAAATCCGTTGTCACCTTTCCGTCAATATCATAAGCCGTACAGATTTTGATTTCAGGAAGGTATCCAAGCACATCCAATACCGTCAGTACGGCTTCCGTTGCGCCCTGCATTACGCAGCCATACTTTGAAGCCACGGCATCATACCATCCGACCCGCCTAGGTCTTCCCGTTGTGGCCCCGTATTCCCCCTTGTCCCCGCCCCTGCGTCTCAGCTCTTCTGCCTCTTCTCCGAAAAGTTCCGAAACAAAATCACCTGCTCCAACAGCGGATGAATAGGCCTTTGTCACCGCGATAATATCCTTGATCTCATACGGCGGTATGCCTGCCCCGACAGCCCCATAAGCCGCCAGGGTAGAACTGGATGTGACCATTGGGTAAATGCCATGATCGGGATCCTTCAATGTTCCAAGCTGTCCCTCCAGCAGGATCGTCTTTCCCTGCTTCAGCGCGTCCCTCAAAAACGCGCTTGTATCCGCAAGATACGGCCTGATCATCTCCCTCTGCCTTCGCATTTCATTGAGAAGAGCTTCAAATGACAGCGCCGGCTTATGATAGAGGAAGCCAAGCATGACATTTTTAATCTCCACAACCTTTCGGAGCCGGCTTTCCAGGACTTCATCGGAAAAAAGCTCATTGACTTGCAGCCCAATCTTCAGGAATTTGTCGGAAAAGAACGGGGCGATTCCGGATTTGGTAGAGCCGTAGCTTTGACCGGCAAGGCGTTCCTCCTCATAGCTGTCAAAAGCAGCATGATACGGCATCATCACCTGGGCTCTATCGGAAACAAGAATCCGTGGTTCGGGGACGCCATTTTTTCTCAGGGAGTCGAGTTCATTTATGAATTTCGGTATGTCAAGCGCGATGCCATTTCCAAGAACCGATGTGACATGATCATAAAAAACGCCGCTGGGCAAAAGGTGAAGCGAAAAACGTCCGAAATCGTTAATGATCGTATGGCCTGCGTTTGCCCCTCCCTGAAAGCGCACAACCACGTCGGAATCTCCCGCCAATAAATCCGTTATCTTCCCTTTTCCTTCATCTCCCCAGTTTGCACCTACAATTGCACGAACCATTTTCCCTCCCACAGGCATTCAGCATCCTCTGAATAGTTGCCCTTATTTAAAAAGCCTGGTAATCCAAAACATGACATAAACCACAACAGGAACAACAATCAAACAAAACAAGATGGCCAGAAGATACTCCGGCTTCCCTCCCGTAAAAGCAAAGAACAGAAGAAGCAGCAGCAGGAAGAAAATGACGACAAGGGCAATGCAGGCCAATCCGCGCCGGAGAATACTGCCTCGCCGGCTTCTTTCCCTTTGTTCATTTCCTTCTGTCAAGGGATTCATCTCGCCCTCCTGCCAAAGAGCTATCGTAAATGAATAGTAACAATGAATTAAGTGTCTGCCGGCGTGAAACCATGCATGGCACCCCCTTGGACCCCGGATGATTCACACAGAGTTCACACAGAGATTTCAGCTTCCCGCCTGGCAACATCCCGGTTTTGGGAAAGGAGCGGCCGGATATGCTCTTCCAGAAATTCATCGACCTGCTCAGGGGCGCGACCAACAAAATTCTCCGGCTGCATCCTGCTTTCCAGTTCCTCGATTCCCATATGGAAATCCGGATCCCCGGCTATCATGGAAAGAAGGCCGTTCTTCTCCCCCCTCTCCTTGATGCCCTTTCCCGCCTCCATGGAATAATTGCGTATTTTTTCATGAAGAAGCTGCCTGTCCCCGCCCGCCTTGACGGAATCCATCAAAATATTTTCCGTAGCCATAAAGGGAAGTTCTTCCATGAGATGCTTGCGAATCATGCTTGGATATACCACCAGGCCGGAGGCCACGTTGAGATATAATTCCAGTATGCCGTCAGCGGCAAGGAAGCCCTCTGAAATAGAGAGGCGGCGGTTGGCCGAATCATCCAGCGTCCGCTCGAACCACTGGGTTGAAGCCACCTGCATCGGGTTAAGTAGATTGCTGATCAAAAAATCGCTGAGGGAGGCCATCCTCTCAGAACGCATGGGATTCCGTTTGTAGGCCATGGCACTGGAACCAATCTGGTGCTTCTCAAAAGGCTCTTCCACTTCCTTGAGATGCTGCAGGAGCCGCAGATCATTGGAAAACTTATGGGCAGACTGGGCAATCGCGGAAAGCACGGACAGGACACGGAAATCAACCTTCCGTGAATAGGTCTGGCCCGATACGGGATAAGTGCCTGGAAAACCCATCTTTTTCGCGATCAGCCTGTCCAGTTCCCTGCATTTCTCATGATCACCGGAGAAAAGCTCGAGGAACGAAGCCTGCGTCCCCGTTGTTCCCTTGGAGCCGAGAAGAAGCAGGGAGGAGCTGGCATAGTCAAGGTCAGACAAATCCATCACGAGATCCTGAATCCAGAGGCAGGCCCTCTTCCCAACCGTTGTGGGCTGCGCGGGCTGGAAATGGGTGAACGCCAGCGTTGGGAGCGATTTGTATTTTTCCGCGAAAACGGAAAGCTCCCTGATGATGTTCAATAATTTTTCCCGAAGGAGGGAAAGCCCTTCTTTCAGGATGATCAGATCCGTATTATCACCCACATAGCAGGATGTAGCCCCCAGGTGGATGATTCCCTTTGCTTTTGGGCACTGCAGGCCATAGGCATAGACATGACTCATCACATCATGCCTCACCTCCTTCTCCCTCCGCTCAGCATCAGCATAGTTGATATCATCCTGGTGGGCGCGCAGCTCCTCTATTTGTTCCCTTGAGATTGGAAGGCCCAGCTCATTCTCAGCCTCGGCAAGGGCCACCCACAGCCTCCGCCAGGTACGGAACTTATGATTCTGTGAGAAGAGCCTCTGCATTTCTTTGCTTGCATAACGGCCTGACAGGGGACTTGAATATGAATCGTATTCTGACATAATAGTTCCCTCTCAGCTAATTACATCCTTCATATCATAAAGGCCGGGTTCTTTTCCCACGAGGAAATGAGCGGCAGCCAGCGCGCCTTTCGCGAAAATGCGGCGGGAATAAGCGGTATGACTGAATGTGATAACCTCATCCTCCCCGGCAAAAATCACCTCGTGCACGCCAGGAAGCGTCCCCCCGCGAATAGAGCTGATGCCAATCTCGCCATGGGGACGGGCCGTCCGCCGCCCGGACCGGTCAAATACGACATCCATCCCCTCCTTGAGGGCATTTTCAACCGCGTCCTTAAGGGACAGGGCCGTTCCCGAAGGGGCGTCCTTCTTACGCCTGTGATGCTCTTCCAGAATCTCGATATCAAAGCCCTGGGAATAAAGCTTCTCTGCCACGGCACCCATAAGTTCTATAAGGAGATTTATGCCAATGGACATGTTCGCGCTGCGCAGAATTGGAATCCTTTTCGACACTTCCTCCACCCTGCGAAGCTGCCGCTCTGACAAGCCGGTAGTGCAAAGCACCAATGGCTTCCCTTTTTCTTCCGCGTAATTCAAAAGCCCGTCTACAGCCTCGGCCACTGAAAAATCTATGATCACGTCAAAATCTTCCGTAATGCCTGAAAATTTCTGATAAACCGGAAAGAGGAGGGACGGGTCGGGAGAACACTCTTCTTTTTCGACGCCGCAGGCAATCATGATGTCGGGATCGCTCTCCGCGCAGGAAACCACGTTCCCTCCCATCACGCCCATAGCTCCATGTAGCATTAGTTTCAGCATGGCAATTTCCTCCTGTCAAAGAAGCCCATATTTCTTCATTTCGGAAAGAAGCGTTTTTTTGTTCTTTTCTTCCATTTCTGTCAAAGGAAGGCGAAGGGGACCCACATCCTTCCCAAGCAGGTTCATGGCCGTCTTTACCGGGATCGGGTTCACCTCTGAAAACAGTGCCTTGACAAGGTTGAAAGCCCTGAGCTGTCCCTCCCTTGATTTATCGATATTTCCGGCAAACCAATCAGCGCAGATGTCATGGGTCTGCCTGGGAGCAATGTTGGACAGGACGGAGATTACCCCTCGCCCGCCAAGAGAAAGAATCGGCACGATCTCATCATCGTCCCCGGAATACAGGCAAAAATCCTTATCCACCAATGTCATCAGCTTCGCCGTCATGGTGATGCTGCCGGTGGAATCCTTCATTCCAACGATGTTTGAAACATTCTTATAAAGCTCCGCCATGGTTTCGGGCTGTATTGTCACGCCTGTACGGGACGGGATGTTATAAAGGATGCATGGAATCCCGACGCTTTCGGCAATACAGGTATAATGACGGATCAGCCCGCCCTGCGTCGCCTTATTATAATATGGCGTCACCAGCAAAAGCCCGTCCGCGCCTGCTTCCTCCGCGCCCTTCGACAATTCGATTGCGGTCTTCGTGCTGTTGGATCCGGTCCCCGCGATGACCGGGATGCGTCCGTTCACGGCCTTGACCGTCCGGCGTATGACCTCCAGATGCTCCTCCTCGCTCAGGGTGGAAGCCTCGCCGGTCGTGCCGCAGGAAATGATGGCATCCGTCCCCGATGTCACCTGCTCCTCCACCAGCTCCTCCAGCTTGTCAAAATTCACTGAAAAGTCCGCGTTCATTGGGGTAATCAGCGCTACCCCGGCGCCTCTGAAAATCTCCATTCAAGTCCTCCCCCTGTTTGGAAAGTTTTTTGTAACTGCTCAGACGGCAGCTCACGCTTATGGCAGCATATACCTGAAGACCCCGGAAGGCAGCAAGGCCCGCTCCGGGATATAAAGAATTCGGCGCTGCCCCTGTTTCAATATGCAAGGATTTGGCTCTCTCTGATTCAGGACGCAACGATTTGGATCTATCCCTGCTTCCTGCTGAATGAAGCCCTCTTTCTGAGAACCGGATCCAATATTTTTTTCCTGATCCGCAGGCTTTGCGGTGTCACCTCCAAAAGCTCGTCATTATCTATGAAATCTATGCATTGTTCAAGGGACATCTGCTTTTTGGGCGTAAGCTTCAAAGCCTCATCCGAGCTGGATGTACGGGTATTTGTGAGATGCTTCGTCTTGCAGACGTTCAATTCTATATCTTCTGATTTGGGGCTTTCCCCGATGACCATGCCGCCATACACCTTTTCTCCGGGGCCAATGAAAAGCGCCCCCCTGGCCTGGGCCTGGAATAATCCGTATGTAACGGCCTCGCCCTGTTCAAAAGCAATGAGGGAACCCTGACGGCGGTAATTCAGCTCCCCCTTGTAGGCGCCGTAGCCGTCGAATTCCGTATTCAAAATGCCATTTCCCTTCGTATCCGTCAGGAACTCACCCCTGTATCCAATGAGGCCCCTGGACGGGATTTCGAATTCCAGACGGGTATATCCTGTCTCCAGAGGGCTCATCCCGTTCAGCACGCCCTTCCTCTGCGTCAGCTTTTGGATGACGATTCCGGTGCAGTCATCCGGGACGTCGATATAGGCAATTTCCATGGGTTCCAATTTCCTGCCGGCATCGTCAAGCCGGTAAATGACCTCGGCTTTTGATACGGCGAATTCATAACCCTCTCTCCTCATGGTTTCCACAAGGACAGAAAGATGCAGCTCCCCCCTGCCGGATACCTTGAAGCAGTCGGCCGAATCCGTATCCTCCACCCTCAAAGAGACATCGGTATTCAGTTCCCTGTACAAGCGGTCCCGGATGTGCCGGCTGGTCACGTATTTTCCTTCCGTTCCCGCAAGCGGAGAATCATTCACCATGAAGTCCATGGAAATGGTGGGATCGGAAATCTTCTGGAAAGGAATAGGGACCGGGTCCTGCCCGGTGCAGATCGTGTCCCCGACGTGCAGCTCTTCTATGCCGGATACCGCCACAATGGAACCAAAATCCGCTGATTCCACATCCAGACGCTTTAAGCCATCAAACTCATAAAGCTTTGTAATGCGCACGTGCCTGTGCAGATCCTTATCATGCTGGTTCACCACAACGGCTTCCTGGTTCTGCCGGATGCATCCGTTCTCCACCTTCCCAATGCCGATTCTCCCAACATAGTCATTATAATCGATCGTGGATACAAGAAGCTGCAGGGGGGCGTCCGGATCCCCGGTGGGGGCGGGTATAAATTTGAGGATTTCCTCAAAAAGAGGCTTCATGTCTTCATCAGGGTCGGAAAGCTCCCTTTTGGCGAATCCCGCCTTGGCGGAAGCGTAAAGGAAAGGGCAGTCCAACTGGGCGTCGGAGGCATTCAGATCCATCATGAGCTCCAGCACCTCGTCCACCACCTCAGAAGGCCTTGCCTGGGGCTTGTCAATTTTGTTGATTACCACAAGGACAGGAAGCCTTAAATCCAATGCCTTTTGAAGCACGAAACGGGTTTGCGGCATGGGCCCCTCAAAGGCATCCACCAAAAGGATGGCTCCATTTACCATCTTCAGGATTCTCTCCACTTCGCCGCCAAAATCCGCATGGCCCGGCGTGTCAACGATATTGATCTTGCAGCCCTGATAGCTTACGGCTGTATTCTTGGAGAGGATCGTGATCCCCCTCTCCCGCTCAATCGGGTTGGAATCCATGACACGGCGCACGACCGCCTGGTTTTCCCGGAAAGCCCCGGATTGTTTCAAAAGCTCATCCACCAGAGTCGTTTTGCCATGATCCACATGGGCAATAATTGCAATATTGCGGATATCCTCTCTCTTTTCCACCATAATTTTTCTCCAGATAATGCAGAGGGAACCTATATGGGCGGAAATCCGGCGGAAAGGACTATCTGTCATGACATAGCCTCCCTGCCCACCCTCATTCTCGTGAAAAAGGCCGCCCATAAAGCTAAACCGTATTAGTATACCACTCTGCCTCCTCTATTGCAAGTTCCGTGCAGCCTTTGACGAGTTCCGTGAAATCTTTCCGGAAGGATGGCAGGATATCGCCCGGAACCAGCCACGTAAGGCTCGCTTTCAGGGAGTATTCCCCCTCTTCTTCCTTCAACGAATATTTCTCCGCAAGCCGTTTAAGCTTTCCCACAAGGCTGTAATCCACTTCCGCGGAGGCCCTGAATCCATCCACCCTGCGGAGCAATACGGCATGATTCAGCGCGTCCTTTGCCGCGTTTGTATAGGACCTGACCAGTCCGCCCGTTCCCAGCAAAGTCCCTCCAAAATACCTTGTAACTACAAGAAGCGCGTCATGGATACCTTCCCCCTGCAGCACAGAGAGGATGGGCGTCCCGGCTGTCCTTGAGGGTTCGCCATCATCTGACTGCTTCACCGTTTCGTAATTTTTCCCAAGCACATAGGCGTAGCAATGATGCCTTGCGTCATAATACTTTTTTCGTACTCCGGCCAGGGCCTCCTCTGCTTCCGCCTGAGTCCGGACGGGAAAGATTTCCCCGATAAAGCGGGATTTCTTCTCCTCGTACTCCCCCCTGGCATATGATTCTATATAATAACTCATATTCATCCTGGCATAATGGGACCCTCGCCCATCTGTATGTTTGCTCCCGGTCCTTCCACCACCTCGGCCTGCGCCTCGGTCTGAGGCGGTTCCTCCTGTACAGCGGGTACCTCCTGAGCTGCCGGCGCCTGGGCTGCCGGCGCTTCCTGGGACGACCGCGATGATGAAGAGGAGGAAGAGGAACCCGATTCCCTGCTCCTTGAATAGTATCGGTCGTCCGAATAACCGCCCTTATCATTTTCACGCACCTTGATGGAGCCCCATGATGTATGCACGTCGCAATCCGCTGTTGGCACGGTACCAGCGGCAAACTTCTCATGGATGACGGCGGAACCCCTGTAGTCCTCGTAACAGCCCCCGATGGGCTGGAATCCGGATTTACGGCATACCGCCGCTTCCACAATGCCCTCCGGCTCTTCAAAGCCGATGTCCGGAAGCCCGGCATGCACGCGTTCCATGATATTTCTCCAGATATCTTTATGATAGCTGGTGCCGCCGTTATATTCATCCGTCCTCGTATCCCGAAGCGACTGGTTCTCATCACAGCCGCCCCAGACACAGCCCAGATAGTACGGGGAGTAGCCCACGAACCAAATGTCATTATTGTTTGTCGTCGTGCCTGATTTCCCGGCCAGGCTCATGCCGTCAAAATGGGACCGGGTAGAGGTGGAATTGACAGAAAGGCTGCTGGCAAAGGCTTTGTTCGGAAGCATGGACTGGGACATGGCGTCCGTCAACAGGTAGGCGGTTGTTTCCTTCATGACCTGTTCCGCGATATCCTTCGTCGTGTCAACGATCACATTCCCGTTAATGTCCTCAATTTTCGTAAAGAATTTCGCGTGATTCAGCCTTCCCCCGTTGGCAATGGCGGAAAAAGCCTGGGCAAGCTCCAGGTTTGAAACGCCGTTGGTAAGCCCTCCCAAAGCAAGCGCGCTGTTGACATCGTCATCCACAAGGGATGTGATGCCCAGCGATTCGGCATACGCCCGCCCGTTCTCCGGCTTGACGGTTTCCATCAGACAGCGCACGGCAACAATGTTAAGGGAATAAATGATGCCATCCCTGATGGTCTGGTAACCCAGGAAGCCGCTGGAGTACCAGTTCTTGAAGGTTTTTTTGTCCACGGTATATTCGCTGTCATAATATGTTGTGGCCAATGTCGCGCCGTAAAGGTCAATGGCCGGCGCGAAGGCCGTAAGCACCTTGAAGGTGGAGCCGGGCTGCCGCAGGGAGTTGCTGGCGCGGTTCAGGGTGAGGGACTGCTTCTTCTCCCCTCGCCCTCCGGAAAGGGCCAGGACCTCGCCCGTATGGGGATCCATGAGGACGAAGGATGCCTGGGGCTGCGGCACTGCGTCATAATTCTCCCCCAGCACCTTGTCCCCTTCCTGAATCAGGTTATCCTTATACGCTTCTATATACGTCCAGGCGGAATCCTGCTTCAGGAAGAGCCCGTTAAAGTTCATGCCCCGCACCTCGCGCATATAGCGGATCAGATCCTTCTCGGAATAATTGACAATGGACCCGTCCTCATGCTGGATCGTCAGGCGCCATGTCACGGAAAACTTTTCCGTGTCATAGTTTTCAGGATTGTTCATCTCCTCGTCAACAATGCTTTGAAGGTAAGGATCCTGGGTGGTATGGATCGTCAGCCCTCCTGAATAGAGCATTCTCGTAGCCTCTTCCTTTGAAATGGAGAGCCTCACCATCAGCTCGTTCACGACCTGGTGGGTCAGCTCGTCCGTGAACCAGGAATACGGCTTAACTTCTTCAAGCACCAGGGTGTTCGTATTCTGTATCCTCTCATACACTGGATCGTTAAGCGCTTCCTGCCTCTGCTCGTGAGTGATATATCCCTGCTCCTCCATGTTTTTCAAGACCTGGGCCCGCCGTTCCGCGTTCTTCTCCGGGTAACGGATCGGGTTCAGGGCCGAAGGATTTTTTGTGATGGCGGCGATGACCGTACATTCGGAAAGGGTGAGGTCCGAGACATTTTTATTAAAATACCGCTTTGCGGCCACCTTTACACCTAATGTGTTGGCCCCCAGGTTGATGGTGTTCAGGTATTCCGTCAAAATGCTTTCCTTCACCATCCTCTTGTCCATGCCGGGCTGGTTCTCCAGCTCCAGGGCAAGGTACTGCTCCTGAAACTTCCTGACATAGCGTTCGAATCTCCCTTCATGCAGGCCGCCACCAAAGACATTGTTCTTGAGAAGCTGCTGGGTGATGGTAGAGCCTCCGCCGGCAGAGTCATCGTCCGAAACCACGCCCCGTACAGCCCGGAGTATGGAGCGGACATCGATGCCGTTGTGCAGCCAGAAGCGCTCGTCCTCAATCGCGACAAAGGCATTGACCAAATCCTCGGGCAGCTCCTCGAAGCTTGCCCTCTCCCGGTTTGACCCCTCCGTCACGAGGGTCACGATATGGTTCCCTTCCCGGTCATATATTTTCGTGGCATAGGCTGTGGGCCCGATATGGATCGTATTGATGTCAGGAGCCGAATCAAGTATACCCTGGAACATGCCCAGGCCCAGGGCTGAGGACAGAAGGACCGCGCCGATGCAAAGGAAGATCGTCGCGACAGAAAGGAAATGGAGGACTCGATGACCCAGCCGGACGCGGATTCCGTCCATTTCATCCAATGTGTTTTCAATATTGTACTGTGTATATTTCATATTCACATCCTGTTTTTGCAATAAGCCGTAACTGCTCGTATTATACCGAATCCACGGAAAGCTTGCAAGGCAAGATTCTCCTGATACTTCTTCACGGATCGGATAGTATCAAATCATGGTCAAATTAGGTCAAATATTTTTTTATTTCACTCATTTTTTGTGGAAACATTTTTCTTTCCATGCTATACTAATTTCAGGATGTCACACAAAACGTGTACGGCAATGGCAGGCATTGTTTGCACCTTACGCCTGTAAATACCTTTAGGCATATTTATTCGGGTTTTCCCGAAGAACTATCCAGCACCCTATTCGCAGCCGCCTTTGGCGACTGCGAATGTGGGCGTTCAGAGGCGCTTCGCGCCTTGTCCGCCCTCTGGATTTCAGAGAATTCCAAATGAAAAGCAAGCTTCCCATTTGGAATTCTCTGAAATCCAGAGGGTGCAGAATAGCTACAAATGCGGAAAAACCGTCAGATAATGCCTGCAGAAGGGAGCGATCTATGAAGTTTAACATTACTGGCCGGAATTTGAACGTTACGGATAACATGCGGAATATGGTGGACAAAAAACTCGGAAAGCTGGACAAGTTTTTCAAGACTGACACCCTGTGCAATGTCACCCTTTCCACACAGAAGGATCTGCATATCATCGAGGTCACTATTCCTGTGAGGGGCAGCGTAATCCGCGCGGAGCAGAGCTCTCCGGACATGTATCAGTCAATCGACCTTGTGGAGGATATTATCGAACGGCAGATTCGCAAATACCGCACCAGGCTCATCAACAAGAAGCAAAACATACAGTCCTTCAGTGACGCGTTTATCGAGGAACACGAAGAGCTGGATGAGCCGGAGATGAAGATCGTCCGTACAAAGCAAATCGACCTGAAGCCGATGACAGCGGAGGAGGCCTGCCTTCAGATGGAACTGGTCGGTCATACGTTCTTTGTCTTCCAAAATGGTGACACCGGCAAGGTGAATGTGGTTTACAAAAGAAAGGGAAACAATACCTACGGACTGATTGAGCCGGAAATTTGAATTTTTTTCTGGACATATATCCCATTCCCTTGTATTATAGTAAACGCGTTTGAAAAATATGTTTTACTATTATTCATGCACATGGATTCAACAAGGTCCGGGCTGTATAACTTAGGGCTATAACTCAGAGCATTTGAAGTCGGGGGGGCAAATGGCAAGGAAACGGACAAAAATGACGCTGGCGGAACAGGTCGTGTCAAAAAAAGAAGAGATTGAAGAGGCTAAAGCGCATCTTCAGAAACTACAGGAGGAACTGACAAGTCTGGAGGATCAGCTCCTAGCTGAAGAAAAGAAGTTAGTGATGGCCGCAATTGATGCCAGCAACAAGAGCACGGATGAAATTATGGCCTTCCTCAAAGGGGAGACCTGATGACCTGATGACGCATCCGCTTAAGAGACCTGATGACGCGATATCGTATCCGCTTATGAGAATCTTGATGACGTGAAATCTCATCCGCTTATAAGGGTCTTGATGACGTGAAGTCGCATCCTCTTATTAGGGTCTCGATGACACGATAACGCATTGCTTGTCTTAATAAATTCAGGCAGGGATGGCATTTATGCCCCCTGCCTTTTTTCGTTGAGCCATCGAAAGGAAAATCTTTCCTTGTGGCGGCCTGCTTCTTTTTATATTCAAAAAATCCTAAAAAACCATGCCCTTCCGTTCCGGAAGATTCGAAAGGATATTTCCCTTCCTTTCCAGCATGAGGTCCATCCTCTCCATGTAACGGCGGATATCCTTCCCATTGTCACATCGGCAAATGCGTGGCGAAGAAAAACGGTTTCCTGTCAGGTTCCGAAGCCCTTCTTCACCCTCTCCCACCTCAGGTCCTTGACCATTTCCTCGATCTATTCGTGAGGATTTTAACCGCTCTGAATTCTGACACAGATAACCGCCCGCGGAGCAAACCTGCTCATCCTCCTCAAATACGATGACCTTGGATGCCGAACCCGCGCCGCAGCCCATAACCGTATGCTTTTCCCCCATCATAAGAATATTGTAAAGGCATTCCTTCCCGGCGCGGCTGTACCCCACGTTTTCCAGATTTCCGGACATGTTCTTCTGTCTGTATAGATAGTACGGAAACAACGAGAGCTCCCCCGCGGCATATTCCGCAGCCATCATCATCCGTTCCATCTCCGTCAAAAGGAGCGTTTCACCACCCGGGAGCTCCTCCTCGTGGAGGGTGAAATCTGCTCCCGCCCTGTAAACCCCCTCCCATTCCTGTTTTTCCGTTCTCAGCCTGGCGGCCCGTTTCACGGACAGGGAGTGCACTGTCAGACTATCGGGATGGAGACCGGCAATCCGGCAAAGCGTTTCGGTAAGTTCGGGAAGTCTCTCCCCGGGAAGCCCCAGAATGATATCCATATTGATGTTATCAAATCCCGACTCCCTGGCAAGCTGGTAGGAACGGTACACATCTTCCACGCTGTGCCTGCGCCCGATCAGGTCAAGGGTTTTTTGAAGAAAGCTCTGGGGATTGACGGAAATTCGGTCAACACCGGATGACCTGAGGATTTCAAGCTTTGCTTTCGTGATGGAATCAGGCCTTCCCGCTTCCACAGTGAACTCGCATATCCTGGAAAAGGGATGGGCGAAGCACTCCTCCCTGATAATATCCATCAGCTTTAAAAGCGCATCCTCAGGCAGCGCGGTAGGTGTCCCGCCGCCCACATAGATCGTCTGCAATGCCCTGCCCCGCTTTCCGCACATCTCCTCAACGCAGAAACGGATTTCCCTCCGCAGGCAGTCAAGGTAGGCAGGAATGCTGCTTTCCCATTTGGATACGGGATTGGACGTGAAGGAACAATAAAGACACCTTGTCGGGCAAAAGGGTATGCCGATATAAAGGCTCCACCCTTTCCTTGCCGGAAGACCCGTAACCTCCTTAAGCCTTTGCAGGCTCTCCCGCTCCCTCATGGCGATATCCAAAAGCAGATCGAGCTTCCGCTCCCCTATCTGGTATTTTTCGGAAAGCATTTTCCGAATGGAAAAAAGAGCCTCCTCCGTGACCCTTCCCTCAGGATCCCGGGAAGACGCTTCATAGAGCATGGGCTCCGCCAAAGTTACCGGACGAATCCCCGTAAGATTCCCCCATGGAAGAATGCGTCCGGTCATGGAGCAAAGCGTTTTATAAAGGTCTTGTTTGATGATGGATTTGTCTTCCGGACGCCTTCCCGTAAGGGGAAGGCTGTTAGAAAGAATGGAAAGGGTCAGGGAAGGTTCGGAATCCATCGGCTCTCTTCCTGCCGTTCTTTCCAATTCATAGTAAGAAATGTCATTATCTTTTACAATCTGGAAGCTTTCGCCCGGGAAAAAGGCTTTGACAAGCTCCCTTATCTCTTCCTGGAACAGTACTGTTTTGGAATCCAGATTGAGTCTGATCATATCCCCGCCCCCGTACCGCCACGGCGAAGCCAGCCGTTTTCAAAAAAGTGCAGCCCTCCGGGCTTCAGTATTCCAAAATCGGATTCCACTGCCGTTCATGGGCAATGGTCGTTTCAGCGTCATGTCCGGGAAGGACAAGCGTTTCCTCAGGCAGAGTCAAAAGCCTGTTGCGTATGCTGTCAGCAATCGATGAGAAAGACCCTGTCGGAAAGTCCGTCCTTCCGAAAGACTCGCGGAACAGGGTGTCGCCGCTGAAAAGGACAGGCAGAGCTGATGCGCCCCCGCTGCTCGTTTTTCCTTTTCCGGCTACTGCGTCAGGTATGAAATAACATACCGAACCCGCCGTATGTCCCGGTGTTTCCATCACCGTCCACGAATGTCCCAAAAGTGAAAGCACATCCCCATCATGCAGGCCCCTGTACTCAAGGAGCTCCGTATCCAGAAGATGCGGGTGGGACAAGTTCATCCTGTTGTCCGACAGCAGCCCCCTCTCCGCCTCGGAAGCATAAATATCCGCGGCGAAATGCCTGCTGACGGCAGAAGCCGCAAGCATGTGGTCAAAATGCCCGTGTGTCAGCAGGATGGCAGAAAGCCGCGCATGAAGCTTATCTTCAATCACCCTGATAATGCCCTCCGCGTCATCGGCTGGATCGATCAGTACGCAGCATTCGCTTTCTCTATCAAAGACGAAATATACATTCGTACGGATTTCGCCCAATACTGTCCGGCTGATTTCAAGCATTTTTTCCACTCCTTGTCTGTCAGAACACTGTCCATGATACTATTCGGAAGATTTCAACTCCTGCGCGTCCTTTGAATTTACATCTGCCAGAAACCGTCGTAATACTTTTCGTAAGATTTCATCACCCGTGCGCCCTTTGAATCTCCAGGACACCATTGATTTTCCGGAGTTTTGTAACCAGATTCCTAAGCTCCAGCAAATCATGCACGTCGAAAGCCACCTCGATATTCGCCTTTCCTGACTTGGCAACCCTGCAGCTCAATCCCTTGATATCAATATTCGAATCGGAAAATGTCTTGGAAATGTCCACCATCTGCCCCATTCGGTTGCTTGTGACAAGCTGCAGCATCGTCGCGAAGGTCTCTCCGGATGTATCCGTACGCCATTCCACATCGATGAGCCGGTCCTTTTCATCCTGAGGAACCCCGATCAGGCTGTTGCAATCCGTACGATGCACCGTGATTCCGCGTCCCCTGGTGATGAAGCCGATAATCTCGTCCCCCGGGACAGGGGTACAGCATTTCGCGTAATGGACGGCAAGCCCCTCGACCCCATGAACAACCACGCCGGAATTGCTTTTCCGGATGAACGCCGGCTTACTCGTCATCTCCCGGATGTTATTAAGCACAGAGGCATCATCCGTATTGCTGTCCTCGGCCTTTTTCTTGAGATCAATAAGCCTTGTCACTACCTGAGATTCCTTAAGGCCGCCCCTCCCTACGGATGCCAGGACAGAATTCCAGTCCGTATAACTGAAACGTTTTACGACGTTTTCGAGAAATTCCGGCTTTGTCAGTTCGGATAAGGCATAGCCCCTGGATTTCGCGTTCTTCTCCAGTATTTCCTTTCCGCGTTCGATATTTTCTTCTTTCTGCTCATGCTTGAACCATTGATTGATCTTGCTCCTGGCCTGGGTGGACTTGACGATCTTCAGCCAGTCCCTGGAAGGACCCCTGCAATTTTGCGAAGTCTGGATTTCAACCCTGTCGCCGTTTTGCAGCTTGTATTCGATGGGCACGATCCTGTCATTCACCTTGGCCCCGGTCATACGGTTCCCGACAGCGGAATGTATGGCATAGGCAAAATCAATGGTGCAGGAACCGACCGGAAGTGTTTTTACATCGCCGTTCGGCGTAAAGCAGTACACGTTCTCATTGAAAAGGCTGAGATCCGACTTTACCATGTCAATGAACTCTCTGGAATCCGACTCGTCCCTTTGCCATTCCAGAATCTGATGAAGCCATCGCATCTTTTCAAGCTCGCTGTCGGATACCTTTTCCTTCGAACCCTTCTCTTTGTATTTCCAATGGGCAGCAATGCCGAACTCCGCTGTACGGTGCATTTCAAAGGTCCGGATCTGTATTTCGAAAGGCACCCCGTCCGAACCAATGACAGTGGTATGAAGCGACTGGTACATATTCGGCTTCGGCATGGCGATATAATCCTTGAACCTGCCTGGGATAGGCATGTACATCTTGTGGATCACGCCAAGGACCGCGTAGCAGTCACGTACCGATTCTACAAGTGCGCGAACGGCAAAAAGGTCGTATATCTCATCAATCGTTTTGTTCTGATTGACCATCTTCCTGTAAATGGAAAAAAAATGCTTGACGCGTCCGCTGAGCTCAGCCTGAATGCCAATCTCCCTGACGTGTTCATCGACCTCCTTCACGATGCTCTCTATTCTCTTCTCCCTGGCTTCTTTCTTGAGGTGCACCTTTTCCGCAAGGTCGTAATACACCTCCGGCTTCAGATACTTTAAGGAAAGGTCGTCCATTTCCGTCTTGATCCGGCTGATGCCCAGACGATCCGCCAGAGGGGAGTAAATTTCCAGAGACTCCCTGGCTTTTTCGATCCTTTTCTCCGGCGTCTGGTATTCAAGGGTCCGTAGGTTATGAAGGCGGTCAGCCAGCTTGATAATGATGACGCGGATATCCCTTGCCATGGAAACGAACATTTTCCGTAGGTTTTCGGCCTGCACTACCACCTTGTCCGTCTTAATATTCAACTGCGTCAGCTTGGTCACCCCGTCCACCAGGACGGCCACATCCTCATTGAATTCCTTTGCCACCTCCCCAAGGGTCATCCCGGTATCCTCGACCACATCATGCAGAAGTCCTGCCGCAATGGTTTCCTTGTCCATTTCCAGGTCGGCCAGGATGATGGCCACACAGAGGGGATGGATAATGTACGGTTCCCCTGATTTCCTCCTTTGATCCTTATGCTGCTCTTTGGCAACCCTGTAGGCCTTCTCGATCATGCTAAAATCTTCGGAAGGATGGTAGCGGGCAATTGCGTATATGAGCCTTTCAAAAAGGACTTCCGGCGGCGTTCTGTCTGCTGGTCTTTCCAAAATATTTGTCTCCATTTTCTCTGCCATAATCTACCTCCTTCCTGTTTCAATAAAAAACCCGGCATCTTTTCATCTCAATCTGTTCACCTGGCACATTGCGTTTTTTGTGAGGAGTAAAAAAGCTGAAAAGCAAGCCTCGGGGAGAATCGGAATACGCGCTAATGCTGCGCCTGATAAGTGACCGTTCAGCCTGGCTGAACGGTCACAGAATTCAGCGGAATTAATAGCTGGGTTTTAAAAATATAATTTTTCGATTATACCACATCATAGTTAGATTTGTCAAACAAAAACATCGGTCTTGTGGCCTCTTTCAGCCACTCCAGCTCCTCCCCGGAAAAATAAGGGGAAAGATTATCAAAAACCTGCTTATGATAGGCATTCAGAAGGGAAAGGTCGTTTTGGGTCATGACGCCGGTATCCAGCGCGTCCAGGTCTATGGGACACATGGTCAGAAATTCAAAACGGAGGAATTCCCCATATTCGTTCTCAAAATCCGATTCACATACCGTCAGGTTCTCCATTCTCACGCCATGCGAGCCCTCAATATATATTCCGGGCTCGTCAGAGGTGATATAACCGGGCCGGAAGGCTTCTGAATCCATGCGCTCCGGAACAAGCCTGTAACGGATGCCATTCGGCCTCTCGTGCACGGAAAGGAGGTAGCCCACGCCATGCCCTGTACCATGGTTGTAATTCAGCCCTTCCCTCCAGAACAGCTCCCGGGCGGCATAGTCAAAGCTCACCCCGCTGGCCCCCCGCAATATGCGGACATCCCCCAGACGGAGCATGGCCCGCACCACCATGGTGTAATGTTTACGTTCCTCCTCTGTTACAGGACCCATGGCAATAGTCCTTGTTATATCCGTCGTCCCTTCAAGATAATGTCCGCCGGAATCCACCAGGTACAGGCCCCTTGGAAGGATTTCCACCTCAGGATCCTCCGAAGGGGAATAATGCGGCAGAGCGGCGTTCTTTCCATATGCCGAAATTGTCGGGAAGCTCAGCTCCAGGAAGCCTTCCTGCTCAGAACGAAGCCGGAAGAGGTAATCCGCCCCTGTCACCTCGCTGAGCCGGTCCGCCCGGAGCACATCCCTGGCCCACTGGGTGAGCCTGCCATCCTTGAAGGCGTGTTTCAGGAAATAGCAATATTTTGTCATCGCGACGCCGTCCTTGATATGCGCGGCCCGCTCATTCCTGATTTCAGTTTCATTCTTGACGGCCTTTTCAGAGGAGCTTGGCAGGAAGCGGTCAATCACACTGCAGGACTCATTCAGGCATCGGAGCATGGCGTAATTTGTCTTGCCCTTTTCAAGAAGCACCGATTTGGAACAAAGCTCGGAGACCGCCTCATAAGCTTCCTCATAAGGCCTGAGCCGGACGCCAAGACCGGAAAGGTAATGAAGGACATTTTCATCAAAGCTTGCGGAATTGGCAAACAATACCGCGTCCTCCTTCAAAAGGAAATAAGCCAGGAATACAGGCGTATAGAGGATATCCCCGCCCCTGAGGTTCAGTATCCAGGCGATATCCTCAAGGCTTGTGATCAAATGGACATCCGCCCCTTCCTCCCTCATCTTCTTCCGAATATCCGAAATCTTTTCGGCAGCCGATCTTCCGGCCCATTTCTCGTCAAGGATGAAGACCGGTTCGGACGGCAGGGGCGGACGATTCTTCCAGATCCTTCCGACAAGATCTGTATCGTATTTAATAGAGGCGGATTTCTTTTTGGCTATCTCATCCAGCCTGCTTCCCAAAGACTCATCAACACATCTTCCATCGAATGAAAGGCAGCCGTGCTCAGGAAGGCAATCGGCTATATGGGAAGTCAGGGAAGGCACTCCCTTTTCCCCCATTTTCATAAGGCGGAAGCCGGATCCCCGGAGCTCCTGTTCCGCCTGGATAAAGAACCTTCCGTCCGTAAAAAGCCAGGCATCCTCCATGCCCACCACGGCCTGTCCGCTCTCCCCGGTAAAGCCGGTCAGGAACTCCACAGCCTTGAAGTATGGGGCGACATATTCACTCTGGTGGAAATCATCCATGGGGACAAGGCAAAGGTCTATCCCGAGCCTCTCCATTTCTCTCCTGAGTTCAAGCAATTCCTTCCTCATTAACCCTTCCCCTTTCACATTTTTCCACCTGTACGGTTGCCATCCAAAGCGATATTTTGATACGGTTTACCGTAATCAAAATATCGCTTTGGATGAGCAACCTACCCCTAAATGAGCAAAACGATTTGCGAAGCAAATCTTTAAGCACGCGAAGCGGGCGGTTTTGCGAATTTAGGGGTATTCAGAATGGCCTTTAGGCCATTCAACCGTACAGGTGGACATTTTTTGAAAAATCATGTCCCTTGCTGTCTCTTTGATTATAGGCTTTTACAGGCTTTGAACGCGGCGTCTATCCAGGCAGCAGGTCAAACTCCTTCCTTTTCACGACAGTGTCACAGTAGATGCAGCGGTACATCCTTTTTTCCCGGTTCGATATTTGAAAAATGTGGGGCAGCTCCTGTTCCGTAGAGGTAATGCACCGGGGGTTCCTGCATTTCAATACATTTTCAAGGGTTTCCGGCGGCTCCAGATTTTCCTTCCTGACCAGTTTCCCGTCCCTTATATAATTCACGGTAATCCCGGGGTCTATATATCCAAGCACATCCAGGTCCAGGTCTATGGTCTCGGAAATCTTGACAATATCCTTCCTCCCCATTTTGCCGGAAGAACAGTTCTGGATCAAAGCCACCTGGCTCTGCAGCTTTCCGAGGCCAAGGTATCTGTAAACAAGCATGCTCCTCCCCGCCTTAATGTGGTCAAGCACGATCCCGTTTTCAATGCCGTCTATATTCATGAAATTCAACCTCCCCTCTTCATCCTTTATCCAGCCCGAGCAGGAAAAGGATAAGGGCCATGCGCATCTGCTTGCCACACAGGGTTTGATAAAAATACTTTGCCCTTGGATCCTTGTCCACCTGCACGGAAATCTCATTCACCCTTGGAAGCGGGTGGAGAATGGCCAGGTCCTCACGGGATTTCAGCAGCTTTTCAGGAGTCAGGATATAGCTGTCCTTCAGCCGCAGATAATCCTCCTCATTGAAAAACCTTTCCTTTTGCACCCTGGTCATATACAGAATATCCAGATCGGGAATAGCCTCCTCAAGGGAGTTCACCTCCTGATAGAGGACCCCCGACTTCTCCAGTTTTTCGAGCTCATAAAACGGCAGCCTGAGTTCCTCCGGGGAAATCAGCACGTATCGGTTTCCCGGGTAACGCAGCATGGCATCGATCAGGGAATGGACGGTCCGACCGAATTTCAGGTCACCGCATAAGCCCAGTGTCAATCCTTCCAGCCTCCCCCTTGTGCGCCGTATGGTAAGGAGATCCGCCAGCGTCTGGGTAGGGTGAAAATGTCCGCCGTCCCCCGCGTTGATAAAAGGGACAGAGGCATTCTGAACAGCCACTACCGGGGCGCCTTCCTTGGGATGCCGCATCACGATAATGTCGGCATAGTTCGATACGACGCGAATTGTATCCGCTACTGATTCACCCTTGGCAGCCGAGGAGGAATCCGCTCCGGCAAATCCCAGCACCTGCCCCCCCAGTTCCAGCATGGCGGCCTCAAAGGAAAGCCTTGTCCTCGTGGATGGCTCGTAAAACAATACAGCCAGCTTCCGATGGGCGCAGCATTCCTGAAATTTGCCGGGATCCGCCTCAATAGCATCCGCAAGCTCCATCAGATGGTTAATCTCATCCACTGAAAGATCCAATATATTGACAACAGAACGAATCTCCTTCCCCATTTTCCCTCCATATCAAATTGGTTTTTGACCATTCTGATTCCGTGACAAAGCGATACGGCATCGTATCTTAATTAAAGTTATTCAAATGGTTTTTTGCCATTTTAATTGCCGACAAACGGTTGTTGCAGCGAAAGCTATACGGCCCCGATCCATGACTGATCCGAAGGATTGTCCCGAAAATGAAGAAGCCTCTCCACGTCCTCCGGGCGGATATAACCCTCTTCCGCAGCCACCTTTGCCAGGGTGTCAAGGTCGCAGAGGCTATGGTTTTTGACCCGGGCGGATTCCAGCCTTTCAAGCCCTTTTTTCATCCCATAGGTAAAGATGCTCACAATGCCCAGCACCTCCGCCCCGGCATCCCGCAGCGCTTCCACGCATTCCAGAACAGACCCGCCCGTTGATATCAAATCCTCTATCACAACAACCTTTTCGGATTTTTCCAGCCTCCCCTCTATACGGTTCTGCCGCCCATGATCCTTTGCCGACCCCCGGACATATCCCATGGGCAGGCCCAAAATCTCCGCGGCAATGGCCGCGTGGGGTATGCCGGCAGTTGATGTACCAAAAAGCGCCTCAGCCTCCGGATAAAGCTCCCTGACCATGCCCGCAATGGAATGTTCGATCATAGACCGGACCTCCGGGTAAGCAAGCGTAAGACGATTGTCGCAATATATCGGCGAAAGGATGCCCGAAGCCCAGGTGAATGGTTCATCAGGCCTTAAAAATACCGCTCGTATGGAAAGCAGCCCTTTCGCTATTTCCACCCCGGTCCTTACAGTTACAGACCGATCCGATTCCTGATCAAAGGAATTACCATCACTTGTAAATGCTTTGCTTCCACCTGATTCTCCCGAAAGGGCAGACTCATTCATAATAGCTTTTTCTCCCTCTTTTCTATCCATCATGACATTCCCAATAAATGTTCAATCAACGAAATCACGAACTGCCCGGTCATAGGCCGCGACCGGATCTTTAGACGCGGTAATGGAACGCCCCACCACAATATAATCTGAGCCCAGCTCCTTTGCCCTGGCCGGAGTTGTGACCCTTGCCTGGTCATCCCGTCCATCCTCTGAGAAACGTATGCCCGGTGTGATGGTCAGAAAATCCTTTCCGCATTCCCGGTGCACCTTTTCCGCCTCCAAAGGCGAACAGACAACCCCGTCCAGTCCTGCTTCGCAGGCGTTTTTGGCAAACGCGGCCGCCGCGTCCCCAAGAGGCATGTCCACCAGCATTTCCTTTTTTAACTTTTCCTCGCTTATAGAAGTCAGAACAGTAACCGCGATCAGAAGCGGCCTCGTTCCATCCTCCCTGATCAGGCCCTCCCGCGCGGCCCGCATCATTTCCTTTGTTCCCGCAGCGTGAACATTCGCCATGTCCACCCCCAGAGAACTCAGGGAGCGCATGCCGCCCTTTACCGTGTTCGGGATATCATGAAGCTTCAAATCCAGAAAAACAGGAAGTCCGCGCCTTTTCAGCTCGCGTACGATTTCGGGACCTTCGGCATAAAACAGCTCCATTCCCACCTTCACAAAAGGCTTCCTCTCCGCCCGCGTGAATTTATCCAAAAAATGGAAGCATTCCTCTCCCGAAGGAAAATCCAAAGCAATGATTACGTCCTTTCCCATATCATCTTCTCCCCTATCAGAGTGGGTTTTGGCCACTCTGAGTTCATGACAAACCGATGCGGCATCGCATCAGCAAGGCTCCTTATAGAATGGGCTTTGGTTACTATTCAGTTAGCACCTCGCGCTTGCCGCGAGGTGCGTATGAAAGCGTAGAAAAGCGCGCCTCGGGCGTACTCGGAATGCGCAAGCGCCACGCCCGAGGCGTAACTGTTCAGCTTGACTGAACAGTCACGGGCTTTGCCTGCTCCCGTGTCTTTGCGCTTTACATAATGCCAATGATCTCTCGCAGACTTCGAATGCCCAGTTCCTCACATTTCCGGGGGAGATCCATGATGATGTCCCTGCAGGCAAAGGGGTTCCTCAGGTTTGCAGCCCCAATCTGGACGGCACTGGCACCGGCCATCATCATTTCGATAACGTCCTCCGAGCTGCTAATGCCGCCCATCCCGATCAC
Organism: uncultured Oribacterium sp.; assembly: GCA_946413525.1. Taxonomy (GTDB): domain Bacteria; phylum Bacillota; class Clostridia; order Lachnospirales; family Lachnospiraceae; genus Oribacterium. The sequence goes on from CAMKKZ010000007.1 coordinate 104,273, forward strand.
AGGCACATCCACCGCCCTGGAAACCTGCCACACCATTCTGAGCGCCACGGGGAAAACAGCCGGGCCCGAAAGGCCGCCCGTTACGTTTTCAAGAACGGGTATCCTTTTCCTTAAGTCAATACGCATTCCCAGAAGGGTGTTGATAAGGCTGATGCCATCCGCGCCCGCATCCTCGGCAGCCCTGGCCATTTCACAGATATCCGTCACATTCGGGCTGAGCTTCACATAGACCGGCTTGGAGCAGGCCTTCCTGACTTCCCTGGTCACGAGAGAGATGTTGGACGCGCTGGTACCGAAAGCCATGCCGCCTCCACGGACATTAGGACAGGAAACATTCAGCTCGAGGATGCCGACGTTCGGCGCAGCATCCATCTTCACCGCCACGGCAACATACTCTTCTACGGAAAAGCCGGATATATTTGCTATGACCGGCTTTTTATAATGTAAATAAAGCTCAGGAAGTTCCTCTGAAACGACCCTGTCTATCCCCGGGTTCTGAAGCCCTACTGAATTAAGCATCCCCGCTTCGCATTCAGCGATCCTGGGCAGAGGATTTCCGCCTCGTTCTTCCAGGGTAGTTCCCTTCACGGCGATAGAGCCCAGGATGTCAAGGTCATAGAGATCCCAGTATTCCCTCCCGTAGCCGAAAGTTCCTGATGCAGGTATGACCGGGTTGGAAAGAAGCAAGCCGGACAGGCTGGTGGAGATATCCACGGAACGAGCTTCCTCGCCTCCATTGGCGTTCCCGCCCTCCCTCCCGGGCATCGTGGTGGAAATGTCTACCATAACAAATCCTCCTTTTGAAAGACGGGACCCTCCTTGCATATCCGGCGAAAGCCCTGACGCGTCTCTAGGCTGCAGCCCATGCACGCGCCAAAGCCACAGCCCATCCGCGCCTCCAGGCTGAACATTCCATCACCGGACTTTTTATACAAAACCCTCATCATGGCCTCGGGTCCACAGCACACGGCATAGCCCCCCTCCTCGAAAAAATCCGTCGCAAAGCCTTTTTGTCCAAAGCTGCCATCAACGGTGGCCACCGTGACCGGGATATTCAAATTCCGGAATTCCTTTTCCAGGAATACTTCTCCCGCATTGTTAAACCCAAGTACCGCTGCGGGTTTTTTCCCTTCAAGAAGAAGGCGTTTGCAGAGGCCATACAAAGGAGCCACGCCAGCCCCACCGCCAATCAGCGCGCAGGATTCCGGGATCCGGGAGAGATCAAAACCATTTCCAAGACCGCTGATGACGGAAAGCTCATCACCCTTTTGCAAATGGCTCATTTTTTCAGTTCCCTTGCCCACGATTTTATATATGATACGAATCCAGCCCTCCCCGTAATCACACACGGAAAAAGGGCGGCGGAGGAAGCTGCCCGGGAGAAGAATATTTATAAACTGGCCCGGTCGGCTGACTGCGGCACTGTCGCCCGAGAGCTCCATCCCGAAGGTTTTGTCCGCAATCTGACAATTTTCCGTAATTTTGTATATGCTCTCCTTCACATTTCATCCCCCATTGAAATTTGTTAATTATTCAACAAATCTTCACTATTTGAATCAGAGTGGACCTTGGTTACCCTGATTCAATTTCATACCGATGCGGAACGCGTCAGCAAGGCCACTTTATCAGAGTGGGCTTTGGCTACCCTGATTCATTTTCATACCGATGCGGCATCATGTCAGCAAGGCCCCTTTATCAGAGTGGTGGGCTTTAGCCGCTCTCATCATGTGACATTATGAAATGCTTGAGGGGGGAGGCTGATTCCCCTCCTTCGGTCATAAACCTCCCGGCCGCCCACGAAGGTCTTCACCGTTTCCCCCTGCATCTCCATGCCGGAAAAAAGACTTTTCTTTGCCTTTGTATAAAAGACGGAAGGATCCGCCAGATAAATCCGGGAAAGATCCAGCACGGCAATGTCCGCGTCCGCGCCTTCCTCGATATAAAGGGGTCCCGGGAGGGAGAAAATCCTGCGGGGATTTACAGCCATCAGCTCTACCAGGCGTTCCAGGGTGATAGCCCCCTCTCCCGGGAGCGCCTGCCTTGCCCTGTCAACCCTGCTTTCACCGCAGGTCTCCGGGTTCCTCAGCACAAGATTATGATACAGGGAAGGGAAGCACGTTTCCAGCCCCGGGATGCCGAAGGCGGATCCGGCCAGACCCCTTGACTTCTCATCAAGGGAATGGGGGGCATGATCGGTAATGATGCAGTCGATCGTACCGTCCCTGATCCCTTCCAAAAGGGCCTCCCGGTCCTCCCTGCCGCGAATAGGGGGATTCATTTTCCAGCCGCCATCCTCTTCCAGATCCATATCCGTAAACATCAGGTAATGTGGCCCGGTCTCGCAGCTTACGGGAAGCCCTTCCGCTTTAGCCTCCCGGATAATGCGGACAGATTCCTTCGTTGACACATGGCATACATGGTAACGGCTCCCGGTCTCCCTGACCAGGCTCACATCCCTCTCCACCTGCTTCCATTCCGAGGCGCTGTTAATCCCCTTTAAACCATGCCGTCTCGCGTAAAGGCCGTCATGAACGCATCCTTCGGGGGAAAGCTCTCCCTCATCCTCACAATGGGCGACGACCGGCTTCCCCAGTTTCCGCGCCATTTCCATGGCGGCACGCATGACGCCTTCTTCCTGCACGCCGGTCCCGTCATCTGAAAATCCGACTACATAAGGCGCGATCCCCTCCATGTCGGAAAGAACTCCCCTCCCGCTCCGGTCCCTGGTAATCGTCCCATAAGGGTATACCGGGATTACAGCGCTTTCCCGGATGATCTCCAGCTCTTTCGAAAGGTCCTCCACATTGGAAGGGGGCGGATTCAGGTTCGGCATGGCGCATATCCCTGTATAGCCCCCATGGGCGGCGGCAGCGCTCCCGGAAGCGATGCTTTCCTTATACGAAAAACCGGGTTCCCGCAGATGTACATGTACATCGACAAAACCCGGAACAATATGAAACCCCTCTGCGTCAAAAACCTCTGCCCCCGAAGCCTTTTCTCCGGAAGGATCAAGAGCAATCCTCCCATCCGAAAGAAGGATGTCCCGTCTTTCAAAGCCGGAGCGGGTAAAGGCCATGCCGTTTTTTAATAAGATTTTCGTCATCTGCTTCGGCCTCCTGCCCTGCCCCGGCTACTCATCCCACCCCTCCCGGGGCATGATCAGGGCAACCATGGTGGATTCCTGATTTTCAGTAAGGGGGATGTCCTCAAGATGGGTCTGCGCCGGGAGGTCGGAAACTTCTTCCAATTCGACAAGAATCCAATTGACGCCTGCCTCCCTCGCGGAGGACAGGGCGTCATCCCTGTCCCTCCCTTCGCCAAAGCAGCCCTCCAGGTCCGGGAAGTCCACCCTGTACCCGGAATCCTTTTTGCTGATCACAGCAGGATAATAATATGTCACGTATCACCTCCCGGCCGGAGGATCACTCCAGCCCCTTCCTGTATTTATGCGGCGTCATGCCCGTGTATGTGCTGAATATCTTGATGAAATTCCCTATGTTATGAAAGCCACAGGCCTCCGCTATGTCGTAAATCCTTCCATTGTTCCCACAAAGCATCTCCCTTGCCCTGTCAACCCGGTAACGATTAATATATTCAAGCGGCGGTATCCCGACATAATTCCCAAAAAGCCGGATGAAGTACTGTTCGTTCAGGTTTGTCAGCTTTGCAAGGTCACGTATGTAGATCTTGTTGCGGTAATTGTCCTGTATATATTCCACCGCGTCCTTGATAATCTTGATCTGCTTCTCTTCCTCCCCGCTGTCCGCGGAAATCCTGCCGCAGGATTCCATCAACGCGATAATCTTCAAAAGCTCCGCTTTGATAAGTATCCGGGGGGCGGCCCCGGAGACCGTATATTTCTTACTTCCAGGTATTGAATCCCCTTTTGAGCCCAGTCCGTGGAAGCGTTTTACAAGGCTGCGGAAAGCCTCCAATATCTCCATATATCCTATATCTGAAACAGAAAGGCAGGGGCTGAAACGCAGCCTTTGTTCAAGGAGGGGCAAAATCAAATCCCTTTCCCCTTCATCCTGCAGGTAGGACCGCAGCATTCTGTAATCAAAGCAGACCGAATATTCCAGCCCCACATCAGACAGCGAATCAATCCTGTGAAGATCGCCAGGGTTCAAAAAGTAAAAGCACTCCTCGGCAATGTCAATCTGACGGAGATTCAGGGTCAGCCGCCATTGGCCTTGACTGAAATAAAGTATTTCCGCGTATTCATGCCAGTCCAGCCTCACATGGAAGCCTTTTCCTTCAGAAGTGCTGCCTTTGGATTCATACATCCTGCAGGAAAACGCCTCCGTTCCCTTTTCCCCGTCAGGCTCGGAGGCATATCCCAGAAGGGAGGAAAGCGCGTCGTCCGACGCCTGCTTCATGCGCTTTTTTCTTTTATTCTTTCCTTCCCGCGCGTTTTCATTCTTTGTCCCGGCATCTGTCCTGCCATCTGTCCCATCATCTTCGGAAACCGGCTCGCCGACCTCGGAAAAAGGCTCCCCGCCATCTCCGAAAAGGGCTGCCCCATTCTCTTTTATCAGAGCAGGTAATGCCGCCCCGCCGTCTGGTGAAGGAGCCGTTTTTCCCTCTTCGGAAAGATTCCCTTTGCTATCCCCGGAAAAAGTCATCCCGGAACCACTTCCCGTTCCTGGCTTCCGTCTGGATCGGACCGCCCCGGAAGCAGAACGTCTGGATGACCTTTGTACGGCATTCAGCCGACTTCCCGGCTTTTCAGTATCTGTTGTCTCCAATGGAGAAGCCTCCGGGGAAGAAGCCCCTCCCTCAGGGGAGCCTGCCTTTCCGCCTCCCCCGTAGGCTCCAGGTTCCGCCTCATAAACGGATTTCCGTCCCATACCCTTCCCTTTCTTTTTCAACCCCGCCTGCCGCCCCTCCTTTATGAGAGTGGGTTTTCTCACCCTGATTCCATGTCATACCGGACTGCTTACGGCGCAAGTCGGCTCCTTAAGAAAGGAAAAACGGCTTGCTAATCATAACATATTTTTTTGTCTTCTTTCAAGACGGCTTGCCATGCTTTTTTATTCTGGTTTATAATACATTTATGCCCACTCCATTGGCAAGCTGCCCTGCCGGAAACCGGTTTGCTCCGATAATGCTTCGCTATGTAAAAACTCAGAGTAAAAAACACTTTGACAGATGAGCATATTGAACATATGGCTGACTATGATGAAAAGAGGTTTCCTTATGATACTGGCTATTGACTGCGGAAATTCCCAAATTGTAATCGGGTGCATTGATAAGGATGGTACAATCTCCAATATCTTCCGAATGGAAAGCCGCCCCCGAAAGACCGCTTTTGAATATGCCGCGGATATACATCAGGTAATCAGGCTCCTTCGCATGGACGTCCTCCCCCTGGAGGGGGCGGTTCTGTCCTGCGTCGTTCCCTCGCTGCGAAATACTCTGCAAGAGGCTGCGCGGCTCATTACCGGCGGGAAGGTCCTTGTAATCGGAGCAGGAATACGAACCGGGATACGCATCCGAATTGATGATCCCGGAACCGTCGCCCCGGATCTGGTCTCTACCGCGGTAGCTGCCAACGCGCTGTTCCCCTGTCCCTGCATCATTATCGAACTGGGCACGGCCACCGCCGTGACAGCTTTGGACGAGAATGGGGATTATATCGGGGGCGCCTTCATCCCCGGCGTGAATATATCCCTGGACGCGCTTTCGTCCAGGGCCTCCCTCCTCCCTTCCGTGGAAATTGCCCCTCCGAAGAAGGTCATCGGCACTTCCACCCAGGATTCAATGAAATCCGGAATAATCTATGGGAGCGCTGGGGCGCTGGATGGCATGATAGACCGATTTTCGGAGGAACTTGGCTCAGTCAAAAGCATTGTCGCCACCGGAACCCTTGCCGGCCTGATTTGTCCCTTCTGCAAACATGAAATAACCATCTCCGAAAACCTCATCTTCCATGGCTTGTGGAGGCTTTGGAATAATAACCGAAAATATATCAGTTAGAGGCTGTGGATCATTATTAAAAGGAATCCAGGACAAAAATCATTATTCCGTAAAAAACATAGAAAAACGTATGAAAATATGTCATTATTTCAAATAATCCAGTAATGCGGGTAATAAATTGACAATAAACCTTAATCAAGCGGTAAGTTTATTTGTCCGTTTCCATGATATAATACAGCAAAGAGGATCTTGATGATGTGATTACCATATCAGATGTCAGAAAAGCAGAATTACGATAAAGCACTCTGACAGGGAAACCTTGATAATGCCATGTAATATCCCATGGCACGCATGTCACAAATCAGAATAGTGAAAACCCAATCTGAAAGAATGGAAAAAGAAAGGAGTTTATTATGAAAAGGTGTAAAGGACATGACTTTTCCGGAATGAAAAAGAATGGCGTCATAGCCATGTTTTTCCTCTTCATCTTATTTGCCATGAATATTGCCTCCTCTGCCGGGCAATGGGTGAAAAATGATGTGGGATGGTGGTATCAAAACGATGATGGGAGCTGGCCGGAAAATGTATGGGTGTGGCTGGACGGGAATCAGGACGGCATATTTGAATGTTACGCTTTTGATGATGATGGCTACCTTTATACCGGAACCACGACCCCGGACAGCTTCACCGTTGACGGAAACGGCGCCTGGATGGATCATGGCATTACCGTTTCCAGGAAATTCCTGGGCGATGTTCCAGGCCCTGCCCCCATTACCCAGTCAGCCATCATTTCCTCGCAGCCCTCTTCAAAAAAGGCTTCCGGCTCGGGAAAGACTTCAGCTACGACGACCTCCTCCTCTTCCGGAAACGGGATACGCGTTGTAAAGAGCAGCGGCGTGATCAAGGCAGGAGGAACAGAAAATGATTCCGAAGAAGACGATGAAAAGGGAAAGAGCTCTTCTTCCGTAAAATCAAGTTCCTCCTCATCGACGGGCAAATCTTCATCGGGCAGCTCCTCCTCTTCCAATGCCGAGGAAATGACCCCTACGGCCAGCTCAGGCAAACGCACTGAGTCAGGCGGACCATCGGGCTCCATGTCAGACAACAACAGCTATGGCTCTCCTACTTCGGACAGACGTTCCGCGGATTCTCCGTTGGAGGCCAATGGCTCTGTTTACTGGAATGCCGGAGGCAGCGTATACCATAAGGATGCAGGCTGCAGCGCTTTGCATGGAAGCGCGAACAATCTCTCCCACGGAAGCGTCGACGAGGCGGTAAGGAACGGGGCCGGCACCCCATGCAGCATCTGCGCGTCGTAAAAAGATGAGTGATATAATAATCGTTCTGATTGCTGATCTGTTCATTCCCCGCATGATGGAAAACTCTTGAAATAAGTTGTGCCGGGGGATATACTTGTAATGTTGCGTTATAAAACGGATCGTAACCGGATTACCCCGCAGGCGATTCTCTGAATCATAAAATCAGGCTGGCAAAAGCCGCTTTGACGAATAATCAAGCAGGGGTAATGAAATCCCCTATTCGCCCGCGAGCCGTCGGTTGCCGTAAGGAAGCATCTTCCTTGCGGCATCTCTGCGATAATAAAAAAAGGATAACGCAATGGTAATGTCGGAAACTATATTTGTCTTAAAGGGCGGCTTTTTGGGAAAAATTATCCTCTCCCCGGGGTTGGCCGAGAATCGGTATCTCATTAAACAAATAGATCCCAATGCACGGCTTCGCGATCAAGGTAAGCCCTGAAAACCGCTCCAAGCAGGAGGAAAAATGAAAAAAAGCGCTTTATGTATTCTAATGGCTGGAATTATGTCTGCTTTTCTGATTGGCTGTAACGCCAGTTCAGCCCAGGTACCGAGCCCGGAGAGCGGGAAACAGGCTGCCGGGAACGAGGCCGCTGACGAAGGCACCGAAGACGCGTCCGATGAAAAGGCCGATGAGGATAATGAGGATGCTGCCGGTGACGAAACTTCTACTGAATCCGGTGCGGAACTTGAATACTGGACTGAGGACTCCAAGGCTGCTGCTTCCATCAGGGAGTATGTTGAAGAGGTGACGGACGAGGCTTCGGACAAATTCATTCCCGTTGAGGACAGGATTGCGGTATTCGACCTGGACGGCACGATCATCGGCGAGCTTTACCCGTCTTATTTTGAATATATGATGTTCATCCACAGGGCTCTTTATGACGACAGCTATGACGCCCCCTGGGATGTCAGGGCCTTTGCGAGGGAGCTGGAGGCAGGGATTACCACAGGCGATATGCCGGACAGCTCGGAAAGGCTTCACGCCAAATATGCGGGGATTGCCTATGCGGGCATGACCATTGACGAGCTGAAGGATTATACAAAGGAGTTCAAGAACAGCAAGGCAGAGGGCTTCGAGGGCCTGACCCGGGGAGACGCCTATTTCCTCCCGATGGTTTCCCTTGTGGAATATCTGGATGCCAATGATTTCCAGTGCTATATTGTCAGCGGATCCGACCGGACTGTAGTCCGCGGCTTCATTGACGGCCTGCTCCCGATTCCGGCAAACAGGGTGATCGGAATGAGTTATTCCATGGTGGCCCGCGGCCAGGGAGATACGGACGGCCTGGATTATGTTTACTCGGCAGACGATGATGTGATCCTCGGAGGGGACTTGCTCATCAAGACCATCAAGATGAACAAGGTCAGCGAGATCGCGCTCGAAATCGGGAAGGTACCTGTTCTTTCCTTCGGAAACAGCTCCGGAGATCTTTCCATGGCGCAGTATGTCAAGAACAACAAGCAGTATGAAGGCAGGGCCTATATGGTTCTCTGCGATGACCTGGAAAGGGAATTCGGAAGCGAGAAAAAGGCTGAATCCATGAAGAAGACCTGCGAAGAGCGCGGCTTTGAGACGATTTCCATGCGGGATGATTTCGCCACAATTTACGGCGATGGCGTAAGCATTATTAAGAAAGAAGCTGCAGCAGATAATGCACAGGCTGATGCGGAAACTGCTGCTGAGGCGGAAGCCACTGTGGAAGCGGCGAATGCAGAGAATGCGGAAACCACTGTGGAAGCGTCGGATACAGAGGATGCGGAAACTGCGGCAGAGTCAAATGAAGATGCCAGCGAGAATGTTGAAGCCGAGGCGGAAAGCAATGAGAACACGGAAGCCGATACGGAAGCTGCTGATGCAGAGGATGCCGCAAGCGGCAAGGATGCGGCGTAAGGAATGCGAAAGATGACACAGAGGATGCCTGTCCTTCATATGGTTTCCCGGACTTTTCTGATCTTCGCAGTTGAGTAATGTTCTAAAACAAGTTCCATTCATTAGCAGTGGAGAGGCTGGAATACAGCCTCTCCACTGCTGGTTTTAAGTATACATTCCTCCTTGTACTGCGGAAAAACCCACATTTTGCCATTCATTCAATACATATCCTCAAGGGTGATCAGCCTGCACTTTTCCGAATGATCTAAAACATAATCGGTAAAGCCTCCCAGTGAGAAAAAATAAATCCCAGGATCCGTAGATGGGACATATCTGGCTTTATCCATAAATTTTTCTAATTCCGTTTTATCAAATGGAGAATGCTTGAACTTACATTCTCCGAGCAGTACAATTTTATGATCATTTCTGCCAAGAATATCTATTTCTATCTGTTTCTGCTTTTTATTTTCATCAAGTACCGATGACTGGAAATCGTTGATCTCAGTAAGAATCGGAAAATCATCCCTACCTGCATTCATCATGAGGTATTCTTTTGCCATCTTTTCAAAAATCCTACCCATATAATCATGCAAATGACTTTTGATATTTTCAAGATAATAGATTTCTCCACGTCCGGCATTAATGAGGCTGGTAGCTCTGTTTACATACCTGAACCAGAATTCAAGCATACTGTCATTCAGAATATAATAAGGCTTCTTTGACATCCTTTTCTCAAGAACTTCCGCTTTAACCAGAACCTTCAGTGGATAGGTGACATCATCTGAACCAATATACGTGGCAATTTCTCCGTTTTTTGTATGACCAGTTGCCACAGCAGAGATAATGGAATTATACAAAGCAGGGTTTTGCTTGTCACTTGATATGACCGTTTTGATCTGTTCTTCCGTAAAATATCCACCCGAATTTTCGTTCGAGAATCTTTAATTCAGCAGCTCGTCCTCTGAATATTTTATTCATTTAACCTCCAATTTACCGAAAGCGAGTTCACCGAAATCGATTTAGCCAAAGAGCATTTCGGTTAATTGGAATTATAAGCGCAATTTCTATAAAATGCAAGGTCGAAATATTGCTTGCCGCAAGGCAAGATCTTCATCGCGACGGCTCCGCGATGAAAAAAGCGCCTCTTCCGTAGAAGAGACGCTCTCGATGTTAACTTGTCTATTTTCCACAGGGCTTCCGATTCTCATTAATACTTCGAAGCGGGGAGCCTTTGATCAAGTTCCTGTTATCCCCCTTCGTCATTATGGTGCCATAGTCCTGGAAAAAGATAACTATGCGATAACTATGCGGCTTCCTTCTGCTCCGTTTCAGCCTGTTCTCCCGAGGCGCTCTCCGCAATGGATTCCACTTCCACGCCATAGGGCAGTCCCTTCGCGTTTTCCTCTTTCGCAAGCTTCTTATAAACCTCTTCCGGCTTTGTGCCGAAGGATGACACGACCGCGCTGTTAATAATCCTCCCGGTCTCAAGCTCCCGGGCAAGATTGCGGGCGGCGCTCACATTGAGCTCGCAGGGAACAAATTTGGCCCTGACATTGTAACCGGCCTCCTCGAAGGGCTTGATATAGGTTTCCATCAGGCTGTCATAATCGTCTGCCACAAGAGGAAGGATGACATTCGTGCCCTTCAAATCTCCCTCCGTGAAAGCCTCCATAGCCCGCTCCATGAGCATCATGCTCTCCATATGTACCGCGTCAGCGGCGCCGCCGTGGCTTTCCTGGAATTCAGGAAGCATTTCCTTGATCACGTCGCAATCCAGGATGAATGCCTTCATCTCCTCACTGTCGGGATCCGTCACCCTGCTGGACTTGCCCGAGGCGGGAAGACCCAGCACAAGCTCCATTTCATAACCTTTTTCCAACGGCCCGTCGTAAACGTATTTATGAAGCTGCGTCTCCTCGTTAATGCTTTCTGTCCTGGCGGAACCGATGGAAAGAAAGTCGTCCAGAATATAGTTTCGAAGCATCCTTCTCGCCGCCGTGTCTATCTCGGAGGTTTTTCCATAATAATCAATATAATAAGCGGACAGCGCGTCAATCTGATCTAACAGAGGGCTTTCCACTATTTCCTCCATTGTAGGATAATCCCCGGCCTTGATCCTCGTATACATCTCCCTTGCCTCATCTCCTTCAATGATCAGATGATCGGGAGAAGGTTCCCAGGTAACGGGCCTGACTCCGATTTCGGCAAGCTTTTTTAAATCCGCAGCCAAAGAGGCAGATTCCTCTGATTCGCTTTCTGAAGCGGATTCTTTTTCAGACTCCTCTTCAGAAGCTTCGGCATCTTTTGACTCTTCTACGGATTCCTTTTCAGAGGCTTTGGCATCTTTTGATTCTGCCTCTGATTCTTCATCGAATGCTTTGCTTTCTTTCTGTTCCGCTTCCTCTTCGGTCTTTTCTTCGTCGCTTCCGATTTCCGCAGCCTTCTCTTCCGAATCGTCCTCTTTTACGGAACCGGCTTTCATCGCCGCAGTCTCCGCGCTTTCCTCGATAGCGGTCTCGGAAATCTCGATCCTTCCCTGCCCATAGGGATCCTCATATTCCTCTCCGATATTCCCGCCAAGCTTCTCAATGATATAATCGATCAGTACCTTCTTTTCAATGCCGGCGTCTTCAATCTCGACTTCGGCGCCGTCAAAGCCGGTCTGGCCGTCCCCGTTATCCAAAAGCGTATAATCCAGCCCTGCGACAGTGTAAATCTTTTCCGGATCCAGCGGCTCATTCCCAAACATCACGTTTTTGACGCGCCTCTGCCTTGTGATCCCTGTCATCATACCGTTTTCATTCGCGGTACAACCGCTGTCTACGGTAAGGTCGACCTGGTAAGTAATGCCGGAAACATCAAGGAAGGCGCCGTTTTCCTCCGGAATCCCCCTCGCGCCCCATTCCAGGGCATCCAGAATCTGCTGCCCGCTTGCCTTGACTACGCAGACGTTATTGTCCCAGGGGAATACTCCCAGCAAATCCCCTTTCGTGACGTCCCCTCTGGAAATTCCGTCCCGGATTCCGCCGCCATTTATCACGCCGATATCCGCGCCTGTCATGACCCTGAAGGCATCAGAGCAGAGATCACCAATGTTTGTTTCCGTGCGTCTCACGATCCTGATTGAGTTTCCGCTTGTATCATTTAAAACCGGATCATAAATGAAAAGATTTACATCGCTATGGGCCAGAACCTCCCCAAGGGTTTTCTCAAATTCCTTTTCTGTTTCCTCAATCGCCTCACTGACCTCATTTTGGATATTCAGGAATGCCGGAGCATCGATGGAATTTGGCCAGCTCCATACATCTGTTTCTTCGATCCCCCGATCCGTAATGAGGCTGTAACCAATGCAGCTCATCTTCGTCCCGACGGCGGAACGGATCACATTTTCCCCGTCCTTGTTTTTCATGACGACCTGCACAGTATCGTGGCTGTGGCCATCGAGAAATACGTCTATACCGTTCGTATGGGATATGACGTCGGCATAGGTATATGGCTTTACGGCCTCCTCAAGCCCCATGTGCCCCATGACATAGACATAATCGGCGCCCTCCGCCCGGCAGTCGTCAACGGCTTTCTGTACCGCTTCATAGACGTCGCTGCCATCCTCATTCTGCAGGAAGTCATATACGTATTCCCCATCCTCATTCTTCTCGCGCATAGGCGCGGAGGTGTTCATGGTTTCCGGAGTCGTCACACCAACAAAGCCGATCTTTTTTCCAGCCGCCTCCACGATCTGGTAAGGAGGAAGAAGAAGCTCTCCTCCCTTATTGAAATTGCAGCTTATGTACGGGAATTCAGCCATATCTTTCAGCTTTATGAACTGCTCAACACCATAATCGAACTCATGGTTACCCGGAATCGCAACATCATATCCGACGGCATTCATCAGCTTGAGCAGAGCCTCCCCGTTCGTAAGGGTGCCGATCGCCTCCCCCTGGACACAGTCACCGTCATCCACCAGTATGGTGTCATAGCCTCGCTCTTCAAGATTGTTCCTGATCGCATACAGACCGGCAAAGCCAAAGCCCTGGCTGACGCCGCAATGGACATCGCTGGTATAGAGGATGTATATCCCCTTCTTCTCATCTGCATCCTCTAAGTCCCCTTCGGCAGCATCCGCCTTGGCTTCCTCGTCCCCGGCATCCTTTTCAGCCGCTTCAGCCTTGCCTTCTCCGTCCTTTTCTTCGGCATCCTTTTCAGCCGCTTCTGCCTTGGCTTCCTCGTCTTCGGAATCCTTTTCGGCAGCATCCGCCTTTACATCCTCGTCCTCGGAAGACTCTTCCTCCTGAGCCTTATCTTCTGCAGCCTTTTCCGTGTCCACCTCGTCCTTTTTTGACTCAGAATCATCCAGGGCCTCCTCCGCTTCGGCTTTTACCGAGGAGATAAATGCCTGGACAGAAGACTTCCCACTTTGCTTCTCAGGCTCCTTGTCCGCATAAGCAGTGATCATGATGAACATAATCATGCTTAAAAACAACATTCCCGCAATCGTCTTTTTTCTCATAGGACTTCCCTTTCCGCAGCTTCCAAACAGTCAAGTATGAAAGGCAAGCCTTTCATACTTCATTTGTGCCGCTGGCGCGACACAAATGGGACTCAATGCCTGCGGCATCAAGTCAAAGTATGAAAAGCAAGCTTTTCATACTTCATTTGTGCCGCTGACGCGTCACAGATGGGTCTCAATGCCTGCGGCATCAAGTCAAAGTATGAAAGGCTGCCTATTTGCTTCCATCCAGCATAGCCCCCAGGGGGTGAGCATTGCCGCCATAGTAGCCCCACTTCCCGGTTTTTTCATCATACCGCCATCCCGAGATGCCCGTAGGTATTTCATTGAAATGGTAATCGGCGCCATCCACCGTCCTCCTGCCCGTGGCCATGGCCCCGCCGGATGGGTCAAGGTAATAACAGAAACCATCTGAAGGATCTGAGAACCACCCTGTCACCATAGCGCCGGTAATTCCGTCCCGGCTATATGCCGTCCCGTCCCCTTCTTCAGCAAGGTAATAAAACCTGCCATCATCGTCCCGTATCCAGCCCGTCATCATTTTCCCGTCCCGGGCGAAATAGAACCAATGCGTCTTTTCGTCTGAGGTCCTGATGTATTTCCAGCCCACCGAATGCTGCCCCGTCAAGGCCTCCGTAAAGTACCAGTTCCCTTCATCGTCCTTTTGCCAGACGCCATCCGTTACAGTACTTGTCACCGGCGTAATGGCCGCATGACCAGCGTTAAGATTCCCGCCTCCTCCTCCGGAACCGCCAGACCCACCGGAGCCTCCTGATCTGCTATTCCCACCTGTCACATAAATGATGCACGAAGCCTCGCCGAGTCCGGCCCTCGCGGTAATGACCGCCCTGCCGGGACGCAGGGCAAAGACATTGCCATCCTGGTCAACGGAGGCGATTTGCGGGTTGTCACTGTTCCATACCACCTTAAGGTCCTGATCTTCTCCGGCCTTTATCGTTGCAATGAGTTTCCGGGTCGAGCCGGCGTCAAGGAAAAGCTCGTAATCACTTAAGGAAATCTCAGCAGGGACAGCGTCTGAAATCCTGACCGCAACCGTCACACTCAGCGAGGGGTCGGAGCTGCTGGCCGCCGTCACATTCACGACGCCGCTTCCTTCCACGGTAAATACCGCCGCCTTCTTCCCCGCCTTGCTTCGGTAAAGCTCCTCCGAAATGTTTTCCACATCCCCCTCGTAGCTCCAGAGGATGGAGTCATCGTTCAGATTCGTCCCGTCATTTGATTCAAGCTCCGGAAGCAGGACGACTTCTTTTTTTGTACCGGGCATATAGGTAACGTCGATCACGCCGTCCACGATGTTGTCCCCTCCTGCCGCGTCCAGCTTGATGCCCCGGGGATAGCCCGTAAGCCGCTGATAATTCTTAAGTACGGCGGATTCCGCGGCCTTGACCGTTGCAAAAGCCCAGCAAAGATTCGTCTGCCCCTGATCCTTCACCTCCGTGACCTGTCCCAGCTTGTCCAGGTTATATTTCTTTGGGAGCTTCAGGCTGAGGGCCCCGCCCTTGAAATCAAGGTAACGGAGCAATTCCCCGGATTCATCCACGACCAGGCCGCCGTTATAGCTGTCATTTTCATCGAATTCAACCGAAGAAGACGAATCTGAAGCAGCTTTCATAGCATTCCTTGTATTGCCGCGGTATGCGGGGGTGGCAACGGACTTTGGCAGGTTGGAAGGCGTTGCCGGGAAAATGTTTGCGGAATCCGTATCGTCATCATCTTTTCCGCTCCCCCCCTCTACAAAGGCAGTCTCCGAGGAATCAACTCCGGATACGCTTCCCGAAGGGTCATTCCCCGAGATGCTTTTTGATGAATCAACTCCGGGCGCGCTTTCAGAAGGATCATCCTCTGACGCTTTTTCCGAAGAAGGCTTTTCCGGAACGGGAGGAAAGGCCGTGCCATTCTCCAGGCTTTCCGCATTTACCCCTTCCGCCTCGTATACGATATCGGCATTTTCACTTTCCAGTAAATCGAAGCAATTCTTTCCCTCCGCGAATTCGTAGAAATCGGCAATGCTCACCATGCTGTATCGCCCATCGCTGTAATCAGACATGTCCGCATAGGTCATGGCATGTATGATCGGAAAATCCGCATGGGGGGAAAGCCAGTAAGGATCCTTGAAATCCCCGCCCCCCTTATAGTAGGCTGCCACCCCTTCTCCGCCGAACACAGTTGACAAGTCCCCAATGAATGACGAGCTGTAAAACATGCCGACCTTTTCATTTGCCGGGGAGGGCAGTTCAAGATCCACATAAACGGTAAATCTGGAGCCGGCCGGGATAGCGATGCCCCGATCCAGCCTCACGGTAAATACCCCCGCATAGGTACGGTAGCCACTCTTCAGAAGGTCCGGCTTCCCATCGTCCACAGACACATAAACATTGTACTTATATCCCGTATAAGGCGAGCCGAAAGCCACCGCCCTGAGCAGCTCGTCCTTGTCTGTAGTATTTTCAAAGGACTGACTGGCGGCTCCCTTTCTTTTCCCCTTGAACCTCATCGCGGCCTGGGAGCTCCCGGCAGCCTGGGATACCCCGATATCATTGGTATAAAGGTGGTTGTAATTATCATAGCTTTCAACCTGCCCGAAAACCACCCGGTCATTGCCCATTCCCATCTGCTGGTCATAATAGGAAATGTAAAAGTCCCCATTTTCATGGGTATCGGTCCCCCAGGAATTCCGGACGATCCAGGCCCCGTCTCCGGGGGGCATATACTCAAACTCCTTCCCCTCAACGGTGATGAACCTTTTGAATTTTTCTTTGGGAATCGTGTCATCCCAGCCGATCAGGGTCACATTATGATTGCTTTTAAGATTGTACTTTTCCGCGTATTTCTTCATGAACTCCATGGGAAGGTAATAATACTCATTTTCATCTTTGTTCTCCCCCGACCAGAAGACCTGATGAACACACATAGCCACAACCACAGAGCCATAAGTCATCAACGCGTTTTTCCAATGATTCATGTAATCGCCTTTACCCAACTCGGAGTAATCCTTCGCTCCGGGGAGCTCGATCATGTCCTGGACATGCAGCTCCGGTGTTTCCGGCTTGAACTGCATATAATTGGATGGCGTGGCCTTGTAGACATACTCCTCCGACGGCATGACCTTCTCCGTGACAGGACCGGCCCAGTTCTGGAAATATGCTCCCCCCAGGAAAGCGTCGGCGCCGATATTCTTGCTGGACTTTTTGGCGGGGTCATCGTAACCGTTATAGTAATGGAAGGGGGAAACGTTGTTATTGACCTTTCCGGCAAGATCAAACTCCGAGAAATTCGGCATTACCTCATGAGAAGAAAGGGAATCCAGCGTCAGGGTGAAATCCATTCCCGCATCAACTGAGTCTTCATCCGGGATGACATAAAGCTGATAATAACCTGCCGGCAGCCCCTTCTCCTCGATTTTCTGGGAACTATAGGGACGGGCCTGGACGTTCACCGGCTTATCCTTCCTGCAGAGAAGGAGGTAGGACACCCGCTCAGCCTCCAGGAGAATACTGATGTCAGTGTCCTCATCAAGGTAAAAGCCGTAATATGCCATTTCGTCCTTTTCCAGCCTGTCAGATACCCGGCTCGGGAAGGAAATGACATCCTCTCCGTTCTCAAGGACCGCGTTCCATAACGCGGCAAAAAACTCCTCCGACTCATTCAAAATGTAATCCCGGATATCCTGCGCCGCGGAAACCGGCTGCAGCACCATTAAAAAAGACATCACGAAAACAAGTACGGACGCGATCAAGGCACGCGATTTCTTTCCTGAAAACACCATGCTCCCTCCTGATAATAAAGTGCTTATTTGGCCATTTTAACTGCTGACAAAGAGCTGCGATATCGCAGGCTATATGGCTCATATGGCTCCTGATATTAAAGTGCTTTTCCGGCCATTTTACCTGCCGACAAAAGAATGCGGTATAAAGGTATAACGCTTTAACTCAGTATTCCTATAGATTATCACAAGCAAAAATAATGGTCAAACCCTTTATTTTGAGGATTATGAAAAAAATTTTCTTGCATTTCCCAAGGAAACGCCGTTTCAAGCGTTTCCGGCTCCGAAAATGCGCCGCGCAGCGGCAAATTTCCTTTGCATTTTCGTGTGCATCCCAAAGAAATGCTGATTCATTCAGCTTTTTCTTAGAATCTTTTTGAGGATATTTCATTGTAATAGTCAGGTCTTAAAGATTATAATGCTTAATATAATTGAAACTACTAAAGGAACCTGTCTGGCTCGCAAGCGCTTCGGAATGACGTGAAATCAGAGCAGCATTTGTTTGTCGGCAATTAGAACGGCAAAAAATCAGAGGGGAAACGGATTATGAAGATTTTGGACATCCACTGCCCGGATTGCGGGGCTCCCGCGAATTTTGACATCATTAAGCAGAAATATGTCTGCCCCTACTGCGGCGGGAACGTAGGGATCAGCGAGGCCAGGCGGCAAAAAGAAGGCTTCCGCAGGATGCAGAGGCGGAAGCTGAAAAAGGACGCGGCCAATTTCAAGCTGGCCAGGACCTCCTGCAGCGGCTGCGGAGCCGCCCTGGTGTTTGAAGAGAGCGAGGCGGTTTCCAACTGCAGCTTCTGCGGCAGAAGCCTTGTCCGGAGTGAATACCTGGACACGGAGGAGCTGCCGGAAAGCATTATCCCCTTCGCGATCACGGAGGAGGAGGCCAGGGAGCGGCTGCTCTCCTGGTGCAGGAAAAACAGGGCAAAGCAGGAAGCGCGGCATTTGATTGAAAAGGCCGGGGATCTGAAGGGCTTCTATCTTCCCTATGAGCTGGTGAGGGGGCCGGTGCATATGGCCGTGTCAAGAATGGACGGCGGCAGGATCTTCTCCTGCGAGGGATTCATTAACGATGAGTATGTGAACCGTTCGAAGCAGCTTGACAACCTGCTTCTGGACGGCATGGAGCCCTATGACGCGGAAAAGCTCACGGAATTTGATTTTGCCTTTGTGGCCGGCCACCGTGTCAAGATTCCGGATGTTCCGGACGATGTTCTGGAGGGAAGGGTCCGGGAGGAAATCGGGGAGGCTTATACGCCGGCCGTGAGGAAGACATTGGAAACGAAAGCCGTGGAGGTAAAGGCGGATGTAAGCTCCTCCATTCGCCTTCCCGTCCTGCTCCCCGTCTACTACATCAGCGGCGAGAACCTGATGGCGGCCGTGAACGGGCAGACCGGCAAAGTCAGCGTCCGGGCCGAAACGGAGTCCCATTATTATTTCCTGCCCTGGTGGCTAAAGGCTATCCTGGCCACGCTGGCAGTCAGCCTCGCCCTGTTTCTTGCTCTCCGCCTCTTCGGTATGGCCATGGGCGAAAGCCTGCTCCTCACCGGAGTACTGGCCTTGATCTTAATCATTGTCATGCTCTGCCTCTACAGTGACACGACAAAAAACAGCTTTGCCGTGGAGAAGGGGCGGGAGATCTTCACCTCCGGCGGACAGACCTTACACCGGGAACGGGGAAAGCTGGTGCAGGACGAGCGAATATTGAAACGGAAAACGATGAAGCCTGTCTTCTTCTGGGATGTGGACGGCGAAAAGAAGCCTGCCATTCTTCGTTTCACGACACCTCTCCGGGTCATGCAATTGGCAGCCTTTTGCCTTATTGCCCTGTTCCTGCCGGTCATTATCGCCCTGCTCCTTAACGGTTTTGATTTCAACAGACTCGAGCTTGGCGGCTCCGCCGTCTGGTTCTGCATCGCTGTCCCCGTCGTCCCGGTTTACCTTGTGAAATACGGAATCGTGGAGCTATATGAAAAGCCCTGGGTATATCTCCTTAAAGAGAACGGGAAGAAAAAGCGCTACAAGCCGAAGGTCAAGCGCCCGCTCAAGGACTACCTGTGGATGGCGGGCATGGTGCTCCGCGCATTATTCATACCCCCGGTCTGCCTCGCCGTCTGGTTTGCCATCGCCTGCTTCTTCACCATGTGCTACTGTACCGCCTTCGGGTTTTAAGAGACTTATGTTTTTCGGAAATGCTTGATTTTTGTTCAGAACTGACGATCCATTATTTTCAGGATTTTTCTGCGGCACAAGTAACGCCGCAGAAAAATCCAATTGAGTGACAAGGCAGCAGGACTTATGCTTTTGTCAGATCAAAAAGCCGATAATAAATTGCATAGCCAGGCGCCGCCTCAGCAAGGCTCTATTTCAGCAAACATGCTTACCTGCGCGCTGTCCACACCAGTAAAACGGGGCGGGATGGCAAAGACCCTGCGTATCCCCTTTCCCTCCGCAGGAAGCCCTGAGAGGTCGCAGTCCTCTATGATCAGTATATAGCCGTCATGATATACCCCCAGCATATACTGATGGGCGAGGTCACCGTCCTTCGTGTCGCTTGGAGCAGCCAGGGAAAGGAAATCAAGGGCCACCGCTTTCAGACTGCCGCGGAAATTGTCCATCAGATATCTGGCCGCCTCCGCGCTGATGGCCGGCCCGTTCGTATTATACGTTTCCGGATCCTCACGTCGCATCCTGTCCGCCCCGGTCCGTATGCACAACAGATCCGCCTTCCCGATAGCCTCCGCATAAGGAGACAGTTCCCCGGCCATGACCTTCTCCCCAGCCCCCTTCGGGATATCCAGAAGCAGGACCCGATCATATATAAAGCTCTCGAAAAAGGGCAGGTCCCCGATCCGCAGCCCGTCCCTCTTGTAATGTCTCGGAGCATCCATATGTGTGCCGAAGTGGCCGAAAATGCTGACCGTCGCCGTATTGCACAGGGCTCCGTCCTCGAAGCTTTTCACCGGCTCCCAGGAATATCCAGGGCAACCCGGCCAGTTGATACCGTTATCCTCTATGGGATAAGAAATCATTTTCCACATAATTTTTCCTTTCCTCGACCAAATAGGTTTTGTCTGTCCCGTTATTCCTTTTTCTTTCCACCGTAAACCGTAACAAGCAGCACGATGATCAGGATGCCCTGCACGATGTTCTTCCCCGCCTGGGGGACAGCCAGCGCCGTCAGAAGGCTGTTCAGCACCGTCATGATGCCGACCCCGGCAATGCTACCCAGGTAACCGCCGGATCCCCCGGCAATGGAAGTACCGCCGATGACCACCGATGCAATAGAGTCCATATTATAAGTAGAGCCCGTGGAAAGATACGCTGTCCCGGTATAGCCCAGGAAGAGGAAGCCGGTCAGACCAGCGAAAATCGCGGACAGAATGTAGACGGAAGCAAGAATGCGGGGTACGGAAATACCGGAATACTGCGCCGTCACCCTATTCACGCCGATGGCGTAGACGGACCTGCCGAAATTCGTGAACTTCAGGATCAGGATAATGGCAACAGCCAGAAGAATCCAGATCAGGGCCGTCCAGTTGATCATGCCCAGGAAGCGGCTGTTTACAAGAGCGGTCGTGATGGGTGAGGATTTCCCCTTCGGGGCGCCGTTGCAGTAGATATAGGCAATACCATACACCGCGCTTCCGGAGGCCAGCGTCATGATCATGGCCGGGATGTGCAGGAAATAGACCCCGAGGAAATTCACGAAACCGATCAGGGCGGAAACACCGAAACAGATAAGGAGCGCGACCGGCACGTTGGCATCGGAACCACTGATGATGAAGGCGCTCATAATGTTGCAAAGGAGCAGCGTATAGCAAAGGGAAAGGTCGATTCCGCCGGTCAGGATGACCAGTGTCTGCCCTATGCAGCAGATCCCGAGGAAGGACATCTCCCGCAGGATGACGGAAATATTATTCGGGCTCAGGAAGCCCGGGCTTACGGCATTGCCAAAAAAGAGCATGGCAAACATGACGCAGTAGACAGCAATGACCGAGATGGATTTTTTCAGCTTTTGGCTCATTTTTCCCCCTCCCTTATTTCCGGAGCGACCGGATCGCGCTGAGCGTCAGGGCCGCCATCAGGATCACGCCGGTCAGGACATACTGATAATATGATGAAACGTGCATCAGGTTCAGGATATTGCTGACGATGCCCAGGATCAGGACCGAGGCAATGCAGCCGATGGCGCTTGCCTTCCCGCCCATGAGGCTGGCCCCGCCGACTACGGCCGCCGTAATGGAATCCTGGGAATAGGCCGCGCCGATGACCGGGCTGCCCGACTTCGCGTAAGCGGAAATATAAAGCCCCGCAAACGCGGCCATGATCCCGGAAATCATGAAGGCAATCGTCTTCGTCCTTTCCACCCGGATGCCGGAGGAGCGGGCGGAATTCTCGCTGCCCCCCACTGCCACGATATGCCGGCCAATCCGGCTGCGGTTCAGCAGCATCCAGATGCAGGCCGTGGCAAGAATGGCAAGAATCAGCGGGACTATGTAGTTGAGTCCCTTTGTAAAGAAGTCGCAAATTCCCTTCGGCAGCTCCCCGCCCGGCTTCGGTTGAATCAGGAGGGAAATTCCTGCCAGGATTACCTGGGTGGCAAGGGTCGCGATGATTGGCTGGATGCCTCCCCTGGTCACCAGGACGCCGTTCACGAAACCAACGCAGGCCCCGGCCAGGATGGCCGCAATGAGGGCAAGGATCCAGCTGGCGGGATTTCCTTCCGCCATAAATTTGACGCAAAGTACATTCACTAGGGAAATGACGGATCCCGTGGAGAGGTCAACACCGCCCAGAAGGATCACAAACATCTGACCGAAGGTCACCAAAAGCAGCCCGACGTTTTTGGAAAGAAGATTCCGTATATTCCTTTGAGACAGGAAATGCGGGCTCATGGTCGCGCCGAACAGGATAAAAAGCGCAAGGAAGACGTAAATGAACACCACCTCGCTTTTCCGGTTGAAAAGGAGACGCCAGTTATGGGCCGATCCGGGGATCCCCTTTACTTTCTTTTTCTCACTCATTCTGGCCCTCCTTCTTTTCCTCTCCCGTTCCGGGATTATCCGCCTGCGGCGAGTCTCCCTGCATCGCGGCCTCCTGCTGCCCACAGAGATTCATTACGCCCTGCATGATGCGCACCTCAGTCATGTCAGTCCCGGTATACTCTGCCGTGATCCGGCCTTCATACATGGTAATGACGCGGTCGCTCAGTCCGATCACCTCCATCATGTCGCTCGAGTACATCAGGATTGCGACGCCCTCCTCCGCAAGATGCCGGACCAGCCTGTAAATCTCCTGCTTCGCTTCAACGTCAATGCCCCGGGTAGGTTCATTAAGGAGGAGGAGCCTGGGCTCGTCCGCCAGATTCTTTCCGATGGAAACCTTCTGCTGATTCCCGCCGGAGAGCCTGCCCACGGCCTGGGCATAGGAAGGAGTCCGGATGTTCATGAGATCAACATATTTTTTCACCGTTTCCAATTCTTTTTTCAGATCTATGAAGCCCCATTTCGAGCGACGCGGAAGGGATCCCAGGGCAATGTTCTCATCAACTCCGAGGGAAAGGCAGAGCCCCTTGCCCTTCCTGTCCTCCGGCACATAGTCGATTCCCTGCTCCTGCGCCTTCTTTACCGAAGAATAATGAAGCTCTTTCCCATTCAGGACGATCCTCCCCCGGTTGTGCCGCCGCACCCCGGCAATGGTCTCCAGAAGCTCCGTCTGACCCTGCCCGTCAAGAGCCGCTATCCCAAGCACTTCACCTTTTCTGATGGACAAAGACGCGTCCTTTATCTTCCGGACGTCCGAAAGGTTATGTATGCTGAAAATCTCTTCGCCAAGCTCTTTGGCCTTCGGAGGGAAAATGTCGGAAAGCTCCCGGCCAACCATCATCCGGATCACTTCGTTTTCATTTACATCCTTAAGCTCCACCGTCCCGATCAGCTTCCCGTCCTTCATGACGGTCATGTCGTGCCCGAAGCGGAAGACCTCCCCCATCCTGTGGGAAATAAAGATCACGGCCTTCCCCATTTCCAGGAGTCCCTGCACAATGGCGTAGAGCTTGTCTACCTCCGCGTTTGTCAGGGTGGCCGTCGGCTCATCCAGAATCAGAATGTCCGGCTCCGAGGCCAGAGCCTTCAGTATTTCCACCATCTGCTGCGCCGCTATGGGAAGATCGCCGGCGCGACAATAGGGATCCACTTCGATGCCGTATTTTTCCGCCAGATCCACGGTCTTGTTCAGCATTTCCGCCTCGTCAATAAAGGGAGTCCCCTTTCGAAGGCACTCTTCCTCATGGTTAATAAAGACATTCTGCGCCACGGTCAGTTCCGGGAAAATGGTCATCTCCTGATAAACCATGGCAATGCCCTTCTGCCTCGCGTCCAGCGGGTGGGCGAAGCGAACCGGCTGCCCATTGATCCTGATCTCGCCGGAATCCGGGTGATATAAACCGCAAATCATTTTCAGTACCGTGCTCTTCCCGGCGCCGTTTTCCCCCTGCAAAACGTGTACACGTCCAGGAAAACAGCGGAAGGAAACATGATCACAGGCATGAACTCCCGGAAAGGACTTGTCCATATCTTTTACTTCCAAAATCGCTTCCATGATATTCTTCCTTGCTCCTGTGTTGATTAATGAATTTCACTTCCTGAGTTATCAGGAACGCTGTCCTCAAAAAGCGGGCAGGAACCATGCTCCTGCCCGCTCCTCTCCAATCTTTACGTTCTTTTCTATTCCATTTCTTTACATCAGATTTCCATGCCCAGGGCAGTTATTCCGCTTTACTTACTGCTCCGCGAAAAGCTCCTTCACCTCTTCCTCGCTCAGGGTGGAGAATACCCAGAAGGAATCGGAAAGATCCGCGTCATACAGCGTATCAATCATGTCGTCCGTTATATTCGGAACGGCCAACTGGTACTGAGGCGCAATGGCGACCCCATTCAGGGAATTGATGGCAAGGTTCAGGCAGATGATGCTCTGGAAAGGAGGGTTCGCAAAGGCGATGGAAGAGAAGCCATCTTCCTTGTTCTCCGCCCACATCCGCAGGAAGCCGTTAGAGGCCTCGCCGGTCATCGGGACAAGGTTGCGGCCGGCAGCAATGAAAGCGTCAATCGCGGCCATGGTCATGGCACCACCCTGGGAAAGCACGCCGTCGATTTCCGGATTCGCGGAAAGGATGGTACCCATCGCCGTGGAGGCCGTGGCATAATCCCAGTCGGCATTCTGCTGCACTACGATTTCCGCCTTCGGGCTTGTGGAAGCAAGGCCGTCCACAAGGCCGTCATGGCGGTTCGTGTCGGTGGAGCTGCCCGCGGAGCCGTCCAGGAGCACGATCTTGCCGCCATCCTCAAGCTGCTCGCCCAGCCAGGCGCCGCCCGCAAATCCAAAATCATAATCGCTGACAACGACCTTGGAATCAACATCGATGCTCACCAGGTTATCGCAGTTGAAAATCTTGATGCCCTCATCCATGGCCTCCTGAAGCACATCATTCAATGCAACGTCTGTAATCGCATTCACCACGATGGCATCCACACCCTGGGTGATCAGATCCTCAATGTCCGAAATCTGCTTGGTCTGGTCGCCATTCGCGTCCAGCATGATATAATCGCTGATATATCCCTCCTGCTTGTACTTTTCCGCGGCGATCTCGAATTCCTTCTCGAACTGCTGCCTCCAGGAATTCCCGGCAAAGGAATTGGAGAAGCCGATCACAAAATCTCCTTCCTTCACGGAGGGATCAAGCCTCGTGGCCGCATTGTCGCCCAACGTCGTCAGGTCAAAATCATAGGCTTTCAGGGCCGATGGGTCGGAAGTCGTAAGGACAACGGTCTCCCCCTCAGCGGCCGGGGCTTCTTCCTTTGCCTCCGCGGCATTCCCTCCGGCAGCGGCCTCGCTCCCCTTTGCCTCCTGAGCAGCCGTCTCATTTGACGCGGCAGGAGCCGGCGCCTCCGCCGTCCCGCTTCCACCGCAAGCCGAAACGGAAAGTGCAGTCAAAGACAGTGCCAGCGCGAAACTGATCGCCTTTTTCGATTTTTTCATGTTCTCCTCCTCTTTTCAAAAAAGAAATCCAATCGAACTACAATCGACTTATGAAAAGGATAACGCGTATTGCCCTGCATTCCCATAGTATTTGATTTGAAAATATTTCAAAATTATATGCAGATATTAACTATGCATCAAGCATAGTTAATACCGTATTTGGCGCATCCCACAGGGATGCGTCTGAACAAAATATGCCCTCAGGCATTTTGTTCGGATTTTTCCGCGGCAATCCTTATGCTGCGGAAAAACCTATCGATTCAGCACAGTTTTTTTGTACTCCGTGGGCGAATAGCCAGTGGCCTTTTTGAAGGCCGTGCTGTAATAGGCTGCCGTATCGTAACCGACCTTTTCGGCAATTTCGTAAGCTTTCAGATCCGTATTCCGCAGGAGTTCCTTCGCCTTCTCGATCCGTTTCCGTATGAGGTAATCGGAAAAGGTCACACCGGTCTCATTTCTGAAAAGGAGGCTGAAATAGCTGGGGCTGATATGGATCTCCCGGGCGGTCCTTTCCAGGGAAAGGTCCCGCTCCATATAATGCGCGTCGATATATTTCTCCGCAGTCGCCACAAGCTTCCTGTACTTATGCTGGCTGTTTTCCTCCAGCCTGTCGACGATATCGAAAATGCTCTTGCCAAGGGCCTGTACGGCCTCCTCCACATTTCCGGCGCTCATGATCTTCCTGTACTCCTGCATGGAATGAATGCCCATCTCCTTCGTATCCACGCCAAGGTTCTGTATCTCCTCGATCAAGGTACCATAGAAGCCTGCCGCCGCGGCCTGGAGATACAGATAAGACTTTCCGCCATTGGCCTTCAGGGATGTCTCGATTTCCATGAGTTCCTTCCCTATCCCTTCCCGATCCCAGGCCATGATCAGGTTCACGAGCCTCTTCACGTTTATAATGTCATGGATATCCACCTGCTGTTTCTCTTCTTTATCCGATATCCTCACAGCATCCTCGCTGAATATATCGGATCCTTCCGTATAGACAAAGCTTTGACGCGCCGCCTTCCTCACTTCTGCTGACAAGCGCCAAAGCTCCCTTATATTTCGGGAGGACCTGCTGTAAACGGCTGTCAGTGTCTGACCCTCAAAAAGTCTCCCTACTTCCTCCCGGGATCTTTGCGCAAAGCTTTTCATTACGCGCTCCGTTTCCCGATTGCTTTCGCAGATGACATAGCATGCGGCACTCCCCTCGCCGTTTTCGAAAAGAACCAGGTTTTCCCGGAAGGACGCCGCACAGCGGTAAAACATTTCCGTGACCAAAGCCCTCTGTTCCTCGGAAAGATGGACCGACCATGCCTCATAATGATCGACCAAAAGGAGGCAGATTCCGCCGCAGGCATTCTCGAGTTCCCTCAACTTTTCCTCCCCGTAACGCCGTATAAAGGCTCCGCTCCCCTCGTTAATAAGACAGTGCATCGCGCTCTTCGTATAGGCTTTCCCATCCTCCAGCCTGATGGTATTTTCCGCCTCAATTCTATCCAGGTCGGCAATCGCTTTCTTAAGTACTCGCAGGAGCTCGTCCTCATCCAGGGGTTTCAGAAGATAATCCATCGCCTCCGCTTTTATTGCCTCCTGGGCATAACGGAAATTATCATACCCACTGATAATGATGGCCTTTATGTCGGGATTTTTCCTTTTTGCGTAACGCGTCAGCTCAATCCCCGTGGCCATCGGCATACGAACGTCACTGATCATGATGTCCGGTTGGAAACGGTCGATCAGCTCTTTCGCGCTCTGCCCGTCATATGCTGTCCCGCATAATTCGACTCCCAGATCTTTCCAAGGGAGAAAAGCCTTCAAGCCCTCCGTAATGATCTCATCATCATCGCAAATGATCGCCTTGTACACTTCCGCATCCCCTCCCTTTTTCCTTTCGATTGATCCAACATCATGGAATAAAGCAGCAAGCCTGGATCCATCGAGCAATATGTCCCTAAAAAGTGTGTAAAATCAACTCTTTCCTTTGCTCGGCCATAGTGCAAGGTCCCGAAAAGGCATTGTGAATCACCTTTCCGTCATTTCGAGCCTTTTCGGAATGACGATATCCACTCTGGTCCCGCCCGGGCAGTCGGAGAAAAGCCTTATCCCGTACTCCATGCCGAAATTCAATTTGACACGGTCGCTGACATTCTTAAGGCCGTATCCCCCCGAGCCGCTGTCCTCCAGGCTGCCGGCATCCACCACCCGTTCCTGTTCGGCATTCTTCACCTTTTCCCTCAGAATATCCAGGGCTTCACGGGGGATGCCGGCTCCATTATCTTCCACGGACAGAATGATATTCTCCCCCTCCCTTTTGGCACGCACTGTGATCAGGATCGATGGGGAAGATATGGAAATGCCGTGCTTCAGGGAATTTTCCACCAGAGGCTGAAGCAGGATCTTCGGCACCAGATAGTCCAGCACGTCCTCCTCACTTTCAATCGCATAGGAGAATTTCGACTTGTATTCCATGGCCTGCAGCTCCAGGTAGGCCCGGACATGCTTCAGCTCCTCCCTGACCGTAATGATCTCATGTCCGTGACTTAAGTAAATCCTGAAGAGGAGCGAAAGGTTTTTCAGCATATCAACAGCATCCTCCGTCCTTTGGAGCCGGAGCAGCCATTTGATGGAATCAAGGGCATTATAAAGAAAATGCGGATTGATCTGCTCCTGCAGGGCCTTCAGCTCAAGCCGCCTCATCCCCCGCTGGTTTTCATATACGGAATTCATCAGGGCATTGACCCGGTTGACCATCTCATTAAAACCTGCGGCAAGGCCGGCCATCTCGTCCTGCCCCCTGGCCTCGATCTGTATGCTCAGGTCCCCCTCCTCCACCGCCTTCATAGCCTGTTCGACCTCGATGACCGGCTCCGTAAAATGACGGGAGATCATCCTGGCTGTAAACGTCGCAATGCCGGAAATCAGCAAAAACATGAAGAGGATAACGAAGAGCAGCGGGAAAGCGGATTCCCTGAAATAATTGCTCTCTACCGCGTTCACCAGGGCCCAGCCGGTCACATCAAAGCGATAGGCAACGGCGTAAAGCCCCCTATCCTTCAGGGTCAGAGGATCCGGAGCATTCAGGCGCAGTGCCGAATGGTTTCTTTGTACCAGGGCAGCAGCATCGGAAAGCTCGCCCTCCGAAAGCCCGGTATCCTCTGAATGGTAGAAAATCCTGTTCCCCTCGTCCAGCAGCAGATAGGCTCCCCTGCCCATGGTACGCTTGTCTAGCTTCTGACTGACAGAATCCTCCGCGATGTCCACGACGATAACGCCCACATTGGTATTCGAGGATTTGTCCCGGAAAGGGTAACAGCAGGAAATCATGTCCCTCCCCCCGGTCTTTACCACAAAGCTCCCTTTGTGCAGGCTGAACCAGACAGGGTTTCGGGATCGCACTGAACGGAGATACCAGGCGCTTTCCGTAAAACCTTGGCCCAGCATCGTGCAGGAATTTGATTTGGAGGAAAAGCCGTTATTTCCCAGGAGGTAAACCCCGTCAAAGCCGGAATTCTGGGGGGCCATCGCCATTAACTCCATATTGGAATCCAGCTCCGCCTCGTAGCGTTCCTCCCTGCTTTCATAAATTCTGCGCATATATCGTTGGAAGGCAGCGCTGTTTTCGATGCTCCTGCATAGGATCACCGCTTCCTGAAAGCGATCGTCCAACTCGGAAAAAGCCATGGCCGCCTCCGTCTGCATCGAGGCCTCGGTCAGCTCCCTGATTGCATTGGTCTGAAGAAAAGCAATAATCGACGCGAAAATAATGATCGGAGGCAGTGAAAGGAGCAGTAAATAAAAAAGCAGCCGACGTTCGACGGACCGGCTGATGGCATCCCATGCCCGCTTTATCATGTCTCTGCTCCCTTCTTCCTGCCTTCCATCTCGTGTCCTTTTATACCATCCAAAATGTTATCGTCCTCTTCCTCCCTGCCTTCCATTTCCATCAAAAGAGATTCCGCGTTCCGGCTGTTAAAAACCTCTGTCCCCAGCTCCACGTATTTTTCCGAAACCTTCCCATCCATCTCCATCTCCCTGATTCGGTCCATGATAGTGATGGCAAGGGAACGGTCACTGGTAACGGTCGCCGTATACTCCCCGGCGATAATTGCCTTCAATACGTCCTGCGTCCCGGAAACCGAAACCAGGCGGATATCCCTGCCCGGTCGGAAACCCGCAAGCTTCAGGGCGTACAGCACCCCGATCCCGTCCTCGTCACTGCAGGAAAAGATCCCATGGAATACCTTGTCACTCCGATTCCTGATGATGTCCTCCATGACGGATTTGGCGCTCATGGCATTCCCGCCTCCCTGCCCCTTCTCGATAATGTGAAGATTTGGATATTTCCCAAGCTCTTCCTCAAAGCCGGCGGAACGCAGGCTGCTGATGACGCTGCTGGTGGATTCCCTGATTTCAACAATGTTCGCTTCCTCCCCGTCGAACTCCTCTGCCAGGATCCTGGCGCAGAGGGCGCCCTCCCCCTCATAATCAATGGATATACCGACGTCCAGATCCTTATATTTCGCCGCCTTGTTTGTTACAAGAATGACGCGGACATCCTCTTCCCTGGCCTTTTTCAGAATGCCATCCAGGCCTTTTTTGGATGCGGGAAAAAGGACCAGGTAAGATATGCCTGAGCGAAGGCATTCCTCCAGATCCTCCATCTGCCAGGCAGAGGTATGGTTTTTCGGGGCATGGTATATTACCTCCATGCCATTTTCTTCCGCCATCGAAATCAGGCCATCCATGAAATCCGTGACCCAGGCCTCGTTGGCCTCGATCAGGGAAACCGCTATCCTCTTATTCGGAGCGGTCTCTCTCCTGTCCGAACTTTTCCCTCCACAGGCAACGCAAAGAAAGATAAGAAGCATCGCAAACAGTAGAAAGCAAATTCCTGGGAGGATCCCCGAAGATCCCCTGGCCCTTGGCATAGGAAAATAACAGTTTTCTTTTGCCATGATAAATCTCCTTAAATGCCCTGGCCCCATGCATCGGAAAAAAACAGCCTTTCCGCATTGCCGCCCATGATCAGGGCAAGATCCTTTTCCGGAATATCCGTGTGTCTCGTTACCAGGTTAATAAGCTCCGGGAAGGTCGCATGGTTCAGCATGCCCGGATAATCCGATGACCACATGAGCTTCTCCGCTCCCACAGTTCGGTAAGCATCTTTTATGATTGCCGCGGAGGACGGGAACGGGTACTCTTCATCAAAATACACCGGCACGGTGGATGTGTCGAAATAGACTCTCGGGTTTGTCCTGACCAACTCCTTCAGCCTTGCAAAGCTCCCTTCCTTTGCCCCGGGACCAAAGCAGGCATCCGCCCCCATATGGCAGAGGACAAAGGTGATCCGGGGAAACATGCTGACAAGCCTGAACAGCTCATCGATATCCCTTTCCGTAAAGAGATGCAGGAAGCAGGGCTGGCTGTATCTGTCGATTACGTCCCACACCGGCAACAAGTCCTCGTCCGCCATGTTCTTTTCCCTGCCACACTGAAAGGTGGATTCGCTTTCAACCTTGAAGCCGAAAAGGGGCGTCGTCCTGTAAATCTCTTCCAGTTCGGCGGCGGCTTCTTTTCCCTTCAGAAGGTCAACCAGTGCGACCCCTTTCAGCCTCCCGGGATATTTCCTGATGCTTTCCAGGAAATATTCATTGGTATAGCCGTAATATGGGTTCGCCATCAGCACTGCCTTGTCGATCCCGTAAAGATCCATATGGGCGATCAGCATCTCTACGGGACTGTTGCTGTTCTCAAAAGAGGGAGGAAAAAAAGGTATGTATTCATTCCCTCTTCTGGCAAGCCCCCATTTGGCGGAGCGCATCGGCTGCCCGTTGTTGATTGATGAAACTGTATCACATACATGCGCATGAATATCAATTAACATGGAATTCCCCCCTCTCAAAAACGATTTTCAATCCGGCCTCCAATAATGGGACGAGGCCGGCCGTCTTCCGTATAATCAGTGTTATTTTATCCCTTTATGCATCCAAACTCGTTCTATTTTTTTTTGATAATCTTTCAAATAGATTTAGATTTTTGTATAAGGAAACGTTAATCTAAAACATTTCCTTATGATTCACAAAAAGGCGCAAAGGTAATTGGCATCTGCTCTTTATATTTTACGCATTTACGCAAAAGAAGAATTTCGATCAGGTTTACTCTAATTTATGAGGAGATTTTAAGAACATGCGTTCCCAATATAACGGATCGAATTATTTGATAATTAGTTATCATTAAAGGCGTCAGGAATAAGATAGGGATTATCCAGTTTAGGGAAAAGGAATTGACAGAAAAAAGAATGAAATGGACTGGATTATTTGTCAAGTATTAAAGATACACACTTTGTTTTTTGTAAAATATCAACAAATAATAGTTTCACGTGAAACTATTATTTGTTGATATTTACTAAAATCTTACGGTTTGAAATTTTTTGTTACATATTATTTAAGTTTTTCCGTCTCCCAGCCCAGGGCTTCCAGGCTGCGCGCGAGTATGCCGTTCATCATGGCGATAATGATGCCGTAATTCGTCATCGGGACGCCGCCCTCCCTGGCGATGGCAAGTCTTGATTGCATTTCCCGTTCATTCAGCATGCAGCCTCCGCAGTGGATGACCAGAGAATACGGGGAAAGATCCTCCGGGAAATCTCCGCCCTGGGTGAAATGAAAATCAAATTCCTTTCCGGTATATTCGGAGATCCAGCCCGGAAGTTTCACCGTCCCAATATCCTCGCACTGTCTGTGGTGCGTGCATCCCTCGGAAATAAGAATGCTGCTCTCGGAAGGCAATTCCTTTAATACGCCGGCTCCTTTCACGGCGTCAGCCAAGGTCCCTTTGTACCTCGCCATAAGGATGGAGAAGGATGTAAGCGGAACATCTGGCGGGGTTTCCCGGGCAACTTCCCGGAATACCTGGGAATCCGTCACAACTAATGCAGGCGCTCCCTTAAGGCTGCAAAGAAGCCGCCCATACTCCTCCGTCTGAACCAGGAGGGGCATGGCATGACAGTCAAGAATTTCCCGCAGCACAAGCTGCTGCGGAAGTATGAGCCTGCCCTTTGGCGCCGACTGGTCAATGGGAGTAACAAGGATCACCAGATCCTCATCGGACACAAGGTCAGAAAGGATCGGCTTCTTCCTTCCGATCGTTCCCGCCAGCGCCGCGATCCCTTCCTTAAGTTCATGGATACCCCTGCCCTCTTTCGCGCTGACATGAAACACCCTGAGATCCTTCATTGATTCCCCTTCAGCCCCATGAACTATGGCAGACGGCAAATCCATTTTGTTAAAGACAAGGAAACAAGGCATATTCCGTTTTTCAAACAGCTTCAAAAGCTCCCTGTCCTCAGCCCGAAGTCCATGCTCCGCCGAGACCACCAGCACGGCGATATCCGTTTTGGAGAGCATCCTCCTTGCCCGCCCGGCGCGAAGGGAGCCCAGCACCCCTTCATCATCGATGCCCGGCGTGTCAATGATGACCACCGGTCCAAGGGGCGCAAGCTCCATGGACTTCGTGACCGGATCCGTAGTGGTTCCCTTCACCTCGGAGACCAGGCTGATTTGCTGCCCTGTCACGGCGTTGACAAGGCTGGATTTCCCGGCATTCCGCATCCCAAAAAAAGCAATATGCACGCGTTCAGAACCCGCCTGATCCTGCAGTCCCATCCTCTCCACCTCCCATCCCGATTTAAATGCGTGACATCTGCCCGGATTGCCAGTTAAACAAGGCAAACGGCAGCAGTATTGCGCCTGTCAACGCGTCTTTCTTCTTATTATTTCATTTATCAAATATTAAAACACAATATGTTTAAGCGGGCAACACAAGCAAAGCATCAATATAGATCCTCAGTCAGAATCCCAGTTTTGCTTTTCAGCCTGTTACCGACTTTGTCTAATAGCTTTCGATATTGCATAAGATACAATTTCTGTGTTGGCATACGGCTTGCTACAATTCTATATAATGGTATATACCCTTTTAATTCATCACAGCACAGCCTCTCTCCGGCCTGAAGCTGTTCTGCCGCATGCCCAATGTCCTTGCCTTTTAGTTCAATATAATATGCTATTTTGCTCGTATCATTCAAAAGCAAGTAATCACAGCACATAATATTATTGAACAAATATCCATCCAGTCTGTATTGCCTGACATAATATTTTCGGCCTGGATTCACTGCGACATGCTTTCTCAATGATCCCCGGTCTTTTGAAACAATAGTAGCTGCGTCAAATGCACATTGAGAATAATAATTATCAAAAATCGTCACAATGCCTCCCTTCACCTTCATATAATCATTAGTCCTTGTTGTAGAATGACAGCATCTTATGCATCTTCATTTACTCAATAGTTTTCAGACTCTCCGGTTCATGTTGTACAGATACCTTTATCTTTAGGACTCATCATATTTCAAGGAGACCATGGATTCATAATCATCATTGATAATTACTGAAACGCCATCTATCACGTCATGATTCAGATTTTCAAGCTCATCATCTTTAATATTATCCACTCTTCCTTCACGTAAATAAAAAGCTCCCAGATTTGAATAATCAAGCCAGAAATACGGCTTGATTATTTCCACAAGTTTATCGCTATCCACTGTCCCTGAAATATGTTTTGCATACAAAAGATTATTAATACTTCCCAGTATATACGGGCTATGGGTCGTGATTGTAATCTGATTCCTCCCATTTTTCACCAGTGAAATCAGCTCCACCAAAGCCTTCTGTGCATTTGGAAAAAGATGTGACTCTGGCTCTTCAATAATAAAGAATGATTTGCGTCTGCCAAGCATGTAATAGAATAAAATGTTCGTAATCCAAACTGCTTCCTGCTGTCCCGATGACGCAAAATTAATCCTCACGGAGTCCTTCTCCGTATAATACAGCCTTTCAAAGCCATTTTCATTCCGATACTCTCCGTGAAGAATGTCTTTTATCAAATCAGCCGCCTCTTCCGCCATCCGGGTATCGATTTTATATTCTACGGAATTGTCGAGTTGTTTAATAATTCCACTCAAATTCATTTTAAAAAAAGGCTTAATCTTAAGAACCTCTTCCAGATAACATTTTGTACAATAATCGATAGCACCCTTTTGCATATCATCCATAACTGCGTAAAGGTAACTGATTTGGTTGCTCAGAAGTGTCAAAAGGCTTCGGCCAGCAGGAATATAAACAATATTCCTGTCACAATCAAATATTTCAATATCAATGTAATGACGAATACTTCCGAGATCATCAAATGTGTACCCCGAAATTCTTTCGGACAGAAGTTTCAGTTTCTTTTTGATGTTCTCATCTAAAAGAATTTGAATCGAAAACCCTTCTTCTATTTGAACCATTTTTATTTCTATAGAATAAGTATTTTCATATTGAAATAAAAGAGACGCGTTTGCCGCCCCATCTTCTTCCAGGCCAAAGGATTGATAAAAAATATAACGCAATCTACGGCAAAAACATTCCTCCAGGCTCTCCTTTTCAAAGCGTAAAGGATTATCAATCTCTTTTCGGACAAGGTCAAATAATTCATCTTTTAAATGATTGAAATAAAAAATGCTTTTGGCAACTGTACTCTTTCCAGAAGCCTGTTCTCCTGTAAGTACCATGAAATCCCTGATCTCAATCTCACAGATTCTGATGGGTCCAAAATTATTTATCTTTAGTATTTGCATGGCACTTATTTTCCTTTTTATATGACAAAATAGTCGAGAAATCCACAAAACCTTGTTCAAGAATTCAGGAATAAACTATGTATTAAGCATAGTCTATTCCTTTTTCATTTTTAGCATAAATTTTCAAGGAAACGCTGATTCAAGCGTTTCCGGCGCTGAAAACGCGCCGCGCAGCGGCAAATTTCCTTTGCATTTTCATGTGCATCATAAGGAAGTACCGATTAATCAGCAAATCTTAATGGCTTTACCTGACATAGCCATTGCCAGCCAACAGAAGAAGTTCTTCACACAACCGGCTATTACATCCTGTGTCAAACATTCGAATAGGCCACTTTTACACTGATGCCGGGTATGGCCCCTATTTTGCCGGAAAGCTCCGATATGACATCCTGAGGGGCATCCAGTGCAATGGACACAATACTGATATTACGCGCACGGTAAGGAATTCCCATCCTTCCGATAATGTGCTGGGCATAACTGTGCAGAAGCCCGTTCAAGGTCTCCACTGAGTCCTGATTCTCCACAATGATTCCAGCAACGGCAACTCTGTTTTCCATATGATATCCTCCTTAATTAAATAAAAATTCCATTTGATTATACAACAGATCCGTCTGTTTTTCCATGAATGAATTCACAGGATCCGAATCATCCTTAGTCAGTAATAGCATAGCTTGCTGAACAAAAAAGAAGGGGCTGTGGCATACTTTGAGGTATGCCACAGCCCCTTGAAAAACCCTGTACTTAGTCAGGCCGGGAAGGACTCATCTGTATGATATCCTCTTCTATTAAAATGGTTTTTGAACCACATTAATTTCCGAAAAGCAGCCGCGCGTTAAAGCTATATGGCTGCTTTTCCCGGACCGAGCCAGCCGTATGCCTATGGCAAGGCCGGTCCGCAGTGTCCCTCAGACCGTCCGGCGCCTCCTCCGGTCAAGCCACCAGCCGGCCGCGCCGGCCATGGCCGCCAGAAGTCCGAGGAGGACGATGCCCCTTGTACCGCTTCCGCCGGTTCTCGCCATGACAAGTCCCGGTGTGTTCGGAAGAATGAAGCTGGTGCCCTTGATAGTCTGTTTCTTAATGTCAGTGTCCTTATTAACAGGCTCTTCGCCAAGTATGGAAGCCGTGTCCTCAGTGATGATCTTCGGCTGGGACTTCACGGAACCAAAGACAACCAGTTTCCCGGAATCCTCCGCGTTCTCCTTCGGCAGAACGAGAATCTTCCAAAAGCCGCCCGGAAGCCCGTAGCCGTCCTGGGCCTTGGTTTCCAGGAGCCAATAGGCGCCTGCCGGGAGGCCTTCGACGGAAAGTCTGCCGGTATCCTGAGTAATGACCATGTCCTTAACGATATTTTTGCCGCTTACCGGATCCGTGCTGTATCTCGGCCGGTACTTCCCATTATCAAGCTTTACCATCGTGATCAGCATAGCTGATTTGTCCGATACATCAAGCTTGTCCTCATGGGCCGGACTGATGCCTGGATAGGTCGGGTCGACCACGTCCGCATCGCTGCGGCTTCGGAACAGTCGGAAGGTCACGTCCTGCAGATCCCTGTCATGAAGCTTCTCTCCCGTTACCGGATCCACTTCAATGATCGGCCTGATCTCCCCGGAGCTCGTATCCGCCTTCAGGAAATCAAAACCGGAAAGGGGCCTTGTGTTGACTGCCTTGACCAAAAGCTCCGACCCGTCCCCGGAAGGAAGCGGGACCGGGACCTCTGCCTCAAAGTAAGATTCCTTCTCAACATTCAGCTTCGCCATGGCCTCGGAAAGAGCATAGCTCACTCTATATTGCTTTCCATCACGGTAAACCGTTACGGGAAGAGGGAACCTCTGCTGATCCGTGACATCCAGCGTCCAGATGTAATCCGGCGCGGAGCCATCGTCTTTTTTCACAATCGTCTGCTTGAAGGTGCCGCTGTTCCACCCATTAAGACCACTCTTCTCCGTGGTCAGGGACTGGGTCCTGTTCTTGTCATTCTTTATTGTAAATGTGAATTTGTTGCTGTAAACCTCCTCTCCTTTGGCGTTTGCATTGCTGCTTCCCGCCTCAATTCCCGGCTGCCCGCTTTCTTCATTCTGGCTGTTACTGTTCGGGCTGTTGCCATCCTGGCCATTGCCTCCGGATCCGGAATCATTTCCCGCATTCGTGTTGTCATCCGCGACTATGTTACTGCTTGTAGCAATACCAACATTCGCATCGGTGACAGCTTCCGCCCCTTCGGGGATATAGCCCCTCAGGCTGAGCTCCAGAGTGGATCCGGCCGGAAGCTCGAAGGCGTTGTTGATCCAGTCCTTCTCCACATTGGGATACATGTAGTAAAGTCCGAAATTCCAGTTGCTGCTTACGAAAAGACCGCCGCCGATATTCTTCTTTTCGGGCATCGGGATGAGCATGGTCCTTGCCACAAGCTGGCTTCCGGCATCCTTCACTTCGTCGCCCGCGTAAATGCCACGGTTGGTGTTCTTTGCCTTTTCGTTAAGCTTCGTCAAAGTAAGCTGGTCAAAGGGCAACGGCTGCGGCGTCTTCGTACCCTTGTCCTTCATGCTGATATAGCCATTATTGGGATCCGAAATCTCCACCTTGTACTGTCCGGCGGCGAGGTTGTTGAAGGAATACTCGCCCTTGTCGGAGGTAAGCATATACCACTCATCCCCGATCTTCTCCCCCATGTTCCTGCCGAGAATGTCCTTTGCCACGCTGTACGTGCCATCCGCCTCCAGCTTCATGAGCCGGACATAGACGCCCTTCATAAGGGAGTCCCTGCCGCTTGACACATAGTAATGGTCGTTGTCCTTGTCCAGCCAGACCTTTCCGCTGATGGTACGGCCCACTGTAGAAACGCTGACGCTGCTGGAACGGAGGACGTTTTTCGCAGGTGCAGTAAAAGATCCTCCGCAGAACATGAAGTTGTTCGTATACTTGTTTCCGCCGGTCTGCACACTGCTCACATTCTTTCCGGCCTTTTCGTCCACCAGGAAGTCCTTACCGCCATCGGCGAGCTCCCCTGGCTTCGTGGCCGTCAGAACGATACGTACCGTGACGCCCTGTTTCACCGCTTCCGTATCCTCCGCATTCTCCGCTCCGGTGCCGCTCAGCTTCGGGAAATAGCCGAACAGCGCTATCCCGCTCTCCGTGCTGGCCTTCTGAAGCAAAGCCTCGCTGTCAATGTCATAGTTTATAATATATTCTGTTTCCCCTTCCTCCGTTGTCTTAATATCATTTGTCATGGTAACGCCGTCTGAACCATCCAGTAGTTCATTAGCTGTCTTCATTTTATCCATCAGGGCCTCCTGCTCGGAGGTCTTCGCCGGCACCGTCTGCCCGGCCAGGTAAAGCACCCGGCCCTTGTCCGCGCCTTCGATCTCGCTGCCATCCGCGGATTGGCCAAGGTAATTTCGATAGCTGGCCTCATCCGTGAAGGAAACTCTGATCCCGCTCACGCGATAGGCTCCGGTGAAGGATGTGGAACGCTTGTCCCCGATGAAAGGAAGCACGTCTCCAAAGCGGATGTTTGCCGCCGAGGAGGAGCCATTCATGTAATGCAGGGTATATACGATGTCTTCCCCGATTTCAACCAGGACCTCCTCTACGTCCTTCTTGATACCGTCGTTTCCATCCTTGATGATGGTAATGCTGTTACTGGATTCGTGCGCTTCGGCAGCCAGACGGTCGATTTCCTGGTATTCCGCGTAAATTCTGGAAAGCACCAGCAGAGACTGTCCCTGCTTCACATCCTCTTCCTCGTTCTTGATATTGCCGATGTCGCAGCTGAAGGTAAAGGTAGGAAGCTTCTTCTCGATGTCGTTGACAAAGGTTGTCAGCACCACCTTCTGCGTGCCGTCCCCATTATCCACCAGTTCAACGCCCCACTCCAGTTCGTCGGCCGTGTAACCGCTTTTTTCATATTCATAGCTGATGGACCCCTTCTTATAAGTGAGCCCTTTCGGAATCTCCAGCTCAATGTAAATCTTCGCGGTCTGGGAGCCGTTTTTCACAAGCTCGGTAGAAGTCGCCCCGCTGGACAGGGTAATGGCAGGCGCCACCCTGTAGTTTACCGTACGTTCGCCCTTCGAGACGTTATAGGCTGTCTGAGCTGTATTCGAGCCAACCTGAATGTCCGTATTGACGATCTGGATGCTGGTATCCAGCGTGTAAAGCAGCAAAACATTGCCCCTGTCCCATCCATTGTGGGTGCCCGCCACGCGGACCCCGTTCTGGTACTGGGTCTTCTTGTAATTGTTGAAGTCCCTATGGCATTCACCGATAAAATAAGTGTAGCCTTCAAAGGTATACTCCCCGTCAGCCACCGTCTCACTCTCCGGATTGTCCGAATCCGCCCTCTTGTACAGCTTCCTGGTCCAGGAACTGCGTTCCTTCAGGCTGTCGGACGCGCCAGGGGAGGACTCTCCCTCGCCATATCTCTGACGATTCGCCTTGCGATCCGCCCAGTCATCTATGACCGGGTAAGGCTCGTAGGAATCGTCCGTAAGGTAACTGTAATTATACAGTATGCCCCGCATATTCTCTGCCTGGTTCCCGGACTTGCGCCAGGTTTCTTTATAGAAACGCCGGTACGTCGCCCAGGCCCTTGCGTCGTTCGTGGTGATATAGGTATTTCCGGTCTTTGTAAAGTCGTCGGTCACGTCAAGGTAGGTATGGACGCTCACGCTCTTATGGGTACGAATCGCCATGTCGCGGAACTCGAACAGGATTCCCACGCAGGTCTTTCCGTCCGCCTCCAACTCCTGCAGAGTCGGATAGTAGAGCATATTCTCCTCGTGGTATTTGTCCATGTCCGCTGCGCCGCCGTCGTCGCTGCCGTCCTCTTCATTGTAAACCTTCACCCAGTTTTCGCCATCCGGCTTCGCGGCGTAGAGAATAGTCAAACGATACGCCTTCGGCTTGTCAGTCTGTGCCGTATCCCATTCCGCCTTCGCCTCAGAAGTCTTGATTTGGAAAGGCTGCACCTTCGTCCCGGTCTTGTCGGGACCGGTATAGCCGGTGAAGTTGTTATTTTCCTGACCTGCCCCTTTGTACTCCTGGTCGATATAGGCATCCATGTAGGCCGGATGGAATACCTCCGCGTCAAACTTCTGGAAGAAGTTCATGGCCGTCATGTAGTTGTATTCAACCAGGTTGTCCGTGGACGTATTGAAGTCCTTGCTGTCAATATAGTGCTTCTTGTCCGTGATGTCGTCCGTATGGATTACCGCGCTGCCGAATCCAAGAGAGCCGCCCGCGTACACAACGGAGCTGATGGGGGTGGAACCCTTCCCTTCGCTGCCCGTCAGGGTCTTCCTGTCGGCCGTCAGGAAATAGGTGGTCTTGCTTAGCGTATCGCCATTCCCGTCTCCCTCGTAGAGATAACGGGCAAAGTCGTTAAAGGAGTAGTTATCCCCGTAACGCATCTCGCAAGTCGCCAGCGCCTCCCTCTCTTCCGTCGCCTTGAGAAGATCCATGGGATCGTCCAACCCGTAATACATGTTCAGAGTGTCCAGCCCGTTTTTGTCCTCCTTGGACAGGGCCGTCCTGCCGCTCCTTCCCTTCGCGGAAAGCTTTGTGACGGAGGCGTCCATGCCGACCGCCACATATCCACCGATATGATCTTTGTATTCGTTCCTGTATGCCTCCTTGATATCGTCCTCGTCATAAGGGTAAAGGAGCTGCACATAGCCGGCGGTGAAGGGCTTCACCTGGGCCGTGTTGAAACGGTTGTCACTTGTGCCGTCCGAGGTCTGGTTCGGCCTGGAATCCCCATTCAGCACATAGTTTGTCACCTTCACATGAATGTTGGTCTCCAGGGGATTCTTCCCTTCGGGTCCCTCGGTAACATACCATGAACCGCCGTTATAGCAGGCTTTCTCGCCACCACCACTGTTGAAGGGCGCCGCATCATAGGCAAAACGGGTATCCTTCACGACATCGTCCTCGTCATTCCAGTCCATTGTCCTGGAATAGAGGCTGACCTCGTTCAGGGGCTTGCCCGTCGGCGTGTCTTCATTCTCCTTGTAGGCCCAGATAATGGGCTTGGATTCGGCAAGGGATGCGTATTCGGAGCCTTCCGCAAACATCGGTTCCCCGTTGTAATACAGCTTGCCCTTGAAGCTCACATCGAACTCCAGCTCCTTGTCCGGGAGCTCCACGCCCTTCAGGCCGTCCGTTGCCCCGTCGTTATAAAGGCTTACGATAATCCCGTAGCCCACCATCATGCCATGCACGATGCTGCTGTCGCCGTTCGCCTTCGCCTTCTTGTAATCATCCTTTGACACCTCTATGCCCCTCGTGAGGTCGAAATAGCTGTCATAGGCAAGATGGCTGTTGTAATCAATGGCCGCGTTATATTTCGGAGCCGCGGAGATAGTCAGGACAGGTGAATCGATTTCCGTCACCGTCTCGTCCTGCGCGCCCGCCTGTCCATTGTTATCCCCTGTCTCCTTCGGATCGGGATCGTTTTCTTCCTCATTCAGAAGGGACGCTGCGGGATTCTCGGAATTATTTTCCTGCTGCTCCGGACTGGATGAATTCTGGGTGTTCCCGGGAACAGGCTCTGTATAGCCTGGAATGACGGTCACATTGTCCTCGTTCCCTTCGACCCAGGTGCGGAAATGCGGCTTCAGGGTATCCCCGTTCATCATGGCTCCGACCTTAATGACGATGGATTTATATACGTTTTCCGCATCCTTCATCGGCTGGTCATAATAGCCGGTCATGACCTGCACGGTCCCGTCTTCCGTCTCCCGGATATTGATGGACGGCGCGTCCTTGAACTCCAGGGCGGCCTTATCCGTATCAAATTCCGCCTCCTCCGGGCTGCAGGGAAGCGTGACCTCCAGCCAGGTACGGACCTCCCTGTCCACGCCGCTGTCGACGCCCTTCATCGCCACCAGAGAGGTACGGATGGAATAAGTTACGGTATCAAAGCTCCTGACCAAAAGGTTCTGGGTGTTTCCATCGGAACCGGCCGTCCAGGAAGCCATCTGCTCCGGTTCATAATATTTCCCTTCATAAAGGTACATACCCTTATGATCGCCTTCTGTGACGGGCTCAGCGCCTTCCATATTCTTCGCGACAATCTCCGTTGCCTCGATTTCCGGCAGCACTTTCCCGGTGCCATCCGTGATGCCGTTGCCCGTCTCGCCCTGCCTGACCTGGAACTGGATGCTCTGGACAAATACGTCCGCATCATATTCCTTCTCTACTTCTGTGTCGTAATAAGCCGCCGTTAGCTGAAGATTGGCAGAGGAAATAATGCTGCCGGTAATATACTGGCCGCCCTCATCTACATTCTCAGAGTTGCTGATGCCTTGAGCCGTCCGGTTTGTCCCCTTATAGGTGTCATCCTTCCAGGCATTGTAAGCAACATCCCCCATCATCTCCGCCGGCATGATCGTGAGCTTCGGCTTGTTCGTCACAAGCAGGGGATCATCGAACTTGCCGTCCTTCCCCTCATACCAGGAATAGATATCGTTCCCGCTGCCGTACAGCGTGGTATGGTTGCCTGCCACAAGCCCCCTGGAAACGATGAAGGTCATCGTCTTCAAAGGATACTGGGCAATGCCGCCGCCGATTTCGGCCGTATTGTCCGTCACGACACCGCCCATCAGGTAGGCCGTGCCACCGTTCTGGTAAATGCCGCCGCCCCGGCTGGCCTTGTTCCCCCGGATCTCGGTCCCCTCATTCATATACAGGATCCCGTTGTTCTGGTAGATAGCGCCGCCGGCCCCGGTCACGTTGTCCACGCTGGCCTGCCGGGCCAGAGTCACCTCGTTTCCGCTGATCAGGACATTACTAAGGTATATCTTGCCTGTGGCAAGGTAGATCGCGCCGCCCCGGTTCACAGCCGAATTTCCGCTGATCTCAACCTTCTGCTCCGCGCTTGCCCCGGTAATGTTCATCTCGCCGCTGGCATTATAAAGAATGCCCTGGCTGGCCACCGTATTGTTCCTGATGCTGCCCCCGCTGATTCGGACCTTCCCTCCTTTGTTGTAGAGGATTCCTGATCCCTTGAGGGAGCTGTTCTCCTCAATGACGCCGCCGGTCATCAGGAAGCTGCCGGAAACATTCCTTATCAAAATAGCAGCCCCGCTGTAATATGCGGTATTCTGCCGGATGGCGCCCTCCCCTTCCAGGGTGAAGGTGCCCGCGTCAATGCAGACTGCGGACCCGCCATAGGAATCGGAGCTTTGTTGGCCGCCGGCACGGCAGTTGGCGATCTGCCCGGAGGACAGCACCGCGTTGCCGCCGCTGACAACATAGACTCCTCCGCCGACCTGGCCGGAGGTCCCGGTCACTGTGCCCACGGCATCCCCGGGATGGAATGCCTCGGAACCACTGCTTAACTCCTTCTTTTCATCCACGATCCTGACATTGCCATAGACGGTTACGGCGGAGCTTCCGTTCCCCCGGAGGGTATAGCCGTTCAGGTTGATCACCACGTCGGCCGAGCCCGGTATCTGCACATTTTCAGACACGTCGTCCACAAGCACGATTTCCGGCTTCTCTTCTCCGGTAAAGCTCCCATGTACCCCGTCCAGTATGGCCGTGATGGCATCCTGGACAGAGTTATAGATAATGTAATCGCTGCCATCGCTCTTTTTCACCGCGACAGCCGGTTTGATGGTCTGGAAGTTCAGGGTCAAGGGCAGCTCATAAACCAGCACGCCCTGGATCTTATCGTCAATAATATTGTCAAGGCGCTCCTCAATCCAGCAGATGCCCCTGCGCTGCACCGAATCATCGGAATCGTCCAGGAACATATCGGAAGCCTTGATGAGCCGGAACTCGGACGTCCTGTAGCTTGAGCTGAAGGAACCGAAAAGATCCCGGCCATAGGAGGCATTGTTGTCAAATATCTGACCTCTCTCCATGTCAAAGAGGGTCTGATTGTTCGACATATAGACGCCGCCGCCCTTCTCCACCGCGCTGTTGTCCCGGATCTGACCGGACTTCATCGCAAGCCGGGAAAGGGAACTCATATAAATGCCGCCGCCGTAAAGCGCCTCGTTGCCAAGGATCTTCACGCCGTCAAGGACGCTGAGCCCCTGCACCTGTTCAAGATTCCAGGTATTGGAGGAATATTGAAGGAAAACGCCG
The DNA here is from genome assembly GCA_946413525.1 of uncultured Oribacterium sp. GTDB lineage: Bacteria > Bacillota > Clostridia > Lachnospirales > Lachnospiraceae > Oribacterium. The sequence goes on from CAMKKZ010000007.1 coordinate 148,475, forward strand.
CCGCCAAAACCATTGTCCGCCTTGTTGCCTTCGATCGTTCCTCCGAGAAGCTCCATCCAGCCCCCATACTGGTAAAGGCCGGCCCCGTAGCCACTATTGCTTCCATTTCCGGTAATTTTGTTGTTCCGGATACGGACATCGTCCTGAATGACCGTATGTACATTGCCGTAGACTCCACGCCCCTCATTATCATGAATGTCCGTACTGCCGCTGAGAAGCAGGGTGCCATACTTTTCAAGACCCGGCTTATAGTCCGTTCTCAGCGTATGGTAAATGCCTGCCGTCCCGGTTGCGGACCTTGCCTTGTTGCCCTTGAACTCGCAGTCATGGAATTCGAAGGTCACATAATAATGGGAAAGGTACACGGCGCCGATATCGTTCCCAATATTTCCCTCAAAGAGGCATTTGTCAAAGGTAAGCTTTGAATCCTCGGCATAATAAACATTGTTATCATGCGCTACGCGGATGGCCCCGCCATCGCTAATGGAATCATTGTCGATAAACTGCACATTCTCAAAACGGGTTCCGCTGGCCATCAGTCCCATGTTCATGCCGCCGCCGTATCTTGCGCTGTTGCCCTTGATGACCGTATCCTGTACCAGTGTGGCAAAGGACTCGTCCGTCGTGGCAGGACCGCTGATACCCAGACCGCCGGTATAGCCATCGATCCGATTCACATGGTTGTCCTCGATGAGGCAGCCCTTGATCACGGCAGGCACACCGACGCTCAGGCCACCCGTGGTATAATCCGCATAGTTCCCGGATATCGTTACATTTGTAATAAAGGCCCTGTCTCTCAGCTTTTCGCCGGTAACCTGTAATCCACCGACTGTATAGTACGACTTATTTCCTCTGAAGACCGTGCGCTCCTTCGGAATATCCTCCCGGCCGATCTGCGGAAAACCGTAATAAATGCTGACGCCGCCGCACTGGTAATTAACGCGGCTCAGGTTCACATTGTTAAGAATTTGGGCGTCATAAATGGCAATGTCCTCCTGATGATCCTCCAGCGTATTCGCCGCGCCATTATAATTTTGTACATAAACGGCGCCGCCGCGATAGTTATGGACGGTGTTTCTCTGCAGTATGCTGCCGCCGTTGATAAGCAGGGTGTTCTTATCCGTAACGGAACTGTTCTTCCTGTACCTGTCAAAATAGGCGTAAATCGCGCCGCCATAGCTATTCGCGTCACAATCCTCGATCACAGCGCCCTCGATGAAGATCTGGCACACGGCAGTAAAGCTGTTGGGAAGCTCGGCATAGATCGCGCCGCCGCCCCCAGTTGCCGAACAATTCGCGATCCGGCTTCCCGGCTTCATCGTGAATATGGCATTGTGATTCCCGTTCGTCTGGGAAGGGTAAACATAGGCCGCGCCGCCGCTCCCGGAAATATGGAAATCCTTTATCGTCACCCCATCCTCCACCGTGAAGCTGCCGCCGTAAATCGTCACGGCCCGCATCGACTCGCTGTCGGAGGAGGATCCGGCCCCTATTATGCATCCACTGTTCTTCTTTTCTCCATCCACCTTCCGGGCGTCATCTTCCGTCACCGTGCTGCGCACCGTCACCGTCCCCGTGGGCCTTTCAAGGTAGAAGACCTGGTTCCGTTCACAGCGGATGTCATAGCCGTTAAGGTCAATGATGATATTTCTCTTTCCGTTGATCAGCACGCTTTCCTTGAGATCCCGGAGAAGATAGATTACCGTCTCACCCTCCCCATCGCCGCTTTCCTCTATCGCATTGGCCGCGTTAATGGCGGATTGCAGCGTAGGATAGGGGGTTTCGCCGATCCTGGCAGAGCCAAGAATCGCCGGATCCCTCTCGGCAATAAGGTAAAGTGCCGCATCCTTCGTCTTTTCATAGAGATCCGGGATATCCACGGAAAGCTCCGCGTACTTCTCCCCGGTGACCTCGTTCATCCAGCAGCTATAAAAATCCTCTCCCTCCGGCATGGACATTTTGAGTGCGTCCAGAAGGGTCACATTGTTTGCGCCCTTGCACAGGTAGATGTCGCTGCCATGCATCTTAAGGCCTGACACGATGGTATTGCCGTAGATCGCGCCGCTCTCGATCACAAGCTTTGCCGACGCGCTGCTCACCCCGATGCCGCCGCCAAGGCCACCTTTATTGCCGCTGATCCGCACATTCTGAAGCAGCACGTCCGCCTTGTCATGGCCGATGGACAGGCCGCCTCCAACGCGGCTGGAATTGTCGTCGGTCGCATTGTCCGTTATCCGGCAATTGGAAAGAACCGCCTTTACGGAGCCAAGCCAGATGCCGGCCCCGGCCCCGGTGCAGCTATTCCGGGATACATCCACGCCATCAATCCGCAGGTTGGTGGTCTGATAATATTCCCCTTCCCGGTTCATGTAATTTCCGTTGCCATGCTGCCCATAGATACCGCCGCCTTTATTGCCGGTGATGCTGGCTTCCCCGCTGATTTTCACCTCGGAGGAGGCTCCGTAAAAGATGATGCCGCGTCCGGTATTGGCGCTGATCTCGCCGCCCGTCATGGTAAAGCTGGCGCCCAGGCTCCAGTAATTCATGCCAGACACGGGATAATAGGAAGACTCGCTCTTCACCGGGTCGCCCCAGAGCTGATCCCCATAGAAAACACATACTCCGCCTCCCGTGTTGCCGCTGACGGATCCGCCGGTCATCAGCATCTCCGCCTCGTCCTCAAGGTAAACGCCGCTGCCGTAGCTGGCATTATTATTGGTGATCTTCCCGCTTTCCAGCGTGAATTTTGCCTTGCTCTTCACATAGACGCCGCCGCCGTAGGTATCGTTCGGCCTGTTGAAATCCTTCCCTTCGAGGACGATCTTGCTCCCCTTGCCGTCCGCAATGATGCCGGACTTCGCTTCGCTGCTGTCTTGCAGGGTAAGGTCCGCGCCATTTGACAAAGTAAGAACGGATCCTGTACGAAGCGCGCGTAGTGAGAAGCCTGCCAGATCCAGCGTCACCTTCCTGTTCTCCGGCACGATGACGTTCTCCAGGCTGTCCGAAAGCATGACCACGGTCTCACCGTCCTTTGACGCGTTCATGGCCTCCTGCACCGACATGTACTTCACACCGGTCTCCCGGATCTCAGCCCGGATCCCCGGCTCGGGCACAAAGGTATAGTAATTGTTGACCGTGACACCATGCGTCTTCCTCTCCTTACGCTGCGGGTCACCGTCATAATTCTCCGGATCTTCATAAATGGCATTCTCGGCCAGGTTATCATAGGCCTCTGTCAGATAAGAGGAATTTTTCTCATCATACCATATCCCGCCTTCGCTCTTTTCCAGTCTGTACTTTGTCCTATTGTAAGCCCAATCATAGCGAACATAGGAATAGGAGTACAGATCGTTCCCCCAGTTGTAGGCATGGTTATCGAAAACCTGGTTATCCTTGATGTGAAGGCTCCAGTCATAGGCAAGGGGTATCTTGGAGCTTGCCGTATTGGAATCGCCATAGCCCGCAAGATACACGCCGCCACCATTGGTTTGTGCCGTATTCCCCGTAATCCTGGCATTCTCCTCGATAAGGCAGTGCGCATTATAAGCGTTCAGGGAAACGCCGCCGCCAACCGTATTGGAGGTATTCCCGCTTATCTCCACATCCCCCTTCAGGGTAAGGAGATAGCTCAAGCTGGAATCATTCGAGGTAAAAGCGCAGATTCCCCCGCCGCCGCTGCTGCCCTTCGCCAGGTTTCCGGTAATCTTTCCTCCGGAAATCGTCACGTTGCCATAGCCCCTCAGGCCGAGACCGCCGCCCCAGCTCGTAGCGGTATTTCCACTGATTTCGCCTCCGCTGATTTCCGCGCTATAGGTCACGCAAATACCGCCGCCATTGCCGCCGGTATTGCCGCTGACCAGACCTCCATCCATACGAAGGTGAGCGGCATAGATGCCGCCGCCCAGATCAGAGCATTTATTCCCTTTCACAGTCACCCCGTCATGGATATACAGGGTGCCGGAGGCATGCACGCCGCCGCCCCAGCTCGCGGCACCGATATTATCCAGAATCTGTACGCCGGCCTCCAGGTGACATTCCGTGTTGCTGCTATAGATGCCGGCGCCCTGGTACCTGGCATAGTTCCCCCGAAAGACGGTATTCCCTTTGACTATGAGTTTGGAACCACTGGCAGAGATTCCCCCGCCGCTGGAACCTCGCCTGTAGTGATAGGCCCGGTTTTCTTCAAAGAGGCAGTCAACGATTTCCGTAACGCCGCCGAAGCTTGCGCCGGCGCCGCTTCCGGTGGACTCGTTTCTGTAAAATGTACAGTTTGTGACCGTCTTGGTCGTATTTCCGCCGCGAAAACCGCTGGATCCGCAGGATTCCGTATCGGTGCGGTTATAGCGGAAGGTGCAGCCTTCCAGCGTCATGGCCACTGAACCGGAATCTCCGACATACAGACCGCCGCCGGCCGCGCCATCCGGCGCATGTACGACCATGATATGGTTTTTCTCAAAAATGCTGTCCGTTACCGTAACGCCCTTGTTATAGGTATTAATGCTAAGTCCAGAACCCAGGCTTGCGCCCCGGTTCCTTCTGAAAAGGGATCCGGAAACGGTGACCTTCGCATAGCTGCCGATATGGGCGCCCGCTCCATAACGTTGTCCGCCCGTATAGCCATCCAGCACATTCCTTTCAAAGCGGCTGTTCTGGATCAGCGCGTCTGCAGTATACTTGTTTTCGCTATCCAGATAGAAGCCGCCGCCGTGATAGTAGGCCTTGTTCCTGGAAATGTCGCTGTCCTTTACTGTAAGGCTGGATTTCCGATAAATATAGAAGCCGCCGCCCCGGCCATTCTCGGCAAGATTACCCCTTCCGACCGCCTTCTTCGCCATTTCAAGGATCGCCGCCCGGTCAGAAGGATTCTGAGCCGCAGTCTGCGCGTCTTCCTCATCGGCTCCATAATCCACTGTATCCTTCAGCGGGACAGTTTCCTTCTCGGGATCCTCCTCCGCGTCCGTCCTGTCCGCTGTCTCTTCCGCTTCCGAAACCTCCACGCCGACAATGGCATGATCCAGCGTCAGGGCAGAATCCGCCCCGTTCATATAGAGGCTGCCGCCGTTTCCGTTTTTCGATGTGTTTCCGGCAAGGCGGGTACCCTGATTCACAGTGACGGTGGATTTCGCGCGGAAATACGCGCCGCCGCCGTTGCCATCCGCAATATTTCCGGCCATCAGACCGCTTGCCACAAAGCGCGCCTCAATTTCCTCGTCAAAGTACAGGGCGCCGCCGTTTTCCGAGGCCCTGTTCCCGAAAAGAGTGACGGAGTTCAGTTCCCAGACATTGTCTGTCCCTGTCCCGTCCGCTTCCTCATCATAAATTTTCGTGCCCGTCAAGGCAAAGGCAAAGCCCCCGCCGTTTTTCGCGCTGTTCGCGGCCACGATATTCTCTGTCCCGTTTTCAAAAGTTACGGAATGAGCCTCATAGGCAAAGACGCCGCCGCCGTTTTGCCCGGAAACATTGCCCGAGATGCTGCCGCCGGCCATGATGAGCCGTCCGCCCTCGTTAATCGTGACCCCGGCGCCATTGCCATTAGAATGGAAATTGCAGATCGTGCCACCCTCAAGGCGCAGAACGCCCCTCTCCGCGACCTCGATGCCCCTGACATTATTAAGCCCGGAGCCATCCACCTTTCCCTTTTTCTCAACCGAGCTGTCCCGGATGGTAAGCATTCCAAAGACAGTAATGCCGGTATGGTTCTTCTCGCCAAGTGGGGTCAAAGTACGACCATTCAGATCCAGAATCAAATGGAATCTTTCATTCTGCTTCCCCGTCAGGCTGTCCAGCACCACGATATCCTCGCTGACATCCTCCTGCAGAGTTACATAAAGTGTATTGTTCTCCTGATCATTATTATAAGTAAAGCGCGAATCATTAAGGAACTCGGAATCACCCTCGTCCTCGGAAAGAAACAGGGCCTCCTCGTCTTCGGAATTGCCGCTTTCGGAAGTCCCCACGGACATCGCCATTTCAGAGGAGAACACCAGAGCGCCGTCGTAGTCCCCGGAAACGCTCCCGCTTTCCTGGGACTCATCGTCCGTCCCTTCCGACTCGCCATCCGACTCGCCGGTCCCGCCCTCATCAATAGTTGTGGAAGCTACCCCCCCCATCCTCAGATGAGCGGGTTCCTTCATTATCAGCGTTTTCCCCTGCCTCTCCGGAAGCATCTTCCGATTCCGCGGGATCCACGGAATCCTCATTTTCAAGATTTTCCGCTCCGGAATTTTCCTCATTGGCATTTTCATCCTCGGAATCCTCCGTTTCGAAATTTATATCCTCGGAATCCTCCGCTTCGACATTTATAGCTTCGGGATCTTCCGCTTCGGCATTTATAGCTTCGGAATCTTCCGCTTCAGCATTTATAGCTTCAGGGTCTTCCGTTTCGGTATTTACATCCTCGGAATCTTCCGCGTCAGAGCCTTCTGGAGCTGCTTCCTCTGAATCATCTTCCGTAACCGCGTCTTCCATCCTGTCCGATACGTTATCGTCTATGATTTCTTCGTTGTCCGAAGCATCACCGCCCGGCTCAGCCTCCCCGGGAGCGTTGCCTTCTGCGGTCAAACCTGCCTCGATTTCGGAAACAGAGGATTTTTCCCCATCCTCTGTTTCTTCCATGGGATCCGTGCCTTCTTCGGAAGACGAAGAGGAAATATCTTCTTCATTCGAATCCCCCTCGAGCGCTTCCACTTCTCCTGAATCGTCAGAGGACTCTTCCTCCATATCCGAATCCACAGGGCTATCTTCTTCCGCTCCCCCGTTATCTGAAGAGTATTCAGAAGATGCCTCGTTATCAGCGGAATCTTCCTCTTCATCGGAGCCTTCCGAAGAATCTCCCCCTTCATCAGAGCCTTCCGAAGAATCTCCCTCCTCATCGGAAAGCTCGGAAGAATCTTTCTCTTCATCAGAAAGCTCTGGAGAAGCATCTCCGTCCTCGTCCAATGAGCCTTCTGTATCCGCTTCATCAGACTCGGGGGAATCCTCATCCTCCTCTGTAATCATGAGCTGTGCCGCGTCATCCCCGTTTCCCAGGATGTATTCCGCCCCGTTCTCATCGCTTTCCGCGGCAAATGCTCTATAGCTGTCACCAACTCCGGCATTCTGCAGAGGGATATGCGAAATCCCCATAATCACGGCCATTACAATGGCTGCGATTCTGCGCATCATGATCACTTTTTTTCTTCCTGCAGTCATCATTTCTCCTCTCCTCCTTTCTCCCCGGCGGTCATAGACTTCCATTTCCAATGACACTTGCGAAAGATTCCTTTCAATTTCACTTTTCCCCCCTTCATTCCCCTTTCTCTCCTGTCATAGCGGTTTTGAACACACTGATTTCATGACATTATTCAGAAAACGCAAAAGCCAAAAGCAGGTATCCAAAGGCCTCAATCCCGCCAGGAAAGTGCCCGATGCCATGGCAGATTGTCACGGATGATGATTATAAAACATTCACATATCGCTCCGAATGTTATTTCGGCTAATTCATTCAAAAAATAAAATAAATTATCAATATTTGCGTTTTCAAAAACTACTTAAGAGTGTAAAGTTCTCTGGTTGAAAACCGTAACTAAATTGTAATAAAAA
>CAMKKZ010000008.1 GCA_946413525.1 uncultured Oribacterium sp.
CTTTGCCGTGATGGTGAAGCTCTTCTCGATTGTGCCGCTGTAATTTCCTTTGCCCGTCAATGTCACCGTGGCTGTTCCGACATTCACATTATCCGCATAGCTCACGGTATAATCCGTCCCGGCCGAAAGCGTCCTGCTGCCGTCCTTCACCGTCACCGCCGGGGTCTTCGCCGTCCCGTCGTAAACGAAGCTGCCAGAGGACAGGCTCACCGCAAGCCCGCTAAGAGCCTTTGCCGTGATGGTGAAGCTATTCTTGATCGTGCCGCTGTAATTTCCCTTGCCCGTCAATGTCACCGTGGCTGTTCCGATATTTACATTATTCGCATAAGTCACGGCATAATCCGTTCCGGCCGAAAGTGTCTTACCGCCGTCCTTCACTGTCACTGCCGGGGTCTTTGCCGTCCCATCATAAACAGAACTCGAATATTCCAGCTCGACATCGCAATCCGAAAGATCCTTCAAACTCAGGACATGCCAGTAATCATCCTCCATTTTTTCGCAGTAAAGACCCTCAGAGAGATATTCGGAACCCGTGAAATCCGCTCCGAAACCGCCTCCGTCTATCGTTACGCTGCTGGTGCTGCCCTCTTCTATGGTAATAGCCTGAGGCGAGAGATTCCAGTAGCTTCCGCCATGAATCAGCAGTTCCGCGCTGCTGCCTTCCTCCAGGACAATTGCCTTCACGCCGTAATAGTCGCCATCGTCCAGGATAATCCTTCCGTTTCCGCTGCCGGTACCGTCAGAGCCGGAAGATGCCCTGATTTCCCCGCTGAAGCTGGGAGTCGCGCCGCTAACATGAATGCTGCCGCCGCAATCGCCCTCCAGCCGGAGGCCCTGATAACAGACGCCATGGATAATCTCAATTTCACCGTTGTCGCTTGCCTGTACCAGGGGCTTCCAGAAATAACCATCCGAAACGATTATCCTGCTCCCGGAACCGGCATTTTTGCATTCACCATAGCAATTCCCTCCGTCAAACTTCAAAATGCCGCCATCCAGATTTTCAATACCGCACTGGAATTCCCCGGAATGAACATCCATGGTTCCGCCAATATTCTGTACGGGAACGTTCACCCCCTCCGTTTTACCAAAGCTTATGGATTCCCCTTCTATCCTGACTGTTCCCGTATTCCTGAGCGATCCTGCTTCACCGTAAATGCTGCCCTCTCCCTTGATGGAAAGGCTGCCCTGAGAACGGATCCCTATGCCGTCCTGAGCGTCAATCGAAAACCCATTCAGATTCAATTCGACATCGCTTCCCTCCGGGAATAAAAGACCTTCCGAGCTGTCCCGAAGCAGGATCAGGGTTTTCCCGCTCTCGTTGGCGGCTTCAATGGCTTCATCCGCTGCTTCAAAATACTCATCTCCAACCTGCCAGGACATCTTGTTGATGACAGGATAAAAGGCCATATCCCCTGTAATCACCAGGGAATCAAAATCCACAATATCCTGTCCATTCTCCTCCGTGGTCCAGCCCAGGAATTGATACAGGGACTGATATTCCGGAGAATATAAAATAGCGGGAATGCCTCCTTCCTGGGCCTTAAGGGAAGTATTCACCTTTTTCCCTTTTACCGCATAGGCATGCACATAGCTTTCCCCTTCCGCGCCGCCGTCATGGAAGAAATGGCCATCCATGTTTCCGATGGCTTCGCCCTGGGCATTCCGGATATCCTTTCCATAGAAGGTCAGCTCGGCAAGATCTTCCGTTTCCACAACGGCCTCGAAAAAAACGTTTTTAGTGCCCTGCGGCGGAACGTAAGCATTGTACGTGGGCAGGATTCCGTCTTCTGCCGTTCCGCTTCCATTGAGATATACACGGAAGCCAGCAAAAGCCATCGTTCCTTCAGGAATCAGATTTTCTGTATAATACTGAAGCAAATCCGGTTTTTCCTGAATTGCCTTCCCCTCCGAGGCGTAAAAATCAATGTAACGTCCATCCGCGTTCAGGCTCTGGAAATATTCTCCCATGTCCACCCGGACCGGGATTCCCGCCCTCCAGACACCATAAACCACGACATCCTCAGTGGCCGTAAGCTCATCCGGAAGCATTTCTTTCCCGGCTGCGTCATAAGCCCAGCCTGAAAAGACCATGTTTGTCCCACCTGCGCTATCATAGCCAACAATGAACCTGCCTTCAAGATTCTGGAAAAAGTCGGAGCCCTGGGGCATCCACACGATGATGGGTTCTGTGATCCGCTCATTAACTATACTGCCATCTATGACATTCAGAAGATATCCGCCGTTCGGATCAAACGTAACCTTGACATTCCGCCTCCAGACCGCGTAAAACTCCATATTTTTGCTCACGGTAAAGCTGCTTTGCTTCGTGAGAATATCCTCGTCCCCAGGCTCCGCCGCAGGGTCAGGGCTCCATCCGACCAGCTCATATTCATCGCGAAGGATGACGGGGAAACCATCCCCTTCCCAGAGGGCGGCAAGGTATTTCCCACTGTCAAAACGGACTTCCGTTCCCTCTTCCTCCGTGTATACAAGGCTTTCCGGCTGCTCCCCTTCATAATCGTAATTCGCGTGGAATACCAGATCGAAGCTCCTGGTGCTGCTCCAGACGGCATAAAGATCGGCATCATTCTGAACGGTATACTCGTCTCCGGCTTTATAAATGCCCTCATCGGAAGGATCCGCGTTCCTGTTGGTGCTGAAACCGATAAAGTCCCGTCCGTCCTGCTTCTTTCCGAAGGGCTCGCCCAAAGTGAGCTTTGTCCCCTCCAGTCCGGTTCTCACCTCCGTCTCCTCGTCAGCAGCGTCAAGATTCCTGTACAGGCGGATCGCGCATTCCTTCGCCCATACCGCATAGAGATCCGGCGCCTCCTCAAGCTCTTCGGGAAGCTGGTAATCCGTACCAGTGCCGAGAACGCTGTCGTCTCCCGGAGCGGCGTCCCGGCTCGTAGCCCATCCTATGATAAGCTTTCCGGAAACCCGGGAGCTCCACTCGCCCTGATCCACAAGGCGCACGGAAGAAGACCCACCGTCAGACGCTTCCAGGAACACCGTTTCATCCGTACCATCCGGGAAATTGGCATGCAGCATGACGCCCGGCCTCATCTGCCAAAGGGCATAAAGGTGCAATTTTCCATCCGCATCTGTATACTGGTCGGGATAAAATTCATTATACTCCGTGTCATTCTCTGCAAAGCGTGCCGCGCCGTCCGCGCTTTCGGATTCCTTCGTGCACCAGGCCTGGAAGATCCTTTTCGCGTTTTCCGGGCCGGACGGAAGCTTAATGGCATTATGCCCCCTCGCAAGTGAAAGCTCCTCCACAATATCTTCATCCCTGCCGTCATTAGCATGGAAGAAGACTTTGAAAAGCCCTATATCGCCATCCTGGCAATGAATTGTCGCCTGATAAAGCACCGTATTGGCATTTTCATCATTATTTATCGTAATGCCGTCCCAACCCGACTTGCTTCCCTGATAATGGATATCCGCAAGCGCGCCACAGGATGAGAAAGCGGCCTTTCCGACAGTCGAAAGGGAGGCGGGGAAGGTGGCCGTTTCAAGCGCGGCGCATCCCTCAAAGGTGTTGCTGCTGATTTCCGTAATCCCGTCCCCAATCACAAGGCTCGTTACAGCCTCCTTGTCCCATCCGCCCTTAACAACTGTTCCTGTGCCGCTGATCGTAAGGACGCCATTCTCCAGAACCCAGGTGCAGTTATCGCCGCAGGGATTCCCCGAGGGGTTTTCCTGTTCCTGGTATGAGGGGTCGTAATCCTCCGAGGAAAGGGTCAGCTCCTCGTCTGAAAACTTCTCCCTGGTGAAATCATCATAGGTATAAGTAATGCTGGCGGCAGAATAAATTAGATTCCCAACCTGATAGCTGTCCCAGCCGAAAACATACCCGCTGCCCAGTGATCCGGACTTATAACCCACAAGGAACAGGCGGTCGTCCGCGCCAATGCTGCCTTCGTCGCAGTTCGTCACGTCCACCATGTAATTCTTGTCATCATTCATGTGGATCACGTTCCACATATGATTTCCGGCCCCGGTTCCCCCGTTCATCGTGCCGGTGGCAAGGTAGCACTCAATCTTGTTGGAGCTAAATTTCGTCAGGTCGCAAAGATATTTAAAGGCCTTGGAATAGCCCTCACAGACGATCTTCGTTTCAGGATCCTTGTCAAAGGCATAGATGATCTGCCAGGGGTCGCCATAGGGCGCATTGTTATTTACCGCGTCATGATTATAGGAGGTCTCCTCGCAGATCCTCTCGCGGTAATGGACCAACTTATTATAATCGGACATGGAAACGGCCTCATCCACGATATCCCGCGCGTACGCCACCGACTGGCTGGCCGCCCCCGTTTTTTCCATGCTCGGCAGATATGTCCCCCTCTCCCCGCTCTGGCTGTAATCAGAGGATACGCTGAAGGAAATCGAATGATTTCCGGGGGTGATGGAAGTAACTATTTGATCTTCCACGCTATAGGAGTAACTGCAACTCACTCCGGTCGAATAGGAATAGCCTTTTGTCTTGTCAAACCAGTAAAACTCATAGGGGAGATCGAGAAGAAGGGCGCGCACTATGGCCACGGGGTGCCAGGAAAGCCTCTCCTGCAAGGCGGCAACAGCTTCCGAACTGATGTCGCCATCGACAAGGGCCGGATCCACCCCAAGATCCTTCGGCGTGAATTTTTCCTGTCCGAAAAAATCCTTTGTGGAGATCGTGAATTCGGACGAATCCCTCTGCCCGGAGGCAATTTCCATTATCCCCGCCTTCAAATACTCATAGATTGCGTGATCTGTCTCTCCGAGGAGCTCACCCCTGTCCTCCTGCAGGACGGCTTCTTCCTCCGGATACATCAGGCTCTCCAGATATTCCTCGAAAAGCTCGTCACTGTCCGCAAGGTCCACATTCCGTACCGTTACGAACTCCGCGTCGACTTCGACTATCCCTTCTTCCTTTCCGTTTTCTGTCTCTATGCTTTCTATTTCTCCGCTTTCTTCCTGCAGAAGAACGGCTTCCTCGTCAAAAGGTGCGGACTCCCCATCCGTATCGGATTCTTCATCTATTTCGCTGGATTCTTCATCTATTATGCCGGATTCTTCATCAATACTGGATTTTTGGGTCATGTCGGACTCTTCATCCGTATCGGAATTTTCGGCAATGGCGGAATCTCCGTTCATTTTGGAATCTTCCTCTGTATCAGGTTCTTCAATCGTATCGGATTTTTCGGCAGTTTCAGGCTCTCCATCCGTATCGGATTTTTCGGCAGTTTCAGGCTCTTCATCCGTATCGGATTTTTCGACAGTTTCAGGCTCTCCATCCGTATCGGATTTTTCGGTCATACCGAATTCTTCATTGAGATTTGAATCGTTGTCAGTATCAGACTTTTCAGCCTCCGCTTCCAAATCTGTATCGGCAGCAGACCCGGTATTGTCTTCCGTATGGTCATCTGTACGGGCACTTTCATCCAAAGCCGTTTCCTGCTCATCTGAGTCAGTCTTACCGTCTTCCTCCGTGTCAACGATGTCCTCATCATTGGATTCCGCGTCCATCTTATCATTGGATTCCAAGTCCATCCCGTTGTCGGAATCCGAGTCTATTTCATCGTCGGATTCCAATTCCATCTCGACGTCGGATTCCGAGTCTATCTCGTCGTCGGATTCCACGTTCATCTCGTCGTTGGATTCCGCATCCATTTCATCCTCTGCCCAGGCATCATCTGTTTTATCATTTTCATTAGCAAGAGGATCACCTGCTTCTGATTCTATTTCTTTTTCTACATCTGTATCCTCATCGTCAGACACAGGGTCCTCCCCATCGGAATCCTTTCCCGTCTCCAGACTGTCTTCCAGGGCAATGTCGGCCTCATCGTCAGCATCCTGTTCTTTTTCAGGCAATGTCTCCGTTTCCTCATCCGAAGCAAAGGATTCCCCGTCAGCAAAAGCCACATCTTCTAAATCTACTGCATCATCGGATCCGATCTCTTCCCTGAGGCCTTGCTGATCCTCTGCCAGTTCTTCAGAATCTTCTTCCACAGACAGGAGATCCGCCGCCAGTCCTTCAGAATCTTCTTCAACAGACAGGAGATCCGCCGCCAGTCCTTCAGAATCCTCTTCAACAGACAGGAGATCCGCCGCCAGTCCTTCAGAATCCTCTTCAACAGACAGACAACCCTCCGCATCTACGGAAGACTGCCTCACAACGTCCATAGACTCCGCAGCATAACTCACAGAGCTACCTATTAGGGAGCTTGCCAAAGTAAATGCAAGCATCCTTTTCATTATGACTCCAAACGACCGCTTCATAACCCCTGTCTCCCTTCTTTTCAGATTTCCAAATACCTTTTCTCAAACACTGCCTGTGCCATTCCGGGTAATTTAAAATAATAAAATTATTGTATGCATGTAACTATTCTGCGCCCTATTCATCTCCTGCTTACCGTACTCGATACGCCAATATAAATGCTTCATGTGAAAAGCCATCTTTCTTTATTTCCATCCTATCAGATTAAACAATTTTTTTGAAATTTTCAACAAAAAAATGGCTGATGGCAGTTACCCGTGTATACACATATATAAAAATATATCGACATTTTTTTCTTAAATATTAACAATTTTTTGTCCAAAAGAACTGTCAATACGATTTTTTGTTACTTTTCAAAGAAATACAAACTCATATTCAAGCGATTATGAGCACGATTTTGAGCAATTTTGAGCGATACAGATGAATACGGATGAATAGTAAAAAACGCTTGACAAATCACGACAAAATGAGTAATATAATCAAGCCAGCGAAATTAAAGGGCTATCGCCAAACGGTAAGGCAACGGACTCTGACTCCGTCATTTCCTGGTTCGAATCCAGGTAGCCCTGTCAGGATCCTCCGGGAATTATGTTCCGGAGGATTTTTTTTGTGAATAGGGTTTTATTTTACGGAAATGGCGTATTTTTGCGATAATTGATTTTGTATATTTAATGACTTATTTTTCAGCAACCGAAATATTCATATGAGGATATTCATATGGGATTATACTTTCAGCCGGGAAATCTCCCTTTCAAAAAAATATCGTCAAAGAAAAGTTATGTGGATCGCACAGCCCTCATTGGGGAAATCAACAGACAAATTGATAATGGCGATAACCTGATCTGTCTCAGTTTGTCGCGCAGAAGCGGAAAAACCTGGCATTTTCGAACTTTGTATTCCTATTATGACGAAAGCTGTGATTCCAGCACGTATTTTGACGGGACGTCAATTTCAAAAGATCCATCCTACAAAAAACATTTAAACAAGTACATTGTGATCCGGCTGGATATGGCCGTTCTCTTCTCTGACATGCCTGTATCGAAAAATATCCGGGATTACGTTGAAAAAGAACTGAAAGACGAGGCATTAAATATTTTTCCCAATCTTGATCTTTCATCCGAATGGAAAATCAATGTGATCCTATCCCGAATAGTCTCAAAACTTTGGTCGGGATCCGGATTCCGTTTTCGCCAGAATACCAAACCTGGAGCTCCGCAAAATTTTCAGGGATCTTTTGGATCCGCAAAGCGGGATGACCGAGCTTGTCCGGTTCATGAAGAACTCTCTGCAGCTCATGAAGGATGCGGAGGAATTAAACAGCAAGGCCGTTGCGGAAGGAATAGAACGCTATTTTGGGGAACACAAAGCAGGATATCCTTTTTGTCGGCAATTTAATCGCCAAAAAACCGCTTTAACGCTTTAACACTTTATTAGAGGAGTTGTATAAATCATGGCTGATTATACTGAAAAGAAAAATCTGAACCTGCTGTCGGCAATTGATGAATTGAAAAAGACACAAAACGAAGAAACGTTGAATCTTTTCCTTGATGAACTGGCCCACAACGCGGAGTTTTATGCTCCCATGCGGACGGTCGGAAACGGGAAGGATGCCCGTCCCGCCTTTGCCATCATTTCCGACAAGGAAAAGCACCAATATTACGCCTTTTTCACCTCAAAGGAAAAAGCGCATTTATGGAGCCAGAGGAAGGAGAAGTACGCTCTCCTCTCCTTTCAGAAGATTGCCGGCATGTCCATAGGGGATCCCCGCATTGCCGGCTTCGTCATCAACCCTGCCTCTGACAATTTCATCGTCGGGCGCAAGCTGATTTCCGACGCGGCCCGCCTCCTCCATGCGGAATCCTTTGACCAGGAGGCCGAGGAAATCAAGGCCCCTGTGGAGTTTCAGGAACCGGATGGGAATTACGAGGAAATGCTGGACGCCCTGAAGGAATATATGCGGGGCGATTCCAACATTTCTGCCGCTTACCTTTTGCAGGCGGAGATCAACGGACAGACCAGCTATGTTATCATAGTCAACCATATTCACAAGATGCAGCCGAGCTTCGGAAACATCGGTCTCATCGCAAAGGATTTCGGGAACGGCCGGCCGGTAGCCCTCCTTTCAGCCCGGGCCAAAGAGGCCGGGGAAGCCATCAAGGATATCATGCCATTCTACGTGCGTCCCTTTGTGGTTAAGTAATGGAATCATATGGAATGATTGAACAGCCCTTCGGCGATTTAAGGGTAATCCGGGGATGAATCCGGGGAAGATGTGAGTCATGAACAAGCTGCAGCAGTTTTTGAAGAAGAAAAATATCGAAATATCCTTAAAGCGTTACGGGATTGACGCTTTGGGTGCCATGGCGCAGGGGCTTTTCTGTTCCCTGCTGATCGGAACAATCATTAATACGGCCGGAACGCAGTTCCAGATCCCCTTTCTTTTGAAGCCTGTGGCTTCCATCGGGGATGTACAGTATACCGTGGGCGGCATTGCCTCCGCCATGAGCGGGCCGGCCATGGCCGCCGCCATCGGCTATGCCCTGAAATGCCCCCCTCTCGTGCTCTTCTCCATGATATCCGTGGGCTTTGCCGCGAATGCCCTGGGAGGGGCGGGCGGGCCGCTGGCCGTGCTCTTCGTCGCCATTCTCGCGGCGGAGTGCGGGAAGGCCGTTTCCGGGGAAACGAAGATAGACATCCTTCTGACCCCCCTTGTCACCATTGGCGTGGGCATCTTCCTCTCCTGGCTGATCGCTCCGCCTCTCGGAAAAGCGGCCATGTCTGTCGGCGGGCTCATCATGTGGGCTACGGAACTGGCTCCTTTCTTCATGGGGATCCTGGTCTCCGTCATTGTCGGCATGGCTTTGACGCTCCCTATCTCGTCCGCGGCCATCTGCGCCGCCCTCGGCCTTCAGGGTCTTGCGGGAGGAGCGGCGGTGGCGGGATGCTGCGCCCAGATGGTGGGCTTCGCCGTCATCTCCTTCCGGGAAAACCGCTGGGGCGGGCTGGTCTCCCAGGGCATAGGAACCTCCATGCTGCAGATGGGAAACATTATCCGGAACCCCCGGATCTGGATCCCCCCGACCCTTTGTTCCGCAGTGACGGGTCCCATCGCCACCTGCATTTTCCGGCTGCAAATGAACGGCGCCCCCGTCTCCTCGGGCATGGGCACCTGCGGGCTGGTCGGGCAGATCGGAGTTTACACCGGATGGATCCAGGACATTGCGAACGGCGCGAAAGCCTCCATCACGCCCATGGACTGGGCCGGGCTCTTCCTCATCTCCTTCCTGCTTCCCGCAGTGTTATCCCTGATATTTGACGCGATCTGCCGGAAGCTTGGCTGGATCCGCGAGGGGGATATGAAGCTTTAAAACCCAGATTTTCTTTGCTCTCGTAATCCCTGTGCCAATGCACAGGGATCATCTCACCCAGTGTCATAGAAAGGATGTTGTGTTGAAAAGGTAGCTGCACATGGATCCGGCCCGCACAACTTCCTGGCATTTCAGCTTCTTTACAATGGAAAAGACCTGTGCCGCGTCAGGCTTGATCATCCTTCCCTCATCATCTTCTCTGATGAACCTGGAAGAAGTGAAGGAACCGTTTAATGTTTGCCTTGTGGTCTTCCGTTGCCCTCGCAGCAGCGCCAATATTATTCGCAAATTCATCGAAAAAAATGAGCTTCCTTGCCGAGTCGAAGTCACAGATGCAGGAGGTTTCTTTCTGGAA
Organism: uncultured Oribacterium sp.; assembly: GCA_946413525.1. Lineage (GTDB taxonomy): Bacteria > Bacillota > Clostridia > Lachnospirales > Lachnospiraceae > Oribacterium. The sequence continues at coordinate 9,989 of CAMKKZ010000008.1, forward strand.
TGATTTCCATAATTATGTGTGAATATTATCGATTATAGGGCTTCAACAACATAACCCCACACATTATCATGAGACTTCCCTTCTACGTTTATAATCACGTCTGGCATCTCATTCATTCCACACTTGAATCCCTGTTTGGTTTGTCTTCTGATAAAGCCATACGGTGAAAACAAGGGGATTGTATCTCAAAGGGATTCAGCAAGGAGGTGCCGTTTGGAAATAAAGGAGCAGCAAAAGCCATCATATGAAGATCTTTCTCGCCGGGTTCGGGAGCTGGAGGAGCGTCTGAGAATCATGGGAAACACGGAGTACAAATCCAGGCTGTTCAGCTTCCTCTTCGGGCGTGAGGAAAACAAGGAATGGACGCTCTCTCTATACACATGAAAGACGGCAGTGCCGAAAACGACGGCCTGGAGATAGGTATTGCCATTGACAAGGCAATAGACGATATGCCGGAAGATTTCCTGATCAGGGAATTTCTCCTGGCACACAAAGCGGAGGTGAAAGACATGTGCCTTACTGAATATAACGAAGCGGAAACGATGGAAATGTTCCGGGAGGAGGGCCGAGAAGAGGGCCGAGAGGAGGGCCGGGAGCAGGGCCGAGAGGAGGGCCGGGAGCAGGGCCGAGAAGAGGGCCGGGAAGAGACCACGGTCACTCATATAAAAGATATCATGGAAAGCCTTGGATTTGGCATGGAAAAGGCCATGTCCGTGTTGAAAATCCCGGCAGAGAAATATGGCATGTACAGGTTGCTATTGGAAAAATCAGGGAAAAGCTGAACGTAAGCATGAAGAACTTTTCAACGCCTCTAAGAAACTTGTCGCTATATCAAGGTTTCGTAGGTCTATTTTTTCAGCCTTCCTTCTGCCTGTCGGCTTATATTAAAAAAGGCATTCGGGATTACTCCTAAATGCCTCTCCTCTCACATAAAAACGAACTTTTGCAAATTACTGCTTAAAAAGTTTTACCCTGGCCTGCTTCCATTCGGATACTATCTCAGTAGCACGATCTTTGTCCCCATTCAACATCGTATCAATAAGATCGTTTATTGTATCTTTCTCACTTGCTTTCTCAAGAGAGGACATCGTATTCATCGATCAAGAGAATGACTTTTTCCCATAAATGGCATTCATCATGCGAATAATTGAATATCGGATACTTATTCATCCATTAAATCCCATATTCCCCTCGTAAAAACTCTTCCAGTTTCCCTTCCTTCGCATATACAAGGGTGTCGGCCATTCGGAAGTTATGGTTTTTGATTTCCGTCTTCTCATCGAAGCCAAGGATGAAATTCACGGCGATCCGGTAGATGATTTCTGTCGGAGCAAGCCCGTATACCTGCTTCTCAAAAATATGTTTGAGCCGTGCGTGACCGTCCGGATAGATTTCCCGCATCTTCTCTGACTGATATATCCTTTTGACGATTTCTGACACATAAAGCCCGGACTTCATGTAAAGGTCCGCGAAGGTCTTATCCGGATCATCGAAGCACCCCGGGTTCTCTTCTTCCAGCATATCGACCATCTGCTTTACGATCCGCTTCGGCGTGAAGATCTGGTTCGTTTTCTGCGGCGGGATGTAGTCGAAAATATCCTCTTTCTGCGACTCATCGAAATAGTTAGCCAGCTCCCGTTTTTTGTTCAGGAATTCCTTAATAGAATCATTGAAAACTGTTTCATCGAAGAGATGCCCTTCCCAGTGTTCCATCTTTCCCGTAACCGGGTCAATCCTGTCTCCCCCATCCCTCAAATACAGGAAGTCATCGATCCCAATGCCGGTCACTTCCATGAATACAGCATTATTAACATATTTATCGAAATTAGCCAGGGTCAGCCTGTCATCTCCATAAGCCATGATGAAGCTCGGTATTGTCCGGGAGAAACCGCGCAGATGGGCGCGCACTTCCTCTTCCGTCTCATGTTTCGCGGCCTCCAGCTTGTTCTTTTCAAGCTGCTCAATCACCTCGACTGGCTTTTCATCGATCGTTTGTTTGATTGTATTTTGTGCGGCTGTCACGATCTCGTCCAGCAATCCCTGCATCCTGGATTCGTAAGCTTCGTCCGCCTTCTTCACCTCAACCTCAGTCTTTGCTGACTGCCGTGACCGTTCCAGAGCCGCCTTCGCAATCGCCTCCTCCTGCCGGTAGTCATCCGCGATTTTCCGGAAAGTCTTTTCAATGTCCTTCTCTATCTGCGATTCGATACGGTTCTTTGCCGCCTTTTTCGGATCATATTCATCCATGACTGGCTTCATACGTTCCTTCACGGCATCCTTTACCGAGTCCGCGATCTTTTTCATTTGTGTATCGATTGCTTCAGGCGCCCTGGAGTCCTCTTCCAGCAGGTATTCTGTCTTTGCAATAATGTCGCTTTCGTCGTAGATCTTGTCCGCAAAGAATTTATTTGCCTGGCCGATTACGATTTCTTCCGGCACCTTTACATCGCCGTTTTCATCTACCGAAATGTCGTTGTCAAGTGCCGCGTCGTTCCGGGTTTTCTTTTCCTCCTGAGCAGTTTGAAGCTTTTTCACAATGTCCATGACGGCAGCGGAAGCGTTAAACACGTTGCCGATATTGAAAAGATAATTGCACATGAAGCCGGCCCGCACGACTTCCTGGCATTTCAGTTTCCCTGGAATGGAAAGGACCTGTGCCGCGTCAAGCTCGATCATCCTTCCCTCGTCATCCTCCCCGATGACCGGGAAGAAGTTCAGGAGCCTTTTGATGTTTGCCTTTCGGTCTTCCGTCGTCTTCACTGCAGCGCCAAGATTATTCGCGAATTCATCGAAAATAATGAGCGTCCTTGCCGGGTCGAAGTCAAAGATATAGGAGGTTTCCTTCTGGAACGTCTCTCCGTTTACGGTAAACATGCAGGGATTCTGCGCCCGGAATGCCGCCTGCATATAAGATGAAGGGCTCTTTAAGTTACAGAGCATCAGGACCGCGGACCATTCCGGCACCGTCACTCCGACCGTGAGCTGCCCGACGGTCAGCGTAATCGTTTTCTCATGGGCCGCGATGGCATTCTTTACCCTGTCGAAATTCTTCCTGGCCGTATCGTTATCCTCATCTTCATCTTCATAGTTTGAGCTTCCGTCTCCCACGACCTTCACGATATAATACTCGCCAAATACCGGATCCGCTTTCAGCAGCTTTTCCAGTGCCTCAACACTTGCGATGCGGTTCAAATACCATAATGTATGTGACAGTTCCTTCCGAAGCTGCGGCGTTGAGAACGGATATTTTTCCTGCGTGCTTAATGCCTGCAGGAATCGTTTGATTTCCTTTTCGTGATAAAACTTCCCTTGCTCATCCACGGCAAAAAATTCGTTCAGGTCAAAGGCGTAATCCGTGAAATCCTCGGAGTTTTTGATCTTGTCACGGATCATATCGGACATCTGATAGGTGTACATGGCAAGGGACGGCAGCGGTTCATAAGGATTGTACCCCTCACCATCCCATTCTGCCTTCCGTTCCTGTTCGTCAGCGTAGGACCAGTTGAAGATCTGGTCGGCAGAAAATTTTGCGGACGCAAGCTGCTTGAATGGAGTGCCGGACAGGTACAGCGTATGATCCCGATTGATGTTATCAAACGCTCGCTCAGTGCGAATGGTCTCGATGCCTTCCTGTGCTTCATCAATGATCAGCAGATCAAACTTGATTCCATGATGAACGACAAAGTTATTATCCTTGTATTCTTTGGCCATCCATTCGAGCTTGTCAAACTTCCCGCCAAAATAAGAGGAACCTTTAAGACCCTGCAGCGACTCAAAAGCAATCATGCCCTTCTGCTCGTCTTCTGCTGCTGCGTTCATGCGCTTCTTGTATTCCTCCCGGCTCAATACCCCCGGCTTATCCTTTAAGGAATCGTTTTCGGACACAAAGCAAAGAGGTGCTTTCCAGCCAATAAATTTCTGGAAATCCTCCGCCCATGCGTTCGCGATAGATGGCCTGTTCGTGACGATCAGCACATTCTGAAAGCCCATTCTGCATACAAGGTCATACGCAGTCAGCGTCTTTCCAAAACGAGGCTTGGCGTTCCACAGGAATTCCTTTCCGCCTTTCTCAAAATAGGCCTTCGTCATCTCCACTGCCGCTTCCTGCTCGGCCCTCAATGTGTAAGTATTTCTCTTTGACGACTGCGTCACAGTCCCTCTTCCGGCAAACTCATTAAAATACAGCAGGGATTGAGAGGCTTCAATCCTGAACCATTCCGGCTGATTTGTCCCTCCTCCGTCCCTTCTTTCAACCCCTTTGTCAATTTCAAGGAACGCATGGAATTCTTTATCCGTGAAGGATTCACCGGAATTATCCGTATATCTTGCAATCCCCTTCCACAAAAGGCGCGTTGTAATATCCGCCGTCTGTGTCTGCTGTCTGATACGTGCCTCGGGGGTCTGCTTATTCGTATAACCGATTTTGATCCAGCCGTCATGATATGACACTCCCGGCGTGTCATAAGCATAGATCATCGGCTCGACCTTCGCGAATGATTTAATATTCGGTGTGTTCTGCTCGGACATTTCAGTTCATCTCCTTCACATGAGTCTCAATGAATTCTATCTCCTCATCGGTAAGGCCGTACTTTTTGTAAAGCTGCTGGTCAATCTCCGGGATGGATTTGGACCAGTCAATGTCGGAGGAAGGGGTGAAGTCCTGGAGAGGGACGTACTTCCACTTTGGGCCCGGACAATCTTGTGTGATTTTCAATACGCCAAGCATTGCTCTGCAGAATTTGCATTTTATATACTTGCTGACATTTTCTGCTTCAATTTTTGTATCAAATGCGCCAATGCCAATAAATGTTTGTGTATATGCCGTTCCAGGTTCGGCAATGATATCTTGTGACAGTGTTTCTCCGAAATCCCCCGCTCCATTTGCTTTAGATATCAGCACATTGTATTTATCTAGAGCTCCCGTACCGTCATTTATATAATCACGACGGATATAACGTTTCACACGTTTTGAAGACAAAAGTCCAATCATTTCTATATAATTGCTACCATCTTTTGGTAACTTCTCAAAAAATATTGGAGCGAGAGCTGTAAATGCACTTGTCCGTAATCTATCCACTAATTCTGGATGTTCGCTTTTCATTAATTTCGAGACTGTATAGTTTAATGGTGAAGAAATGATTTCATTTAAGAATTGCGTGGAAATGGCCCTGACCTTCTTTAAAATCGCATTTAATTCCTGGAATTTTGTAAACGTTCCTATGGCACCAAAAGTTTTATTATCGTCTCGATAGGTAATTGCTATGCCGCCTTTTATGTCAGTGTTTGGAAATACCTTTGTGCAATCAGCTTCATAAAGTTCCACCTTGAAATGTTCGTCATTCAACATTTTTTCATTCCATGGTTTTGGTGTATAACCAGCATTGAATAAAAATCGTGCAGGTGTAATAAGTTGTACTGCATCTGCTACTTTATATGCCTCATCCATAAAAATGTTATATAGTGGTGGCATTCTCGTGCTTTCTGATTCTGTCGTTTCCATATACGGCGGATTGCCAATTATAAAATCAAATATATGTTCACTCATATTTTTAATTCTCCTTTCACATAATATCGGCAAGCTTCATGCCGTCATATTCCCAGTATTGTGCTCCCTGGTATGATCCTGACACGCTTACTGTTCCTCGTCTAACCTGGAGTTCTCTAGTTAAGGGTGACAGCCTCCATCTCTTCCCCTCAAATTCCACTTCCTTGTCAGAGATTACTTTTGCCCTGATGTTCGGGTCGGCAATAAAATCAATGTACGAATCAACGATTTGAAGATCCACAAAAGACAGTCCCTTATGTTCCTTTACGGAGAAATTATTACGGCGCCGCATCTCATCCGGTATCGGCAATACTTCATTTAAAAGAAAATCAATCATCCATCTCATTCTTTTCTTTATGGCTTCATCATTCCACTCGTCATTGTTCGTAATTTCCGTTCTTGCAATCTGAAGGCCTGCGTTGTTTTCATAGACTTCTTTTTTCTCGGAAAATGGTTTTTGTCCAAGTTCCTGATTATGCCTTATCAGCGTCAGGTTTCCGATATTATTTACATAAGTCTGATGTATGTCATCTGCCTTCTGACCCAAATCGTCCCTCCACCTGTCGTTTAATTTTTGAGGCATAATGTGCTCAATTTGGAGTTTTTTGTCGTTTTGATCCGGTCTGCTTTTTGTCAGCTTCTCTTCAATCATGGATAAAAACAGCTTGCAATGTTTGAAATTAAAGAAATTCATGGTTTCCAATATGCGTGCGGCTTCAATGTCATTTGGAAGCCGCGTATTGCTTTCCTGATTTGCCAGTATTTCAAACATTTTTACTTTTTTGTTGTCTGCGCGTTTCAAATCAATGATTTTGTTCGTCAGCATTGGAAAGTTTTTATTTTCTGCCGAAGTGATCCCCAAAAGGCGTCTTCTAAAGCAATAAATCTTAAAAACATCAAGTATATTTGCGGCGTCATCTTCCAAAAATGAACCGTGTTTCCATTCGTACAGCAATGCCATAATGAAAGAATAAGCCGTTGTGACATTGATTCGTCTTAAATCAGCCAGTATTGTATCAATCCGCGTACTTCCGGATTTAGCATCACCGATAATGCAGGCATAAATATTGGAGTATTCAGAAAGGCTTTCCATTAAACCGCTCGCTTCCAATCCATCAAATAATTTTTTGAAAGAACTGTAAAGCTCTTTGTAATTCGATTCATATGCTTTTGGAAAAGGCTTTTTTGCCATGCACTGCATATAGTCCCTGATAAAATCTGAAACTTTATGGGGCACGGTTTTTTCAATATGCATCCAATGCTTATTGTAAAGCTTTGTCTGAGTGTCTGCGTCAAGCCCGAGCAGCAGATAATTACGCACAAGATCCGCCAGGGAAAGCGGTTTGCCCAACGAATTCATTGACTCAAAGATTTCCTGCGGGCTTTCCCATGAATTTTTTCTTGGTTCAAGTTCAATCGTTATTACACTGAATTTGTTGATTCCTTTGTCTACAAGGGCGCCAAGATCGTTTCCGTTTTCCTTGTATTCTTTCAGCTTATTTTGGAAATATTTGTAATTACGATAAACTGGTGATTCCTTTTCCGAATCACTGATCGGTTCGCCTAATACGATATTTTTATAGACATTCCAATCTGTCTCTACTTGTTTCAGCTTTATCTTATATTCGCCGTCTCCGGCAGCGCTTTGATTTTTCAAGTATTTGTTTTCTATGAAGGCCTTTAAATCTTTATCCTCAAGAATATCCCGTAACGCAACAAGAAAGAGCATTGTTGTCGTTATCCTTTGCTGTCCATCAATCAATACAAGTTTGTTCGGCTGTCCAAATGGAGTTTCATCCTGGAAGTATGTAATTGATCCGAAGAAATGTTCAACTTCCTTTCCGTTAAGGTTGTTGAAGCTTGTTTTCTTCACATCATCAAGAAAGACCTGGCATTGTTCTTCTGTCCACTCGTAATTTCTCTGATAGGGAGGGATGAAGAAGGTTACATCATTGTTTGATAATAATTTTAGCAATTTGCTTTCCTGCGGTACCATTTTATTCCCCCTCTTTTTTCAAATCCTTAAAAACAATGTCTTTCTTCCTCTTCCAATCTCTGATTACGCAAAGCTGTGCTTCATTTACATCATCCGCCCCAGCTTCATCCATATTGAAAAGAGTGATCTGCTCGGTCTCTACCGCCGGCCTTCCCAGCGGCACCGTATCTTTTAACCCGTCCATCTGCCAGATGTTCCAACTGATGATTTCCGCAATATTCCTCAGCGTTTTCAAGTCCGGCTTCTTCTCCCAGCGATCCTCATAATAATCGACATATGTCATCAGAAGGTTGATCCTTGCGATGAGGAGGCTGTCTCCCTGATATTCGTAGCCATATATAGACTGGAACGCTTTTGTTGCCCATGTCTTCCAGGTTTTTATTTCTTTTGTGTTTTCGTTCACAATACGGAGCTTCCGGTCAAGTAATCCGATCCTACGTTTTGGCGGCAGGATGAGATCTCCTGTGGCCGCGTCGTATCTTGACACAAGGAAAGGCGCCTCTCCGCATGTTATTTCCAGACGGTTGGAATTCACATACTGCGTCCATGTCTTTCCCTCAGGGAACTTAATATTCTCATTCGTTGTAAGCCATTCATGGCCAAATTCTGTGTTGAAAACATTCTTTCTTCCGAACCACTCCTCATCCACGTAATTATTCATCTGATTACAGAGCCATACAGGCGTAAACACCTCCGCCTTCTTTCTGGTTCTCGCCTGCTGTTCTTCCAGAGCCTTTTCAATGCGGGGCTGCAGCAGGACGGCGTCAAGGCCGAGCAGGTCTGTTTTTGTGATCTGCTTGCGGCCAGAAAAGCCATGTTCCTGATATGCGTCCGTGGCCCATATGATGTTCTGGCCTGTTGTGCGGTCTTTCAGTAAAATATCCAATACTTTTTCTGTTGGATACGTGCGTAGATTAATCAGCAAGGTCTTTCCCTCCTTGTATGCATGGATAATATTATAGCATAAAGCATTCTTTTGTTAAAGAAATATTTCCATAATTATGTGCAAATTTTAGCGATTATAGTGTTTTGTCAACATAAAAAGCCGCATTTTCATGTGACTTCCCTCCAGTGTTTTTGTTACTGTTCAGACTTCCTGATTTTCCATTGATTGATGTATATGTAATTTTCCATGCCCACAAGCCACTCCTCCCACGGATTCCTGGCAGGGAAATTAGTACTATTGGCAAGAGTGTAGAAGTGTGAAATGTGAATTGTAACACGTTTTTAATCACGCTCGGCATCTCATTCATTCCACACTTGAATCCCTGTTTGATTTGTCTTATGATAAAACCATACGGTGGAAACGAGGGAATTTATAAGGGGGTGTCGTTTCGGAATGAAGGAGCGGCAAAAGCCATCATATGAAGAGCTTTCCCGTCGGGTTCGGGAGCTGGAGGAACGTCTGAGAATCCGGGGAAACACGGAATACAAATCCAGGCTGTTCAGCTTCATCTTCGGGCGTGAGGAAAACAAGGAATGGACGCTCTCGCTATACACATGAAAGACGGCAGTGCCGAAAACGACGGCCTGGAGATAGGCATTGCCATTGACAAGGCAATAGACGATATGCCGGAAGATTTCCTGATCAGGGAATTTCTCCTGGCACACAAAGCGGAGGTGAAAGACATGTGCCTTACTGAATATAACGAAGCGGAAACGATGGAAATGTTCCGGGAGGAGGGCCGGGAGCAGGGCCGGGAAGAGGGCCGGGAGGAGACCACGGTCACTCATATAAAAGATATCATGGAAAGCCTTGGATTTGGCATGGAAAAGACCATGTCCGTGCTGAAAATCCCGGCAGAAAAATATGGCATGTACAGATTGCTATTGGAAAAATCAGGGAAAAGCTGAACATGTGTGGAAAAGCATCGTCCGCATTCAAAAAGGCACTCTGTCACCGGTATCTCTACCGGTAACGAAGTGCCTTCTGACAATTTCATTTCCTTATGATGAACACAAAAACGCAAAGGAAATTTGCCGCGGCGCGTTTCAGTGCCGGAAACACTTAAATCGGCGTTTCCTCAGGCTGTTCCCTGAATCCTGGCTCATCAAATTTCTTATAGAGTTCTTTATAAATTTTTTAAAAATTATCGAAACTATTCAGCCTTATTTTGCAAGCTCCAGGGCTTTCTTGATGGCTTCCTTCAGGGCATTTGTGGTGATCGTGGCGCCGCTGACCGCATCGACCGCGTCGACTTCCTTGTCGGAAGAAACGCCTACGAATTTCTCAGGCAGCTCTTTCAGGGCTTCTCCGCCGATATTCGGCGTCTCGGTCTCCTCAAGGATTTCCACCTTGGTAACCTTGCCGTCCTCGATGGTCGTTTTGACAGTGACGTCGCCCATCATGCCCTTGCCGCTGGTAACGTACTCATTGTCCTCGGTCTCGTATTCCTTCTCCTTGTTGAGGTCCGTGATCTCGCCGGGCTTCGCGGGCTCGGATTCCACGGCTGTGCCTTCAAATGCGGGGAGCTCGTCCTTCTTGACGGCAGCGTTTTTGCCAGCCACGCGGCCAAAGGTGATGCACTCCGCGATATTCGTCCCGCCCTGATACATGCAGGCCGTAATGCCGCCGCACTCTCCTGCCCCGTAAAGGTTCGGGATCGGCTTTCCGTTCACGTCAAGGATCTCCGCCTTCTCATTCCTGCGGGGGCCGCCCTGCGTGTTCAAGAGACCTTGGACAACATACATCGCGTAATACTTGTCGCCCTCAAAGGCGCGCATGTACTGGGACTCGCGTCCGCACTTATAGTCAACGCCGTCTTCCGCAAACTTGTTGAAATTCTCGATCGTAGCCTTCAGGGCGTCTTCCTTCGCGCCGATTCCTTCTGCCAGCTCCTTGATGGAAGCATATTCCTTCATCTCGTCAATGTACGGCTCCTCAATCAGGCCGCCCTCCTTGACAAGCTCGAACTGCTTCTCGTCATAGATCACATAGACCTTCTCCGGGAAGGTAGGGTTCTCCCATATCCCGTTTTCATAGAGATGGCCGTGACGTACCGTCTCGGATTCATTCACGAAACGGTTCCCATCGGTGCCGACCAGGATGCAGGCGCCGGTATTCAGGGCATTCTGGGCCAGGGTAGCGGGCTGCGCGCAGGGCGTTCCGATTTCCACGGGCCAGGTCACGCTGCCAAGGCCGAAAAGGCCTTCATAGCAGGTCATGTGCCAAAGATCCGCGCCAACGGACTGCGCCAGCTTGATGCCGTCGCCGGTATTATACTGGCCGCCGCGGGGGGCATAATTGATGACGCCGAGATACTGCTGCACCATGTCGGGATTCGCCTCGAAGCCTCCGGTGGTGATGATCACGCCGTTCAGGGCGCGGACGTTCATGGTCTTCCCCTCGCGGCTGACCACGGCTCCGATCACCGTCTTCGTCTCGGGATCCTGGATAAGGCCGGTGGCCGGGGTCTCATACCAGACATCGATCATATCCGCCCGGTCAAGAACGTTCTGCTTGAAGCCCTGGAAGAGATAGCCATCGGAAACTCCCTGATGAGTGGTCCAGAGGGCGATCTTGTCAGAACCCTCGAATTCCGGATATTCCGGGCTCATGGCGCCGAGGTCGGTATCTCCCACCTTGACCCCGGTCCAGTCAACGAATTCCTCCTTATCAAAGCCGAACTCGTCCGCAAGGATGTCGTCCATATTCGCGATGGCCTCGCAAAGTACATCCATATATGCCTCGGGTTGTTCACGGCCGCCGGCAAGCTGCTTGTAATAGGTCTTTGCCGCGTCCACATCATGGTTCGCGAAAGCGAAAAGCTGGCCGCAGACCTTGCTGTTTCCGCCGGCAAGCCCCTCCTCCATCTTTTCAACGATCAGCACGTGGGCCTTCTCATCGGCCGCGGTCTTTGCGGCAACCATGCCGGAAGCACCCATGCCGAGCACGACGACGTCGTATTCCGCGTCCCACTTGATTGTGTCCGCAAAGGTATGTGTTTCCTTGTCTGATTCCTTGGATTCCTCTTTCTTTTCCTCTTCTGCCTCTTCCTTGGAATCTTCCTTCTTCTCCTCTTCCTTCTCCTCAGGCTTTTCATCCGCAAGGGCAATGCCGCTCATGGCCGCGGCAGCGCCGGCTGCCAGGGCACCCTTCAGGAAATCACGGCGACTGAGATGTTTCATGAGAAATTACCTTCCTTTCTACGGAAAAATCCTTGTTTTGTGTTGCTTTTATTACTAATACCATCCCCGGGCTTTGCCGGGACAGGAAAAAATACATCCTTCCTCCCTATGCCCGGAAATGAATATGGCGTTAGTTCCTATTATAAACGCATTTAGCCTGAATATCAATATTCCATCAAGTGTCAATAAAATGATTCTATTAAGCTTGTCAATTCTTGCAGGCCTTCCTGATTTCCTCAATCACGATTTTCAGGGCCTTGATGCGGGCATACTTTTTGTCAACGGATTCCAGAATGTGCCAGGGCGCGAAGTTCGTGCTGGTCTTCTGGATCATTTCGTTAATGGCTTCCTCATAAAGGTCCCACTTCTCTCTGTTACGCCAGTCCTCCTCCGTAATCTTCCACTGTTTTTCCGGCGTATTCTGCCTCTCGGTAAAACGAGCAAGCTGCGTATCCTTATCAATATGCACCCAGAACTTGATGATGACCGCGCCCCACTGGTGCAGCTCGTTCTCAAATTCATTCATCTCGTTGTAAGCGCGCTGCCAGTCGTTTTCGGAGCAGAAGCCCTCCAGCCTCTCCACCATGACGCGGCCGTACCATGTCCTGTCGAAAATTGCGATGTGGCCCGTCTTCGGCAGCCGGTTCCAGAAGCGCCACAGGTAATGCCTGGCCTTCTCATGAGGCTCCGGACTCGCGATAGGGTGCACTATGTAGCCCCGCGGATCCAGCGCGGCCGTGATCCTCTTGATATTGCCGCCCTTTCCCGCGGCATCCCACCCTTCATAGGCAATGATGACGGGGATCTTCTTCCGATAAAGCTTGTTATGCAGGTAGTGAAGCTCGGACTGAAGCGCCGAAAGCTCGGCCTTGTACTCCTCATCGGAAATCTCCTTACCCTCCAGAATGACATCCTCAAGCAAAGGCATTTTTTTGAGGGGAAAGATGTTTTGACGGATCGGTGCCGCCAGAGCCCTGTTTTTAAGCGCGGTGTCAATGCCCTGGTTCAGAAAACGCAGTACCTGCAGCTCGGCCCATTTCCTCTCCTTCGCGTCAATTATATACCATGGCGCGGTGGAACGGTTGGTATCCTTCAGATACCTGTCGTAAACATCGAGGCATTCATCGTAATGCTTGTTTTCCCAGAGGTCGGCGAAACTCACCCTCCAGGCCGTATCCTTCTCAGAGCAAAGCTCCTCAAGACGCCTCTTCTGTTCCTTCCGCCCGATATGGAAGAAGAATTTCATCACCAGGTACCCGTTGTCACAAAGCTGCCGTTCCGCCATGTTGATGCTGTCCACCTTCTGCTCGTATTCCTTGCCGGAAATGGTGCCTGCCGTGACGCCGCTTGTTACCTCCTCCATCCAGCAGGTATCAAAAAATTTGAAATTCCCCGCCTCAGGTATTTCCACAAAATAGCGGTACAGGAAAGGAAGGCGCCTCTGCTCCTCGGTGGGATCCGCGCTCATCGTGGCCACCTGGAAAAACCTCGGGTCTATATTCTTGATGACCTGGCTGATTACGGAACCCTTGCCGGCCGCCCCCCATCCTTCAAACATGACCATGACGGGAAGCTTGGCTTCCTTGATCCGCATCTGGAAACCCTGGAGCCGCGTCCGTTCTTCTTTCAACTGTTTTTTCAGTTCCTCCTTCTCAGGCACCGACTCTTTTGCGAAATTTTTCAACATAATACACTCCTCCTTGCATAATGCATAGTTTATTTCAGGTTTTCACGGCACAAGGAACCCCGCGGAAGAACCTGTATGTTTAAGATTTATAATTCAATATCCGCAACTGCCCGGGCAGTTGCGGATATTGAAAAATCAAGTTGCTGTCAATCCAAAATCCGGATGGAATCCCCCATGTTCGGATTTTCCACAAGGGAATACAGGGCGGAGTGATCGAAAGCGCAGTTTACAAAGTACATTTTGTAATCATTATTCTCATAATACTGGTTCACGCTGGCCATGTTCCCCTCGAGCCTCCTGAAGGAGCAGCCAATGAAAAGCGCGCTGCTCCCGCCCCACAGATCAAGCATCGTATACTCCCTGCAGTCATGGAACTGGGTATGGAGGAATTCGACATCCTTTGTTTCATTGATTTCAATACAGCCATAGGAACAGTCATGAATGCGCCCGCCTGAAACATGTATATTATTCGAACGATACGTGCTGATCCCATAGGCTCCGCAGCCGTAAAGGTCGCAGTCATCAATGAAAATATCCTTGCCGGATTCCACATAGATCACACTGCCGCTGCAGGTCCCCTGCTCCAGAATATGGCCCATGCGAAGGCCCTGCAGCCTGATGTTCGTACAGTTTGCGAGGGACAGCACGCTGCATGCGGCAGATTCACTGACGATCTCCGCCGGCTCCGTGGCATCCGCGGAAAGAAGCGTCAGATTCTTCACATTGCACAGGGCCGCCCCCTCCCAGATCCTGAACGCGCCCTTTTTTTTGGACGTGTAGGAGTCCTGCGATTGGACATCGTCCCCCCGCAGCCATTCCGAAAGGTTGTACGTGCCGGGCATCAGGATGATCGTCGCGTTGTCCTTCACGGAAGCCATCAGATCCCCGACATTATACACCGTCACCACGGAATCCGAGACCTCGACCTTGTCAAATTCGCTCATGCTGTTAAAGGCCGCATATGCCCGGACCGGGGCAATGCATAACGAAAGGAAAAGTACCACCCATGCCCAATATGCTTTCATCTTTGATTTATAATTTCTTTTTTTCATCACATTCTCCTCCAAAATCCCACTACGCATCGAAAAAAGCCCTTAATCCATAAAAAAGCAAAGCACATTCTGCGCTTCCTGTACGGCATATCTGTATTCCGTAAGCCCGGGAAGGAGCTGGCCCAGCTTCCCCTCCGATACCAGCTCGGAAAGGCACCACTCACGCACCCCGGAAGATGAGCATCGGAACTGGATGAAGCTTTGTCCTGCCGAATGTGCCCTCGTAAATATACGGGCAAGTTTTTCCATGTCCTCCCCTTCCACAAACAGCCCGTTCTTTATAAAATAATTCCCCTCCGCAGCCGTACAGGAAGGAATCCGGAATGTGTCGTCCGGCTGATGATCCCTCTCCATTTCCTCCGATGTCAGGGCAAAATAGGCATAATTCACATAATCCCCATATCCGTCCTCTCCCGAGCTGAGCGCGTCGCCCCAGGTGACATCGAACTGATAATATGCCCCGTCCATTTTCACGACATTCCAGGCATGAAGCTCCCCATCTGCGACTCCGGATACCGTGACGGACTCTATGCCCCCAAGGCCCAGCAGGTATTGCATGGTCTTGGAATAGCCGTTGCACACGCTTCTCCCCTTGATGAGGACGGAGAGAATGTTCTGGTTCTGGTCGGCTCCCAGTTCATATTCCGTAGTCCGGATCAGATAATCAAAAATATATTTCACAAAATCATAATCCGTACCGTTACCCGGCGCGCCGACAAGAATCTCCCGGGCAATATCCTCCACCGAGGACTTATATTTTTCCACGTCCTCGCGGCTCATGCTGTAATCCGGGCTGACCTTTAAGCTGATGGGGAGCCCGTTCATTGTCTGGACCGTGCTGGCATAGCCTGAGACATAAAAAATTTCCGGATGATCGGCAAGGAGGTGGAAATATACCTTTTCCAGCATTTCCGTACTGGGGGTCGAGACCGGAAACTCCTCCACGTTCCGAAGCCCCTCAAGTATTTCCATATACATCCTCTGCTCATCGCTGCTGTCAAGCAGGCTATAGCAGTACCCGGTATCCCCATAATTGAAATCGATTCCGCTCAGGGAAAACCCGTCATCCGTCTCCTGACCGGAATAGGCGGTTTCCGGCGTGGATTCCCCGGCAACGCCATCCGAAAAGGAATAACCGCTGTCATGAGCGGGAAAGCCCTCCCCTGACTGCTTTGTTTCCTTTTCGTTATCGGATGGCCTTCGGGGCGGCCCATTCTCTCCCCAGTCCGCTTTATCAAAGTAATCGGAAAAAAAGGGGATGCGCGAAATCATGCCCTCTACCGCTTCCGCGAAATCCGGAAAAAAATCCTCCGTCTGGCGCAGAAGGATGTCCACATCATCGACCAATATGCGGGCGGTGTAGGGAAGCCTGGAATAAACAACCTCGTGTTTCAATACCATGACCAGCACGATGAGAAAAATCATCATGCGGACCAACCCAATCAGCCAGGAAAGGAAGCCTCCTTTCCGCCTGCCATTCCTACGCCGCCTATCCATTCTATCTTCCCATCCTCCCTTTTTATAAATGAAAAGTTGCTAATTTTGTAATAATTTAAGCATATTTCGTAATAATCTGTCAAGTGCATAAAGCTCTGTGACAAGGGCAAATATCCCCTGCATTTTTCACTTTACTTACAATTTCCTTAAGGGTATAATAGCATACAGTGATTCTCACTGAGGGTTTTGACGCGTACTGGAAATGCGCTTCAAAATCCGCCTGCGGCGGACAAACCCTCATTGCCGGGTGGCTGGCCTCGACCCGTAAGAGGGTCAGGGCATTTCCCCTGGCGGGGTTCGCCAGGCACGGACATAAATGTTCCTGAATAAGCTGTATGGATCGCGATACCGCGTCTGTTTCCAGGCAATTTAAATGGCATGGAACCATTTAAAATCAGCCGTATGGATCACGGATAACGCGTCTGTTTCCCGGCAATCATAATGGCATGGAACCATTCTATAATAGTGGAACATTCATGTCCTAAACATTATTAACTAGGAGGATATTAAATGGCTAGAAAATGGGTTTACTTGTTTACAGAAGGCAATGCCGATATGCGTGAACTTCTCGGGGGGAAGGGCGCGAACCTTGCGGAGATGACGAATATCGGACTCCCGGTTCCCCAGGGCTTCACAATTACGACGGAGGCCTGCACCCAGTATTACGAGGACGGCCGCGAGATCAACAGCGAGATCATGGGCCAGATCAACGAATACATTACAAAGATGGAGGAAATCACAGGGAAGAAGTTCGGCGATAAGGAAAATCCGCTTCTGGTTTCCGTCCGTTCCGGCGCCCGCGCTTCCATGCCCGGCATGATGGACACTATCCTGAACCTGGGCCTGAACGAGGACGTGGTGAACGTCATTGCCGAAAAATCCGGCAATTCCCGCTGGGCCTGGGACTGCTACCGCCGCTTCATCCAGATGTATTCCGACGTCGTCATGGAAGTGGGAAAGAAATATTTCGAGGAACTGATTGACAAGATGAAAGCCGACCGCGGCGTGAAGCAGGATGTGGAGCTCACGGCGGACGACCTGAAGGAGCTTGCCAACCAGTTCAAGGCAGAGTACAAGGCAAAAATCGGATCGGATTTCCCCAATGACCCGAAGGAACAGCTTTATGGCGCCATCAAGGCCGTTTTCCGTAGCTGGGACAATCCCCGCGCCAATGTTTACCGCAGGGACAACGACATCCCTTATTCCTGGGGCACGGCCGTAAACGTGCAGTCCATGGCTTTCGGAAACATGGGCGATGACTGCGGAACCGGCGTTGCCTTCACCCGCGACCCGGCAACAGGGAACAAGGGGCTCTTCGGCGAGTTCCTGACCAATGCCCAGGGCGAGGACGTGGTGGCCGGCGTGCGTACTCCGATGCATATCACGGAGATGGAGCAGAAATTCCCGGAAGCTTTCCGTCAGTTCAAGGACGTCTGCCAGACGTTGGAGAAGCATTACCGCGACATGCAGGACATGGAGTTCACCGTGGAGCACGGAAAGCTCTATATGCTGCAGACAAGGAACGGCAAGCGTACGGCTCAGGCCGCGCTGAAGATTGCCTGCGACCTTGTGGATGAGGGCATGAGGACCGAGGAAGAGGCCGTGGCCATGATCGATCCCAGGAATCTGGATACCCTCCTCCACCCTCAGTTCGACCAGACTGAGCTCAAAAAGACCCAGCCCCTCGGCAAAGGCCTTGGCGCGTCTCCGGGCGCAGCCTGCGGCCGGATCGTCTTTACTGCTGATGACGCGGTCAACTGGGCTGCCAGGGGCGAGAAGGTCGTCCTCGTTCGTCTGGAGACTTCTCCGGAAGACATTACCGGCATGAAGTCCGCGGAGGGCATCCTTACCGTTCGCGGTGGCATGACGAGCCATGCGGCCGTGGTTGCCAGAGGCATGGGCGAGTGCTGCGTGTCCGGATGCGGCGACATTGTCATGGACGAAGCAAACAAGCAGTTCACCCTTGCGGGAAAGACCTTCCATGAGGGCGACTACATTTCCATCGATGGCACCACCGGCAATATTTACGGCGGCATTATCCCCACAGTGGATGCCAGCATCGCCGGCGAATTCGGACGGATCATGGCCTGGGCCGACAAGTTCCGCAGGCTCAAGGTCCGCACCAATGCCGACACGCCGCAGGATGCCAAAAAGGCCAGAGAGCTGGGCGCGGAGGGCATCGGCCTCTGCCGCACGGAGCATATGTTCTTTGACGAGGAAAGGATTGCCGCTTTCCGCGAGATGATCTGCTCGGATACCGTGGAAGCAAGGGAAGCCGCCCTTGACAAGATCCTTCCTTACCAGCAGGATGACTTCGAGAAGCTGTATGAGGCTCTGGAAGGCAACCCGGTCACCATCCGCTTCCTTGACCCTCCTCTTCATGAGTTTGTCCCTACCGAGGAGGAAGAAATCGAGAAGCTGGCCAACGCGCAGGGCAAGAGCGTGCAGGAAATCAAGGATATCATCGCCTCCCTGCATGAGTTCAATCCGATGATGGGACACAGGGGCTGCCGTCTCGCCGTCACTTATCCTGAAATCGCGAAGATGCAGACAAAGGCTGTCATCCGCGCCGCCATCAATGTCCAGAAGAATCATCCGAACTGGTCCGTGAAGCCCGAAATCATGATTCCGTTGATCTGCGACATCAAGGAACTCAAATATGTGAAGAAGATCGTGACCGAAACCGCCGACGCGGAAATCAAGGCTGCCGGCTCCAGCCTGAAGTACGAGGTCGGAACCATGATCGAGATTCCTCGTGCCGCCCTGACTGCGGACGAGATCGCGAAGGAAGCCGATTTCTTCTGCTTCGGTACGAATGACCTTACGCAGATGACCTATGGCTTCTCCCGTGACGATTCCGGCAAGTTCCTGAATTCGTATTACGATGCGAAGATCCTTGAGAACGATCCTTTCGCGAAGCTGGATCAGACCGGGGTTGGAAAGCTTATGGAAATGGCCATCACCCTTGGGAAGCCGGTAAATCCGAAGCTCCATATCGGCATCTGCGGCGAGCACGGCGGCGATCCTTCCTCCGTCATGTTCTGCCACAAAATCGGCCTTGACTACGTATCCTGCTCTCCTTTCCGCGTGCCGGTCGCAAGGCTTGCTGCCGCCCAGGCCGCAATCAGCGACAAGGCCTGCGCAAAAACCGATAGTTCAGATAAGCAGACGAGGAAAGCAATCGTGGATGATGAGACAAAGCAGAGACTGAAGGAATGCGCGGAAAAGGCGCAGACATTGGCCAGGGATCTGGCTGAAACCAGCGCGGAAGTCGCGAAGGCAGGCCTGGCGGGCCTGAAGGCGGGCATTGAGGAAGCAAAACGCGCCTACAACGCGAACAAAAAGAATTAATAAGAATTAAAAAGTCAGACAGTTCAGCCACATAAGTTCTATCACATAAGTTCAGCCATATAAAATGGCAGAAAAAACCGGCATTCCGGGAAGCCTGCGCTTCCCCGGAATACCGGTTTTCTTGTTTATCCCACGCTATATCTGCAAGTGAAAAAACTGATGAAGAATTTCAGCAAGTTCTCATTTTTCTCCGGCCTTACTTGTACAAGGCGCTGAGCGCGCTGGCCATCTGGTTTCCCCTGCTAAGCGGGGCAGAGGACATAGCCTGGGCTTTTGGCATGGCAGCAGCCATAGTGGTCTTTGCCGCTGTACCGGGTTTAACGGATGCCGTCCTGGCCCCGGCACCGACAGCCGACGAGCCGGAAGAGGCCTGCTGCGTACGGCCTTCGGTACTCCGGATTCCGGCCTGAGCATTTACGCCATTTGCGGCTTCTTTTTTCTCAGAACGAATCATGCGGCTGTTTGCCGCCTTCTTTCCGGAAATCCAGTTACGGCCTTCCTTGCTGATCTCCACATGGTCAAACCTGGGCTTTGTGAGGGCGCCGGCCTTCGCCGCGCTTTCCTGACCCTGGTCCTTCGCGGAGGCCTTGACGGCCTGGGCATTCCCCGCCTTGACGCTCTCGGAAAGCTTCTCCTGCTGCTGTGCCTGCAGCTTCTTCAGCTCTTCAGACTCCTCCTTCAGACCATTCGATGTAATCTTCTGATATTCCACTGCCCTGCCATTCATCTTTACGGCAAAATCCATGGATCTCTCCATGCCTTTTTCGTCATTCCGAATCAAGGCATTTTCAAAGCCCTTCACCGGGGTCTCGCGAAGGCGCATCGCGGAATAAGTTCCCGTGATACCTTCCATAATCTTTCCAGTCATACTTTTTTACCTCCTTTCTATAGGATTAATGTTCACGGCATTTTCCATGCCGAAGGCAGATAGCCGGAACATTCAGACTTACGGTCAAAAAGCCAGTTTTTCGTCAAAATAAGCCTTCAGACCCTCGATGGGTATACGTACCTGGGCCATGCTGTCCCTTTCGCGGATTGTTACCGCATGGTCGTTTTCGGATTCGAAGTCATAGGTCACGCAGTAAGGGGTTCCGATTTCATCCTGACGGCGGTACCGCTTCCCAATATTGCCTCTGTCATCATATTCGCAATACCAATATTTGGAAAGCTCTTCATGAATCTTCTCTGCGGCTCCGCCGAGCTTCTTTGAAAGAGGAAGCACGCCAATTTTGACCGGGGCAATGGCGGGATGGAAATGAAGCACTGTCCGCTCGTCCCCTCCCTCCAGCTCTTCCACATCATAAGCCGCGCACAGAAAGGCCAGCGTCACGCGATCCGCGCCCAGGGACGGTTCCACCACGTACGGAATATATCGCTCATTCTTCTCATCATCAAAATAACTGAGATCTTCGCCGGAAACCTCCTGATGACGGGAAAGATCGTAATCCGTCCGATCAGCGATTCCCCACAGCTCTCCCCATCCAAAGGGAAAGAGGAATTCAAGATCCGTCGTTGCCTTGGAATAAAACGAAAGCTCGGCCTGCTCGTGATCCCTGGCCCTTAACATATCTTCCGGAATGCCAAGGGACAGCAGCCAGTCCTGACAGAATTTCTTCCAGTAGGCAAACCATTCCAGATCCGTGTCCGGTTTGCAGAAGAATTCAAGCTCCATCTGCTCAAATTCCCTTGTACGGAAAGTGAAATTTCCGGGTGTGATCTCGTTCCGGAAGGATTTTCCAATCTGGGCGATGCCAAAAGGCAGTTTTTTCCGGGAAGTCCTCTGGATGTTTTTGAAATTCACGAAGATGCCCTGGGCTGTTTCCGGACGCAGATAGACCGCGTTCTTCGCGTCTTCCGTCACGCCCTGGAAGGTTTTGAACATGAGGTTGAACTGCCTGATTCCTGTGAAATTGTGCTTCCCACAGCTCGGGCAGGGCACATTATGCTCTTCTATGAATTTCTCCATTTCCGCATTGGACCAGGCGTCCACAGATTCCGTAAGCGGAATGTCATTTTCCTTCGCGAAATCCTCGATCAGCTTGTCCGCCCTGAAGCGTTCATGGCATTCCTTGCAATCCATCAAAGGATCGGAAAAACTCGACAGGTGGCCGGATGCCACCCAGGTCTGCGGATTCATCAGGATGGCACAGTCCACGCCTACATTGTACTTTGACTCCTGCACGAACTTTTTCCACCAGGCTTTTTTCACATTATTTTTCAGCTCAACTCCAAGGTTTCCATAGTCCCATGTATTGGCCAGCCCCCCATAAATCTCGGAACCCGGAAAAATAAAGCCCCTGGTCTTTGACAGCGCTACGATTGTGTCCATTGAAAACTGCTTTGCCATAATTTCCCCTATCAATGTCTTTTATTTACTTTTTACTATTAGGTTATTAACTGTCCTATATGTTATTATCGTCCAGATATTTCTTTTGATTATAGATAGCTTCCGATGAATATAATTTTCTTATATATTAGCTGCCGCGTGTCAGCCAATTGCTTTCAGAACCTGGAGGGAGCGAATGTTCGGCGGCATGAAATCACGCATTGCCTCATCCACCCTTTTTGAAAACTCAAGAAGCGCGTCCTCTGTCAGAAGGAAGGTGAAAAGCTTTGACAGAGGGGTTTCCAGCACAAAGGACCAGGCATATTCAACAGCCGGGGAGGAAGGGGTCAGGGGTTTCTCCGTATACTCCCCATTCAGTCGGAGGAGACGGAGTTCGAAAATCCTCCGGACCAGCGGGTTGGGAAGCCGCTCATTCAGGATGGCTTTCATTGACAGGTACAAAAGCGTGATTAGCTCCCCCGCGTCCAGCCCCTCCTGGGAGACATAGTCGGCAAGTTCCATGAAATAGGAACCATAGCAGGCCCTTTCCAGATCCAGCGCGATTTCCGAAAAATAGGAACCAATCTCTGCCGAACGCAAATTATACCCGGACTTTCCCGCGCGCAGGCTGAACGTGCCGAAGACAAAGCTGCGGGTCGCGGCCAGAAGCGGGGAAGACGGCTTCCTCGCCCCCGAGGCCCAGACAGTGATCTTGCCCCTTTCAGCGCTCAGTATGCTGACCCTGCGGTCATACTCCCGGAAGGGGAAGGAGGAAAGCACCACCCCATGCACCTCAAATTCCTTTTCATCAGATTTCACGGGGGTCATAACCATATTCCCGGAGGTAGGTCGAATTATCCCTCCAGTTTTTCCGCACCTTCACAAAGAGCTTCAAATTAACCTTTCCTTCCACCAGCTCCTCAATCCGCATTCTTGCGGCAGTGCCGATATTTTTGATCATCCGCCCCCCTTTTCCGATAATGATGCCCTTATGCGCCTCCCGCTCACAGACTATGGACGCGCTTACATCCCATAAGCCGGAAGGACGCTCCCGCATTTCTTCCACCAGGACCGCAATGCCATGGGGGACTTCATCCTCCAGCTTGTAGAGAGCCTGTTCCCTTATAAGCTCCGCGGCAATGCCCCGCATCGGCATGTCCGTCACGGTATCCTCGTCATAATACCTGGGGCCGATCGGGAGCAGGCGAAATATCTCATCCAAAAGCGCTGAGAGATTCATCTTTTTCCAGGCAGACAGAGATACCATGGCATCGAAATCAAGAAGCCCCCCATAAAGGTCAAGCGTCCTTTTCAAAGCATCCCCTGAGACTGTGTCCTGTTTATTGACGACAAGTATTTTTTTCTGCTCCGTCTGCCGCAGGGCTTCCACGATCATGTCCTCCGAAGTGGATCTCAGCCAGTCCGGAAGAGATTCCTTGGGTGAATCACCGGGGCTAGAGGATGTCTCCCATAAGGCGGGCTTTGACTGCCCCTCCGGCTGATCGTCATTTGCGGGCTTTGACCGCCCCACCGGCTGATCGTAATTTACAGGCTTTGACCGCCCCTCCGGCTGATCGTCATTTGCGGAATCAAATCTGTCCGCCCCCTGATTCTCAGGAGCAAAGCTCAGCGGCTCCACAAGCCAAAGCACGACGTCGGCATCGCCCAATGACTTTTCCGCCGCCCGCTCCATGTAGTTCCCAAGCTTATTCCTTGCCCTATGCATCCCCGGCGTATCCAGAAAGGCGATTTGCCCCCGCTCATCATCATAAACTCCCAGAATCCGGGTTCTCGTGGTCTGGGGGCGTTTTGAGGTTATCGCGATCTTCTGCCCCACCAGGGCGTTCATAAGGGTGGACTTCCCCACATTCGGTCTGCCCACAAGCGCCACAAAACCAGATTTAATCTCCATCATCCGCCCCCTGCCCGGCCAGGCCGGACATGTCCGCCGGGAACAGGTCCTCGGTGCTGTAGAAAAGCTCCTTCGCGTTGTCAACCGCGGCGGCATTTCCTATGGTGCAGGAAGCGCCACACTGAAGGATCTCTTCCACATAGTCCGCCAGCGCCCGAATGTCTGATACCTCCGCATCCAGCACCTCATCCCGAATCTTTTGGAACATCTCATTGGATATCCCCCTAATGTAGGCGCTAAGGGCCCGGGCGGTTTTTGCATGGTTCGAAAGGGGCGTATCCATCCTGGATATGGTTCCTATGACATATTTTGTCATATCCCTGGGGCTCGCTTCAAAGCTGCGCAGATAGTCGGGAATATCCCGGTAAATCCTGTCTGTTTCCTCAATATGGGGATCCCGGTAGGACACAAAATGAGATTCTCCCGAATAGCCAAAGCTGCACATGCACCCATAGGCGCCGCCCCTGACCCTGAGGTTCTGCCAGAGATATTCATAATCCATTATCCCTGTCAGCACCCGCAAAGCGCCCGTATATGGATGCTTCAAGGTGTCAAAGCGGCCGCTCCTCGCGACATAATTCACCATCGAGGATGTACGGAAGCCTTCATTCCTGTTGCCGGAAAGCAGGATCTGCGGCACGGAATCCGCCTCCGTTGGCATGTCGGCTTCTTCCTTCACGGAACGAGGGGAATTTTCTAAATACAACTTGCGGAAGGCTCCCCAGCTTTCCCGGATCTTCCGGAAGCCTTCCTTCCCGGAACCAACGGAAACAAAGAGCCTGTCAATGTCAAAGAGCTTTCCCGCCAGAGCTTCAAGCTTCCCGGCAAAAGACGCCGGGTTTTCCCTGTGCAGCTTCACGGCCTTTTCAAGAAAACGGAAAAAGCTGATTCCTTCCGTCAGCTCGTAATAGGCCGAGGACGCGGAATAATAAGAACCTGCCCGCCCTACCGCGAAATTATGGGAACTGCCCTCGATCCGCATCCGCATCCTGGACAAGGACTCATTAAGGATTTCCCCCATCCTTTTCTGATCTCCATATTTCGTGGAATGAAGTATTTCCTCAAGCAGGGAGAAGGCCGTCCCCGTCTCGTCCTCAAGGAATTTGAGATCCACGATAAAGCATCCCGTATATCGGCTGCTGTCCTGTAGATTCCCATAGCAGTTCATGGAAAAATTCAGCCCGCCCAGATGAAGGTATATTTCGGACGCGAGATCCTGGAAGCCATGATTCCTCGTGTCCATATAGGCCAGCGCCGCGCGGAGAAAGGATGCGTACTGCAATTCTTCTTCCGTAAGGTCCGCGGTGCTGAAAAGGAGCTGCAGGTAGCTGATCCCCTTCGTCGGAAGCTCTGTAAACAGCACGCCGGTACCGTCCATTTTTTCCACCAGGGAATGATATTCCTCCGCTTCGCGCGATATATCCTCCCTTTCCAGCAGGGGCAGCTTCAAAAGGTCCTCCTCCGGGGTGGGGCTCGCCTGCCACTCCGCCAGCTTCCTGCCGTCCTCCGCCAGCTTTTCCCTTTCCTCCGGGCTCATGGACTCAAGCTTTTTGGAAAGCTCCGTTTCCAGCTTCTGCTCCTGCTTTTCCGTAAGCCCGCTTTCCGGACGCACCACAATGAGGGCGGAATGGGGATTGTCCAGCAGATATTTCCGCACCAGCCCTTCAAAATAGCCGCTGTCCAGCTCTTTCCGCAGCTCATCATACAGCTCAAGGCACTCCAGGTAAGA
The DNA here is from genome assembly GCA_946413525.1 of uncultured Oribacterium sp. GTDB lineage: Bacteria > Bacillota > Clostridia > Lachnospirales > Lachnospiraceae > Oribacterium. Next base: position 35,212 of record CAMKKZ010000008.1, read on the forward strand.
CCAGGGCTTCCCCCCATAGAGCCAGGATTCCAAAACGGACAGGGCATAAACCAGGCCCTTCGGCGTCCTGCCATAGTCCTCCTCGCGGTAAAGGAACTCGTCATGGCGGATGGCGGAAAGCAGGGCCTTTTTGTCCAGCCCCTGATCACAAAGCCCTCGGAGCGTCTCCTCAATAATGGAAAGGAAGCGCTCCTCCTTGTCCATATCCGTATTTTTGGCCGTGATCGCGAAATAAGGCTGCAGTATGCCCGTATCCAGCCCGCCGTAAACATCCTGCCCTATGCCTGCGGAAAGCAGGGCCTGCTTGAGGGGGGCGCCGGGAGAAGTCAGCAGGGCATATTCCAGCATGGAAAAGGCCATGCGCTCCTTCTGTCCCTCGAGACCGTCCAGCACAATTCCCAGGCTTAAATAGGTGTTTTCCCTGAGCGACTCGCCGGGAAGGACCGCATAGGGCTCCTCTTCCCTTCTCCTCTTCGGAAAGGCCTCCTGCCTTTCAATCCCGGAATCCGGATCAATGGCGTCATAATCATGGAGATATTCCCTGTCCAGCCATTCCAGCTTCTTTTCCATGTCAAGGTCGCCATAAAGGATGATATACGCGTTCGAAGGGTGGTAATAACGCCTGTGGAACTCGCAAAAGGCTTCATAGCTCAGGGAAGGGATATCCTGCGGATCCCCCCCGGATTCATTTCCATACGTCGTGTTCGGGAAAAGCGCGTGAAGCGTAGTCCTTTCCAGGACCTCGTCAGGGCTGGAAAACGCCCCCTTCATCTCATTATAGACAACCCCGTTATAGGAAAGGCCGGCCCCGTCCTGCGCCTTTTCGCCAGCCATGGCGTCATTCCCGTCCGGCTCCCCAATAGAAACGGGAACGGTCTCCTCCTGCCCATCTCCAAAGAGCGCGGCGGCAGTCCCGTCAAAATCCCCGGCGGGATCTGCCAGCTCATAATGCCAGCCTTCCTGCCGGAAGATCCTCTCATCCCTTATGCAGTCAGGGTGCAGCACGGCATCCATGTAAACATCCATCAGGTTGTCAAAGTCCTTCTCATTAGTGGACGCGATGGGATAAACCGTCTTGTCGGGATAGGTCATGGCATTGAGGAAAGTGTTCAGAGACCCCTTGGCCAGCTCCACAAAAGGATCCTTTAAAGGGAATTTTTTCGACCCACAGAGGACGGAATGCTCCAGAATATGGGCAACTCCGGTAGAATCTGACGGGGTCGTGCGGAACGCGATGCAGAAGACCCTGTTCACATCATCATTCTTCAATGTGAAAACTCTGGCGCCAGACTTACGGTGCCTGTATTCCATGCCCACCGCGGAAAGCTCCGGTATACTTTTCTCCCCAATTAACTCGTATATATTTCTTTGCATAATCCTCTCTCTTCTTTAAATCACTCCGGACAGCCTTTCGAAAAAAAAGACAAGTGCTTCCTTTGTATACGCATGCAGGGAAAGCAGCAGATCCTCCTCAGAAGCAATGGTGCCCACTTCTTTGAGGCCCATTTTTTCGGCCATCCTTACCGCCCTGTACATATTCGGGGCAGACGTAAGGATCCCTACGGATGATGGCAGGGGCACTGCCCTGCCCCCCTTGCCCCTCCCGCCTGTTTTCGAATCCTGTTTTCTTTTGAACAGCGGCACGGCAAATTTTTCTCCCATGATATCTTCCATGATCACTTCAATGGAATATTGTATCTTATATCTGGTGGACCGGGAATAGAATTCCATGATAATATTCCCCGGCGGTATTCCCCGCTGAATCATGTAGTAATACATGACTGTCGCCTGCGTGCTTTTGTCCTGCTTCCCCCTGCCGCCGGAAAGCACGAGCATGGTGTCAGGGTTCCTTTTGCTATAGCTGATCGCAAGGTCAAGCCTTTTCTGAAGCTGATCTGACATCTTGTTTTCATTCAAGTCCGTCCCCATCACGATCAGGTACTCCAGGCCTTCCTTTGCCTTATTTCCCGAAAAGAAAAAAATCCTCAGGATGATGGCACAGAGAATCAGCATGAATAACACATAGGTGGCGAACGGAAATACGAAAAGCTGCAGGACAATCTTCTCCTTCTGCTGCCTTTTGCGCCGGAACAGCCGCCGCAGGCTCAGAAGAAAAAAATTGGCAAACGAAAGAAGAAGCCAGAACCAATAATAAGGCACATCCCCAAAACGGAGGACAATTAAAACAAAATATATAAGAGCGGCAAAGCCGCTGCATAGCAAAGTCAGTTCCATTTCATTTTTATCATCTTCATTATCCCTGGCATGTCATTGCATTCAGGACGGGGAACGAAGAACGTCCCCTGCCTCTGGACAAACCGTCATCCGGACCCGGAGCCTTTGCCCCGCATGGGGGCAGGAGTCCTGGCGCAGCCCGCTTTCCGCGTCTTTGATTTCAAGTACTTCCGCAGGCAGGTCACGCCCATCGGGCTTCATGACGCATAGCGTGTCCCCCACGGAAAATTTGTTCTTCTGGGTCAGGAAGAAGCTTCTATCGCCACAAGCCCCGCAGGATACGCTCGCTGTGCCGTAATAGGTGGAACCGGAAACATATGAAAGGCCCTCGTAAATCTGCCCGTCCCCGGAAGGCTTCCCAAAATAGAAGCCTGTGCCATAGGGACGATAAGTGCAGGCTGCCACTTCCTTCCTGTACCAATCCCGCCTTTCATAATATGTCTCCGGAGACTCATTCCATTCATCTATGGCAAGCCTGTAGGCCCTGGCGACAGTTGCCACATAAAGCGCTGCCTTCATCCTCCCTTCCACCTTGAAGGAAGAAATGCCTGCCTCCAAAAGCTCCGGTATATGGGAAATCATGCACAGATCCTTCGAGTTCAGGATGTACGTCCCCTTCCCCTCTTCTTCCTCGATTGGGAAATATTCTCCAGGCCTTTTCTCTTCCATTAGCGCGTAATGCCAGCGGCAGGGATGGGTGCATGCGCCCCGGTTCGCGTCTCTTTCGGCCAGAAAATTAGACAAAAGGCAGCGTCCCGAATAAGCCATGCACATGGATCCATGCACGAAAGCTTCCATCTCCATATCCTCCGGGATCCGCTCCCGGATTTCGGAAAGCTCCCGGAGGCTGAGCTCCCGGGCACAGACAATCCTCCTCACGCCCTGGGCATACCAGAACAGGAAGGTCTGATAATTCGTGTTGTTCGCCTGGGTGGAAATATGGATCGGCATCCCGGGCATCTCCTCCCTCGCCAGAAGGAAGACCCCGGGGTCGGAAATGAGCACGGCATCCGCGCCGCTGGAAGAAAGCTCCCGGAAGAAAGAACGCAGCCCCGGAAGATCGTCATTATGGGCGAATATATTCGCAGTGATATACACACGGCAGCCGTGGGCATGGGCAAAGGCGGCGCCTTCGCGTATTTCTTCCATTGTGAAATTCTTTGCCCCTGCCCGAAGCGAGAAAGCCTCCCCGCCCAGATAAACGGCATCCGCCCCGTAACGAATGGCCGTGCGCAGTAATTCCGGAGATCCGGCAGGAAGCAGGAGTTCCGGTTTGAAGACCCGCCTATTCATTTCCTCCTCCCACGATCTCGGCTCCGTATTCATCCGTTTCCGGCTCTGACTCTACATTTAAGTCAGTAAGCTCATCCGCATTCTGATCAAGAAGCTTCCTGTCCTTGAGTTCGGACATCTTTTTCCCCTCTTCGGAGAGATGATTGATCATATCCAAAACGGTCATAGAGGAATTGAGCTGGTAAACACCGGGCTCAAACTTCGCCTCGTAAAGACGCGCCTGCAGGGCAAAGGAACGATCATTGTCCAAAAGGCCCTGCCGCTCCAGCTTTTCCCCCAAGGCGGAAAAATCCTCGCCGGGCAGGATTTCAAAGCTCATCTCCACCCCGGGCATCGGGTCACGGGCATGTTCATATAGCAGCCCATGACCATAACGATAAGCTTCGCCAATCCCTTTGGAAAGGAAGTAGACTGCCAGGGCGCCGACAATCACGCGCCAGGCTATTCCAACCATCGCGCTGGCAATGCTGCTGAGCGGATCATTTTCACCCATTTTATCCCCCCTGTATACTCATAAGCAAAGAAAGCCTGCAAAATCCAATATTATTATGACTTAATGCCGCAGGCATTTGGTCAAGTTTGTGACACTTGCTCAAGCGGCACGAACGCGGTCTGAATAGCATGCCGTTCAGACCTCCATAATGACGGGAAGGATGACCGGATTCCGCTTCATTTTCTTCCAAAGGAAATCCGAGAGGCTGTCTTTTATGATGTTCTTGATCTTGCCCCAGTCATTGACGTGCCGGACCAGGCAGTCGTCCACGGCATTCTGCACATGAACCCTGGCCTCCTCCATCAGATCCTCCGATTCGCGGACATAAACGAAGCCCCTTGAAATCAGGTCGGGTCCGGCAAGAAGGTGTCCCGAATAGCGCTCCAGCGTCAGGACGACGACGATTATGCCGTTCTGGGAAAGGTTCTGTCTGTCCCGGAGAACGATATTACCCACATCGCCAACGCCCAGCCCGTCCACGAAGATACCGCCCGCGTTCAGCCTCTCCCTGATTTCCGCATGCACATCCTCGCCATTGGCCGTAAACACCAGGACGTCCCCATTCTCCAGAAGCAGGCAGTTTTCCTTGTATACGCCCGTTGATTCCGCAAGAAGCGCGCCTGCATGCCGGTAATAATACTCCCCATGCACCGGGATGGCAAAGCGGGGCTTCACAAGGGAATACAGAAGCTTCAGATCCTCCGCGCAGGCGTGGCCGGACACGTGCGTATCCTCCACAATGACCTGTGCATGCTGCATATAAAGCTCGTTAATGACCTTGGCCACTGCCTTCTCGTTCCCCGGAATCGGATGGGAGGACATGACGACAACATCATTTGGATGGATATGCACCTTGCGATGCTGGCCGCCGGCCATACGGGAAAGGGCGGCCATTGACTCACCCTGAGAACCCGTGGTGATCAGCACGGTCTTCTCATCGGGGTAATTCTTCAGCTCATCCACATCAATCAAGGTTCCTTCGGGAATATCGATATAAGAAAGCTCGGAGGCCACCTGTATGACATTCACCATGGAGCGTCCTTCCACCACCACCTTCCTGCCGTACTTCGCGGCAGTATTGATAATCTGCTGCACCCGGTCCACATTGGAGGCAAAGGTGGCCACGATGATCCGATTGTCCTTATGCTCGGCAAAAATGAGGTCAAAGGTCCTGCCCACGGATCTTTCCGACATGGTGAAGCCCGGCTTTGTCGCATTCGTGGAATCCGAAAGCATGGCCAATACGCCCTTCTTCCCCAGCTCCGCGAAACGCTGCAAGTCAATCGGGTCACCAAACACAGGCGTATAGTCCACCTTGAAATCCCCGGTATGTATGATGACTCCGGCCGGGGTATGGATGGCAAGGGCTGCCGCGTCCTGAATCGAGTGGTTTGTCTTTACGAACTCCACCTTGATATCGCCAAAATCCACGTATTCCCCATACTGCATGATCCTGGTATCCACCTGGTTTTCCAGCCCCGCCTCCGCAAGCTTCCCCTTGATCAGGGCAATCGTGAGCTTTGTCGCGTAGACAGGGCGGTTCAGCATCTTGAGGACATAAGGCAAAGCGCCGATATGATCCTCATGCCCATGGGTGATCACAAAACCCTTGAACCTGGATGCCCTTTCCTGCAGATAGGAAATGTCCGGAATAACAAGGTCGATGCCCAGCATATCATCTGAGGGAAAGGAAAGGCCGCAATCCACCGCAATCAGGCTCTTCTCGGTCTCTATAATCGTAATGTTCATGCCGATTTGATCCAGACCGCCCAGGGGAATGACGCATACTTTGCCAAAATATTCGTCTTTTTCTGACTTTTTTGTTTTTTCCACTGTTCCAAAACGGGCTATCCCGAAGCTTTGGTTCTTTCCCGTTGACCTGCTGTCCTCTTTCCTGCTATCAGAGCTTTGCTTTTTTTCCAATCCGATATCCTTCTTTCATTAAAATGCAGTAACTATTCAGCACCCTATTCGCAGTCGCCTTTGGCGACTGCTCATGTGGGCGTTCAGAGGCGCTCCGCGCCTTGTCCGCCCTCTGGATTTCCGAGAATTCCAAATGAAAAGCAAGCTTTCCATTTGGAATTCTCGGAAATCCAGAAGGTGCTGAATAGTTACAAAATGCAATAATCAGGTTTTGAAGAAACAGCATTATTTCTCGATGATAATGTCCTCATCCTCCAGCATGCTGGCAAAGACCTCCATCACGGCCTCCGCCTCCTCCCCATCCAGGAATATGTATCTGGCCTCTGAGTCTGTTTCCTCAGAAACATCCTTCATAATATAGCAATCCCCGTCGTCATCCCCGCCGGCATCCGTGACCAGGATATAATTATTCCCCTGTATCATGGTTTCCTCCAGGATTTCCAACTCGAGATTTCCGTCCTCCCCTTCCAGAATAATGCTGTTCGCTGCCATGACTGATCCCCCTTTTAAACGGTCCCTTCCCGACTGCGCAGATAGTCCTCCAGGATGATTGCTGCCGCCATCTGATCTATCACTTCTTTTTGTCTCGCTCTGGGACGTCCTGCCTCCGAAAGCAGCTCCTCCGCCTCCCACGTCGTCAGTCTCTCGTCACAAAAAACAACAGGGATGGCAAGCCTCGCGGCAAGCTTTCCCGCAAAATCCCTTGTCTTTCTGGCCCTGGTCCCCTCCTCCCCGCTCATAAGGAGAGGAAGGCCGATTACCACCAGGCCCACCTTATAAGATGCGGCAATCCCGCAAATTTCCGAAATCGTTCTGCGAAGCTTGTCCTCACGTTCCCGAAAAACCGTCTTTAGCGGCAGAGCCAAGCTTTCATATTCATCCGTCACCGCGACGCCCACAGTATGTGAGCCATAATCCAGACCCATTATCCGCATTTTGCACCTATTTGACCCATCTCTTTTGACCCATCTCTCCCACGATTCGCAATATCCACCCTGTAAGAACCCTGCCATCTGATTGAACCCTATCCGAAACGCATCATCAGAACCATATCAAAGTCCTTCAATCAGCAGACACACAGATAGACAGAGCCCTGTCAGATGCTTTTCATCAGGATCCAGAAAGAGCCCTATCGGAGCGGATCATGTCCCTGTGTTTTCAGGCATATTTTGTAACTATTCAGCACCCTCTGGATTTCCGAGAATTCCAAATGAAAAGCAAGCTTTCCATTTGGAATTCTCGGAAATCCAGAGGGCGGACAAGGCGCGGAGCGCCTCTGAACGCCCACATGAGCAGTCGCCAAAGGCGACTGCGAATAGGGTGCTGAATAGTTACCATATTTTTAAGGGTTTAACCACAGCTTTCCTAGCTGCAGTTAAACCCGGGTCAAAAATCCTCCCATGAAGGATGAAAGGCAAGCCTTTCATGCTTCATTTGTGCCGCTGGCGCGGCACAAATGGGACTCAATGCCTACGGCATCAAGTCAAAGGATAAATTCCCATGGAAGCCTTTAGCGGCCAAATTTATTTTCGATATAAACCGTTACCAGCTCTTCAAGGATTTCGTCTCGTTCCACCTTCATGATCAGGCTCCTGGCTCCTTTGTGGCTGGTGATATAGGTCGGATCGCCGGACATAATGTACCCCACCATCTGATTAATGGGATTATATCCCTTCTCTGTCAAAGCTTCATAAACCTGGGAAATCACTTCTGTAACGTCAAAGCTCATTTCCTGAGTCGGCCTGATGATCTGCGTATTTGTAAATTCATTATTCATGCTGTCACGTCCCCTTAAACTATTGGTTTATTTTAAAACAAATCTGTCCGCTACGCAAGTATATAATCATCACAGATTTCAATTCCCTTTACAGGAATCAAGTCACCTACCCCGATGTCAGATTTCCCGGGCCGTCCTTGCGGTATCAGATATTTGATATATGTCCTGCCAAAGCCTGACATATACCTTTTCCCTTTAAACAATATTTCTTCCTCGATCAATACTTCTTCTTCCTTTCCAACATACTTTTCCCTATAGGCACGAGACAGCCGTTCCGACAAGTCAATCATCTTATCGGACCGGGCTGACTTCACCTTCCCGGCGATCTGGCAGGGAAGCCGTTCTGCCGCCGTCCCCTGCCTCCTCGAATATTTGAAGACATGGAGCTCATAAAAGCCAATCTCTTCCACAAAACGGCAGCTTTCCTCAAAATCCTCTTCGCTTTCTCCGGGAAAGCCCACGATGATATCGGTCGTGATGGCCGCATCCGGGAAGAATTCCCGGAGTATATCCACGCTTCTCCGAAAATCATCCGTATTGTAATGCCGGTTCATCGCCCGAAGGACCCTGTCGGAACCGCTCTGGAGGGACAGGTGGAAATGCGGGCAAAGCACAGGGAGAAGGGAAAGCCTTCGGGCAAATTCACGGCTAATGACCCCGGGCTCCAGGCTCCCCAGGCGGAGACGCCAGGAACCCCGGATCCCGGCCAGTGCCTCGATGAGCTCCAAAAGCCCTTCCTGCACGGCATTCCTTTTCCGAAAAGATCCATATGTCTCGCCCGCAAAGTCCAGGCCATAGGACGAGAGGTGAATCCCGTTCAGGACGATTTCCCTGTAGCCGCTTTCCAGCATCGTTTCCGCCTCGCGGACGGCATCCTCCAGCGGACGGCTGCGCGCCGGCCCCCGGACATATGGAATTATGCAGTAGCTGCAGTACTGGCTGCATCCATCCTGCACCTTCAGGAAGGCCCGGGCGCGTTCCGGATTCCTGCCGGCATGCAGCTTTTCATAATCCTGTTCCGTCGCGATGTCCGGGATAATGGCTGATTGTTCCGGATACTCCTTAAGCAATCGCACGATGCCGCCCTTCCGGTTATTGCCCAGCAGGAGGTCGGCCGCCCCTTCCCTGATGAGAGCCTCCGCTCCGGACTGCACATAACAGCCCGCGGCCACGATAAGGCTTTTCGGGTTCCTAGCCCTTGCCCTGTGGAGCATCTGCCTGGACTTCCTGTCCGCCACTCCCGTGACAGAGCAGGTGTTCACAATATATATATCGGCAGATTCTTCCCAGGGAACAATGGATGCGCCGGCGAGACGGAGTTCTTCCTGCATTGCCTCCGACTCATAGGAATTAACCTTGCAGCCCAGATTGTGAATCGCCACCCGGCAATTTTTTATTTCCATAGAAAGAGCCACCTTCCATCCATCTTTCCTTGACTTTACATCCCGATGCTGATATAAAATGATAACAGATATTTACCATTATACCAAGCGCAAGGAGGATTGAATTGTGAAAACAGTCAGTATTTCTTTAAATTCCATTGACAAAGTAAAATCTTTTGTAAATGAGCTTGTCCGTTTTTCCAATGTTGATTTTGACCTGGTCTCCGGACGTTATGTAATTGACGCAAAGTCCATCATGGGAATCTTTTCCCTCGACCTTTCCAAGCCGATCAGCCTGAACATTCATGCCGATGAGAAGCTGATGGAAGAAATCATGACAGCTCTCCAGCCCTACATCGTAGAGGAGGCATAAAAATCGCGATGCCGCGCCTCTTTATCGGCAGGATTTACCGCCTTTGGCAAAGGCTGTCATCCTCCCCTGTCGAAACGGTTAAAACCCGTTCCGACAGGGGATTCCTGGCAAACGCAAGCTGCTACCTGAACAAATGTCAGTAAGCAAAGATGTATTTTAAAAATGCAATATCAAAGTTTTTTAATCAAATATGCTGAAATCGGCACAAAGGGGAAGAACCGCTCCGTCTTTGAGGACGCCCTGGTTCATGACATACGCATGAAATTAAAGCCCGTAAAGGGGGATTTCATCGTAACCCGCGAAAGAGGCCGTATTTATGTCAGCGCGAAATCAGAAGATTTCGAATATAAGGACGTTCTGGACGCCCTTAGCCACGTTTTCGGCATCGCCGGCATCTGCCCTATGCTCCAGATGCCAAACACCCATGATTACAAGGCAATATCTCAAAAAGTCCTTTCTCATTGGACGGATGTGTATGGTGAACGTCCTGTCAGCTTCAAGGTGCAGAGCCGACGGGCTGACAAAACCTTCCCTATGACCTCCAATGAATTGGACGCCGAGCTCGGCCATGACATCCTCGAAGCCTTTCCCGAGTGCAGGGTAGACGTGCACACGCCCGAGGTAAGGCTGTTTGTCGAGGTAAGGCAATACATTAATATCTATTCCGAGACACTGCCCGGCGCCGGCGGAATGCCCCTTGGGACAAATGGAAAAGCCATGCTCCTTCTGTCCGGCGGCATTGATTCACCGGCAGCAGGATACCTGATTTCCCGGCGCGGAGTGGTGATTGAGGCCTGTTATTTTCACGCCCCTCCCTATACCTCGGAAAGGGCAAAGGAAAAGGTCGCGCAGCTTGCGAGGCTTGTGTCCCGGTTCTCGGGCGCAATCGCGCTGCACATCGTAAACTTCACGGATATACAGCTTTATATATATGACAAATGCCCTCATGAAGAACTTACGATCATCATGCGACGATATATGATGCGCATTGCGGAAAGGATTGCGGGACAAAGGCACTGTATCGGCCTTATTACCGGGGAATCCATAGGGCAGGTCGCAAGCCAGACCATGGAGAGCCTGTTCTGCACGAATGAGGTCTGTTCCCTGCCGGTCTACCGGCCCCTGATATCCTTTGACAAGCAAGACATTGTAAGCCTTGCTCAGAAGATCGGGACCTACGAAACCTCCATCCTTCCCTATGAGGACTGCTGTACCATTTTCGTCGCGAAGCATCCGGTCACAAGGCCGGATCCCGAAAAGATCCGCGCGTCCGAAAAAAAGCTTATCCCGGAAATTGACGAAATGGTAGACAAGGCCATCCAGGAAGCCGAGCTTATCTGGTGCGATCCGGGCAGGGAAAACGCCGGGACGGACGCGGACTGATCTGACCGGGCGGGACCGCCCTTTGGCTATCAGGATTCGACAGGAGGGAACCGCTCTCAAAGGATTGAAAAGTCAAAAATCATATCAAACATAGAAGAACGTCTTCGGGTTTTCATGCCTGAAGGCGTTCTTTTCAGGACTTTTGTCACTGCCCCTTCATTTCCGCGTTCGAAGGCGCACGCCTTATCCACCTCTTGAGCTTCGGGAAATATTCTTCCGGAAGGATTCCTTTATCCTATCCGCTTTGCGGCAATTCCAATCCATTCCCCTTCATGGGTGATTTCCAGGACTTCAAACAGATCAGGAACCCTGGAAAAAGCGTCCAGAACTTCCTGCTGCTTTTCTTCCAGTATTCCGGATGAAAGGAAAAGGCCACCCACCTTCAGAAGCTTCCCAATGGTTGGAATCAACCTGATAATGACAGGTGCCAGTATGTTCGCGCAAGCTATATCAAAGACGTCATGATTGGGAAAATTCTTCTCCTCCGTTGAAGAGGGCATCTCCTCCGCCAGATTGACGATGGAAACGGGAAATAGCTCTTCCGGGATTCCATTCAACGAAAGATTTTTACTCACGGCGGAAAGCACCGATTCATCCAGATCCGTGCCGAAAACGCGTGCCGCGCCCAGCTTCAGGGCAGCTATTCCCAGAATGCCGGAACCCGTGCCTACATCCAGCACCGCGTCCCCTTCTTTCAGGTATTTCCTCAGCCCCCTTAGGCAGAGCCTGGTCGTTTCATGCTGGCCGGTTCCAAAAGCAGATCCCGGGTCTATGATAATGGAGATCTCCCCTTCCTCCGTTCCGGCCTCTTCTTTCCCTTCCTGACCGGATTCCCAGGGAGGACTAATTCTTATCCCATCCACGGAAAAGCTGTGGAAATATTCCTTCCAGCTATTCTCCCAATCCAAATCGGAAATATCGCTGACCTCTATCCTGCCCTCCCCCATATCACAAAAAGAGCGAAGATCCTGTACTGTTTCCTTCAAATCCCCAAGAAGCGCGGAGAATTCCTCCTCCGTAAAGAGATTGTCCGCATTCGCCGTATAACTAGCGTCTATGGAGGGATCGGCTTCTTTCCGGCGGGCATCCTCCAGCCTTGCTTCCTTTTCCTCCGCCGTGCTTATTTCCACATAAAAAATGACCTGTGCCGTCCCGTCATCCGGCCCCGGATCAGGCAGGATATCAATAAACATCCCCCTGCTCTCCTCATCAGTCAGGGGCTTGCGATCCTGAATTTCTGCCCCCATTATCTTGAGATCCATCAAAGAGGATACAAGGATGTCCTCCGCCGCTTCCGTAGTATGAATCGTAATCTTTCTGCAAATCAAATCATTCACCTGTCAAAAGTCTAAAAACCTTCACCGAAGGGCAAACCATTATCCCGTGCCGGCCCCGTGCGCGAAAAGGCTGCTGAAAGCATTTTCATCCCCTGGATCAGGCCATAATGCCGAAGCCTGCAACGCATTACCAGGAATTGACCGAAATCGAAGATCTTTATCCCCTAAATCAGGCCATAATGCCGAAGTCCCTTTGCGACGCCGTCTTCCAGTATCGCCGCCGTCACATATTCAGCAACCTCCTTCGTTTCCGCTGCCGCGTTCCCCATGGCAATCCCATGCCCGGCTGCCTCAAGCATGCTGATATCATTAACGCCGTCCCCAAAAGCATAGGTGTTTTCCCTGGGCACTCCCAGCTTTTCCGCGACAATGCGGATCGCGTCCCCCTTGTCCATGCCAAGGATTGTCACATCGGCGCTGGGGTGATTGCCGTGAGGGTTCAGAAGGCAGAAGCCGGAAAGCGCTTCGTTAATAGAAGAAAACACTGACAAGTCAGAGAAAAAAACATCGAAATTGTAAACCCTGTCCCCTTCTTCGGGACTTTTCCCTCTGATCTCATCCAGGCCATAGAACGACGCAATGCGATGCTTATGGGATGGATCCCCGCCAAAATAAACATCTTCCTTTCCAAAAAAAAGATAATCCACACCCAGTGCGTCCAGACGCCTCCTGATTGATCCAATCTGTTCGGCTGTAAGCGGACTTTCGTGGAGTATCTGCCCATTTTTCACGGATAATCTGCCATTACAGCAGACAAAGCCATCCGCCAGCCTTCCAAAATTGTCCTCGGCATACCGATAGTAGCGTCCGGAGCAGATGAAGACCAGATCACCCCTTTCCCTGATCAGGCCAATCGCTCTTTCAGCGCTCTCCGGCACATTCTTTTTAATTGCCAGCGTTCCATCTATATCGAAAAATAGCAAGTTCATCTTAATGTCATCCTCCAAAGAAAGTATATATTTTCTTTATCAGGAATTCAAGTTAATACTTGCCATTGTTTCCTTACTGTTTTTTTTCTATAATGAACGGGGGCGAGAACAGGATTCAATTGCCAGATAATTGCCAGAGGATTGGCGAATGATTGATAGATGATTGATAGATGATTGATAGACGATGGATGAACCATTGACAGGCCATTGCCAAACAAAGGAAGTGCTGATGCTGAACGACGAAACAAAGAACGAAGGAATCAGATGGCTGAAGAAACATACAGGATGCAATTAATAAAGATTCGCATGATGAATACGAAAAAAAATGGAAGCTAAATACATGGAAAAAAAGCCTTTTCAGACAAACAATTCAAGACGATATGAATCTTATTCCGACTTTGAGGTTCTGGTGGTCAGTCCCCGTCTGCCTCCCCGCCTTATCCTGCTTCTTTCCCTCTGTCTTTTCGTCCTGCTGGCTTTCTGCAGCCTGCATGCGGATTGGCCTGAAAGGGCTTCCCTTTATTCCGGAAATCTTTATCAATTCCTCCATTCAAGGCTTGCGGCAGCCCTTGCCCCCATGATCATTCTCCTCTTATTTGCCGTCTGGAACGCGGGTGTCCCCTTTAAAATCACCGTGATCGGGGAGGAAATTACGGTCTACCCCGCCCTGGGCCGGCCACAACGTTATTCTTCCGAACAAATCAGCAGATATGAAACCTGGCAGGAGAAAGAAGACGGAAACAAGAAGTCACGCGGGAAAAACATTGCAGCCTGGCCAAACGGGAAATACATGACAGTCTGGTCAGGCGGGAAAAAGATATTCCGCATAGGGAGCAATTGGAACAATGCCATCCTGCTGGAGGATTACCTGTGGAAAAAAGGGATAGAGCATAATACCAACGAACGCTAGGCCTTCGGGGTCATGCGAGATGAGCTGTCACGGCACAGTTCGGCGCTCGTCTGGGAATTGCGAAGGATTTGCTCTCTGCTCATGCATGGCGGGCTGTCACGGGATAATGCCGCAGGCCGCATCGGATGTTTTTCTGAGATAACGTATTACCTCCACAGGATACATTCCTTCTGCCGTTTCATTCGTTGCCATAACGGCTGAGGCTCCGTCCCTGACCGCATGGAAAATATCCGAGACTTCCGCCCTGGTGGGAATGCTGTTAAAGCGCATGGAAGAAAGCATTTCTGTCACCACAAGGAAGGGCTTGCCGCAGGCACGGCACGCCTCGGATATCCGCATCTGAGCTGCGGGAAGATCCCAGAGGGGCATGTCATTTCCCAAATCCCCCCTTGCAATGACGATCATGTCGGCCTCCTCCATGATTTCCGGCAGCTTCTCCATCCCCATTCTGTTTTCAATTTTCGCGAAAATCCGGACATGGGAAGAGCCCGCCTCTTTCAAAGCCCGCCTAAGATCCCGAATATCTTCCTTTCCCCTCACAAAGGGCTGCATTACCGCGGTAACTCCATATTCCGGGAAAAGGGCGATGTTCCGATAATCCTGCCCTGTCAGAGCCGGCAAAGGAGGCACATCCTTTCCTTCCAGCTTCAGGTTCTTTTTGCCCTGCACTCTTCCGCCCCTGAGCACTTCCGCGACAAAAGGGACGGCCCTGCCCCCGCAGACTGTCTTTGACGGAGCCAACGGCCCCTCTGCTTTGAGAAGGATTTTTCCATCATCAATGAGCAGCCTGTCTCCCGGAGAAAGAATTCCCGATAAGGTGCCTGGAAGCGGCAATGCCGGCATATGGATAATGGATGTGGAAGCCTCATTATCGTTCTTCATAAGAGAGGCTGTTTCAGCAGATTCAAAGGAGGCATCCTGATAATCAATGTCAGTGGAAAATAAGGCATCTTTTCTGGAATCAGTGTCGTCCCTGATTCCAGAACTGTCCGGAGGATTGGAGTGGGTCTGAATGCCGGAATTGCCCTGAATGCCGGAATTGTCCTGAACGCCGGAATTGCCCTGAACGCCGGAATTGCCCTGAAAATACAGCAGGCATTTTTCTCCCTCAGAGAGGTTCACAGGGGCAAAGAGGCTTCCAATCCGAAGCTCCGGCCCCTGTAGATCAATCATCAGCCCGGCGGGCTTGCCGGCTTTTGCGGCTGCCTCCCGGTAAAGCGATATCCAACTCCTTTTTTCTTCCAGTCCCCCGTGGGACATATTGAGACGAATCCCGTCCATTCCTTCCCGCAGCATCCTGAGAAGAATCTCCGCGTCAGCACATTTCGGCCCCAATGTGCCAAACACTTCAATCCTATGCTCAGGCCCGAATCCAGAGGGAACCGTTTTATCAATGTCACAATTCATTTTTCTCACCTATGTCAAAAAAAGTTCCAAGCAAAGCTTCCGGCATTTCCATTTTCCATCTCATCCAGCGAAAGCTTAAGCCAATGCCATAGGACATGAATGTTCCCCCGGGATAACCCGCTGATTGTCAAGCCAGCATAAGCATCATGGCGTAATGACAGGCAGAACCGGCCACCACAAAAAGGTGGAACAGTTCATGATTGCCGAACCATACAAAAGTCTTTTTGAAAAGCGGAAGCTTCAGGGCATAAATGATGCCGCCTACCGTATAAATTATACCACCGATGGTCAGAAGCGCAAACTCCGCATTCGTCAATACCTCGCGAATTCTGAAGATGGCAAACGCGCAGGTCCATCCCAGCAGGATGTAAATAAATGAAGAAAGCCATTTCGGACAATCAATCCAAAACGCGTTCATGAGCATTCCTAATGCGGAAATGGCATAGACGGCAATAAGGAGCGCCCATCCCGCCCTGTCTCCCATGGCCACTAAACAGACCGGAGTATAGCTTCCCATGATCATTACAAAAATCATCATGTGATCAATCTTTCGCAGAATCCTGTTCACCCTCGGAGAAATATCAAAAAAATGATAGGTAGAGCTCGCAGCATATAAAAGGATGAAGCTTAAGCCGAAAATCAGGAACGCAGCCACCTTCTCAGGCGACGGAGCCCTGGCCACACGGTATAAAAGCGGGGCCATCGCTATCATGGAAGCAAGCATGGCCACATAATGAGTCAAAAAGCTGCCAGGATCCTTGATCTTGATATGCATGACGTACCTCCTTTCAAAACCAAAGACTGTCTTTTCAACTCTATTTTAAACGTTTTTCATTATAATATCAAGTAGTTTTGAATACTACGTTGAAAATAAAAAACAGAACGTTTTCAGTATTGAAGCTGAAAACGTTCCGCTCATCTATCCGTGTATATGCCGGGTCTCTCGTATTAATGTGTCAGGTCGTATGCCTCCTGGCAGAGCTTCGTAATCTCAGCCCAGTTCTTCGAGGCAACCAGGTCCTTCTTGCAAACCCAGGTTCCGCCCACGCAGATAATCTTGTCAAAAGCAAGGTATTCCTTGACGTTGGAGGGGCTAACGCCGCCGGTCGGCATGAATTTCAGGGCTGGGAATACAGAAGCCAGTGCCTTGATTGTATTCAGGCCACCATAGGCTGCCGCCGGGAAGAATTTGACCATGGGAAGGTTGTAACGAAGAGCATTCGTAATGTCGGTTGGCGTGCAGGTTCCAGGGCAATACGGAACGCCATGCCCGATCGCGTACTGGGCTACCTCGTCAGAAAAGGACGGGCTGACAACAAACTGGGCTCCCGCTTCCAAAGCCCTGGCGCACTGATCCCGATCCAGAACCGTGCCTGCTCCAACCATAACCTCCGGGCACTCCTTAGCGATCCTGCGAATGGATTCCGCGGCTGCATCCGTACGGAAAGTGACCTCCGCCATAGGAAGCTTGCCGGCCGCAAGCGCCTTTGCAAGAGGGACTGCGTCTGCAGCATCATCCAGCACAACCACAGGGCAGACCTTCACCTCTGCCAACTTCTTCATGAATTCTGTCATGATTTTTCTCCTTTTACTTTTGCGTCTTTAGCCTTAAATAAGCTCCAGCAAAACCATCATGGCGGCATCACCTTTCCTGAGGCCGACACGTACGATTCTTGTGTAACCACCGTTCCGGTTCGCGTACTTGACGCCATATTCCTCGAAAACCTTCTTCGGGATATCAACCTTCTTTGTGTTCCTCTTGCGACCAGCCTTCTTTTCCGGGACATCCTTCGGAACATAGGTGAGGGCAAGAATCTGACGCCTTGCGGCAAGACGAGAAGGCTTGTCCTTTCGGATTGTCTTGTCGATTTCATCAAAAACGGTCACTTTCTTGCCATCCTTGACTTCTTTTACGCGCTTTCCGTTGGCATCCTTGCGAGGCACCTTGGCCTTTACAGTGACATCCTCGTAATTATCCTTCTCACGGATGCCAAGTGCCACAATCTTCTCAACTATCCTGCGGACTTCCTTTGCCCTGGCCTCCGTAGTGAAAATCTTCCCATGCTGCAGCACCGCCGTTACCTGGGCGCGAAGAAGCGCTTTCCTCTGATCCGTAGGCCTGCCTAACTTTCTATAACCTGCCATAAAAATCTTTCCTCCGCCGTGCTTTTTAGTCTTACCGGCTATGAATTATTATTGTAACTGCGAAATCACTCACTTGGAACAGTTACGATTAATCCTCCTTCTGGGCAAGGCTCAGATTCAGCTCTTTCAGTTTCGAAAGCACCTCTTCCAATGATTTCCTGCCCAGATTCCTGACCTTCATCATGTCCTCAGAAGTCTTTGCGCAGAGTTCCTGAACCGTATTTATTCCAGCCCTCTTCAGGCAATTATAGGAACGGACGCTGAGTTCAAGCTCGTCAATATTCATCTCCAGAACTTTTTCTTTTTCATCATCCGGCTTCTCAATCATGACCTGCGTGGTTGCAGTCGAAGCAGATAGATCCACAAATAATGATAAATGTCCGGAGAGCATCCTGGCGGCCATTGATACTGCGTCATCTGGCGGGATCGTGCCATTGGTGAATACGTCAAGCGTTAATTTGTCGTAATCCGTCATATTGCCGACACGAGTATTTTCCACGCTCATATTGACACGCTCCACCGGCGTATATACTGAATCAATAGGGATGATGTCTTCTGGACTGATGCCCAAATTCTCCCCCTCGAAATATTTCAGCATTTCTTCCGGAGAGATTTCACCGGAAGCGACATAGCCCCGGCCGCCCGTAATAAATATATCCATGGAAAAGGAGCCGAAATCTTTGTCCAGAGTGGCAATATGCTGATCCGGATTGACAATTTCTATTTCATCTGAATCAAGCACCAGATCCGACCCTTTGAGCTCAATTCCTTTTTTATCTGAATCAAGCGCCAGATCCGCGGCTTCCCCGGGAACAGCAACGCTGCCATGTATTACCCTGACAGAGGGGGATGAATCCCTAACGGCCAGGCTCCTTAAATTCATGATTAGCTCTGTAACGTCTTCCCGGATTCCTGGGATGAAACCGGCTCCCGGTGTGAAGCCCTCAGCGGAAATCTTCACGCCCGATATCGCTGCCCCCGGAAGGGCAGAGAGCATGATCCTGCGGAGAGAGTTCCCCAATGTCGTCCCATACCCCCTCTCCAGAGGCTCGCAGACGAATTTGCCATACCGTTTGTCTTCGGAAATTTCCACAATTTCAATATTCGGTTTCTCGAAATCGAGCATTCCTTGTCTCCTTCCTGACCTCGGTATTTGAGCGCTGCGGACTGTTTATTTCGAATACAACTCGACGATCAGCATCTCATTGACTGGGACATCAATCTCATCTCTGTGAGGGAGCTGCTTGACTGTGGCCTTCATATTTTCATGATCCACATCAAGCCAGGCGGGAAACAGCCTGCCTCCGGTCGCTTCCTGAATATCTTTATACCTCTGAGCAGTCTTCATGGATTCCTTGATGGCAATCTCATCGCCTGCGGATACCAGATAAGACGGTATATTCACAACCTTGCCATTGACGGTCACATGCCTGTGACCGACCACCTGCCTGGCCTCTCTCCTGGTCCTGGCGAGACCCATCCGGAAAATCACATTGTCCAGCCTGGATTCCAGCAAAATCATCAGGTTCTCACCGGCCTGGCCGCTCATGCGCTCCGCCTTTGCATAGTAATTACGGAAAGGCTTTTCCAGGACTCCGTAGATGAATTTCGCCTTCTGTTTCTCGCGAAGCTGGAGAGCATACTCGCTCATCTTCCTCCTTGGATTCCGGAGCTGCCTGATTGACTTCTTTTCAACCCCAAGGAAATGGGGCTCAAGGCCTAGGGCCCTGCATCTTTTAAGTACAGGAACTTTATCTACTGCCATTCTTCCTCCTATTTGTTTGTATATATCTCCCCTGTCAGAGTGGATTTCGTGCAGGCAATGCTTTTATCAGAATTGTTTTTGCCACTCTGATTCGTTGACAAACCGATACGGTATTATGTCAACCAGGTTTCAATGCTGCAATCTTTGCAGCGACATACGCCCTTTACACTGATTCAGCTTCTTCGGGCCGGAAAGCCGCCGAAGCGGCAAGCCTACATTAAACTCTTCTGCGCTTTGGCGGACGGCATCCGTTGTGCGGGACAGGAGTCACGTCCTTGATGGAGGTGACCACCAGGCCATTAGCCTGCAATGCCCGGATAGCGGCTTCCCTTCCAGATCCCGGCCCTTTCACCATAACGTCCACAGTCTTGAGACCATGCACCAAAGCTGCCTTCACGGCAGTTTCCGCAGCCATCTGGGCTGCATACGGGGTAGATTTCCTTGAACCTCTGAATCCAAGACCACCAGCACTCGCCCATGAAAGGGCGTTCCCCTGGGCATCCGTCAATGTCACAATCGTGTTATTGAAGGATGACTGGATATGTGCCTGTCCGCGTTCAACGTTTTTCTTTACGCGCTTTTTTGTCACTCTTTTGCCAGTTGACTTTGCCATAATTAAACTAACCTACTTTCCCTTTTTGTTTCATCTTCCTGTATTTAAAACATGAAGATCCGCTGCCTAAAATAAAGCTAAGTATTATTTCTTCTTGTTTGCTACCGTCTTCCTGGGTCCCTTCCTGGTCCTGGCGTTGGTTTTTGTTTTCTGCCCTCTGACCGGAAGCCCCTTCCTGTGACGGATGCCCCTGTAGCAGCCAATTTCCTGTAGCCGCTTGATATCCAGTGCCACGTCCCTGCGGAGATCGCCTTCCACGGTCTGATGCTCCGCAATGTAGTTGGCAAGGCTGCGGACTTCATCATCCGTCAGATCCTTCACCCGAGTATCAGGATTTACATTGGTTGCCGCAAGAATCTTGTTCGAGGACGACCTGCCGATGCCAAAGATATACGTCAATCCGATTTCAATCCTCTTCTCTCTCGGCAAATCCACACCCGCGATACGAGCCATTTTGCACTCTCCTTCCTGAAAATTCAGTTACGCAATAATTATCCCTGTCTCTGCTTATGCTTAGGATTTTCGCAGATTATTCTTATAGAACCTTTCCGCTTAATCACCTTGCATTTCTCGCAGATTGGCTTTACAGATGACCTGACTTTCATCACAATCCCCTTTCCGTAAATAAATCTGAACAGAGTATCTATACGATTATAACAAACATAGCAGTGATTGTAAAGCAAAATTTTATTTTTTAAGTATTTAGCACTTATCTTATCTTCGTATTTATCCTGCAATCCCTACTTATCCCTCCAGATGATCCTGCCCTTTGACAGATCATAGGGGGAAAGCTCAATCGTCACCTTGTCCCCAGGCAGGATTCGGATATAATTCATTCTCAGCTTTCCCGAAATATGTGCCAGAACCTGGTGTCCGTTCTCCAGTTCGACCTGAAACATTGCATTTGGAAGTTTCTCAATTACCTTCCCGGTAATCTCAATAACATCTGCCTTCGACATTCCATTCTCCTCCCGCTTATGGATTCTTCGCTAAAAAATACAGGCTTACGTGTGTACAGAACGTTTCTCTTCCCGCTTATAAAAACGCCCTCACTCAATGATGCTTAGTATTTCCGGGCCATTATCCGTAAGCAGGATCGTATTTTCATAATGGCAGGACAGCTTCCCGTCCTCTGTCACCACGGTCCATTCATTATCCAGCACCCGTACTGAATTTTTGCCTTCCGTTATCATAGGCTCCACGGCAAGCGTCATTCCGGCCTGAAGCTTCGGCCCACGCCTCTTCATCCGGAAATTCGGCACCTCCGGATCCATATGCACCTCCCGCCCGATACCGTGGCCGACATAATCCCGAACAACGCCGAAGCCCTCTCCTTCTACATAATCCCCGATCGTCCCACAGATGTCATTCAGATGATTTCCCGGAACAGCCATAGATATGCCCTTCCAAAAGCTTTCCCTGCAGACATCCATAAGCCTTTTCGCCTCCGGGGAGCATTCGCCGACCGGCCACGTCCTTGTAGCATCGGAATGATAACCCTTGTAGCAGGTGCCTATGTCAAAAGATACAATGTCCCCTTCCTTCAACAGGCGGTGTTTGTTTGGAATGCCATGGATAAGTTCATCATTGATGGAAATGCAGCAGGCGGCTGGAAAATCATAAAGATGCAGGAAACTGGGCGTGCATCCATTCTTCCGTATGAAGCCCTCGGCAAAAGAGTTAAGCTCCTGCGTGCTGACACCGGGCTTCACCATTTCGCCAAGGCGCTCATGCACCTCGGCCAGCACCTTGCCTGCCGCCTTCATCAGTTCAATTTCACGTTTCGATTTAATCTCTATCATTTCCGAATTGCCGCCTTACGCTTCCAAAATGCTTACCAGATCCTGGAAGACACTTTCAAGCTCCTTCGTGCCATCCACTCCCCTGAGGACGCCCGCCCCCCGGTAATAACGAATAAGGGGCTCTGTCTGCTTGTGATAAACATCCAGCCTCTCTTTTACTGTTTCCGGCTTGTCATCGGAACGTATGATAAGCTCTGCCCCGCATTTGTCACAGATGCCTTCTTTGGCAGGGGGCGCAAACTCTATGTGATAAGTGGCGCCGCATTTTGGGCAGGCTCTCCGGCCGCCCATCCGTTTTACGATGGCTTCGTCCGGAACCTCGATGTCCAACGCGAAATCAATCTTGTCCCCCATCTTTTCCAGAGCAGCGGTAAGGCTTTCGGCCTGAGGGATGGTTCTCGGAAAACCGTCCAAAACATAACCATTCCCGCAGTCGGCCTCCTTGATCCGGTCAAGGAGCATGCCAATCGTCACCTCGTCCGGCACCAGCTCGCCCTTATCCATATAGGCCTTCGCCTTCATACCCAGTTCTGTTCCGCCCTTAATATTCGCGCGGAAGATATCGCCCGTAGAAATATGGGGGATTCCATATTTCTCGGCTATCTTGATGGCCTGCGTGCCCTTCCCCGCCCCGGGGGCTCCCAGCATGACAATCTTCATGTTTCTTCCTCCTGATAAACTTATGAACAACAGCCCCCTGCGTCATAAGACATAGGAGGCCGCTGAAAAATTAATTGATTAATTATCCAGGAATCCCTTGTAATTTCTGACAACCAACTGTGAATCTATCGCCTTCAATGTCTCAAGGACGACGCCCACGATAATGATGAGCGAGGTGCCGGAAAAAGAAATTCGGCTCACATTGAACACGCCAGATACAAAGATCGGCACGATGGCAACAATGCAGAGACCCGTAGCACCAATGAAAATGATATACTTGAGAATCGATTCAAGATAATCACTTGTAGGTTTTCCCGGACGTATGCCCGGTATGAAGCCTCCCTGCTTCTTCATGTTGTTTGCAATCTCCAAAGGGTTGAAGGAAATCGAGGTATAAAAATACGCGAAGAAATACAAAAGCACGATGTATATAAGCAGTCCGATTGAATAAATCGGAGCATCAGGATTACACCAGCTACCAGAATTCAAGGTCATGATGATTCTCCCGGGAATTGAGCCGTAATCCACATTCAGAATCTGGCCAATGACCACAGGCATTGTCATAAGGGAGGAAGCAAAAATCACGGGCATGACGCTGGCCGTATTCACCTTCAACGGAATCTGGGAAGACTGTCCGCCAACCATGCCGCGCCCCTGGATGCGCCTGCTGTACTGAACGGGAATCCTGCGCTCGGCATCCTGAAGAATTACGGTAAACACCACCATGGCCGTAATCGCGGCAACAATGATGATGACCGCTACCACCATGGTAGCCACATTCCTGCCCTGTACGAAGCGCACAAAAAGCGTCATGAAATCCTGCGGGACGGAGGAAAGGATATTGAACAAAAGGACAAGGGAAATGCCGTTCCCAATCCCCCTTTCCGTCATTTCCTCACCAATCCACATCAACAGCGCGGAACCGGTAGTCATCCCTATTACACAAATGACAACATCGGCAAATTTCCGAAAAGCGCTTGCCGTGGCATAGCCGACAAGCAAGCCGCTTCCTCCAAAGCCTACAGCCATGGCAGTTGATTCGATCAATGCCAGGCCAATCGTCGCGAACCTGGTGTAATTCTGAATCTTCTTCCTGCCTTCCTCACCCTCCTTCTGCATCTCCTCGAGCGCCGGGATGGCTACCGTGAGAAGCTGCAGGATAATGGATGAAGTAATGTAAGGCGTAATGGACAGAGCGAAAATAGAAAGCTGCTGGAACGATCCTCCGGTCATGGTATTAAACCAGCCGAAAGCGTCATTGTTAGCCATTTGGTCAAACAAATCGCGGAAATAGCCGGCATTCACGCCCGGTATGGGAAGGTTTGAACCAAATCGGATAACTACTAGCATCAGTAAAACGAAAAGGATCCTGTCCCTTAAATCTTTTACCTTAAATGCATTCACTATCGTTTGAAACATCAGACCACCTCGCAGCTTCCTCCGGCGGCTTCAACCTTCTCTTTGGCCCCGGCAGAAAAACCGCTCACCTTGATATTGAATTTCTTTGTCAGCTCCCCATTCCCAAGGATTTTGACGCCGTCATTCAGCTTCTTGACAATACCCTTCTCCATCAGGATCTGTTCCGTAATCTCCGCCCCGTCCTCGAACTTTTTCTCCAGCATGGATAAGTTAATGCCAGTCATCACCTTCCTGTTCCGATTGGTGAATCCCCTCTTCGGAATGCGGCGGTAAAGGGGCATCTGGCCGCCCTCAAACCCAGCCCTCGGGGCGCCCGAACGCGCCTTCTGTCCCTTGTGGCCCTTGCCGGCAGTCTTGCCGTTTCCGGAGCCGTGCCCACGGCCGCGCCGGAAGTTATTGGAATGCTTTGCGCCTTCCGCAGGCCTCAAATTTGATAAGTCCATTCTATGCCTCCTTAGATCTCTGTAACTTCCACCAGATGGTTAACCCTCTGGATCATGCCCCTTGTAGCACCGTTATCCGGAAGCTCTACCGACTGGCGTATTTTCCGAAGGCCCAGGGCCTTGACCGTAGCCCTCTGCTTCGGAATCGCGCCGATTGGTGATTTAACCAGCGTGATTTTCAGTTTCTCGGCCATTTGAATCCTCCTCTCCTGTATTTTGCAGTAGCTTTACAACCGTCCTAATTGCCGATGAACGGAAGCGATATCACATTTCACGTATCATTAACAGGCTGTACGCCGATTTAATCTGTGGTGCGGAAACGCGATATCACATCATCACGGCCTTGTTCCTCAGTCCGTAATCTCGGCAACGCTCTTTCCCCTCAGGGCGGCGAACTGCTCAGGTGTCTTCATGGATGTCAATCCCTGAAGAGTAGCCAGCACCACATTGGTCTTGTTGTTGGATCCAAGGGACTTTGTACGGATGTTGCGGATTCCGGCAAGTTCAAGAACGGACCGGGCAGGGCCGCCGGCAATGATGCCGGTTCCTTCCGGTGCCTTCTTCAGAAGTACCGTGGAGGCTCCGAACTTTCCGATATAATCATGCGGAATCGACCTTTCATCATTTACGGGAATAGTGACAATGTTTTTGAAAGCAGCTTCTTTGCCTTTGCGTATCGCCTCCGGCACCTCCAGGGCCTTGCCAAGGCCGCATCCGACATGGCCGTTCTTATCTCCCACCACTACGAGAGCAGAAAAGCGCATCGTACGTCCGCCCTTTACGGTTTTTGCAACACGCTTGATGGCGACGACGTTATCTCCCCAGTCGTCCTCTTTCACTTGGCTTATATCAAAGATTTCTCGCTTCATCTTGCTGTTTTCTCCTCTCGATCAGAATTTGAGGCCGGCTTCTCTTGCCGCTTCCGCAAGCGCCTTGACCTTTCCATGGTACAGGAATCCGCCACGGTCAAAGACAACCTCGGAAATTCCCTTTTCGATTGCCTTTGCGGCAATTGCTTTCCCAACATACGCGGCGGCAGCAATATTGTTTGTGATTTCCAGCCCTGCTCCCTTGTCCAGCGTAGAAGCGGCGCAAAGGGTATGGCCTATGCTGTCATCAACAATCTGCGCATACATATGTTTATCTGATCTGAAGACGCAAAGACGGGGTCTCTCAGGAGTCCCGGAATAACGGTTTCTGAGTCTTTTGTGCTTTTTCTGACGTACCAAAGCCCTGTTTTTCTTACTGACCATTCTGTTATCCCCCCTCCTTACTTCTTACCGGTCTTGCCGACCTTGCGCCGGATCGTCTCGGTGGAATACTTGATTCCCTTCCCCTTATAGGGCTCAGGCGGTCTTTTTTTGCGAATTTCGGCGGCATACTGACCCACCTTTTCCTTGTCAATTCCCCGGACAAAGACAACGTTCGTTCCTTCAACGGCTGTCTCAACCCCTTCAGGATCCTCCATCGGAACCGGATGACTGTATCCCAGTGTCAGGGTAAGTGTCTTGCCCTGCTTTGCCGCCCTGTATCCAACGCCATTGATCTCCAGCTTTTTCTCAAAACCCTTCGTGACGCCTTCCACCATGTTATGAATCAGCGCCCTGGTAAGTCCATGAAGGGACTTTTCTTTTTTGTTATCATTAGGCCTGCTAACCACGATATGGCCCGCATCTTCCTTGATCGTTATTTCCGGAGCAAAAGTTCTCGTAAGCGTTCCCTTTGGTCCTTTTACCGTCACCTGGTTGCCGTCACCGAATTGAACGGTAACACCAGCAGGAATCTCTACCGGTAATTTTCCAATACGTGACATATATTGTCTCCTCTCTTACATTCTCAGCTCTTCTTAACGGAGCTGTTTTCAGATTCATGTCTTATGCAGCAGTTCAGATTGGAAAAAGTATCTGACAACTGCCCTATCACTCACCAAACGAACGCGAGGACTTCCCCTCCGACATTTTTTGCCCTGGCTTCCTTATCCGTCATGACACCAAGGTTTGTGGAGACAATGGCAATTCCCAGACCGCCCAGAACCTTCGGCATATCTTCCTTGCCGGCATAAACACGTAAACCCGGCTTTGAAATACGCTTAATGCCGCTGATGATGCGCTCATTTTTCGACGCGCCATATTTCAGCGTTATCTTGATGTCCTGAAATTTGCCATTCTCAACCATCTCGCATTTCCTGATATAGCCTTCCTTCGCCAGGATTTCGGCAATCGCCTTCTTCATCTTGGAGGAAGGAATGTTCACGGTGTCATGCTTTGCAGTATTCGCGTTACGAATTCTCGTAAGCATATCTGCGATCGGATCACTCATACTCATAATTACGGATATCCTTTCTTATTTTAAAGCTGCCGGAAGACATTGTTGGGCTGCCCCCGGCATTTACGGATTTCAATTACCAGGAAGCCTTCCTGACGCCGGGAATCTGCCCCTTGTACGCAAGCTCGCGGAAGCATACACGGCAAATGCCATATTTCTTCAATACGCTATGGGGCCTTCCGCAGATCTTGCATCTGGTATATGCCCTCGTTGAGAATTTGGCCGGCCGCTGCTGCTTCAACTTCTTTGATAACTTTGCCATATATCCTCCTAAGCCTTACTTTGCAAAAGGCATGTTGAAAAGGGTGAGAAGCTCCCTGGCTTCCTCGTCCGTCTTTGCCGTGGTCACAAAAATAACATCCATGCCCCTGACCTTGTCAACCTTGTCGAACTCAATCTCAGGAAAAATGATCTGTTCCCTGATGCCAAGGGCGTAATTTCCCCTGCCGTCAAAGGCATTTGGATTGACGCCGCGGAAGTCGCGGACACGGGGAAGCGCAAGGTTTATCAGACGGTCGGCAAACTCATACATGCGTTCGCCCCGAAGAGTCACCTTGCATCCAATGGACTGACCCTCCCTTAATTTGAAGTTCGCGACGGACTTTTTGGCCTTGGTGATAATGGCATGCTGCCCTGTAATAACTTCCAGGTCACGAACGGCACTGTCAAGTATCTTTGAATTTTCCTTCGCCTCGCCGACGCCCATATTGATCACGATTTTCTCGAGCCTGGGGATTTCATTCACATTCTTGTATCCGAACTTTTTCTTCATAGCTTCTTTAATATCGCTATTGTAAAGTTCCTTAAGCCTGGCCATTTCCTCTTCCTCCTTCCGCTCAATCGATCACCTTGCCGGTCTTCTTGGCATACCTGACCTTCTTGCCGTTCTCCACGCGGAACCCGATCCTCGTGGCCTTCCCGTCCACCAGGATCATCACGTTGGACGCGTCCAATGCCGCCTCCTTCTTGATAATGCCACCCTGGGGATTAGCCTGGTTCGGCTTCTGGTGCTTGGTGACCATATTGCAGCCCTCTACCACGACCCTGTTCTTCTCAGGGTCAAAAGCCAGGACCTTGCCCTGCTCACCCTTGCTTTTCCCGGCAATGACCTTGACCATGTCGCCTTTCTTAATTCTATGCATCTCCGTACCTCCCTTATAATACTTCCGGCGCAAGGGATACGATCTTCATATAGCCATGATCGCGAAGCTCTCTGGCGACCGGTCCAAAGATACGAGTGCCCCTCGGAGTATTATCGTCCTTCAATATCACAGCCGCGTTTTCATCGAAGCGGATATAGCTGCCATCCTTCCTGCGGGCCTTGTCCACGGTGCGGACGATAACGGCCTTCACCACATCGCCCCTCTTCACCTGGCCGCCCGGAACGGCATCCTTGACAGATGCAACAATGATGTCGCCTATCGCGGCATACCTCCTTGTAGAGCCGCCCATAACACGGATGCAGAGCAGTTCTCTCGCGCCTGTGTTATCAGCAACCCTCAATCTCGTTTCCTGCTGAATCATTTCATGCTCCTTCCCTGCATCAGTTTATTTGGCTTTTTCAAGAATTTGCACCAGCCTCCAGCGCTTTGTTTTGGACAAGGGCCTTGTGGCCATCACCTTCACTACATCTCCCTCACCGGCTTCATTATTTTCATCATGCGCATATATCTTGACGGTACGTTTTACGATTTTTCCAATTACGGGGTGCTTGACGTGATCTTCGATTGCAATAACGATGGTCTTGTCCATCTTCGCACTTACGACCCTGCCGGTACGTGTCTTTCTAAGATTTCTCTCTTTTGCGATTTGTGCCATTTCTGCCATTTGCTCCCCTTTCTCACGCCTTCGCCTTAATTGTGATAACGGTCTGAATACGGGCGATGTTCTTACGGACCTCATGGATCCTGGCGGTATTATCAAGCTGATTCGTCGCATTCTGGAATCGCAGGTTAAAGAGCTCCTTCTTCGCGGTAACCAAATCCGCCCGGAGCTGCTCCACGCTCTTCGCAGTCAATTCTTCTACATATGCTCTTTTCTTCATACGTTATCACCGCCTTCCAGATCGGCCTTGGACACGATCTTGCAATTGCACGGGAGCTTATGGGACGCAAGGCGCAGTGCCTCTCTCGCTGTCTCCTCCGGCACGCCGGCAATCTCGAAAAGCACCCTGCCCGGCTTCACAACAGCCACCCAGAATTCCACGGCGCCTTTTCCGGAACCCATACGGACTCCCAAAGGCTTCGCCGTAACCGGCTTGTCCGGGAAAATATCAATCCAAACCTGTCCGCCACGGCGGATATACCTGGTCAGCGCGATACGGGCCGCCTCAATCTGGTTTGCTTTGATCCAGCAAGGCTCCAATGCGATGATGCCGTACTCGCCATGACAAATCTTGTTTCCCCTCGTGGCTTTTCCGCTCATTCTTCCGCGCATCTGCTTGCGGAATTTCGTTCTCTTAGGCATTAACATAGTTATTTCTCGCTCCCTTCCTTATTCTTCCTGGCAGGAAGCACCTCGCCCTTGTAGATCCATACCTTGATGCCAAGGCGTCCGTAGGTTGTCGCGGCTTCCGCAAATCCATAGTCAATATCGGCTCTCAAAGTCTGGAGCGGTATGGTGCCCTCGCTGTAAAACTCCCTTCTCGCAATGTCGGCTCCGCCTAGACGTCCGCCGACAGATGCCTTTATGCCAAGGGCTCCGGCCTTCATCGTACCCCTCATCGCCTGCTTCATGGCCTTACGGAAGGAAATACGCTTCTCAAGGGATTCGGCAATGGATTCGGCCACAAGCTGGGCATCCCTCTCCGGCTTCTTGATTTCTTTGATGTCGATATAGACATTCTTATTCGCAATCTTCTGGACTTCCTTGCGGATCTTCTCGATCTCCGCCCCGCCCTTTCCGATCACGAAACCGGGTTTTGCTGTATAGATGACGATACGCACCTTGTCATTGGCGGCCCTTTCGATTTCCATCTTGGAAACGTTGGCTTCATGCAGTCTCTTCTTCAGATATTTCCTGATCTTGTAATCTTCCACAAGGATATCGGAAAAGGTCTTCTTGTCGGCGTACCAGCGGGAATCCCAGCCCTTGATAATGCCAACTCTCATGCCATGCGGATTAACTTTCTGTCCCATTTTCCCTCCTCACTTTCTTTCATCCAGAACAACTGTAATATGGGAGCTTCTTTTCAAAATACGGTAAGCCCTGCCCTGTGCCCTGGGGTGAATGCGCTTCATGCTCGGAGCCATGTTCGCGTAGCATTCCGCGACATAAAGATTGTCCCTGGACATATTATTGTTGTTTTCCGCGTTCGCGGCAGCGGATTCAAGGAGCTTCCTGAGGAGCTGGGAAGCGTACCTCGGATTATATGTAACAATGCCTATCGCCTCTTCAAGGCCCTTGCCCCGAATCGCGTCCAGGACGAAACATGCCTTCTGGACGGAAACGCGCGCATATGAAAGCTTTGCGGAAGGTCTGGTATCTTTGACCTTGTTCCTCTCCCTCTTGATCTGAGATCTGTGACCCTTTGACATTTCATGCCCTCCTTCCTATGCAATCAGCCTTTTCTCTCATCGCCGTTGCCATGATGGCCGCGATAGGTCCTGGTTGCGACAAATTCACCAAGCTTGTGGCCGACCATATCCTCAGTGATATATACCGGGACATGCTTTCTTCCGTCATGCACCGCGATCGTATGTCCCACAAAGGACGGGAAAATCGTGGAGCGGCGAGACCAGGTCTTGATGACTGACTTGGAATTCTGCGCATTCATAGCGTTTATCGCCTTGAGCAGGCTCTTGTCTGCAAACGGTCCCTTTTTAACTGAACGTGCCATATCTTCTATACTCCTCCCGCTTATTTGATGCCCCTGCCGTCACGCCTTCTGACGATCAGCTTGTTGGAATGCTTCTTCTTGTTCCTGGTCTTCAGGCCGAGAGCCGGCTTGCCCCAGGGAGTGGAAGGTCCCGGCCTGCCGATGGGCGATCTGCCCTCGCCGCCGCCGTGGGGATGGTCGTTCGGGTTCATTACAGAACCGCGGACAGTAGGCCGAATGCCCATATGGCGCTTCCTTCCGGCCTTGCCAAGATTGATAAGGTTGTGTTCCACATTGCCAACGACTCCGATAGTCGCGCGGCACTCGATGGGCACCATGCGCATTTCACCGGAAGGAAGGCGGAGGGTCGCGTACTTCCCTTCCTTCGCCATCAACTGAGCCGCGTTACCGGCCGAGCGGACCAACTGGGCTCCCTTGCCGGGAATCATTTCAATGGCATGAATCTCCGCGCCAACAGGAATGTTCGATAGCGGCAGGCAATTTCCAAGCCTGGCCTCGGCCTGGTCCCCGGAAACCACTTTCATGCCGTCCGTCAGCCCCTTCGGGGCAAGGATGTAGGACTTTGTCCCATCCTCGTACACCAGAAGCGCGATATTTGCGGAACGATTGGGATCATATTCGATGCCGATCACCTTTGCCGTCATGCCGTCCCTGGAATTCCTCTTGAAATCGATGATCCTGTATTTCTTGCGGTTTCCGCCCCCTCTGTGGCGAACCGTTATCTTGCCCTGGTTATTTCTGCCGGAATGCTTCTTCTTTTTGTCAAGAAGGCTCTTTTCCGGTTTTTTCTTTGTAATTTCAGAAAAATCGGAACCGGTCATGTTCCTTCTGGACGGCGTATAGGGTTTATAGGTCTTAATACCCATGGCTCTTATTCTCCTTTATAATCTTCTCTGATCCTCCCGAACAACGCCATCGGGCGTGTGCGGGAAATGGTAGGGAAGCTACCTGCTTCCCAGCCGCGTATAGTCGAGAAATTTTATCACGCGGCCCTTTCTATAAGCTTCTGTCCGGGAATCAGAGGCTTGTGAAAAGCTCGATATCCTTCGAATCCTCAGTCAGCTTGACGATGGCCTTTTTCCTTTTCGCGGTCTTCCCGTAGACGAGGCCTCTCCGCCGTGTTTTCCCATCAAGGTTCATGGTGTTAACATAACTGACCTTCGTGCCCTCGAACATCTTTTCTACGGCTTCCCTGATCTGGACCTTTGTGACGTCCGGATGAACAAGGAAGGTATATTTCTTGTCAGCCATTTCGCTCATGGACTTTTCAGTAATTACAGGGCGAAGGATGACGTCATAATATCTGATGTCTGCCATTATGCGTATACCTCCTCAATATTCTTGATGGCCTGCTTTGAAATGATTACTGTATGATACTTCATAAGGTCATAGGTGTTGAGGTCATTCGTCCTGTCCTTCTCATCCTCTTCCTTCCTGCACCCCTCCACCAGCGTTGTCTTCACATCAGGGATGTTCCGCGAGGAAAGAAGGGCGTTCCTGCTGTAAGCATCAAGGACAACAAGGGCGTTGTCAGCTTTCAGCGCGTTCAGCATGGCCTGGAATTTCTTTGTCTTGATTTCATCGAAGCGAATCTCGTCCACCACGATGAGCTTCTTTTCAAGCACCGCGTTGCTCAGGGCTGATTTCAGAGCCGCCCTCTTTTCCTTTTTGTTCAAGGAAAGTGAATAATCCCTTGGGACCGGGGCGAATACCACGCCGCCTCCCTTCCACTGCGGGGCCCGGATAGAACCCTGCCGGGCGTGTCCTGTGCCTTTCTGCCTCCAGGGCTTCTTCCCTCCCCCGGAAACCTCCGAGCGTGTCAGAGCCTTTTTCGTTCCCTGCCTCTGATTGGCAAGGTAAGTGACCACGGCACGATGGACAAGGTGCTGGTTCACTTCCACGGAAAAAATCGCGTCCGCAAGCTCCATGGATCCAACCTCGTTGCCCTGCATGTCAAAAACAGCTATGTTTGCCATTTATTCCTCCTTTCCGCCTCAATTCATGGCCTTCGCGGATTCCTTGACCGTGAGGAGACCCTTCTTCGGGCCCGGCACCCCGCCTTTTACAAGGATGAGGTTGTTTTCTGCATCGACCCTCACTACGGTCAGATTCTGGGCTGTCACATTCACGGCGCCCATATGGGAAGGCATCCCCTTGCCGGGAAGCACCCTCGACGGCGTGGCTGACGTGCCGTTGGAACCCTGATGGCGGTGGAACTTGGAACCGTGTGTCATCGGCCCCCTGTGCTGGCCATATTTCCTGATGGCTGACTGAAAGCCCTTGCCCTTGGAAACGCCGGAAATATCCACCTTGTCGCCAACGGAAAAGATATCCGCCTTGATCTCGCCCTTGACCTCATATTCCTCCGCGTTCTCAAAACGGAATTCACGGACAAAACGCTTGCATGGGACGCCTGCCTTGTCAAAATGTCCTTTCATGGGCTTGTTCACGAGCTTCTCGCGCTTGTCCTCGAAGCCCACCTGAACAGCCTTGTAGCCGTCCGTCTCCTCGGTCTTCACCTGCGTGACCACGCAGGGCCCGGCCTGAAGCACTGTGACAGGGATCAGGACTCCATTCTCGTCCCAAATCTGCGTCATGCCAACTTTTCTTGCCAAAATAGCTTTCTTCATCTACTCTCCTCTCTACAGCGGAATATTGCCATGGCAATATTCATACTAGATTACCTGGCCTTCATCTTGATATCCACATACACGCCTGCGGGCATCTCCAGGCGCTGGAGCGCGTCCATGGTCTTCTGGTTCGGACTGATCACGTCGATCAGCCTCTTGTGCGTCCTCTGCTCAAACTGCTCACGGGAATCCTTGTATTTGTGGACAGCGCGGAGGATCGTGATCACTTCCTTTTTGGTGGGAAGGGGTACGGGGCCTGAGACCTGGGAACCGGTCTTCTTGCAGTTTTCCACGATTTTCGTAGCCGATTCGTCTACAAGCTTGTGGTCGTACGCCTTAAGTGTGATCCTCATAACTTGACTTGCCATAAAAAAAGCCGCCTCCTATCGGAATGTTGACGAAAGGCGGTGACTGTACATAAAAATAAGGACCCATCTGCTGTGGGATAGATCAATTTTCGTACAGTGACCTGTCGTCAGTTTCACAACTTGACATTCGCTCCGCGAAGTTCTCCCGGACAGCTTATACCAGGCCTCTCGGCCGGCTTTCGCTCTTCAGGCAATCTTTCACTTCATAGCTATCATGTCACAGCACGTTATAAAATAGCACGGGGAGAATTTGATTGCAAGCACTTTCTTTAAGAAAATGTGACTTTTTTAAAAATATCAGCAAAAAGGAAACCGGCGGTACCGCTTTTCTTGCGGATACCGCCGGCCCTTTCAGGAGAACTCTTTGGCAAATTGAGAAAAACTTAAGATAATGCAGCTCACCTTGTCTCCTCGGTGACCTCCGGCGCTGTCAGCGTGATTTCCGTCAGCACGCCATCCTCTTCCGATGCCAGCGTGCCGTCAGCGTTGGTAGACCACTTCACGCCGTCCCTGTCCTTGTTGTTTTTCCGGTTCTTCATAATGTTTCCGGAAGAATTAACGACGTAGACGCTGCCGTCAAAATTAACCTTCGAATAACCCACATTGGAATCGGCCTTCTGAAGCTTTCCTTCATAATAAATGCCATCATTCTTGATACCAGTCAGGCCTCTGCCGGAATTATCGAAAAAACAGGTGATCCTTTCCCCATCGTCCTGCGTAAGGGTGACCCTGCCCGTCTTGATGGAACAGTCATTTCTGGAAGTGCCGCAAAAATAGATGTGCTGCGTGCCGTCTTCCGAAGTCACTGCCCTCCGTATTCCGTAAACCGGGTTGCCGATTGAATTAAAGAGGAAACGCTTTCCGTTTATCCTCTGTACATCGTAGACGTCCGAAGAGCCTGCCGCGGGATGGCCGTTACCCTTGAAATAGAACCATTCCACATCGCCGGTGGAAAGGTCGTTTCCGTTCCCACCGCCGTTGTTCTCAGGGCCCACAGTGGCATACCATGTGCCTGCCACCCGCTGACCCAGCTTGAATTTCCCTTCGGTCTTTTCCGCGAAATACATGTAACCGGTAATCTCCGGGGAGCTGCTCTCCGTTTCCGCCCATCCGGTGACCATGCATCCGTTCATGTCAAAGCCATACACCATGCCGTCAATGGTCTTCGTGGTAACATAGCTATCCGTGGAGTGGAATTTCTCGCCTGTCCTCGTGTTGAAATAAAACCAGTAGCTCTCCCCATAAGAGCCGTCTTCCGAGTATACGTCATCCGGAAGCTGAAGCTGTTTCCAACCGGTCCGCATTGCCCCGTTATTTACATCGCAGTAATAATTATTGTTGTCCACCCAGCCGGTCTGCATAATGCCATTACCGTCAAAGTAATAATAATCATCCCCAACCTTCTGCCAGCCATCGGTTCTGAGAGTTCCATTGCCGGTAGCATAATACCAAATGACTCTTCCGTTGTCATTCGCCTTGATCCATGAATTTGTCACGATGGAACCGTCGTCATTCTGAAACACCTGGTATCCCGAATTATTTGTTGTCCAGCCTCCGGCAATCGCGGAAAGCCCAGGCACGGCGGCGGCCAGCACTAACCCCAGGAGCATCCCAGCAAACTTCTTTTTCATACATACCCTCCAAGTGTGCTTGTTTTCTTTCTGATGCCCTTTATAATAACCTCCCTGACCGACAATTACAATTTCTTAAACATTAACATATATTTCATTTTCTACTGTTTTCGTACAAATTCTTACGGAGAAATGACAGTGCTGAAAACGGCGCCTTCAGCCCTATCTTCAAAAGGCATCTCCGGCCACGTTTTCATTTTCAAACGGTGCCTCCGGCCGTGTCTTTAAAAGGCGTCCTTGGACGCGCCTTCAAAACTTGCCTCCCACCTCGCCGTGCAGCCGCAGGGAAACAGGAGGCCGCTGTCTTGCACCGGGAGGAGCAGCTCGCCGGCCTCGGTCCGCCCTCCCAGCCTTTTTGCCACCGTTGTTTCCAGAAGATAGCTCATGACCGCCGGCTGCAGCCCGGTCGTATATGAGTTAAGAAGGAAAAAAGCGGCATCCTCTTTCAGGAGCCCGGCAAGCCTGGAAAGAAGCCCGTAAATCCCGTCTTCAAGCTTCCAGACCTCCCCCTTCGGCCCCCGTCCATAGGAGGGGGGGTCCAGGATAATGGCGTCATAGGCGGAGCCCCTCCTGAGCTCCCTTTCAACAAACTTCGCGCAGTCATCCACCAGCCATCGGATAGGGGCATCCTCCAATCCGGAAAACCGCGCGTTTTCCTTCGCCCACTGCACCATCCCCTTCGAAGCATCGACATGGGTGACGGCAGCCCCGGCCGCGGCCGCCGCCAAAGTGGCTCCTCCGGTGTAGGCAAAAAGGTTCAGCACCCTGAGATGCCGATGCCCGGGGGCGGCCTTTATCTTATTATATATATACTCCCAGTTTGCCGCCTGTTCCGGAAAAAGACCCGTATGCTTGAACGCGAAGGGCTTCAGCCGGAAGCGAAGCACGGAAGCTCCCAGCCTATAGGCAAGAGGCCATTCCTTCGGAAGATTGGAAAAATCCCACTCCCCTCCCCCCTTGTTGGAACGGTGATAATGCCCGTTAATCCTTGTCCAGGAAGGATTTCTCCTTTCCGTCTGCCAAATCGCCTGCGGATCCGGACGGCACAGGATATATTTCCCCCAGCGTTCCAGCCTTTCCCCGCATGAGCAGTCAATCAATTCATATTCCTTCCAAGCATCCGCGACATACATACCCCACCCCTCTGCTGTCATGCAGTCATTATAAGACAGAACCATTATACGACAGTGCTATAATAAGACAGTGCCATTATAAAACAGTGCCATTATACGAAAATTATACGAAAGAACCGTTGTACGACAGGAATCTCATATAACAAGAACGTTTACGACAAAATGTTATACAACTAGAATGATTGACAACAAAAATGTCATACAACAGGAACGTTATACGAAAAAAATAATCGAGAACAAAAGCATTATAGGATAGAAAGCGGATGATTGGAAGATAATTTCATATTTCCGGAAAAAAACGAAAATCAAGCGGAAAATAAAAATAATTTTTCTTTTATTTTTCTATTTACAAAAGTAATTTCTTGTGCTATTATGGGTTCACAGACAAAAAAGAAAGGAATTGATTAACCAGACGGCCTGACGAGAAAGGGTCGTAAGCGGGTTAAGAAAGTACGGACGGAAGGTCTGTGAACGAGACTACAGAAAGAGAGGTATAAAGCAATGGTTCCAGCAGAAACCGCCGAAGGCCTCTTCGGGCGGAATAGAAGGTAGAGTTCAGATCAGATTCGGGAAAGGACGCAGGGATAATCGCAATTTGAACGTTTGCTGAACAAGCGCAAATGTACGGTTCGCTGATTATTTGCTATAAAAGCGTTTAAATATCCAACTAATGAGAAGTGAAGCTTCGGGTAATGCCTTCTGAAAGTCCAGGTTGCTTCGGCAAAAGATTCCTGTTCTGTATTTTTGTTCATCATGAATCTGCGCTCAGGCGTTCATTCGTTTCATTGAGAATCCAGCATCCACAGATTTCCCGCAAAGCTTTGGGAGGATGCCGGAGTGCATGGTTAAACGACTGCATATTGGGAATTGTTTGAACGAAGTTTATTATTTAAAAACAGCTAAGGGGGACAACGAAATATTCGTTTCCCTCATAAGACAGAGACGGATGCTCCACATAAGCAGATAAATGAAATACTAAAGGATGGATGGTACGGACCGATGTACTAATTAAATATTTAAATACAATAAAATAGCGCAAAAAATGAAAGGGAACCCGGATTGGGTTCCCTTTCTGTTTGTCAGAAATTAAAAATGGCTCAAAAGCCGCTTTGACAGCGTTGCTTTGCTGACACGATACCGCAGCACTTTGCCCCGGCATCATAAAGGCGGAAAACCGCCATGACACAGGAGCTTTGCCGACACGATACCGCAGCGCTTTGCCCCGGCATCATAGAGGCGAAAACCACCATTGCATAGGAAACATCAGCCGCCTCCGATCGTATCCCTCTTTCCAAGATGGCCCTGCTTCAGATAACTGTCCTCTTCCACCGGCCTTAATTCCGAAAGGTCATAGGGCGTTTCCTGATAAACAAAATTCAGCCAGTTGGTATAGGTGCAGTTCGAGCTGGAACGCCAGGAAAGAATCGGCTCCCGGGTCGGGTCGTCATCCGGATAGTAATTCAAAGGAATATCCGGATTCAAGCCTTTGGCCAGATCCCTCTTGTATTCCTTGTCCAGATCGTATCGGTCATACTCGGAATGCCCCGTGACAAAAATCTGCCTCGAAGAACAGGCAAGAATCAGATAGCTGCCCGCCTCCTCGCTGTCAGCCACCACGTAAAGCTCAGGATGATTCCGGACGGCCTCCTCATCAATTCCCGTATAGCGGGACTGGGGCACGTAGAAATAATCGTCCATGCCGCGCATGAGAATCTTCTTTCGGTGTATCACATGGTGCTTGTACACTCCGCTCAGTTTTTTGGGCAAAAGATATTTTTTAATGCCATAATGGTAATACAGCCCCGCCTGCGCCCCCCAGCAGATATGGAATGTGGAGAATACGTTCCGAAGGGACCACTCCATAATCCCACACAGCTCATCCCAATATTCCACATCCCGATATTCCAGCTTCTCCACCGGTGCCCCGGTAATGATCAGCCCGTCAAACCTCTCATCCCGGACATCCTCATGGAAAACATAAAACTTGTTCAGATGAGAAGCGTCCGTATTTTTTGAAGCGTGGCTCGCCACCTTCAAAAAGGTTATTTCCGTCTGAATGGGAAAATTGGAAAGCGACCTGAGTATATCTATTTCCGTATCCTCTTTCAGCGGCATCAAGTTCAGAATGGCGATCCGAAGCGGCCTGATCTCCTGCGAGGTGGCCCTGGCCTCGTCCATTACGAATATATTTTCCGCTTCCAGAACATTCTTTGCCGGCAGATCATTCTGTACTTTAATCGGCATAATCTCATCCCCCTGTCAAAGCGCTTTTCCGGCGGCACAACAGTAAAGATTAATACCATATATGCCACCTTCTGTCAATCACATGGGCAAAATACAAATTTGTAAATTATAAAAATCCCATATTAAATACCTGCTAAATCCCAGCCAAACGCATGCTATATTCCTGCCAAATCCCAAGGCCAAATCCCAAAGCTCTGTATTCCATAAAATCACTTGCGTCAGGTGCCGTCTTATGATATAGTGTATTTGACGAAGCTGATTAAGAGGATATTTTTGTCCGACACAGCTCGTCACAATAAAACATCATACTTATTCAGAGACGGTGGAGCTACATAGGAGCGATGAAGCCGCAGCAACCCCGGAGACGGAAGGTGCTAACCTGAGCGAACGATTTTTGTTTCGAACAATAAGACTGAATCGATTTTGAGGCTGTCGAATTGTTCGGCAGCCTTTTCCTTTTATAAACGCTTCTTTACTAATTACCATTTACTATTTATCAACATTTCTTTACTGATTTCATAATGAATCCCTCGGCAAGGGATCAAATAGAACATCAGCCGTTTAAGGCAAAGGGCTGCGTCACAGCCGGAACAGCCGGCAGAAAGGAGTTTTTCCATGTTGTTTTCATCCGAACAGGTATCCAACGGGCATCCCGACAAGATCTGTGACCAGATTTCAGATGCCATCGTGACGGACATCCTGGCTCACGACAAAGCAAGCCGCATCGCGGCAGAAACGGCCATCAAGGACTTCGAAATTACCATCATGGGCGAGGTGACCAGCCATTATGAGGCGGATTATGACAAGCTTGCCCGGGACGTGCTTCGGAACATAGGGCTTTCGGACATTGAAAAATACAATATCCGCCTCCTCATTTCCCGGCAGTCCCCGGACATCGCCATGGGGGTTGACCGGGACGGTGCCGGCGACCAGGGCATGATGTTCGGCTACGCCACAAACGAAACGAGCGAGCTTCTGCCCATTCCCTATGTGCTTTCCACGAAAGCCCTGCTCCGTCTCAGGGAGTTCAATCTGAAGGACGGCTTCAAGAAATTCCGTCCGGACGCGAAATCCCAGGTCAGTTATGATTATAAGGCAAAACGGGTGGACACCTTCCTGCTCTCCACGCAGCATGCCGAGGAAACCCAGCTTGACGAGGTAAGGGAAATCGTTTCGGGGATAATGAAGGAAAGCGCTAATGAAATGGGGCTGAACACCGACTTCCGCATCCTGGTAAACCCGACCGGACGTTTCGTCATGGGTTCTTCCTTTGCCGATTCCGGCGTAACCGGGAGGAAAATCATTGCCGACACCTATGGCGGAGCCGCGCATCACGGCGGGGGTGCTTTCTCCGGAAAAGACCCTTCAAAGGTGGATCGTTCCGCCGCGTATATGGCACGGAAGGTGGCCAGGGATATTGTGAAGGCCGGGAAGGCCGAGCGCTGCGAGGTACAGCTTGCGTACGCCATAGGCGTGGCGGAGCCGGTCTCGGTCTACATTGACTGCTTCGGGACGGAACATATGCCGGCTGAAGAAATCTGGAAGGAGGTCATGGACAAATACGACCTTACTCCAAAAGGAATCATCAATACGCTGAAGCTTCGAGACGTTGATTATAACCTGGTATCTTCCTACGGCCATTTTGGAAAGCCTTCCCTCCCCTGGGAACAGTAAATGCCTTGAACGGAATCAATAATGACAAATTTTCAACATCAGAAAATAACGCAAACGGCAGGAAGGCCTTTATGGCAGGACTCCTTTTCCCAAATAGCCCTTTGGGGTCTTGGGCTGGAGTTCCTCCTGCCGTTTTTTTGTTCTTTATTATGGAAAATACGTTATCCCAAGCTTCTTCTGGCCCGGACGGCCGGCTTAAACGTCCTTTTCCTCCTGACCCTCTCCCCCTTCCTTCTGGGCTTTTTCGGCATGGCTGCAAAGATATTTCGGAAAGCCAGGACGGCCCTCCTTTTTGAGCGCCTTGCCAGGCCGATGGCGGTCCTGGGGATAAGCGCATTCCTGTTCTGTTGTCTCTTTCCCCCCTATTGCTCGCAAACCGGAAGGCAGGAAAACTATCTTCTCATGGACAAAATAGATGATGAAATAAAGAGGGAGATCCTGGAAATATTCCCAAAGGGCCTCCCTCCTTCCGCAGATGGCATACGGTATCAATATTATAAATACGAAAGCCTCATGGAGCAAAGCCTTCAGTTAAGCCTTGGCATGAGCCTGCCGGAAAAAGAGTTTCATCAAGAAGCAGCGCGCCTTGAAGGACTTCCGATCCTGCGGAGAGCGGAAAAGATGGAAGACAAAGGCATCCTCCTCCTGAAAGAAAAGACGGGCGGGGGGCTGGAAATCCATACCACCATCGACTCCCCCTCCCGCCGCGTCATTGTAAGCGTTTCCTTCAGGAAAATCCGGAAACGCCCCCCATTCAACAGATTCTTTGCGGAATTATTGAATCCTGTTTATCAAATCGTATGAATCAGATCTGCCGAAATCATATGAATCCGATTAATTGAATCCCGTGATTCACATTTATCGAACCACGTGGTTACAATTGAAACGATTCGCGTGAATCCGCATTATAAAACCACGTGATTCACATTTGTCGAACCACGTGGTTACAAGTTGAACTGAAGCTCGTGAATCCGAATTATCGAATCACATGTATCCAGCCTTCCGGCGCTTCAATCTTCCCGCTCTGTATACCTGTCAGGGTATTATACAGCTCACCCATGACCTTCCCGGCCTTTTCCATGCCGCTCGGGAAGTTGATGACCTCGTCATGGTTCACGATGCGCCCTACAGGGGAAAGGACGGCCGCGGTGCCGCAAAGGCCGCACTCCTTAAATCCTTTTACCTCGTCAAACAGTACCGGGCGCTCATCCACCTTTAAATGAAGATAATGCTCCGCCACATATACAATGGATCGGCGGGTAATGGAAGGGAGAATGGAATCGGACTTCGGAATGACCAGCGTCCCTTCCCCGTCCACGAAAATGGCATTTGAACCGCCCGTTTCCTCGACATAGCTCCTGCTTGCCGCGTCAAGGTAAAGGTTTTCCGCATAGCCCGCCGTATGGGCAAGCACGGAGGAGTGCAGACTCATGGCATAATTAAGACCTGCCTTGACTGCGCCGGTACCATGAGGGGCCGCCCGGTCAAAATCAGAAACAATGATGGAAATCGGCGTCGCGCCGCCCTTGTAATATGGTCCGACAGGGGTCGCGAAAAT
Source organism: uncultured Oribacterium sp. (assembly GCA_946413525.1). Classification (GTDB taxonomy): domain Bacteria; phylum Bacillota; class Clostridia; order Lachnospirales; family Lachnospiraceae; genus Oribacterium. Next base: position 76,902 of record CAMKKZ010000008.1, read on the forward strand.
GCGGAACTGGTATTCATCTGCCGGCTTCACGCCAATGACCACTCCGGTGGCAAACTCATAAGGACGGAGGTAAAGCGTTGCTCCGGAACCAAAAGGAGGCACCCAGTCAGCATTGGCGCGTACCACTTCTTCCACCGCGCGGACAAACCTTTCCTTCGGGAACGGAGGCATTTCCATCCTTTTGGCGGAATTGAAAATCCTCTCAGCGTTCATGTCAGGACGGAAACATACAATGGAGCCGTCCTCCCAGGTATAAGCCTTCAGGCCTTCGAAAACCTGCTGGCAGTACTGAAGAATCCCGGCAGACTCGTTCAGAACTACGTTAGGATCATCCGTGAGCCTGCCCTCATCCCATTCGCCGCCCTTCCATTCGGATACATAACGCTTGTCCGTCACACGATACTGAAAACCAATGTTCCCCCAATCCAAATCTTTCTTCGCCATACTTTTCTCCCTATTTAGAATGATCTTTTTTAGAGTGAACTTTTTTAGAGTGATCCTTTTAAAGGGATCAGTTTAAAGGGATTATTTAAAGTGATTAGTTAAAGTGATTAGTTTAAGTAAATCAGTTAAGAATAATCCTTTCAAAGTGATCCTTTAAGAGCAATCCCTGGTCACTCTGATTCATGACAAGCCGAAGCGGTATCACCTCAGCAAGGCTTCGATAATCAGATCGAATTCCGGCCACTCCGATTCCTGACAAACCGACGCGGTTATCACCTCAGCAAAATTCCGGGTGCTCTCCGATTACTGACAAGCCAACGCGGTATCGCTCCGGAAAAACAATTCGCTTCACTATAGCACATTTCCTCTCTTTACACAATACCGTGAAAATATGACTCCCCGATAAAAACAAGCGATAAAAGCAAGCTAAATGCAAACTTACCCTCTGGATTTCTCTGAAATCCAAAGGGTGCTGAATAATTGCATATCATGAAACCAGAGTACTAAGTACCCGCTCCATCTGCTTATAAATAATATTGGTGCCTCAGATCCCCGTCATTGAAATGATGCGGAGCATGTCCGTTCCGTCCACATTAATCTGCGCAAACCAGATATAGCCATCGGCCATGGAAATCCCGCTGCTGTTGGCGAACATGTCCTCGCAGCTTTCGGCCTCCAGTGAATCCAGAAACTCCTGTTCCGGCTTCTTGCCTTCCATGTAGGACAAAAACGCTTCCTTGTCATCCAATGTGGTGCCATCGAAGGTGGTGAAGGGGTAAGCGAGCATATCAGAGACCCACTCCCAATTGTCGCTAAGAACGGCCTCACGTATGTTCATCGCAAAGGATTCCACGGAAGCCTTGTCCATGGAAGTGGCCACGGCATAGGCGTCTCCCGCCTCACCTGTCGACCCGCCTTCTAAGTACGCAAAGGGATTATAGGTAATGGCCATGGACTCACTGGCATACTGCTCCTTGAGTTCATTGTACTCATCCTCGGTGATTTCCTCTCCGTTTCTGAGATAAACCGCTTCATCGGTATCCTTTTCAGGGTAATGATGCGGCTGATAGCTGTCGGCCTGAATGAACATGCTAAGCTCTCCGGCAGGCAGGCTGTAAACCTCCAGGTGTTCCTCCCCTGAAATGCGGCTGGTGTAGGAAAGGGTATGCTCCGCTTCATTCGCGTAGAAGACCTCTCCTCCCTGCCCTCCTGCCTCTTTTACCAGCATCGCGTGTCCCTCTGAATAAATATAGACACGGGCCTTGTCTTCAGCTCCGATGAAGGATTTCTCCGTGGACGAAATAATCAGCACGGGCACGCCATTCTGGTTAATGTCCGAAAAGGCGACGCAGGGATACTCCTCCATAAGGCCCTTGTCATCCAGGGCCTCCATATACCAGTCTGAGTCCGCTCCCTCCGCCATATCCATGTTTTCGTCATCTTCTTCATCCGTATTTGCTTCCGGATTATCAATGGATGCCTCCGACGCCCCTTCCACGTCATTTCCACTTTCCGATGACTCTGCGCCCTTGCCCTCTGTGGCTTCCAGGGAGGACTCGGCATCCTTGCCCTCTGTGGCTTCCAGGGAGGACTCGGCATCCTTGCCCTCTGTGGCTTCCAAAGAGTCTTCCTCTCCCTTGTCAGAAGACGTTTCTTCCTTTGATTCGCTTTCCTCAGAAGCCGTCACATCAGATTCCTTTGTCGTTTCTTCTGCCGACTGCTGCGTGGTTTCCTGAACTCCTGCCGCTCCGCCACAGCCAGAAAGACTGAAAATCAAGGCTAATCCCATAGCGGTAATGTTCATTCTTCTCATTAAGCTTTACCTCCCTATACTTTGATAAGCTCAAAATAAGTTTCTTAAATAAGATTCCCAATACGTTGTCTGGCAGAAGTCAAGGTCTGATTGACAGAGCGGTCTGGCTTACAGGGAAAAATCCCCGGTTTCACTCCCGTTCACTACATAATAGACATGATTCTCTTCCGGCTTGAAATAAATATCAAGCTTCTTTATCTCATCATGTCCGGCCGTTTTCTTGTCAGCCCAATCCTGTTTTGCCATTTTGACAATGTCTTCCTCTTTCACCGCTTTGTCATCATACTGGATTTCAAAGCAAAGGGCAATGGACCCTGCCGGCTTCTCAGTTTTCTTATTGTCTGTTTTCATATCATTAGCCTTTTTCTTTTCCTTTGCTTCCACATTCGTTGCCGCTTCCACCTTTGTCTCCGCATCTTCTGTCACTTCGGATTTTGAAGCTACCGTCTTCACCGCTTCCACCTTTTCATTCTTTGACTTAATGCCGCAGGCGTTGAGTCCCATTTGTGTCGCGCCAAGCGGCTCAAATGAAGAATGAAAAGCTTGCTTTTCATTCTTAGTTTCCAACTCTGTAGCCGCAGTTTCGGGAACAGATGTATTCACAGCATCAATATCCCTTACTTTTGTTTCAGGAGAATTTACAGCCGCTACGGCAACTTTAGTCTTCTTATTCCTCTTTGATAATGCCATACTCAGTCAGGCCTCCTTTTCAAAATTTCGGAGGGGATTTTAGCACGATTATATTGTTAATGCAATAAAATTGGCAATTTTCAGCATTTTTGCATGACTACCATGGCATTACCATATTCCTTTCCACAGTTTTGTTCGCAAAGTTTCCTGAACAGTCCTGATCTTATGTAACATCTTACAAGAACTTATCACCTTTTCCCTTTATCAAATATTCACTCCGCCAGTCTCTTTCCCGGCGAAGCATATTCACACCCTGACTTGATGCCACGGGCATTGACATCCCATTTGTGAGGCGGCAGCGGCATAAATGAAGAATGAAAGGTTCTTTCATGATTTTTTGTGAGGCGGGGCTCCATGACTGGAAGTATGAAAAGCAAGCTTTTCATACTTCTTTTGTGCCGCTGAAGCGACTTTTTACCAGACGGGATATTTAACGATATTGGACTACGATGAAAAATATAGAAGTTACCGGCTGGATTATCCCAATGATGAGGTAAAATACGGCTTCATGGAAAGCCTGGCTCCCCTTTCAGCAAAAAGAACTATAGATGAATGGGATGTGGAATAATATCCAGGAGGGCGCTGTACAACGCCTTTATTAAAGTGGTTTTGGCACATCGTCTCCCTTGCCCTGAAGGGCGAAGGAGACTGCATATGGTTCCTGAGAATACCCTCTCTTTCAATGCCTACCGGCTTTTCAGTACGGAAAGAACCGTAAGCATGGCAGGATCCACCTCTTCGCCATAATCGTTCAGCTTTCCCAAAGGGACGGATTTGTTCCGGCCATGGTAATCACTCCCTCCGCTGACCAGAAGCCGATTCCTTTTTGACGCGGCAAGAAGGGAGGTGACCTGCTGTCTTGTATATTTTGAATAGAAGCACTCCAGCCCCATAAGGCCTGCGGAAAGGAGCAGATCAAGCTGTTTTTCAAAATCCTGCTCCGACACTTCTTTTTCATTCGTGCCGCCATAAGGATGCGCCCAGACCGGAACCCCGCCGGCCCTGAGCACTGCCCGGATCACCTCTTCCCCGTCCAGGCGGCTTTCTTCCGTCCTGCAGGGATTGATGTACTTACTGATTGCCTCATCCCTCTCCTTTGCCAGACCCATGGACACAAGCAGGTTTCCCAAATGTGGCTTTCCCACGCTGCCGGAGGCAAGAAGCTCCCGGACCTTCTCCTCCGGCAGAACAATTCCAAACTGCTCTTCCATGAAGTCCAGACGTTTCCTGATCTTGTTCCTGCGCTTTTCCCTGCCCTTTTCCAGGATGGACTGGAAAGCTTCGGACGACTTGTCGTAATCAAACGCGAGGATATGGCATTTCCCAGCCCTTGTAATGCAGGAAAACTCAATTCCGGGGATGAACCGCATTTCAGCGTACTCCATGCTGTCGGAATGCGAAAGTATTTCCTCCATTTCAACAGCGCCCTCAATCGTGTCATGGTCTGTAATGGAAAAAATCCTGATTCCCGAAAGCCTAAGCACTTCCAAAAGCTCCTTCGTAGCATCCGTGCCATCCGATGCAGCAGAATGGATATGAAGATCAATGAGTCCTGCCATGCCTTGCCTCCTCTACTAAAGTGGTTTTCCGATTGATTTATTTGCCGACTAAGAACTGCGATATCGCAAGCTATATGGCTCCTTCCATAAATTATTCGTTTCAAATAAAGAGGCTTGCGAAGGGATAGGTGAAAAAACATAGCAAGAGCACGGCCAGGACGGCCAGATACGCTCCCCAGATGAACATGGATCGGGCATTGGTCCAGCCGGATCCGATGGCAACGGTATTGACGGTGCTCTGCCCTGCGGGCGTCATATTGGAAATGGACGCGGCAAAGCCAATCATGCACAGCACGGCTCCCATATGGACTACGCCCTCCGGAAGCGCGGACATTACGGAAAGGGCAACGGAGCTGACCACTGTAGTGGTAACGATGTTCGAGGAAAAATTGGTTTCCGCTACAGCCCAGACCATAAAGAACGCCACCAGTCCGGACGCGCCGAGGCCGGCCGTCATGGGGGACAGAGTGCTGCTGAGCCAATCGCTGATTCCAATGTCCGGGTTCGTCAGACAACTGCCAAGCCAGGTGGCGGTCCCGGTCATCAGGATGCTCCCCCAGAGGATGCCTTTGCTTACGGTTTCCTTGAAATCAAGGATGGGGCTTCCGTCATGCCTTGCGATATACAGGATAATACAGGAAAGGAGGGGCGGCATGGCGGTGGAAAGGCCATTTATTGCAGAATAAAGATCCGACAGTATGCCTCTTAACAGGCTGGGAGCAACCCACAGGAACACGGCAAGGCCCATGGAAAAGAGGATGATTTTTTCTTTCCGGTCCGCGGCGGGAACCGTCCCCTTTAAGTGCATGACCTTGTCCGGATCCAGATCCTGGATGTCATTCGGACGGTACAGGAAGCGAAAGCCCAAAATCAGCAGCGTGATGAGGATGACTCCGGAAGGGATGCCCATGGCCATATACTGGAACTGGTTAATGTCTATGCCCGTGGCCGCCTTGTAATAACCAATGGCCATCGTAGGCCAGACATGGCCGATGGCCGTCATGCCGGAGGAAAGGCTGATGCAAAAGGCCGTGCCCATCATCAGCATATTTCCTGTTTTGCCGCCTTTTTTCAGTTCAAGCACCTCGTATATATCTTCAAGGAAAGGCATGAAGGCCACAAAAAGAACGGAAGGGGATACGAAGAGGCCCATGAATGTGACGGCCGCCAGCAGAAAGGAGACGAAGCTCCAGGGACCGCGCCTTGCGAAACGGTTGGTAATGAACAAAACCGTGCAGCGGCGCACAAAGTTCGTTTTGGAGAGCGGGTATACCAGCATGAAGGTGAAAAGCAGAAAGGCCACCGTGGTATTACCAAAAGCCCCCGCAAAGGTCTTTCCGAAGCCGATGGAGGGCATGAAGCCAATGGCGGCGAGCGTGAGAAGGCAGGGCCAGTCTATGGATATGCCGATCCACATGGCAAGGGAACCAAGAAAGATGCCAAGAACGGTCAAAGCCTCCGTGGAAAGGCCTCCCACGGGCGGCAGGAAGCGCGGTACAAGCATGCAAAGGATCGCCATGACCAAACATACGCTCTCTTTTCCTCCCCTCCCGGCCGAAGTCGAACCGCCCCCCGGCTTTCCAACCCCGGAATTTGCATTCATCACATTTCCACCCATCATATCCTCAAACTCCTCTATTAAAGTGGTTTTTGGGCCATTTTAATTGCCGACTAACAGATGCGGTATCGCTCGCTAAATGGCTCCTCTATTAAAGTGGTTTTTGAGCCATTTTAATTGCCGACAGACAGAAACGATATCGCGTTCCGTACGGCCCTTCATAAAACATTTTGAATAGTTTCTGAACAAATTGAATCAGAAGCCGATAACCTGCTCCCGGCTGAATGCCAGGGCCTCTTCCGGACTCAGCCTGTGTATCCAGGCCGGCCTTCCCGACATGTCCGCGCCAGGCCCATTATTTTCAAATTCCGCGAAAAAGCATTTCTTTTCCGCTTCCTCCCGATCCCAGTTATGCCAGCCCGCCGCATGGCACTGTGCCCCTATATAGGATCTCATTATAACGGCCTTGCCATAATCCCGCCAGGGCCTTCCAAGGTATACGCTGCCCTCCGCGCAGGATGTGTTCGAAAGGAAGCTGCATTGGTCAAATACAAAACCGTATTCCTGCCCCTCCGGAGTGGATGGCGCGGCCGCATAGCCCGTCCCTGCGGAAGCATGCTGCTTCTGCACGATTTTGCAATACTGGAAATAGGCAGCAGCCCCTCCAAAGATAAAATCTATGTCGCCCTCGATCCGGCAATCCCGGAAAAACATACGCATCCGGCGCCGGGGCTCTTTCTCCGTGGGACCCGTAAAGCCGTTCGGGAGCCTTTCCTTATCGGGCAATGGTCCCAGGAACAGCGTATCCATACAGCCCGTAATGTCCATGTTTTCAAAGCTCAGCCTGTCCCCATAGGCGTACAATGCAACGGCCTGTCCAATCGAATCCCCGCTGCCGGCCTCGTTCCGCACTGTCAGATTGGCGACGTCCACATTATCCGCGTCTACCAGCATGGTATAAGTGCGGAAGGTGCCGCGCTTCCCGATATCAGGCATCGGCATCATGGCATAGAGCGCTCCGCTCAGGACTGTCCGTTGCCGATCCTCCCCAATGATTCGGAGGCCTGGTATTCTCACTTCCACCTGTTCCGAATAAATCCCGTTCCTGATAAATATTGTTTCCCCGCCTACGGCATGGGCAAGGGCTTCCGAAACAGTGGGAAAATCACCGTTTCCGTCTTTTGATACTACAAGCATGCTTTTCTCCCCTATTAGAGTGGGTTTTTGCTACTCTAATTTCATGGCAAACCGATGCGGCATCGCATCAGCCAAGCTCCTCTATCAGAGTGGGTTTTTGCCACTCTGAGTTCTTAACAAACCGATGCGGCATCGCATCAGCCAGGCTTCTCTATCAGAGTGGGTTTTTGCCACTCTGAGTTCTTGACAAACCGATGCGGCATCGCATCAGCCAGGCTCTTTCTCGCAAAGAAACAGGTAATTAACGTCATAATCCGCGGGACCCGTGACGGGAAGTATCTCTTCTCTCATTTCATCTCCATTGATCCGCCCGACCTTGAATCCGGCTTTTCGCAAAAGCTCCTCGCTGTCCCTGCCAAAAACCCGAAGATGATCCACCTGTCCGAACCGGCGTATCCGTTCCTCATCATCTGAATTATTTGAATTAACTGATTTACCGGAATCTGCAGAATTAGCTGAACTATCCGAATCTGACCCTGTAGGGCAAAACGAATCGTCCACAGTATCGTAGGATTCATCAATCGGGAAGGAACAAATGAGATGCCCGCCCGGCTTCAAAATCCGATGAAGCTCCTTCAATGCCCTTTTGTAGTCATGAACATGCTCCAGGACATGGTTACAGAATATCCAGTCATAGCTTCCTTCCTTTTCCCCGGTGTCCTCCATGTCCATCCTGAGGTCCGCAGGATTATTGAGATCAGCCGAATGAATGACTATTCCATTCCTTTTGAACCACTGCCGCATGCCATCCTCCAGGGCAAAGTAAAGGATGTCCCCTTTGATTTGAACCGCATGGGCCTCGCACCAGTCGGCAAGGATGCGGTGCCGGGGCAAAGCGCCGCACGCCGGGCAGATCACGTCCTGACGAATGCCGGAGTATCTGGATGAATTGTATATCTCCGGACGCTCAATGTAACCGCCATCCTTAAAGCCTTTAAGATGGATGCCACAGCATGGGCAGAGGAAGCGGCCTCGATGCCCGAAAAGCGCGTCCTTTGCCTTCCAAAACGCCATCCGGATCCCACGCCTGACCTTTCCTATTCTGACCCTGACCCACTCAGGAAAGATTTTTCTATAGAGCTTCTTTCCCATCCGCAGGAGATCCCGGAAAAAATCAAGAAACAAATCATCCGACAGCATGAGCATGAAGCCTCCATACAATGCGCTGAAAATCAATGAAGAACATAGCATGACAAGGAAATCCGGCCACCCGCTAAAAAGGATCAGGACGCTGAGAGCCCCCGCCAGACAGGAAACCGCCACCTTCCCGATGCTTTGCGGGTCGAATACCCTTAGCCGCATAAAGCGTCCGGCGTACATCACGGTAAAAATTGCCACCAGTGTTTCGGACAAACTCGTTGCGATCGCGGCGCCGACAACAGACAGCCCGGGAATAAGCAATGCGTTCATGATAATATTTCCGAGGGCGCCGAAAAGCTCTGAATAGAACAGGGCCTTCTCCTTCCCGGCCGGAACCAGGATCTGACCGCCCGCAATGTTACTGATGCCTATGGGGACAATGGCAAGAATAAGAATCCTCATCGGAATTGCCGCGCCAACGTAGTCCTCTCCGCAAAGCATCCTTAAGCAGGGCTTTGCAAAAAGAAAGAAATAGACCGCCAGCGGGATCATCACCGCCTGAACTACGCGCATAGAACGGCAGGCCAGATTCTGAAATCCCTCCGCATCCCCTCTTTTCCATAATGCGGAAGCCTTCGGCAAGGCCGCCGCCCAAAGGGAGCCGGTAATGAGGGGGAGGAACTGCTTGACCTTGGCCGCTGAGGCATAGATGCCAACCGCCTCATTGTCCTTAAAGAAACCCAGCATGACAATATCGGAATGGCTGTATACCGTGACGGCGCAGGACATCAGAAAAAACAAAGTCAGGGAAGGAATGTGTTTCCATGCCGTTCTCATTACCTTCCTTTCAGCCAGGATCCTGAAAATGTTCGGAAATACTCTCAGTTTCCATTTTACATCAGCAATGGCAAACTCCGCAAGAGCAACTATCATGGCCATGCCGGCAGAAATCCATGCGTATGTATAAATATCCGTTTCCTTACGGACAAGAAAAAACAGTGCGGCAAGGCCCAGCGCGCGGCTTGCGGCTATGAGCTTTGCCAACACTGAATAATCTCCCTTCCCCTTGTACAGCCACTCGCATTCCGGTATGGCAGAAAGGATGTTCAGACCATAGACCAGGAGCAAGGCTCGGTCAAGGTCCGGGGCATAAAAAAGAAATATGATATAAAGGGCAAAAGCCGCAATTCCGAAAATCCCCCGGAGCAGGAACAATTCCCCCACAAGACAGGGAAGGCCGCTGTTCGGTGCTTGTCGCCTTTCCCGTGCACAGAATTTCCCCGCAAGACGGGGAAGGCCGGGATGCCGGCCATCATCGGTCGCAGGACGCGTTCCGTCATCATGAAGCGATACGCCTTGAGGCTCCTTTAGCAAAGTAAATTTTGATTCATTGGAGTCTGAGGCACCTGCCACTGAGCGCATCCCGTAAATCGGCATTCCAAGGCCAGTCACAAGGGCAAAATAAGCTGAAATCGAGGCCGCGTACTGCACCCTCCCCAGCCCCTCCGGATGGAGGATCCTCGCAATATAGGCAAAGGAAATGGCCGGATAAACATAACGTATAAGGGATATCAGAATACCCCAGACCGTATTCTTCCTGATCTCTGCTGTCAAAGCAAGCTTTGGAATCTTTGAACTCCGGTGCCCTGAATTCCGACGCTGTGAACGAACCATGGCGGGAACATTCCCATCTGTCAGAGTGGGCTCAGAATGCTCAGAATGCTCAAAACTCCAATGTTGTGAACCTACTGACAAATATTCGGACTCATCAGCCAGTGCCGGCCCCGAATATTCAGATTTCTGAGAGAGTAATGATTCTTCGCATGATCTAAAATCTCCCTCCATTCAAAATTACCTCCGGAATATCATATTTCAAGAAAAGGTAAATGTCTCGAAACAGGGGCAGCCTGCGCGGGCAATAACGAAAAGCCCATCTGACAAAAATGTCCTTTGGATTCCAGGACCATGCAGTTGACTTGAGCCTTGCAAGGAGTTTCTTGCGCCAGTTTTGCAGGAAGACTTCTTCCGGTTCAACCCTCCCCGGGGAAACCTCGCTTATTCCATCCTTCTCTAGCAAATTATCTATTTCCATTCTGCTTTCAGACGAGATGAAGCTTGAAGATCCAACCTCCCTTTTCCTGCCCTTCCTGAACAAGGCCATGAGCTCCGCGCAGTCCAGCATTTCCCCCCGCAGGCCTGATTCATCAAATTGTCTCAAAGCCTCTTCTCCGAAGATTTCCGGCGTATGATCCCTGATATAATTTTTCAGTTCCTTAATTGCGGTCAGACGGTCTATTTTGGTTTTGAGCGTATGTGTCATCGTAATGCTGCCGACCCTTTGCCTTTTCAAATACAGGGCATTCGGGATAATTTCGATCAGTCCGGCTTTATCAAACAAACGGTACGTTGTGCAGATGTCCTCATAAACGCGGCCTTCCGGAAACCGTATTCCATCCCACAAAGAGCATCGGTACAGCTTGTTCCATACGCAATGTTCAATCTTGTTTATTATCATAGCGTTTAATGCCTCTCCTGCAGAAAAAAGTCCGGCAGGATGGACCTTCAAGCCAAATCTTCTTTTTTCCGTCATAGGGGCGTTGCCCCGGTAATTCTTATAGCCGCAGACCACTATATCGGCCCGGCTGCTCTCCATTGCCTCCACAAGCATCCGAATCATTCCCAATGAAAACGCGTCGTCCGGATCAAGGAACGCCACGCATTCGCCCGTCATAAGATCAAGACCTACGTTTCTGGCCCCGCTCAGGCCCCGGTTCTCCTGATGGATGACCCGGACGCGAGGGTCGGACAGATATTCGTCACATTTGCTGCCCGACCCATCTGTGGAACCATCATCAACAATGATGATTTCCAGATTGGCATACTCCTGCCTGATAACGCTGTCCAACGCCTCCGTAAGATATGGAAGGACATTGTATACGGGAATGATAACCGTTATCAATGGATTTCTGTTCATATGTCTTCCCACCATCGCCTCTTCTCACCACAAATCTTAGGTTTTGACGCGCTCTAAGGGAACGAGCGTCAAAATCCGCCTGAGGCGGACAAACCCCTGTGGGGATCGCCAAATACGGACATGAATTTTCCTGAAGGAACATTCATGTCCTATAACTCTATCGAATATATTAATCCGGCAGGTCATATTGCTCATGAATATGATTTTAATGTATCATGATAAGAATTATATCATAATAGAATCATACCACACTATGCTGCTTATGAAAAGCGTATAAAGTAAAGACAATCTTGATTCTTGTCATAAAATATAAATTATTGTATATGCCTGCGAGAAAAAGACTTGCATAATACCCCATGGGGGTATTATAATCAAAATCCGGCAGACATACCCCTATGGGGTATGTCTGCCGGGCTTCGATTTCCTATTCGGACAAAAGGAAACCATTCATGTACGGAAAAAGATTTTGTTTCCATCCGGATATTCAGTGACTTATGTGAGAAACCGCGCATGGACAGAAAAAAGATTATCATTGAAAAAAACATTGTATACGGCTTCAGGAGGAACCGCAAATGGACGGAGAAATGAGCTGCCCACATTGCAGCGAGAGGAAAAAGAAAAGGTCGAAGGAAGAACAGAAAGAGCTGCTGAAACGTCTGAGGATGGCCGAAGGCCAGATCAGGGGGATACAGAACATGGTAGAAAATGACGCCTATTGCCCGGATATCCTGATTCAGGTCTCCGCCGTAACCGCTGCCCTGAACAGCTTCAACAAGGAGCTATTGGCCTGCCATATCAAAAGCTGTGTTTCCGAGGATATACGCGCGGGAAATGACGGGGCAATCGATGAATTTGTCCGGATGCTGCAAAAACTAATGAAGTAAAAGAAAAATCAGGGGAGGAAATGAATATGGAGCAATTTATTGTCGGGGGGATGAGCTGCGCGGCCTGCCAGGCGAGGGTGGAAAAGGCCGTGGCGAAGGTTCCCGGAGTGAAGTCAGTCGCAGTCAGCCTTCTGACGAATTCAATGGGCGTGGAAGGATCCGCGGCGCAGGCGGACATTATAAAGGCAGTTGAGAATGCGGGCTATACGGCAAGCCCAAAAGGCGGACGGAAAACCGGCAAGCCGGTGGAAGGCGCCATTGGCGCAGGGAATGGCGGCACACCGGCCTCTGGAAATGACGTATCAGGCATAAGGAATGACACATCGACCGATGGGAATGGTGTATCAGACTCAGGGAAAGGCATTTCGGCCACAGGAAATGGCGTATCAATCTCTGGGGATGGGGCTTTTGCCGCAGACGATGAAAGCTTCTCATCCCCGGAGGGTACCTTTGCCGAAGAGGAGGAAATGCTCAGGGACAGGGAAACGCCGAAATTAAAAAGAAGGCTTGTCTTTTCGGCTTTCTTCCTGCTCATGATCATGTACATCGGCATGGGCTACAATATGCTGGGTCTGCCGCTCCCCTCTTTCTTCGAACATAATTACCTGGGGCTTACGCTTAGCCAGATGTTCCTTGCAGCCATCGTCATGTTCATTAACCGGAAGTTTTTCACGAGCGGCTTCCGCTCCCTTTTCCATGGTGCGCCGAATATGGACACCCTGGTTGCCCTCGGCTCCACGGCATCTTTCGGATGGAGCGTGGTCGTCTTCTATCAGATGTGCGGCCTGGTCACCCGGGGCGCCCCCAACATGGACCTGATGGAGCTATACCATAAGCAGCTTTATTTCGAATCCGCCGCCATGATCCCGGCGCTGATCACGGTGGGCAAGATGCTGGAGGCCATGTCAAAGGGGCGGACGACCGACGCCTTGAAAAGCCTGATGCGCCTTGCGCCGGAGACCGCGGTTCTGCTCCGGGACGGGGAGGAGAAGGAGGTGCCCATCGGCGAGGTCAGGCCCGGGGACATTTTCATCATCCGCCCGGGGGACAACATCCCCGTTGACGGCATCGTGCTGGAAGGAAGCAGCGCCGTCAATGAAGCCGCCCTGACCGGGGAATCCATCCCGGTGGACAAGGCGGAGGGCGATCATGTGAGCGCCGCCACCATGAACAGCTCAGGGTATCTCAGATGCAGGGCGACAAGGGTCGGCCAGGATACGACGCTGGCCCAGATCATCCACATGGTGTCCGATGCCGCCGCGACAAAGGCCCCCATTGCAAAAATTGCGGACACGGTTTCAGGAATCTTCGTCCCTGCCGTTATCGCCATCGCGCTCGCTGTCACCTTTGGCTGGCTCCGGGCCGGGGAATCCCTGGGCTTCGCGCTGGCCAGGGGGATTTCCGTCCTGGTCATCTCCTGCCCCTGCGCCCTGGGCCTCGCGACGCCCGTGGCCATCATGGTGGGCAACGGTCTTGGCGCAAGGAACGGAATCCTCTTTAAGACGAGCGAGGCGCTGGAGAATGCCGGCCGGACAAAAATCGTCGCCCTGGACAAGACCGGGACGATCACGCGGGGAGTCCCGGAGGTCACGGACATCTGCCCTGCCCCGGGGCATACGGAAGACGAAATTTTGGAAAAAGCCTCAGCGCTGGAGCAAAAAAGCGAGCACCCGCTCGCCAGGGCGATCACAAAGGAGGCTGACGACAGGAAGCTGCCAGATTCCGAGGTCAGCGGCTTTTCCGCATTGCCCGGCAACGGCCTTACCGCCGTATTGGACGGCCATACGCTGCATGGCGGAAGCGGGAAATACATCCGAAGCCTGGTTCCAATCCCTGAGGAACTGGATTCTGTTTCGGAGAAACTGGCAGCCCAGGGAAAGACGCCGCTCTTTTTCGAGGAAGACGGAAAGCTTCTCGGCATCATTGCCGTCGCTGACGCCGTCAAGCCGGATTCAGAGAAGGCAATCCGGGAGCTTAAGGATCTGGGGCTCCGCATCGTCATGCTGACCGGGGATAACGAACGGACGGCGAAGGCAATCGGCCAGGCTGCGGGCGTGGACGAGGTGGTGGCCGGGGTTCTTCCGGACGGGAAGGAGGCCGCCATCCGGGACCTTCAGAAAAAAGGAAAGGTCGCCATGGTCGGGGACGGCATTAATGACGCGCCGGCGCTTACGAGGGCGGATACCGGCATTGCCATCGGTGCGGGGACGGACGTGGCAATTGATTCCGCGGATGTCGTGCTGATGAACAGCTCCCTGATGGACGTTCCGGCCGCTATCCGCCTTTCCAGGGCGACGCTCAGAAACATACACGAGAACCTGTTCTGGGCATTCTTCTACAACCTGATCTGCATCCCTCTGGCGGCAGGGCTCTTCGCCTGGAAAATGAACCCGATGATCGGAGCCGCGGCCATGAGCCTGTCAAGCTTCACCGTCTGCATGAATGCCCTGCGCCTGAACCTCTTTGATATACGCGCCACATCAAAGACACCAGACCTTACGGAAGGCATTGAAGCATTATCCACTGATGATGAGATAAAGGATACAGGCACAGTGAACGCAAAAACTGAGAATGAAACAATGGAAACAGGAAACGCAGAAGCTGGGAATGAAGCAATGGAATCAGGGAATGCAGAAGCTGGGAATGAAACACTGAAAACGGAAAATGAAAGGAGCAAATCTATGACAGCAACAGTCAAAATTGAAGGCATGATGTGCGCGCATTGCGAGGCCACCGTAAAAAAGGCGTTGGAGGCCCTCCCCTTCGTCCAAAGCGCGGAAGTCAGCCATCAGGACGGGAAAGCCGTTCTCGCGCTTTCCGGAAGCCTGGACGAGCAGGCAGTCAAAACCGCGATAGAGGACAGGGATTACGCCTTCCTGGGGATTGAAACCGCATAGTAAATCCCAGGGAAATGGATAATGCGGGTTTTTCAAAAGGGCAGTCCTCTGAGTTCGCCTCAGAGGACTGCCCTTTTAGCTTCCTGGCCAAAGATTCAAAAAGCCATTTTGCCCATGCTTCAAACATGGCTCTGCCGCTCATAAATTAAAATATGCCAAATGCATCAGCAGCTCCGGAATAATAATCAATAAATAACGATAATATCAGTTTACAATATGTCAGTTAACTTTCTTTCCGCAAAAATACACATCCACTCCATATTCCTTCAGCTTCCCCACAATCTCTTCCAGCGTCTTCTTCCCGAGGTTCCTTATTCGAATCAGATCCCGCGGCCTTTCCCTCGCGGCCTTCAGCACAGCTCCCAGGGTCGTAAGTCCTGCCATCACCAGACATCTTTCCGCCCTGAAGTTTAGCCCGCAATTACACACGCTGATTTCATACAGCATGGCCTCAATCTCATCCGGGGCTTTTTCCAGCGCCGCCTCTCTCCTTTTCTCCTCTTCCATCCTCAGAACGCCTTCATAGCCAAGCTTTATATAGCGAAGAGTTGTATCCAGGCGAAGACGGCTTACAGCTCTTGCGCATGCCTGGCGGACCATCGCCTTCGTCATACCATGAATTCCCCCAATCTCCGCAAGGCTTTTATGTTTGTTATATCGCAGCTCGACCATGGCCTTGTCCCCTGGTTTTATTGTGCTGAGTGCGAACTCAAGGCCCTTCATCTGATCCTCTGTCAACTCCCTGTAAACCCCGTCTTCAAATATCCTTTCCAGCCCTATATCCCTGATAAGGTTTTCCGGCCACGGGAGCTGCTGTTTTCGCTTTGGTTTTTGGATTTTCTGTTCCTTTTTCGCCTTGACGGGTACGATAATCTTTTCTGTACCCCCGTGCCTGATTGCAAGCATCTTCTCAATTGAGCCCTGGGCAGCGTTCGGTGAAATCCTTAAGGCTGCAGCCTTTATGTATTCCCAGGATTCTTTCGGATCCTCATCATACTTTGATGTCACGAAATCGTATCCCCATTTTGTTTCGGGCGTTGCCATTAGAGCGAAATGCCATCTATTCTTCCGCTGCCCGAAATCAGTAACAATGAGATATGTCATCATCTGAAGGTCCGTCAGGGTGCCGTTGAAATTTTGTTCCCCTCCTTTATAAAATCCGGCCTTCTCTTTCAGGTCCGATGAGGGGATTGGGGTGCTGAGGCCATTGTCTGTGAGGAACAGGGCATCCATAATCTTCTTTGTGCGGTGGCTGGCAAGACCAACATCGTAAAGAGCGTCATAATCATACCCGTTTCGGCGGTAGTTTGCGAATACAGGAAAAAAGGAGCGGCTGATGAAGCCTGCCGTGCCATGGAAAAACTTGCCATAGGCAATATCAGGATGCGACGCGAGTGCCTCACGCCATTTCCATGGATCTGTCTCCGGATCCTTTGTCCACCAGACTTCTGATGGAACGCGCTCTTCTACGGAAAATCCTGGGATCTCGTTGGAAAAGAGAGGGAGGAAGCCGTATTCATTTAAAAAAGCTATGAGCCCGTCTTTGCCATGGATGCGGTTTGGACTGTTGTCATCACAGCCGGACATGATAAAGTTTCCGTTGATGTTTTGCATGTCTCTTTGAATCCTCCATCAGATATTTCATACACATAGTTCTTCATATTTCGAAGGTGTTAGTCAACATCTATGTTGGCGATGTCAATAGATGCTGATTTTATGCCATTCAAATCAAATGAATCATCGGTTACCAACACACTTATTGACTAACACCATTTCGAAACTTGGTCCAGATTGCTAAAAATACTGGCATCCGTCCAAAAGAGTTAGATACACTCAGAATCTTATAATTTGAGCTCCAAACGGAGTGAGCGAAAGCTTCGCGATCTTAAAAAACTGTTTGCCAAAAGGAATGCCAACTATGGTGACGCACCAGATAAGCCCGACGACCGCATTCCCCAAAGCCATCCAAATCCCAAAGAAAAGAAGCCAGATGATGTTTGCAAGCGTGGAAACCGCTCCCCCTCCGTAAACAACATCCTTTCCAAATGGACAGAACGACAGACTTGCGAATTTGAAACATTGCAGTCCATATGGTATACCAATCACAGTGATGCACCAGAAAACACCCGATAGTATCCAGGCCAGTCCGCTCATAAAACCGCCAAATACAAACCACAAAATATTTCCGAACAATCTCATCTGCCTACCTCCTGTTTTTCGAATCTGATTATAATTATAATACGATGGCAAAATCAGCGTCAATTCTTTTTCCGTTCTCCTCAATTAAGATAAAAACGAATTATTATTTTGCGTTTCTAATCCATACTCCGAGTACCAGCTAAGCTTATCAACGGGGTCAAACCACATGGTATGGATTACTGCCAGTTGCAGCGCTTGTGTGTAAATTTCTTCGTCACTTGCCAGCGTCAGGTTTCATTCTTCCGGCGTTACATGATACAGCGGACGCATTACCGGGAAGTCTCTGCAACATTGTCAAGCGAAGAATTTGAATTTCTGTTGAAAAAAAAACAATTTTTGAATATAATAAGTTTGAGAAGTTAGACAGAAATACTAATTAAGAAGAAAAGGAGGTGCCCATATGGCTACATCAAGCATTTTTCATAATGTAAAGATAGATACCCCGGAAAAGGCCGAGGCTTTTGTTGCTGCTCTTGAGGCATCCGAAAAAGAACCCTGGGTAAGGGCGTCCGGTTCCAAACGATATACTGTTGAGACTAATCCGGATGTCATAAGAAATCTTCATGAGATGAGAAGAAAGAAAAGAGAACAGTCAGGATGAGCTTTAGCGTTGAAAATATTCTGGATATGATCAGTTCCTGCAGCGAGGAAAGCTTACAGTCTGACTTTGCCGTTTTTGACTGTCCCCAGAATATCGATCTTCTTCCTGATTGTTCCAGTGGATTTACACTCGCCAAGATGCATGTCTATGTCACTAAGTAAAGTAAAATGTTAAATTATGGATTAATGTTAATCATTCGTCATTATAGCCCTAAACCGTGCTGATGACTATTTTTTCTGTGTCAAAACACAGCTTATTATAATAGGCCGTAAAACCCTATGCATCATCCTTCGCCGTTAATCATCCACGACAGCTCCCCCCAGGTCATGCCGTATACAATCGGTATTGGCAATTGGCCGACATTGGATTTATAGGCATCTTGCAGGATCGGGCCATCCACATAAAATCCGTTGGGGTTTGGCCGGTCTAAAATGATGACCTCTTTGTTTTCCAGCGCGCAGGCGTCCATCAGGTAATACATAGACAGATTCTTCCGGGTATGAACCAATGGGAAATCTGCAGGCTGAAAAAATCACTTTTCAAAACACTCTCTAGTGATTATACTGTAGAAGGAATATATAAGTATGAAAAGCAAGCCTTTCATACTTCATTTGTGCCACTGGCGCGTCACAAATTAGACTCAATGCCTGCGGCATCAAGTCAAAGGATGCGTGGGTTATTGCCCGGCAAACGCAAAGAAAGGAAGGGAGAATGGATAAAAACAGGCGTCCGGAGGACATGGCAAGGATCAACAGTCCGGCTCTCGCGAAGAAGTTTATTTCCGAGCAGTTGGAGGCTTTGAAGAAGCAGATTGGAGACGGGAAAGTTCTGCTGGCTTTGTCGGGAGGGGTGGATTCATCGGTAGTGGCCGCCCTCCTCATTCAAGCCATCGGGAAGCAATTGGTCTGCGTGCATGTGAACCACGGGCTGTTAAGGGAGGGGGAGCCGGAACAGGTGATCCGGGTCTTTCGAAACGAATTGGATGCCAACCTGATTTATGTGGATGCCGTGGATCGTTTTCTGGACAAGCTTGCCGGCGTGACGGATCCGGAGGAAAAGCGCAAGATTATCGGCAAAGAGTTTATCGATGTATTTGCGGAGGAGGCGGCGAAGCAAGACGGCATCCGTTTCCTGGCACAGGGGACGATTTACCCGGACATCCTGGAATCGGAGGGGGTGAAGGCACACCATAATGTGGGCGGACTTCCCCCGGAGCTTAATTTCGAGCTTGTTGAGCCTGTGAAATTCCTGTACAAGGACGAGGTGCGCGTTGTTGGGAAGGAGCTCGGCCTTCCCGATAGCATGGTCTACCGGCAGCCTTTCCCGGGACCCGGCCTTGGAGTCCGCTGCCCCGGGGCGATCACCAGGGAACGCCTTGCCGCCGTGCGGGCTTCTGATGCCATTCTGCGGGAGGAATTCGCGAAAAACGGTCTGGAGGGAAAGGTCTGGCAGTACTTCACAGTTGTTCCTGACTTTAAGTCAACGGGAATCCGGGATGGGAAGCGCTGTTTTGAATGGCCGGTCATTATACGTGCCGTAAACAGCATCGACGCGACAAGCGCCAGCATCGAGCCGATTCCCTATGAGCTTCTCTCCCATCTTGCGGACCGCATCGTCAGCGAGGTTCCCGGCGTGAACCGCGTGCTATATGACATCTCCAAAAAGCCGGTGGCAACGATCGAGTACGAATAAGAAAACGCCCAAAAAGAAGCCAGTATTTATGCGGGTTCCAAACAAATTCCGTTAAGTGCTGGCAACAGATTGGCAACATTTCTTTGATATTCACTGCGTAATCTCTCATTTATACGATCTAAAAAACCTTACTGATCTTCAGAATCAAACTGAAGAATCGGTAAGGTTTTTCTTTTGCCCTATTGTGGATTTTGAAATCTGCTGACGGGTTCATTATAGCTTATCAATGAGGGAGGGGGAATAGTTATGTATTGTGATAATTGCGTACATACGATCCCTGACAGGGTCCGGTTCTGTGAAAACTGCGGGGTGCCAGTCGTTACAGCGGATACAGATCATCTGGAACAGGATGTAAAAAGCAGGCATGTGATCTATGTGAACCAGGTACTGGGACATAACCAGGTCTATGCCGATGACGCAGACTTTGATTTGGTACGGAATCACATTGTAGAGCATTGTCCAAATCCGAAGATTACAGCTTAAACAGGTAATGCATTTTTCATCTGTCTAAAAAAAATTCCATATTTTACGTGTAAATATAATGCACAAAAAATAATACGTGCTATAATTCCGGATAGGAGGAGGGATGAAAGATGTTACTATCTCTGAAGGTGAACAACTGTCTGATTTACGACTCTGAAGTGGAGTTTTCCATGCGTGCCAACATGCACTATAAGCGTTTTCCCAATAATGTTGCTAAAGCCGGCAGAATTAACGCGTTGAAAACTGCGGTTTTGATCGGTCCAAATAACTCCGGTAAGACAAACTTTGTCCGCATCATTCAGACATTAAAAGAAATTATGCTGGGAAAGGGTGTCGCGCTCAGTGCCAACCTTTTCTCCAACAATCCTATTGTTGAAGTCTCTGTTTCATTTCTTGAAGGTGGAGTGGAAAATCTTTTTGAAATCAAGTACAACGCTTCGAAAAAGGAATATGTTTACGAGCGTTTTGCGCAGATCGAACGTGATGATTATAAAAACATAAAAACGACGGATCTTCTGCTCCGAGACAGCCTGAATAAAAAGTACTATTCCGAAGATGAGGGACTTGCTGTGGCAATGAAGGTTGCCGCAAGAAACAATATCCTGATCTATCTCGTAGACACGGAAGAGTTCCTGAGTCTTAAGAAGATCAAAGAGTTGATGATTGCCTTTGCATCCAAAATCAATGTTGTTGATATGAACAACATCCCTATCAAGAAGACAATCGACATGCTGAAAGCATCCGAAGAAGTTTGTCAGAAGATAACCAACTTCGTTTTGAATGCAGACCTCTATCTGGATGACTACAAATATTTAAGCGACAATGAAATTAAGGTCGTACTGAAAGAACAGAACGTTGGGGACGCAAAGCCGCAAGAGAATGCCTTGAGTGCTGTTGCTCCGTTGACTGAAATGCTGCACCTTGCTTCCGTCTATAAAGGCATTATGGTGCCGAGTATGCTCTTTGACTCTACCGGAACCAAGAAGATGGCAGCGCTTGCAAGTTATGTGATCGAAGCGCTTGAAGATGGATGTATTCTCGTGATCGACGAGCTTGACAACAGTCTTCATTTCAGACTAACAAGAGCGATCATAGCCCTATTTAACAACGAACTGAATCGTAATGCGCAACTGATTGCCACAGTTCACGATGTTTCCCTTCTTGACTGTCAGACGCTCTTCCGCAAAGAGCAGATCTGGTTCTCTCATAAGGATCGGGAAAACGCTTATCTCTACTCTCTTGCGGAGTTCACTGCGGAGAAAACAGGAGTAAGAGAGACCTCCGATCTGATTGAGAAATACCGTAAGGGTATGTTCGGCGCTTTGCCAGAGCCTGATCTTTTCCAGTCCCTTCTGGAGGTGAAGAACCGTGACTAAGCTACCCAATCTCAATAGAAAACACAAGGTTTGTGTGATTTGCGAAGGATATGAGGATGTAGCATATTTCAATCGTTTGCAAATGAAGCCATGCTCCTCATTTCCAGCATTCTCATCTATTAGAGCGGGCTTTGCTTGCTCTGAGTTCTGACATAGCGAACCGCTTGGGGGCAAATCGGCTCATCTATCAGAGCGGGTTTTTGCCACTCATAAAAGGCAAATCTTTCATGATCTTCTGTGGGGCGGAGCCATGAATGAAGTATGAAAAGCAAGCTTTTCATACTTCATTTGTGCCGTCGGCGGGTCACAAATGGGTCGTCAATGCCTGCGGCATCAAGTCAAATTATGAAATCCCGCGCCCTGCGTCCCCTTCTTTTTTTGAGATCCTTGCGGCACTTCGGGCATCACTGCGCAGATATCACTGCGCCTTTTCATCCTGAATGCCCGGCCGTGCCTCGGCCCGGAGGCTGCCGCCTTCCTCGTTGATGTAGATCATGTCGCCTTCCTTCACCTTGTCCTCCAGGATGACTTTGGCGGCTAATGTCTCTACATTCCGCTGTATGAAACGCTTCAGAGGACGGGCGCCGAAGCTCGGGTCGAAGCCATTTTCCACCACAAACTCTGTGGCGGCGGGGCTCAGCTCCACGCTGATCCTGCGGTCCGCAAGCCGGCGGTTGATATCCTTGACGATCAGGCCGGCAATCCTCGTAATGTCATCCCTTACAAGCGGCTTGAACATGATAATCTCGTCCAGACGGTTCAGGAATTCCGGACGGAAGCCCTGGCGGAGCTGCTCCATGACCCTGTCCGTCGCCTCCTTCGAGATGTTCCCCTCCTTGTCAATCCCCTCCAGGAGGTACTGGGCACCGATGTTGGAGGTCAGGATAATGATGGTGTTCTTGAAGTCCACCGTCCTCCCCTGGGAATCCGTTATCCGCCCGTCGTCCAGCACCTGCAGGAGGATGTTGAAGACGTCCGGATGCGCCTTTTCAATCTCATCGAACAGCACCACCGAGTACGGCTTCCTGCGCACGGCCTCGGTAAGCTGACCGCCTTCCTCGTAACCGACATAGCCCGGCGCCGCGCCGATCAGCCTGGACACGGAGTACTTTTCCATGTACTCGGACATATCGATCCGCACCATGGCGTTCTCGTCGTCGAAAAGGTTCTGGGCCAGGGCCTTGGCCAGCTCCGTCTTTCCCACGCCCGTAGGCCCCATGAAAAGGAAGGAACCGATGGGCTTCGTGGGATCCTTGATGCCCGCCTTGGAACGGAGGATAGCCTCCGTCACCTTGGAGACCGCGTCGTCCTGACCGATCAGCCTCTTGTGAATCTCATCGGAAAGGTGCAGCACCTTCGCCCTCTCCGACTCATTCAGCTTCGATACGGGGATGCCGGTCCATCGGCTGATGATCCTGGCAATCTCGTCCTCCGTCACCCGGTCATGCACGAGGCTTGCGCCGCCGGAACCCTCCTGCGTAACGGCTTCCGCCTGTTCAAGCTCCCTCTGGACGGCAGGAAGATCCTGGTACTGCAGCTTCGCGGCCTTCTCGTAATCATAATTCTGCTTCGCGATATTTATTTCCGAATTGATCCTGTCCTTCTGCTCCCGGAGCGACTGCACCTTTCCAATGGAGTCCTTCTCATTCTCCCACTGCGCCTTCCGGGCATTGAAGCGGTCACGAAGCTCGGACAGCTCCTTCTGCAGGGCCGAAAGCCTCTCCCTGGAAAGGGCGTCGTCCTCCTTCTTCAGTGCCAGCTCCTCAATCTGAAGCTGCATGATCTTCCTGTTCATTTCATCCATCTCTTCCGGCATGGAATCCATCTCGGTCTTGATCATCGCGCAGGCTTCATCCACAAGGTCGATGGCCTTGTCCGGGAGGAAACGGTCAGAAATGTAACGGTCGGACAGTGACGCGGCGGCCACCAACGCGGCATCGGTAATCTTCACGCCATGATAGACCTCATAACGCTCCTTGATGCCCCTGAGTATGGAAATCGTGTCCTCCACGGAGGGCTCGTCCACCATGACCGGCTGGAACCGCCTTTCCAGAGCGGCATCCTTTTCAATATATTTCCGATATTCGTCCAGCGTGGTGGCGCCGATGCAGTGCAGCTCGCCCCGGGCCAGCAAAGGCTTCAGAAGGTTGCCCGCATCCATGGAGCCCTCCGTCCGCCCCGCGCCAACGATATTATGCAGCTCATCAATGAACATGATAATGTCGCCTTCTGACTTCCTGACCTCGTCCAGAACGGCCTTCAGACGTTCCTCGAACTCCCCGCGGTATTTCGCGCCGGCAATCAGGGCCCCCATGTCCAGGGCAAATATCCTTTTGTTTTTCAGAGCCTCCGGGACGTCCCCCTTCGCGATCCTCTGGGCGAGGCCCTCCACGGCCGCCGTCTTCCCAACGCCCGGCTCCCCGATAAGGCAGGGGTTGTTCTTCGTCTTCCGGGACAGGATCCGGATGACATTCCGGATCTCCTCGTCCCTCCCGATGACCGGGTCGATCTTCTGCTGCCTGGCCCTCTCCACCATGTCGTAGCCGTATTTGTTCAGGGTGTCATAGGTATCCTCAGGATTGTCGGAGACCACGCGCTGGTTGCCCCGCACCTCCGAAAGCACCTTCAGGAAGCCGTCCTTTGTGATGTTGTACCTTTTCAAAAGGGCCTGCATCGGCCTGTCCGCTTCCTTCATGATTGACAGGAAGATATGCTCCACGGAAACATATTCGTCCCCCATGGCCTTCGCGTGATCCTCCGCGTTCATGATGGCCTTGTTCGCCGCCTGGGAATAATACTGCTGTGAGCTGCCCGACACCTTCGGCAGCTTCCCGATTTCCGCTTCCACATCCTTCCGGAAGCTGTCCATCGGAACGCCCATCTTCTTCAGCAGCTTCTCAATCAGGCTGTCGTCTATGCTGATGAGGCTGTACAATAAATGCATCTGTTCAATGTGCTGGTTCCCATGGTCCATCGCAAGCTTCTGGCAGGAATTAATCGCCTCTACGGACTTCTGCGTGAATTTGTTGATGTTCATTGTTCCACCTCCTTGTATTCTTTCACTTAATGTCTTTCAATTTCAATTTCTTTTCCCTTAACTTCCCTATAATCCTGTCCTGAATCTAATCATGCCTGTAATATAACCTTTTCCGATCATGCCAGAAATCTAACCTTTTCTGCAATTTAATCATGCCTGTCATCTAATCATCCTCTAATTTAATCATATCTATAATCCATTCAAACACGTTTATTATATCACATTTATTAGCACTGTCAAGAGGTGAGTGCTAATAAATTTTATAATTTTCTTCTCTTTTCATCCGTCAATAAAAACAGACAGATTATCCCGCATTAAAAAAGACGGGAACCATCGTCCCGCCTGATCAAAATATGACCTAAGTGGTTTGCGATATGCGATATCGGGATAAATCTCGCTACAATAAGAATATGGGCGTTCGGGACATGTTCCATCTTTGCGATACCGGGAAGAACCCCTGAGGGTGCCGATCATCATATCGAATCTTCAAATCCGATACACGGACGGCCTTATCGTCCGGATAAACTGAAGGCACTAATCATCATATCGAATCTTCAAATCCCTGAAAAAGCCTTCCGTCCCGTTATCCACATAGAGACCGATGGAACCGCGGAGTTCCTTCCCGTGGATCAGATGATCCGTGTGGAGGATGGGATTTTCCATATCTTTGACATAAAAATCAGCCGTTTCCTCCCTGACGACAATTTTCATGTCGATCCATTGATGAAGGGCTATATCCGCCGGGGCTTCGTACCCCTTTATCCCGTGTTTCCGAAAATAAGCGAACGTATATCCCGGATAGGAAAAATATTGCGACCCATGGGAGCGCCGGATTGGATCCGGGTGGTTTCCGTTAGTCGGGCGGACATAAAAGCATTCGAATTTCGAATTATCCTCTTTCACCCTGAACGCAATGCCGATGAAGCCTCTCGCGTCAGGAGGCGCCCCATCCTGGATATTTGCGTACATCTTCACTTCAATCGTCCCATTATGGAAGCTGCAATCCTTCAGCTTTGCATAAGTATCCGTGTCCGGTTCGAGATTTGAGAGGGGTTTCAGAACCCTAATGGCCCTCATGCCATCCACCTCCCCTTCTCTAAATTCCACTCGTACAGGCAAAAAATCGTTCCCGTTCATTAATTATCTCTCCTTTAACAGTATCAATTATATCTGGCAAATGCTTGCATCCTTAAGTATAATACCTTAAAAACGTATTTATGTAATCGTTTTTTTGCCGATATTCTATAAAAAGGAGGAAAAAGCAAATGAGAAAGAATCTTCTGCTTGTCAGTATTCTGCTTGCAATGATCGGCATTACGTCCTGCAGCATCGGTGAGCTGGCCGTGCCGGATCCCAACGCTCCCGATTCCCGGAAGGAGGCTTCCGAGGCTGAAGCGCCGGAGGAGACCGACTCAGACATTAAGAAAGAGGATGAGGCCGATACACCAGAGGAAAACGACTCTGGTGATAAGAAAGAGGATGAGGCTGATACACCAGAGGAAAATGACTCTGATGATAAGAAAGAGGATGAGGACGATACATCGGAAGAAACCGACTCTGGCAATAAGAAAGAGGACGAGGACGATACACCGAAGGAGGACGACTCTGGCAATAAGAAAGAGGATGGGGCTGATACCACGAAGGAGGACGACTCTGGCAATAAAAAAGAGAATGGAGCCGAAACGTCCGCGAACGCTGCGGTATGTGAAGACGAGGCGGAAAAGCCCCTCATAGACATTTCAGACTGCAAGGACCTTGATGAGATTATCGACAGTCTCGATTCCGGCCTGTACTATGCCACCGGGCAGCTTGGAAGCTCAAAAGCGCTTTTCGTAAGCGAAATGACCTTCGATGATCTGGATGGTCATAATGCCTCATTAGACACAGACGTTTACTTTTCTGACAGCAAGGGGAAGCCCGTTTTCGGTGGACATCTTTACACTTCAAGCACCGGGAGTCCGCTCGCCGCAAAGGACGGCTTCCTGTATACCTGCACTCATCACAGTATCTGCAAATATACGGTGGAGAAAGACCGTCTGATCGTTGCTGAAAGCGCCGCTGAAAGCTTCGATCAGAATCAGAACACAACTTATTATTACATGGAGGGCAATGACGACCATAGCGATGATCAGGAGCTGTCCGAGGCCTCGTTTAACCGCCTGTTCGAGGAGCTGTTCGAGGCAGACGTCATCTCTTTCAGTATAGCGCCATAAAAACAGCATAATAAGACCGAAAGACCGGCCCGCACACTTCCATCGACACAGCTTTTGCTATTTCAGGTATAAACTATGCATCAGGCATAGGACATGAATGTTCCTTCAGGAACATTCATGTCCGTACATGGCGAACCCCGCAAGGGGTTTGTCCACCGCAGGCGGATTTTGACGCGCATCTACTTGAAGCGCGTCAAAACCTATAGGATATGAATGTTCCTTCAGGAACATTCATGTCCGTACTTGGCGAATCCCGAAGGGATTTGTCCGACCGAAGGGAGGATTTTGACGCGCTTTTCCTTGAAGCGCGTCAAAACCTATAGTTTATATCTGAAATCGTGTCCCATTATCGATATATTATCAGAATTGACCCAGTATTTTCGAGTAAAATTGACCCACCCCGGAATTAAGGAAACGCTGATTTAAGCGTTTCCGGTGCCAAAAATACGCCGCGCAGAGGCAAATTTCCTTTGCATTTTCGCCTGCATCATTTACGATTTCGTGAGATTGGAAAATCCCAATGAATTGACGAATTGAATGATTCTCCCTCAGGAGCCGTTGCTTTCCCGAATATTTTTCCCATATGTTCAATAATATCTCTGTCAAAACCCAGATTTCTGAACATCTCGCGCTTTTCATCGAACTCCTCGTAAGAAGCAAGTTTTAAAAATTCTTCTTTGGCGTTCATCTGAATGTCTCCTCTATTGAAATTTGCCGCTGTACGACACGTTTTCAGTGCCGGAATAGCTTAAATCAGCGTTTCCCAAAATACAATTTTTGTAATGCAATTTCTGTAATGCCATCAATTTCCGAAAACCTGCCATCATCAAGTCCCATGTCTCCCAGCCCCCACCTACAAATATCTCCCCGTAAGGCTGTTTGCATTCTCCCGGATCTGCTCCGGCGTGCCGGCCGCCACGATCCGGCCGCCCTGCTTCCCGCCTCCCGGCCCCATATCCACAATATAGTCGGTGCTGCGGATCACGTCCAGGTCATGCTCTATGACGATCACCGTCGCGCCCCGGCTGACAAGGTGCTGGAACACCTTCACCAGCGTCGCAACGTCCAGGGGATGAAGGCCAATGGTCGGCTCATCGAAAACAAAGAGGGAATCCGACTGCCCCTTCCCCATCTCACTGGCCAGCTTCAGCCTCTGGGCCTCTCCGCCGGAAAGGCTGGGAGTTTCCTCCCCAAGGGTCAGGTAGCCAAGCCCCAGGTCGCTGAGCACCTGGAGCCGGCTGTGAACCGTGTCCAGGTCATCGCAAAGCAGGAGGGCCTCATCCACACTGAGCTCCATTAATGCGGGAAGGGAATACTCTTTTCCATCCTTCCGCGTCCTCTTGATCTTGTACGCGGTTTTGGAATAGCGGGAACCCCCGCAATCCGGACAGGGAATATCCACGTCAGGAAGGAACTGCACATCCAGGCTGACGGAGCCCGTCCCGTCGCAGACAGGGCAGCGCAGCGAGCCCGTATTATACGAAAAATCCCCGGCCTTGAAGCCCATTCCCTTTGCGTCCCTGCAACGGGCAAAAACCTTTCTCAGTTCGTCATGCACGTTGGCATAGGTGGCGACCGTGGAACGCACATTAATTCCTATGGGAGTGGCGTCTATGAGCTTTACCTGGCGGATGCCCTCCGCATGGATTTCCTTTACATGGGAAGGAAGCTTTTGGCCGGAAATGATGTCCTGGAGGGCCGGCACCAGGCTTTCCAGAACCATTGTCGTCTTCCCCGAGCCGGAAACGCCCGTCACAACGGACAGCCTCCCCTTTGGAAAGGCCACGGACAGCGGGTGAACGGTATGGATGCCGTCCGTCTCCATGCGGATCCCGCCAAAGGAAAAGAGCTCGCCCTCTTCCGCCCTTTCCCGCAAGGCCTCCCCCGGTCCAGGGGCAAGATATTTTCCGATAATGGAGCTTTTGTCAGAAATGATGTCCTCCACGGTGCCCTCCGCGATGACATTCCCGCCCCCGGCCCCGGCTCCCGGTCCCATCTCGATCAGCCAGTCCGCATGGGAAAGCACAGCCGTGTCATGATCCACCAAAACGATGGAGTTTCCATCGGCCACCAGGTCGTCCATCACGCCCTTTAAGCCTTCAAGATTCGAAGGGTGAAGGCCGATGGAGGGCTCGTCAAGGACATACAGGACGCCGGTGGTCCTGTTCCTTACGGCTCTGGCAAGCTGCGCCCTCTGCCTCTCCCCCGTGGAAAGGGTGGAGGATGCCCTGTCAAGGGACAGGTAGGAAAGCCCGAGATCCATCAGGCGCCTTGCGGCGTGATGGAAGGACTCGCAAATGCTTTCCGCCATCGGCCGCATGGCCTCCGGGAGCGAGCCCGGCACGCCGCCGACCCATTCGGAAAGCTCCGAAAGCGGGTAGGTGCAGACCTCATCCAGGGACACGCCGCGGAGCCGCAGGGATCTCGCCCGGGGAGAAAGCCGGGTCCCCCCGCAGCAGGGACACGGCCCCTGCTTCAAGA
The DNA here is from genome assembly GCA_946413525.1 of uncultured Oribacterium sp. Classification (GTDB taxonomy): domain Bacteria; phylum Bacillota; class Clostridia; order Lachnospirales; family Lachnospiraceae; genus Oribacterium. Next base: position 106,080 of record CAMKKZ010000008.1, read on the forward strand.
ACTTCTCCACCCTCTTCATTCCCTTTTCGTCCTTCACCTTGGAAAGGGCGTTCTCCACCGTATATACCGCGTTGAAATACGTGAAGTCCATCTCGGCGGCAGTATTCGTCTTCTCGTTGGTATAAAGAAAATGCTTTTTCTCCGCTGGGCCATGAAAGACGATCTCTTTCTCGCGCTCGCTAAGCTCCCGGAAGGGCACGTTGGTCCGAACGCCCATCTCCCTCGCGATATCCTTCATCAGGGACCACATCAGCGACTGCCAGGGCGCCACCGCCCCCTCGTCAATGCTCAGGGAATCGTCCGGCACCAGTGTCGTCTCGTTCACCGTACGAACGACCCCCGTCCCATCGCATTCCGGACAGGCCCCGGTGCTGTTGAAGGCAAGGTCTTCCGCGCCAATCACCGGCACGACCTCGTGGCATATGGGACAACGCACTTCCTTTTCCGCCGCAAAATCAAGGGTTGGCTCAATCTCATGCCCATTGGGACATTTGTAATGGGAAAGCCTCGAAAACATGAGCCTTATGCTGTTCAAAAGCTCCGTGGAGGTCCCGAAGGTGCTCCGTATACCCGGAACGCCCGGCCTCTGACGAAGCGCCAGGGCAGCGGGGACGTAACGCGCGTCGTCCACCTGCGCCTTCGCCGCCTGCGTCATCCTCCTCCTCGTATAAGTGGAAAGGGATTCCAGATAACGCCTGGATCCCTCCGCGTACAGGACTCCCAGGGCCAGGGAGGATTTTCCCGAGCCGGAAACCCCCGCGATCCCCACAATTTTGTGCAGGGGAATGTCCACGTCCAGGTTCTTAAGATTATGGACCTTCGCCCCGCGCACCTCAATCTTTTCCGGTATCTTCAAATTCATATCGTTATTTCATCCTTTGATTTAATGCCGAAACCCCGACGTCCCATTTGTGACTATGCAGCGGCAAAATGAAATTTAAAGGGCTTGCTTTTCATGCCTTGACCTGATGCCGCAGGCATTGACGTCCCATTTGTGACGCGCCAGCGGAACAAATGAAGGATGAAGGGCTTGCTTTTCATCCTTGCGGTAATGGAGCTCTGTCCACAGAAGATCATGAAAGGAGCCTTTAATATTTACCGCGTCCATTTACGCGGCTCAGCAATAACAAAAAGCGTCCCTGCTTAAAGCTGGAACGCTGCGAATACAACACTATAATGAAGCTTGATGCAGTACAATCATTATTTTACTATAAGACAGATACTTTGTAAACAAAGAGATGGCATAATCCATTATCATCCCGGAATCACCCTTCAGGAAATCCTTTCAAACAGCAGGAAGATCAGCGTGCATCCGGTGGGCGGCCAATTGCAGTCAGAAGGTGCCAATATGAGCGCCAGGATCCGCCTGCAGGATCAGAACGGACATGAAGGCTTCTTCACGGAAGAGAGCACGGCGCAAGACCGAAAAGGGCTCCTTTCGGAGTGGGCGGACAGAGAGGCGAAGGCACATCCGAAGTATGCGGATGTCCTGAATTATCTTAAGTCTGCCGTAAATAGGTCTCTTCACCTCTCACAAGGCGAGAAAGCGTGAGGAATATCAGCAGAAGTTGGCATTGTATGAAAAGGCGTCGCAGAGGTCGAGTCTTTGGAAGGAAAGGAACAGCTCGGGCCCGCACTTTACAGTTCCCTAACCGATGCGGACGGGGCACGACACCTTACACGCCCGCGGAGCCGCATCCGGCGTAAGCCGGAATATTTCCTTTCACAGCCCCTGCAATAATAAAAAGGAACGCTTTCAGGCGTAAAACCTGGAAGCGTTCTCCTTTTGGGTCAATAATAAAGGACTGTGAAGCATGGATTTTTTTAATCCCGTTGTTACAGTTCCCTTTTTTATATTATAACTATCCCGGCTTCACTGCCTGCCGCGCTTTACTGGGCGATGCATGTCTCCGTTGTCCCGGCCTGGGAAACCGTCAGGGCCATCCCATTTTCGTTTACAGACATGAGTGCCTTGAAGCTTGGCTCTGTCCTGCTCTGTGCGATATAAACGCCGTGTCCTGCCGGCATCAGGTCATAAACCTCGGGCCTTCCCCCGAATTCGGTATAGGTGAAGGTCGCGGTCCCGTAATTTCCGTCCTTTGTAATGTCCACGTCCCAGGTCTGAACAAAGCCCACATACTTGCCGCTTAACGGCTCGGGATCGTCATTCCTCTGCGGCCATTCATCATCCCAGCTTCCGTCGCTCCCCACCCAATAGCCGTCTGTAGAGTAATTATCCCTCACCATCGCCCCGTCCGGGCCAATGTAATAATACTTTCCGCCATCTTCAACCCATGTGTTTTCCACATTTATCCCGTTTTCGTTCAGATACATATACGTTCCATCCTGAAGCTGCTCCCATTCGCCGCCTCTAATCGCGTAGGCCGCAGGGCCGGCAGCGGACGGGGACATCTGGTCGTTTTCATCCGGGATTGGCATGTCATTGCCTGCGTACTCCCCTGCCTCCTGATTTGCCGCTTCCCGAATTGCAGCTTCCTGAACTGCCTCTTCCTGAACCGCTGCGGTCTCTGCTCCTCCCTCCGGGACAATGTCATCCGTTGTCTTATATACTATAAAGTCACCGGCAACATTAACTTCCTTCCCAAAAATGAACATGTTCATCGCATGGTTGCCGACAATCAGCCTTTCAGCGCCCTCCGTGCAGTAGGCGCCAACATGCCGGATGACCATTTTCACGGTGGTCCCTTCTTCCTCCAGATCCTCTTCCGCTTCAATCCCCATGGAATACACTCCATTAACCGGCGCTTTCAGGAGAAGGTTTGCTTTTTGCACGTCTGAAAGGCCCGGGTCGTTCCGGTAATCGCTGCTTCGGAAATCCATGCCGTTCATAATGTCGAATTTTATTTCCCAGTCGCCATCTTCTTCAATTTCAAAGCTGCATGGGACCGGTTCGCTGAGTACCTTCTCGGTTGTATCTTTTATCCGCTGAATGGCCTCCGGAGGGATATCCCCCTCTTCTTCGAGGGATTCGAAACCGTCAAAGCGCGTCATCTGAATCTCCCCCTCGTACTCGCCAATCAAGTCATAATATCCCGCGTCCGTCTTGATGAAGGCGCCCTCAGGAATCTTCAGATTTTCGGCGGACTGAGCGGAAATCATGCCCATTGCCGCTGACAGGGGATCCGCTTCGGAAATGCCTGACGCGTCATCTGATTTTCCAAAAGAAGCAATGCCCTCCGTTTTTGCTCCATTTTCTCCTGAACTCTTTTTGCCCCACGTGCCCTTGCCAATCACGTTGAATCCAACGACAATGATAAGAACAAGCGCTGCCGCGCCAAGCAGGATTGGAAGCGCTGATTTCCTCTTTGGCCGTGGCGACTGCGTATATACCTGTTGGGGCGACTGCTGCGATGACTGTGAATACGATTGCTGCGATGACTGCGAATACGACTGCTGAAATGGATATTGTGACGGCGGCTGGGGTGACTGCGGGTATGGCGGCTGGGATGACTGCGGATAACTATACTGAGGCGGCTGGCTCATCTCTTGCCGCGTTTCGCCCCATCCCTGCGGGGTATATTGATTCATGCCATACTGTGTCTGCTGATACGGCTGCGCCCCTGTCTCTTGGTACGGCTGCGCTCCTACCTGCTGGTACGGCTGCGCCTCTGTCTGTTGATACGGCTGCGCCTCTGACTGCGGATATGGCGACACCCCTGACTGCTGGTACGGCGACACCCCTGACTGCTGGTACGGCTGCGCCTCTGTCTGCTGGTACGGCTGCGCCTCTGTCTGTTGGTATGGCTGCACCCCTGACTGCGGATGCGACTGTGTCAGCGGCGGTCCGGACGCTTCTTGTCCCCGGAATCCCATATGCGCGCCTCCTCCCACCTTTGCCCCGCAATTTTCGCAGAACAACGCGTCATCGTCGAGCGGCGCGCCACAATTTTCACAAAACCTTGACATACTCAGCTACCCTCCTTCCTCTTTCGTAAGCACTCAGCACCGGCTGCCACAAGGCAGCATCTTCCTTTCGGCGGCTATGCGATAAATCGAGTAGGGAAGATGAAATCGCACCCTACTCGCCCGCGGGGCTGCGTCCGGCGTAAGCCGGAATATTTCCTTACGCAGCCCCTGCGATAATAAAAAACTCCTGTCCGCCAAAACCCGGCAGATAGGAGACCTGTTCGCTTATGCCAGATATTTCAAAAGCAAAAGACATCGTCAGCCCTCTTTGCTTTCAAACTCTTGTGTCCTGGCTTTCAGTCAAGCAGCTCATCGATAGCGATTGCTGCGTCATGACCGCTGACAGCTGCGCCGCCGAGGGATCCGCCATAATTTCTGCCGATAGTTTCGCCGGCCGCAAACAGCCCGGGAATTGCTTTATCCTTTGTATCAACAGCACGGAACTGCTCATCCACCTTGATGCCACCCATGGTGCCATAAATGCCCGAGCGCGCGCTGGCAACATAGAAAACGTCATGATCGTCATAACCCAGCTCTGTCAGTGTATCCACAACATTTGGCAGATTATAGGCCTTTGCTATATCTTCCATGGAGTATAGAACTAAATGAAATTTTTTTCAACACAAAGCTCATTTTGCAGAGTGGGTCCGGGCTGCTTTAATTGCGGCAAACAGATGCGGTATCGAAATTTATACGGCTCAGATTCTGTGAAATTCCAGCTTATCTTCGCTTCCATCAAACCTTATGGCGTTTGTTCATGCGTTCGATGGACGCAATGTAATCTATCGCTAAAACTGTCGCCAATGCCGGAATCTCATCCGCTTCATCCTCTATATCAAACACGTATGTATCTGTTAACGCAAGCCTTTTTTTCTTTACCGATACGATCGTTTTCAAGTTGGAAAATATCGAATATCTATGATCAAAAATATCGCCTTTGACTTCCCAATCATATCCTGTAACATGATACTTATCTCCGAGGAAGGAACCATCCCTGACAATATCTCCAACACGCTTTCCTCCGATTACAAGATGAAAAGTCCTTTTCAGGCTGATAAACTTCTGTTCAATCCTTGCAAGCTCTTTGCCGCTCATGTCCTTAATTCGAAATGTGCCGGTTTTTATGAGAGTTCCGATAACCTGGTACTTGTCCTTTCCATTTTCATCCTGAATCCTGAAGCTGTCCCTGATCGTGAATCCTCTTTCTTTCATCGTAAGGCGCATATGCTCATTTCCCTTTCATAAAAAAGAAGCCGCAAGCCCGTGCAGCTTCTCTTCCTTTATCACTTATCACCTATAATCCATCATAACCCAAACAAATATTCTCCAAGATCTTTCAGCGCTTCCTTCAGCTCATGATCTCGTTCCTTGTCAATCAGATCCTCCAAATACAGCTCGTCATCATATGTCAGCTTCGCTTTCCGGTTTCGCAAGCCTGTCATCAAATGCTGCAGCCTCTTGCTTTTCGCCGTATGATGTGTCCGGCAGTATTTTTCAATCACTATGCGCGACCACTCGTGCACCCCCTCTCACCCCTCCTTTCCCTGCTTTAAGAATCGTAGGTTTTTCCGCGCACATCCATTTAAAAGATTGCAAAATAATCATAAACGCTTAAAATAGTAAATGCAATAAAATGATAAAGCAAATTACGCGCAAATTATACCACGGCACACAGGAAAATGATGATGCCGACATAAAAAATAATGCCGAATAAGTCTTTGCATATTTATGAATATAATACGTAATATCTCCTCGAGTAAAGAAAAGGAACGGATTATATGGATCAGAACAATCAGATGGATCACATTAATCAGGCTGATCAGAACAATCAGATGGATCGCATTAATCAGGCAGATCAGAGTCCTCTGACAAAGCGCAGTATTTACGCGGATTCAAAAGAAACAAGCAATCAGAAAGGAAAGGGAATACGCAAGACCCACTCCAGCATGGCTTCCCACATGATAAGCGTGATCATCCTTTCCCTCCTGATTGTTGGGATCATGGTTTGTGTTTTCGCCATCTTCTACTATACCAGCGCCATCAAAAAAGAATACAGAATCACCACGTATCACATGGCCGACACAGCAGCCATCATGGTAAACGGCGATCACATTGACGCCTATCTCGAGGGAAAGGAGACAGAGGAATACCAGCGGACAAAGAGGATGCTGGACATCTATACAAGGTCCATGCACGTCAGCCTGATTTACGTCATCAAGCCGGACCAGAGTGATTACGGCAGTTTTCTCTCCGTGTTCAATCTGATAAATAACGAAGTGGGAGATACGGATTATACGCCATGGGAGCTTGGATTTGAGCGAAAAAGCACAAACGATGAATACAGGCGGAAATACAGGGCTCTCTGCGAGGGGAAAAGCCAGTATGAAACAATTTACCGCATACGCCACGAGGTCGGCCTCTACCCCCATGTCACCACCCTGATACCGATCAAGGACTCTCAGGGCTCCGTTACGGCCATTCTCTGCATAATGCGCCCATTCCGCGAGCTGCAAAAGGAGTTCTGCCTATTCATCTTCCATATTATCCTGTCCGCGCTCGTGATGGCCGTCATAGCTGCCTTCACGGCAGTCCTTCACATGAAAAAATGGGTGATCGCGCCCATCCGGGAAGTTTCCCGCGAGGCCGCCCGTTTCGCGAAGGAAAATTCCAAGGGCAAGGCGCTGGGGGATATCAGCAAATTCACGGAAATATATAACCTGGCCAGTTCAATAGACAAAATGGAAACAGATATGATGAATCACATTGAGGATCTCACCGTGATCACCACCGAACGGGAACGGATAAAGACCGAGCTCTCCTTTGCCAGCACGATTCAGAGCAAATCCCTCCCCTCCGTCTTCCCCGCCTTCCCTGAAAGAAAGGACTTTGATATCCATGCGTCCATGACGCCTGCCAAAGAAGTGGGGGGCGACTTCTACAATTTCTTTTTGATAGATGACGAGCATCTCGCGATAGTGATCGGGGACGTTTCGGGAAAAGGCGTCCCGGCCTCATTGTTCATGATGGTAACAAACATTATCATCAGCATCCGGGCACGCTTGGAGGGCGAGATGGGATCAACGGTAGGCACAAGCTCCGAGATACTGCGATTTGTCAATAATTGCATCTACGATCACAACGAGGCCAGCATGTTTGTCACCATATGGCTCGGTATTGTTGAATTATCAACAGGCAAAATCACCGTCTGCAACGCGGGCCACGAGGATGCCGCCGTCTGCCGCAAAAACGAAACATTTGAATTAATCAAGACGAAACACAACGTCCCCATCGGCATAAGGCGGGATGTCAAATACAATGATTTCGAAATAAAGCTCAAAAAGGGTGACAAGCTGTTCCTTTACACGGACGGCGTCCCTGAGGCCACGAAGGAGGATAATGAAATGTACGGCCTGGAAAGGATGCTGGACACCCTGAATGAAGCCAAAGAAAAAACGCCCCGGGAAATACTAGAAAGCATCCGCGTGAGCGTGAATGAATTTGTGGGAGACGCGCCGCAGTTTGACGACCTGACCATGCTATGCTTTGAACTTAAGTGAGGCGGGGCGTCGTCGGGACTCGTCGCCCGCCTTGTAGTTGCAGATTGGCTGAATCAGACTCATCGCCGGCCCTGAAACTGTAGATTAGTTAGTCAGACTCGTCTCCGGCCTTGTAATTATAGATCGGCTTGATCACCTTTATAATTTCCGCCGTCTCCTGAATATTGGCCATGATTTCCTCCATCGGCTTATAAGCCATGGGGGACTCGTCTAATGTCGCCCGGGAAACGGAGGTCGTATAAATGCCGTCCATCGATTTCCGAAAAGCGTCCATCCCGATGCTCTCCTTTGCCTGGGACCTTGACATTAGCCTGCCCGCCCCGTGGGGCGCGGAATAATTCCAGTCCTGGTTCCCCCTGCCCCTGCAGATAAGGGAGCCGTCCCGCATGTTCATGGGAATCAGGATGAGCTCGTCTTTTTTGGCTGAAATGGATCCCTTCCGGAGGATCATGTCGTTGGTATCAATATAATTATGCACAGTCTGGAACGAATCCTCCGCATGCAGTTTCGCGTTCTTCAGGATGAGCTTCGCGATCATCTCCCTGTTGATCCAGGCATATCGCTGCATCACCTCCATGTCATGAAGGTAATCCAAAAGCATCTGCCCTTCACAATAGGCAAACTCATAGGGGACGCTTTCAGCAGGCTTTTCTATATCCGGCTTCCATTTGGAAAGCGCCTCTTTCAGCTCTCTCTGACGGCCTGCGGCTTTCATGTTACGGATAAATGCCTCCCGCTGCTTTTTTTCCTCCTCCTTGAATGTCCGTCCCGACATGTTAAGCTCGTCAAATGCCTTCTGCTGATAATACTCCGCGACATCCTTTCCGGAACGCCTGGAACCCGTGTGAATGACCAGGAAAAGGCTTCCTTCCTCATCCTTGTCAACCTCTATGAAATGGTTCCCGCCGCCCAGGGTGCCCAGGCTCCTGTCAAAAATCAATTCTGAAACCTTGCATCCCGTTTTCCCGAAGCACCGGAGCTCCCCGGCGGATATCTTTTCCGAAGGATTCTTCGCCTCCTCATGAATGTTCGGCCCGGAGGGGACGAATTTCCGGATCACGCTGTCAAGATTCGGGAGGTCAACGCGCTTTTCCTTAAGCCTGATCGTAAGCATCCCGCATCCGATATCGACCCCCACAAGCCCTGGAATCACCTTGTCCCGAATCGTCATCGTGGTTCCGATCACGCAGCCGGCCCCGGCATGGCAGTCCGGCATGATCCGAATCACGGATCCGCTGCTGCTCTCCTGATTAAGAAGATTCGTCACCTGGGAAATTGTGGCATTATCCGCATTATCTGTATATATTTTTGCAGTATTGTATTTTCCACTAAGCTCAAACATAATGCCTCCCCTTTGTATTATCAACAATTTATTTGGTTTTCTAATTCACGCATTTTTTCCACCTGTACGGTTGCCATCCAAAGCGATATTTTGATACGGTTTACCGTAATCAAAATATCGCTTTGGATGAGCAACCTACCCCTAAATGAGCAAAACGATTTGCGAAGCAAATCTTTAAGCACGCGAAGCGGGCGGTTTTGCGAATTTAGGGGTATTCAGAATGGCCTTCAGGCCATTAAACCGTACAGGTGGCATTTTTTGCAAGTATAAACTATAGGACAGGTATATACTATAGGACATGAATGTCCCTTCAGGAACATTCATGTCCGTATTTGGCGAACCCTGAAGGGGATTTGCCTTGACCCATTTACGGGGCGAGGCTAGCCACCCGGCAATGAAGGCTTGTCCGCCAAAGGCAGATTTTGACGCGCTTTTCCTCAGAGCGCGTCAAAACCCATGCTTGATGCATAGTTAATGCCTAACGGTCAAAATGAGCTGAAACGTCCTTCAGGAAATCAATGATTTTTATGTGCTGCGGGCACACCCCCTCGCACTGGCCGCAGGCAATGCAGTCCTTTGCCTTTCCACGTTTCGCTGCAAGAAGCGCGTAATTCGTGAAATTGATTGTCCAGCCCTTCTCCTCAAGGTTCTCCCTCATGTCCTCATTATACAGGGAGAAATACTCAGGAATCGCAATATTCATTGGACATCCTTCCGTACAGTAATGACAGGCTGTGCAGGGCACCGTAATCTGGCCATTGATAATGTCGGCGACCTTGAAGCAAAGCTCTTTCTCCTTCTCGCTGAGAGGACGGAAGTCCTGCATATAGCCCACATTATCCTCCATCTGCGAAAGGCTGCTCATGCCGGAAAGCACCACCATGACATTCGGCAGGGAGGCGGCGAAACGGATAGCCCAGCTTGACGCGGACATTGACGGATCCTCGGAAAGGAAAAGTTCCTCCGCTTCCTTTGGAAGCCTGGCCAGCGTCCCGCCCTTGACAGGCTCCATCACGATGACCGGCTTCCCATGCTTTACGCATACTTCGTAACACGCCCGGCTTCTGACCCATTCGCTTTCCCAGTCCAGATAATTGATCTGAAGCTGGACAAATTCCATCTCGGGATGCTCTGTCAGGATCCGGTTCAGCAGCTCCGGCTGGTCATGATAGGAAAAGCCCGCATGCCTCACAAGGCCCTTCTGCTTTTTGTCAAGGAGCCAGGAGAAGCAGTCGAATTTCTCATATGTCGGAAGCATGCCCGCTTCGATTCCATGAAGCAGGTAGTAATCGAAGTACCCGGCGCCCGTCTTCTCCAACTGTTCGTTGAAGACCTTGTCCCTGTCTTCAAAGGAATGTACAAATCCGGCATGAAGCTTTGTCGCCAGCGTAAAGGATTCCCTGGGGTGGCGCGAAGTCAGAACCTCCTTCACGGCCCTCTCGCTGGCAAAGCCGTTGTACATCCATGCCGTGTCAAAATAAGTGAAGCCCTTTTCAAGGAACCGATCGACCATCTGCTTTACCTGTTCGATATCGATATCCGCCGCGTCCTGGGAATTCTGCGGAAGCCGCATCAGGCCAAAGCCGAGTTTCTTTTCGGGAATAAGATTCATTTTTTACCTCTTTTTATGACAAATTCATTGCAAAACGTCGGGAATCCATAAACTGTTCTATCTGCCCGACAAGCAAAAAGCAGTCAGGGTGACGAATATTAACGTGGATCTACAACAATGTTTCCATGCCGATCTTGTACGGTTTGAATCCGAGGTTTTCGTAAAACTTAATCGCGCCTGGATTACAATTCCATACATTCAGGGTGACATTATGACAGCCGCGTTCGCGGGCATAATTCACAATGTGTTCGCAGATCTTTCTGCCGACATGACGCCTCCTGGCCGTCTCGTCCACACAGATGTCATCAATGTATAATGTAAGTATCTCGTTCAGCAGCCTCGTGTTTTCAGGCCGCTGCATGACGCAGAAGCCATGTCCGAGAATATGACCGTCTTCGTCCGCGACAAATACGGGTGTATCATCATTTTCAAGAATCTTCCGAAGCTCATCCTCGGTGTATTTTGTAGAAAGCTTGAACAAATCAGGCCGTCCATCGTGATGAACCCGGTTAACCTGTTTGAGCAGCTCCATTATCGCGGGCATGTCCTGTTCACCTGCCCGCCGAACCGCAAAAGCCATGCTATGTCCTCCCTGTCAGAACGGATTTTTGCCACTCTGATTCAATTGTCAAACCAAGCAGGTTTGACCACTCTAATCTCATAGGTTTTGACGCGCTTCAAGGAAAAGCGCGTCAAAATCCTCCCTTCGGTCGGACAAATCCCTTCGGGATTCGCCAAGTACGGACATGAATGTTCCTGAAGGAACATTCATGTCCTATAGGTTTTGACGCGCTCCAAGGAAAAGCGCGTCAAAATCCTCCCTTCGGTCGGACAAATCCCTTTGGGATTCGCCATGTACGGACATTCCGAAATGCCCGCCGAGCAAATCAGCTTGTTTCACAGAAACGAAAATCATCGATTTCCCTCACCACGTCGATCACGCTGCCATCCCTGGCTTCGATCATCGCGACGACGCGGTCCTTGAACCTGATTGCTTCCGGAGTGCCAATGATGGAATAGGCGATGTCGCGAAGCTTTTCAATGGGCACGATGGGAAGTCCGGAATCCCGGTAAACCTCCACAAGATCCTTCCTCCGGGGGTTGATGGCAATGCCGTAATCCGTGACGAGTATGTCCACATTCTCCCCCGGTGTCACAACGGTCGTGACCCTGTCGCAAACCGTGGCGATCCGGCCCCGCATCAAAGGGGCAATGATAATAGCGCATTTCGCGCCGGCGGCCGTATCCGGATGACCCCCCGGAGCCCCTCTCAGTATGCCGTCCGAACCGGTCGTCACGTTCACATTGAAGTCCGTGTCGATTTCCAGAGCCCCCAGAATCACGAAATCCAGCTTATTCACATAGGCTCCCTTGTTCATAGGATTGGCATATTCCGAGGTGGAAATTTCGAAATGCCTTGGATTGTTCCGCAGCGACTCGATGGAGGCCGCGTCAAAGCATTGGGCATCCACAATCGTCCGTACAAAGCCGTCTTCCAGAAGCTCGCACATGGGCTTTGTAATGCCGCCAATCGCAAAGCTCATCGTGATACCCTTTTCCTTCAGGATGGGGCGGAGCATCATGTTCACCGCAAGGGAAGCGCCTCCGCCGCCGGTCTGGAAGGAAAAGCCTTCCTTGAAATAAGGGGAAAGCCGCATGACCTCGGCACAGTATTCTGCCATCATGAGCTCCCGGGCGTCCTTGGTAAGGCGTATCACATTGCTGACAATTCCGGCCGGGTTTCCTATGCTGTCCACCTCCAGGACATAATCCACATGTGTCATGGAAATGCTTGCGGGCAGGTTCGGGAAGGGCTTCAGACAGTCCGTGATCACAACCACTTTATCCGCGTATTCCGCATCGACCATGGAATAGGACAGGACGCCGCAATCCGACTTTCCGCCCAGGGCGGAGGCGTTTCCATACTCATCGGAAACGGGCGCGCCGATAAAGGCAATGTCAATGTGCACATCCCCTTCTTCTATGGCCCGGACCCTGCCGCCATGTGAACGGATGACCGCGGGATTTTTCAGCCTCCCCCGGGATATCATTTCCCCAATCCTGCTTCGGACGCCGGAGGTCTGGATGCCGGTCACGGTTCCCTTTTCAATGAGGTCTGCCACCGGATCGTGGGCTGCCCCCAGGGAGCTCGCGCATATGGTAATATCCTTTATGCCCATCCGGTCAACCTCCCGCATGACCATGTTGACAACCTTGTCGCCATCCCGGAAATGATGGTGAAAGGAAAGGACCATGCCGTCCCTTATGCCGCATTTCTCCAGCGCCTCCCTGACGGAGCCTACCAGCTTGGACTTTCCGGGATCCATATAATTTCGCACCACGGGCGCAGCTTTTTTATAAGTCTCTTCACTTCTTTCCAGCGACCCGGCAAAGGCCCTTTTCCCAAAACGTTCCAGCAATTCATCCGGAATTTCCCTTCCGACAGCATTTTTCATATTATCCCCTTTTTCCAGGAGGCTTTGCAGCCCTCCTTTTCTTCTATTCCTTCCATCATCAATTTCATATCCCAGCGTTTTCCTGCCGGCAATCTTATCATTTATTCTGTCGTTTTCCTGCTATCTATCTTATCATTTATCCTGTCGTTTTCCTGCCATCTACTTTACATTTATCCTGTCGTTTTCCTGCTATCTACTTTTCATTTATCCTGTCGTTTTCCTGTCATCTATCTCATCATTTTATTATCCCACGTAATTTTCGTTTCAGCCGAAGCATAGGCGCTGGCATTCTGATCTGCTGTCTCTATAATCTCTATTGCCTTCAGTATTTCCTTTTGAATCTCATGTGCTCCGCAGCTTTCCGGACATCGTTGCCGGTAATGGTGACGACGTGCGGCTTTTTGTTCCTTACCTCCGCCATGGCTTTTTCATAGCTCTGGATGAAGAAATCAATACTGTCCTTCACCCAGGCCAAAACGGAGCTTTCTTCGTTATACGATAAGGCCAGGCGGTTCATGGCCACCATGTCCGTTTCGGCGTGATTAATTTTGTTGCGCACATCGCCAATATGATAATACGCGAACAAAAGATTCCGCAGAGTTTCCATACTGTCACAGGCCGTAAAGCCTGTAATCAGTGAGGGATTCTTATTCTCGACGGACTGCGTCCTCAAGGCGGCGTACACACGCTGCGGATCCTCGCCCCGGGCGCCCAGGCCCCTGGCCCCTGAACGGTCATAAGTTTTGATGAAATAGTGATCAACATTATCTATTTTATAGTATTCATAGGGCTTTAGCTTCAGCCTCTGCCGCGCGAACTGCCGCGTGACATACTCCGCATTTTTCTCATCGTCGCAGTAATAGAATACTCCGGAATTCACCAGATTCTCCGGGGTCTTGGCTTCGATCAGTGTCAGCGTCTGCTGGTAAAACTGATGCCGATAAGCCCACTTCACCATATCAATAAAGGGAATATCGCCGCTGCCCTCCAAAAGTACGCCATAATCCTCCCGGATACTTTCGGCAATCACGCTGAAAAGCATGCCATAGTATCCGAATTCCCGCCATAGCTTTTTGCTCCTGAACAGCTCCCGCAGACGGAGAATGCCGTCCTCCACCTCAGTTACATTGCACATGGAAAGTCCCACATCCACATGGCGCATGGCATAAATCATTCCGGCAATGCTCTCGTTGCGTTCCCCGCTCTTTGTCCAAATATCAACGATCATGTCCGCCCTTCCGTAATTCAGGAAGGAACGAATCGCGTGGATCAGCTCCGTGACGCCGAAGCAGTAAGTGTAATCGCTTATGCTCCCGGCCATACTTTGCAAGAGACTTCGTACCGCGAATATCTTTTTCAGGTGAACGCCGCCCGCCGGCATGGAGACAAGGATATCCAGCATGCTCATGACGATAAAGCTGTTCGCGGCATTATCGCTGTTCAGCGAAACATACAGATTGATGTCCTCTTCATCCCTGACGATTGATTTTTCCATCATCATCATGCTGTCAACCCACTGCCCGCTTTCTTCCATTTGCTCCTCCGGAATAAGGCAGAGAGTGATTCCCTCATTGACTGGCAGAAGCTCCAGCTTTGCGGAGGGCTTCAAAGCCGAATACAGATAATTCTTTGCCCATTGCATACAGGAGTCCGGGTTATCCCGAAAGTCCGGGAAGGCTTTCATAAACGCGTCGAGGAAAGACTCATAAATCTGATCGCTTTGCACAATCGCATCAAACAGCCGGTTGAACTTTTTGTTCTTCAACTCGGCATTTTGCTCCTGAAAATCACGGAAAAAACGAATCAGCTTCCCCCGTAATTCCTCAGGCAGGCGTTCAGCTTCCGCCTTTAGGTCCAGATCCAGCTCATCAGCAAACTGCGCCATCCTGTATTGCAAAAGCCTGTAAGTGGAGAACGATTCCTTTTCCTTCGAATAAAGGGCGCTTCCGCGCTTGATTGGGACAGGGTTCAAATCGTCCTTTTCATCATAGGAACAGTTTTCGCCGATGACAATAATCTCATCGATATCATAGCGGGCCAGTATGGCCTTGATGCCGGCTTCCGCATCCAGAACAGCGTCACAGTAATCATATCCGAATTCGTTCTGAATGGAATAATATCGAACTGGCAGATCATGTTCCGCGATGCTCAGAGAAGTCAAAAGAATATTTCTCGCCATAGTTCCAATCCTCCCCTATTAAAGTGGTTCTTTGCTATTTTAATTGCCAGCAAACAGCTACGGTATTGCAAGCTACATGGCTCCTATATTAAAGTGGTATTTTGACCGCTTTAATTTCTGACTAACAGCCGCGGTATTGCAAGCTACATGGCTCCTATATTAAAGTGGTTTTTACCGCATTAATTCCTGACTTACAGATGCGATATCGCCCGCTATATGGCTCCTATATCCTTCCAGGCCGCAGTTCCCAGAAGGTCACGGCGGCGGCCGCCGCAACGTTCAGGGAATCCACGCCGTTTGACATGGGGATGCGTACGGAATAATCACATTGGGCCAGCGTCTCATCGCACAGGCCTTCCCCTTCCGTTCCCAATAGGATGGCAAGCTTTTCCTCTGACCTCAGCTTCCCGCCAATCCCGTCCAAATCTTCTCCGCCCAGGGCCATGGCCACGGAACGGAAGCCTTCCCGGCGAAGAAGCCCCATACCGCCCGCGGGCCATCCGCCGCCTCGCTTCCCAGCATAAGTCCACGGAACCTGGAACACCGTCCCCATGCTGACCCTTGCGGCCCTCCTGTAAAGAGGATCCGTGCAGCCGGGCGAAAGAAGGACGGCGTCGATGGAGAGCGCGGCGGCCGAACGGAATATGGCTCCAAGGTTAATTGGATTCTCCACATTTTCCATTATGGCAATTCGCTTTTTCCCTTGCAGCAGCTCTTCCTGGGCAGGCAGGCTTCTCCTTTCCATTATGGCCAGCATCCCGTGGGTCATACGGCATCCGGCAATTTCCGCAATGCCATCCTCCGACGCCAGGTAAACGGGCAAGGTGCCCGTTGCTGCCACGCCGAGCACCTTCTCCACCGCTCCATTATCCAGCAGCTTTTTGTCGGAAAGCATGGCGTGAAGACGATATCCGGCTGAAAGCGCGCGCATAATCACGTTCGGCGTTTCCGCCACAAAGAAGCCGGGCTCCGGCTCCCGGCAATGCTTCAGCCTGCTCTCATGCCTGGAGGAAAAGGCTTCCATCTCCTCCTGCCCCATCTCGCTTGCGTCATGAATTTCAGCCCTCATGGACATGCGTATTCCCCTCCGGATCCTTTTTCATCCCGCTTAAGTCATTAGTCACAGCCCTTATGGACATTCGCGTTACCCTTCAATTTTTCGTCATGAATTTCAGCCTTCATGAACATGCCCATTCCCCTCCGGATCCTTTTTCATCCCGCTTAAGTCATTAGTCACAGCCCTTATGGACATTCGCGTTACCCTTCAATTCCTATCTCATCCCGCCTTCCTTCAAAAAGCGCTTACCGTAATGCTTTTGATGCTTGTGAGGATATTGAGGATTTTGACAATATCTTTGCCCAGCAAATATTCCATTCTACTACTGCTCCATGAGCCACTGCTGCCACTCCTTGCTGACCTTAATGACATCCTTCAGGAAGCGGACATAAAAGGGTCGTAAATCCTCACTGGGAATCTCCCGGCCATGCGCTTCGATGATTTTCTCTTCCTGAGCCTTGTCCTCGATGGGAATTCCCCTCTCCTTCTTCCATGAAGCGATAACGCGCACCGCCTCCATCCTTCGGACAAAGAGCCCCGCCATTTCCGTGTCCAGCCTCATGATTTCCTTCCTGGCTTCCTCAAGATCCATGATCAGCCTCCTCTATATTCTGGCTTTTCTATATCAACGGCTTCCGGCCGTTCCAATTCCTCATCTATCAGAGTGGGTTTTTGCTACTCTGAATTCTGACATAGCGAACCGCCTGCGGGGCAAATCGGCTCATCTATCAGAGTGGGTTTTTGCCGCTCTGAATTCTGACAAAGCGAACCGCTTGCGGAACAAACCGGCTCCCCTATTAGAGTGGGTTTTTGCCACTCTAATTTCATGACAAACCGATGCGGTATCGCACAGGCTACATGACTTCCCTTAGTGCGCTTCCTCCCAGTTCCTGCCCTCCTTAGCGTCCGCAAGAAGCGGGACATTCATATTTGCCGCGCCCTGCATGCACTCCACCAGAAGCTTAAGCACGTCCTTTGCCTCGGACTCCGGCGCCTCCACCAGAAGCTCATCGTGCACCTGAAGCACGATGCGGGCCTGATAGCCCCCGCTCCTCAGGGTCCGGTTCACGGCATTCATCGCCTTCTTCATAATGTCTGCAGCCGCGCCCTGGATCGGGGAATTCATGGCAACCCTTTCCCCAAAGCTCCTCCTCGCGAAATTGGAGGATTTAATGTCCGGAACCGGCCTGCGCCTGCCGAAGATGGTGGTGACATAGCCATGCTCCCTGGCGAAGGCCACCTGCTCGTCCAGGAAACGCTTGACGCCCGGATACGTTTCAAAGTAGCGTTCGATATACTCCTTCGCTTCCTTCCTGGAAATGCTGAGGCCCTCCGACAGCCCGAAGGCGGAAATGCCGTAGACGATCCCGAAATTCACGGCCTTCGCGTTCCTGCGGAGCTGGGGCGTAACCTCCGAAAGCGGCACGTGGAATACCTGGGAAGCCGTGACCGCGTGAATGTCATCGGCATGCCGGTAGGCGTCTATAAGCTTTTCATCACCGCTGAGGGATGCCAGTATGCGAAGCTCCACCTGGGAATAATCCGCGTCCAGGAAGACATGACCCGGTTTTGCCTCGAAAATCCTCCGGAAACGCCGCCCCAGCTCCGTTCGCACGGGGATATTCTGGAGGTTCGGATCCGTGGAGGAAATACGTCCCGTGGCAGTCACCATCTGATTAAACTTCCCGTGAATCCGCCCGTCCTCGGAAATACAGGACAAAAGCCCTTCCGCGTAAGTGGAATTAAGCTTCGATAGGGTGCGGTACTGCAGAATGTCGTCCACCACCTTGTATTCGCCGGAAAGCTTTTCCAGCACATCGGCTGCCGTGGAATAGCCCGTCTTTGTCTTGCGGCCTCCCCGGAGGCCCATTTTTTCAAAAAGTATATGCCCTAGCTGCTGGGTGGAATTAATATTGAATTCCTCCCCGCATTCCCTGTAGATTTCTCCCGTAAGCCGCTCTATTCCCTCCCTAAGCTCCTTGCCAAAGTCCAAAAGAGCCTGCCTGTTGGCCAGCACCCCTTCCTTCTGCATATCATACAATGTATATACCAGGGGCATCTCGATTTCCCGGTAAAGCTCCCACTCGCCCAACTCGCGGAGCTTCGCGAAAACCACATCCCGGCACCTTAGAGCCGTCACCGCCCCATAGGCGCAGGCCTTTTCCTGATCGGCAAGTTCCTTTTCAGTGGGCACATCCTCCTTAAGGAAATCCCCCGCCAGGCTCTCATATCCATACGCGTCCTTTAACGGGTTAATGAGATAGGCCGCGAGCGCCAGGTCCCAGACCCTCCCATCCGGCTCAAGGGAAAGCCCGTAAAGCTGTTCCTTCAAATTCAGCGTAAAAAGGTCGGCATTCGCGGAAAGCTCCCGCAGGGGGGTGGAAAAGTCAAAGCCCTGGAAACGGTAAAGCCTACCGTCAGCGGTGGCAAAAAACAGCACCGGCCCGTCCCCGCCGGAAGCGCCCTCGCCGGAAGCGCCCTCGCACAATGAAAAAGCCGCGCAGCCCTGCCGTCCCGCGTCCATAAAGGCGATCTTCGCCATATAAGCGTCTGAAACAGCCTTCCACTCCGGAAGTTCCATATCCCTCCGGGAATCAGGCAGGCTTTTCAGGGACTCCTCGAAACGCTTCAGGAAGGACTTGAATTCCAGCCTGCGCACCATGGCCAGGGAATCCTCGTTGAACATTTCCAGCGTGCCGGCCTCCTCCGGCCGAAACTCGATGGGCACGTCCGTTTTGATCCTGGCCAGCGTTTTCGACAGCACGGCGGACTCCTTATGATCCAGGAGCTCCTGGCCCGCCTTTGGCTTTCTTGGCACCTTGAAATCCGGATCCAGGGCATGCTCTATCGCGTCCTCGATGCAGTGATATTTCTCAATGATCCACTGAGCCGTCTTCGGCCCCATGCCCGGCACGCCCGGAATATTGTCCGAGCTGTCGCCCATCAGCGCCTTCAGGTCAATGAACTCCTCCGGTGTCACGCCCCATTCCGCCTTCACGTCCTTCGGATAATATGAATAAATCTCCGTCTGCCCCTTCGCCGTCTTCGGGATGCTGATCTTGACATGTTCCGCCGCGAGCTGCAGCATGTCCCGGTCCCCGGAAACAATCGTCACCTCCAGGCCCTGCTTTACCGCAAGGGCCGCCGCCGTCCCCAGGATGTCGTCCGCCTCAAAGCCCTCCATGGAAAGGATCGGCACCTTCATGGACCTGAGCATGTCCTGAATCAGGGGAACCTGCTCATGCAGCTCCGGCGGCATGGGCTTCCTCGTCCCCTTATAAGCCTCATAAAGCTTATGCCTGAAGGTCGGCGCGTGAACGTCAAAAGCCACGGCAAGGTAATCCGCGCCCTCCGTGTCCAGCACCTTCATCAAAATATTAAGGAAACCATATACCGCGTTCGTATGCAATCCTTCGGAGTTCGTAAGCTCCGGAATCCCATAGAAAGCCCTTGACAGAATGCTGTGTCCGTCAATAAGCAGAAGTCTTTTCCCTTCCATAAGCGCCCCCCGTCAGGCAAAAACAATAAGGCAGAAAAACAATTATTCCTTTATGTCAGATTACAGGCCAAGGACCTTTTTTATAAATACGTTCTGTGAAACCCAGTTCAGGATGTGCGGAATCCAGATTCTGATCTGCATGATCAGTACAAACAGCACAGCCCAGAACGCGGCCGTATCCATGGAATATCGTCCCACCTTCCAGAACATCTCACGAATCAGATGAAACCTGGCCTGCTCCAGGGTCTTCCTGAATTCCTTGCTCAAATCCAGGGAATCATCCCCGCTGTCGAGCCTGGCCGCGCCGGAATAAATCATATGGGTAATCTGCAGTTCCTCCATGCAGTCGCCGCATTTCTCCACATGATTCAGGAAATCCTCCATGCGGCCGTCATCCAGCGAATGGTTCAAAAAATCATATATGCACTTCCTCGCTTCCAGGCAACTCATAAGCACACCTCATAAAGTACAAAACATAAACTCTTATAACTATTCAGCACTCTATTCCATTAATAATATGGGTTTTAACGTGCTCCAGGGAAAAGCGCGTCAAAATCCTCCCTTATCAGAGTGGGTTATGCCACTTCATACTTTGACTTAATGCCGCAGGCGTTAAGTCCCATTTGTGTCGCGCCAGCGGCACAAATGAAGTATGAAAAGCTTGCTTTTCATACTTCGCAGCCTGAAACTCTGCAAAAACTCGAAAATCTCTGTAAATATTTCCAAATAAATGAGGTATCAACGCACCACTTTTGCTATAATGATTTTGACGAAAAAAACATTACACAGTCAGGAACTTTATCATGAATAGCATAGCAAAGATCTTCAATAATAACAATCATCTTTCAAATAGTATCGAGACATAAAGCGTCAGAAACACTTTCAATGCTTTGGATGAACCGATGGATGCATTAATCTCAATTTTAATAGAAATCTTCCGGCACAGTGGAAAGCCATTTTTACCTTGCCAAATGCCGCTTGACCTATATTCAGGTGCTTTATAGGCTGAAATCAAACGTCACATGGCAAATATCAGGGTGCGAAATATGAGTAATGAAACTGAAACAATTTGATAGGAGGAAGATTACAGTGAACGCTGAAAAGAATTTAGGCATTAAGGTAAATCCAACATCCAACACGGCAATAACAACACTTATCATGTTGGCTAATGCCCACTATGAAAAGGCTTTGGAAATACTTGAACAAATGGGTGTGGAAAAGGAAACGATATTTCATGGAGCAGACCCTTCGGATATGGTAAACAGGCCGTCAGATATCGTCAGGGAGCTTCGTTATGTCGCGCTCAACAGAACGATAGAGGAAAGCGGGCTGAATGTACTGATGGATCTTCCTTGCGGCTACACTCCCAAAGTATTTGAATTTACCGAAAAGGGTATGCAGTATATCGGCTGTGACCTTCCTGCCGTAATCAATGATTTTTCACCGATCATTGCTTCTATGACAAATGATGAGCAGAAAAAAATGATTGATTTTCAGGTAGTTGATGTTACAAATTTTGAAAGCATGAAGGCTGCGGCAGACAAGGCAAAGGGACCGGTCTGCATTGCCACGGAAGGACTGACCATTTATCTGACTTCGGAAGAAACAAAACAGCTTTCTGTAAATATCAGGAGAATTCTCGCTGAAAAAGGCGGCTGCTGGCTTAACTCAGATGTGGAGACTTTTGATTATTATATGGCGGTATACAAAGCTGTAGCCGGAGACCGGGCAATGGAGCTTTTGATCAAGGCAAGAAAGGGGTTCAGCGGACAGTCGGATACGGATCTTCACAAGAATAAAGCAAGTTATGTAAAAAACAGCGGCGAAAAAATGTCTGTGGATTACGGGATGATAGAGGCGCAGTATAAATCAAGAGGACTTTTGGTGGAAAAAATCCCCTACTATAGGGATGACATAAAGCTTCGGCTTTTCGACGCTATGACTGAAGAAGAAATAAAAAAGCTGAAGGAAAATATGAAGCATGTGAATGTTTGGAAGATTACAGTGGATCCGGATTTCAGGGAGGATGCGGATACTGCGGTTCCATCAGATATTCCCATCGATTTGGATCTTCCATTTGGGGTGAAAAGCTCTTTTCATGACGGAGTGCTTGAGCTAAGCATTCAGGGACGTATGGATACGCTCACGGCACCGGAGGTTTTGAAGCAGTTTCAGGAGGCAGAAAAAGGTGTCACCGACATTCACGTTGATGTCAGCAAAATGTCCTATGTATCGTCAGCGGGACTTCGTGTTTTTCTTATAATGTATAAGTCATTGGAAGATAAAGGAAGATTTAAGATGACGGGGATCAACTCAGCGGTTCGCGAGATCATAGACCTGGCAGGCTTTGACCAGTTTTTCTGAAGCCTGAACTGCCTGGTATTCAAAGACAACATACAGGAGCTGTAGCGATAGCACGTACCGAGAAAGGGCCGAGTGAATACCACCTTATATTTATATCCCGTCTTTCCGCGAAAGACACCGATGGAGCCATGAAACACTTCTTTGTTTCAAACTTCTGACTAATAACGCAGGCACTGACGTACCTTTTATGACGCGCCAACGGCATAAAAAAAAATGAAAGGAACTTTTCATGATCTTCTGCGGGGCTCCATGACTGGAAGTATGAAAGGACAAGCCTTTCATACTTCGCACCCTGATATTTGCCATGTGACGCTTGATTTCAACCTATAAAGCACCTGAATATAGGTCAAGCGGTTTGGCAGACTAAATTTGTCTTTCCACTGAGCCGGAAAACAGTTAAGATAGCGACAAGATAAACAAGCTGACCTTTGCTTTTTGAGAAATGCCGGATAAAAATATTCACAAATATCTCTGTCAGCCAGACAATAATATAACGTGAAATTAATGCGGGAATATTGTACCATAATTATCTTAAAAAGCCACTTGCAAAAAAACCCCATATATGCTATCTTAATATCTGCTGTGAAAACCACTATCAACAGGGTTGAAATTCAGTTGAAATTCTGTTCGTTATGTGAATCAGATGTCTATATCTTTTAATTCGAACGCATGAGCACAGCACCATAACAGAAATCAGCCGCTGTGGCGGAATGGCAGACGCACTTGACTCAAAATCAAGCGGGAAACCGTGCCGGTTCAAGTCCGGCCAGCGGCAGTGGAGGGATTTTTCTTCAGAAAAATCCCGTAACGTTCTTGCAACAAGCCCCCCTCGCGGGGGCTTGTTGTCTGCCTTCAGGCAGATTTCGTTCGAACCTCAAGTTCGAACGAAACCCAGTGGAGGGTTTTTTCTTCAGAAAAATCCCGGAACGTTTTGCAACAAGCCCCCCTCGCTGGGGCTTGTTGTCTGCCTTCAGGCAGATTTCGTTCGAACCTCAAGTTCGAACGAAACCCAGTGGAGGGTTTTTTCTTCAGAAAAATCCCGGAACGTTTTTGCAACAGGCAAGTTATCCATTACATATCTTGTTGATGATGGGGACACCGGGGAGATTCTGGGGTACTTTACCCTTACTCACAAATCCATAGTCATTAACGGATACAACCTATCAGTAACATCAAAGAAAAAGCTGCCAATATACTCCAGAATAGATGCATCCACCGGGAATTATATGGCTTCATCGTTTCTTCTTGCACAATTCGGAAAGAATCATGCCCCTGCCAGGAAAGACCGTATTGACGGAGCCGAACTGATGGAACTTGCCACAAGTGTATTGGTAAATATCCACCGTCAAAGCAGAAAGCACATTGACAACACTTCAGTAAATAAGGTATGAAAAAGCTCCGCGGAATCTCTTCCGCGGAGCCTTTTTTAATATCAAGCCGCCCAAAACTTACTTCGTCCCAAAAATCCGGTCGCCGGCATCCCCCAGTCCGGGGCAGATATAGGCATCGCTGTTCAATTCACGATCCAGGTTCCCCACATAAAGCTGCACATCGGGGTGAAGCTCGGAAAGCTTCTTCACTCCCTCCGGCGCCGCAATGATGCAGACAAACTTGATCCTCTTACCCCCGTGCTTCTTGATTTGGGAAACCGCGTCCACGGCGGATCCACCGGTAGCCAGCATGGGATCGCATACTACGATCGTACGCTCCTCTATGGGATGGGGAAGCTTGCAGAAATACTCCACAGGCTCATGGGTAGATTCATCACGGTAAAGGCCGATATGCCCGATTTTCGCTGAAGGAACCAGTGCAGTCAGGCCGGATACCATGCCAAGGCCCGCCCTCAGAATCGGTACGATGGCCAGCTTCCGCCCCGCTATCATTTTCGTCATCGTCTTCTCAATTGGTGTTTCAACAGGGACTTCATGCATCGGGAGATCGGAAAGGGCCACAAAACCCATAAGCATCCCGATTTCCTCCACAAGCTTCCGGAACTCGTTCGTACCGGTATTCTTGTCCCGCAGCAAAGAAATCTTATGTGTGATCAAAGGGTGATCCAACACAATAACATTACCGCCAAACTCTCCCATATTGTCTCCCTCCTGACTAAATGCTTCCCTACTTGTTTAGAAACTATCATAGAATTATATATTGCGGCCTCAATCCTCCCTCTTTGCCACGATGTCCCCTTTGCCCTTGTAAATGGAATGGGCAGGCACGCAGCCCCTGACAGGGCTGAGAGGATAAATATTGGAATTCCTCCCAATGCAGCAGCCGGGATTCAGCACCGAACCACAGCCAACCTCCACGGATTCCGAGAGCATGGCCCCCACCTTCTTCAGGCCGGTTTCAATATCCCCGTCCTCGGCATGAATCACTACCAGGCGCTTATCGGACTTCACATTCGATGTCAGAGACGCGGCCCCCATATGCGACTTGTAACCCAGGATGGAATCGCCCACATAATTATAATGGGGCGCCTGCACGTTGTCAAAAAGTATCACGTTTTTGAACTCGCTGGAATTGCCCAGGACACATTTCCGCCCGGCAAGCACATTCCCCCTCAGAAAAGCGCACTGCCTGACCTCCGTCTCCGGCCCGATAATGATGTATTCCGCAAGATATGCCGAATCAAAGACCTTTGCGCTTTTGTGCACCCAGACAGTGGGCCTGAGCTCCTGATATTCCGCGGGATCCAACTGCGGTCCCAGGGCGGCAATGAAGTCATGAATCTTCGGGAGGGCCTCCCAGGGATAGTCTATCCCCTTGAAAATCTCCGCGGCGACCGTATGCTCCATCTGGCCTTCGTACATATTTGATATTTTCAAATCTTCTTTTGTCATATAAGTTGCCTTTCTATTTCCTTTTTCCGATAATGGCGTTCGTCCTGCTTCTGACGAACGAATCCAGCTTCTGCATATATTCCGCCTCGGTGATCTTCCCCTCTGCCACATAGGAAAGCCCCTTCTCCCAGGAAGCCGTAAGCTCGGGATTAAGGAGCTGGCGCACCGAGGATTGAACGGCTTTCGTGACCAGCTCGCCCAGCCTGGTGGGTGAAAGAGCCTGGGTCTTCTTCTGGACAGCGACATAGCCTATCTTTTCAAGCTTGGTCAGTATGCCTGCCCTCGTGGCGGAGGTCCCGATGCCCGTGCTGCGGATCTGTGCCCGTAGCTCCTCATCCTCAATAAGGTTTCCGGCATTCTCCATGGCAAGGATCATGGTTCCCGAGGTGTAACGCTTCGGCGGCGATGTTTCCCCTTCCTTCAGGGACAGGGACGTGATGAGGAGCTTCTGCCCCTTCCGAAGGCCCGAAAGCATTTCCGACAGCTTCCGGTCAGCTTGCGCCGGTGCTCCAATCCCAGATGACAGGACTTCATCCATCCCCGCCTCCCCGGGAAGGGCAGTCCCAGCTGTCCCTGCCTTTTCGGCCCCGTTCGAATCCTTCTCCCTGCTCTCCGTCCTCTGAGGGCTTGCCACGGCAAGATATCCTTCGTCCTTGAGCACCCTGGAGCTGGAAACAAAGGTCTCTCCCTTGAAATCAATCTGCAGGGCAAGCTTCTGAAATATGGCAGCGGGATAAAATACCGAAAGGAAACGGCGGACGATCAGCTCATAAATGCTTCGGGCAAGGGGGGCGAGTCGCTGGAATTCCCGGATGCCCTGCCCTGTTGGAATAATGGCGTAATGATCCGTGATCTTCGAATCGTCCGTATATCTTGTCTTCCCTATCCCCTTATGGCTCCCCCTCGCAAGGATGTCCTTGACAAAACCCTGGAACTGGGGCAGCACCCCCAGGCCGGATATGTTCTTTTCAATTTCCTTTGCCACAGCGGAGGAAAGCACCCTTGCGTCCGTTCTGGGATAGGTGGTCATTTTCTTTTCATACAGCTCCTGGGCATATTTCAGGGTCTCGTCCGGGCTTATTTTGAAAAGACGGGAACAGTCATTCTGCAGCTCTGCCAGATTATAAAGAAGCGGCGGGTTCCGGGTCTCTTTCTTCTTTTCAATGGAACGGACGACGGCCTCGCCCGGAAGCGGCGAAAGTGCCTGAACAAAGGCCTCCGCCTTTCCCTTGTCCAGAAAACCAATGTTCCGGTAAATATCCCCGGGAGTGTATCTTCCCGTTGATCCGCCTTTTGGAGGAGCGCCTTTGTCACCGGCAGCCGCCCCTCCGGATTCTTCCGTATCGCCAAAGCAGGAACGGAATTCCGCCTTGAGATAATCGCCGCCAGGTCCGGACAGCGAAGCATCCATATCTCCCGCGGCCTTAAGGGGGCGGAAGCCTGCCAGAACCTTGTAGAACACGGTCTTCCGGAAAGCCCTGATCTCCTCTTCTCTTTTCACCACCATTCCAAGGACGCAGGTCATGACGCGTCCTGCCGAAACCACCGTGCGCTTCTCCGTCCCAAGCTGTCTTGATATATCCTTTCCGAAACGCAGCGTCAATGCCCTGGAAAAATTTATTCCCATCAGGTAATCTTCCTTCGCCCTTGAAAAAGCGGCTGCCGAAAGATTGTCATAATCCGACTCCGGCTTCGCTTCCCTGATACCCCTCAGAATTTCATCCCTGGTCTGGGAATCGATCCAGACCCTGCGTTTCTCCTTTCCCTTTACGCCTGCCATCATGTCCACCAGGCGGTATATGTATTCCCCCTCTCTCCCGGAGTCGGTGCATACATAGATTCTGGATACGTCAGCCCTTTTCAAAAGCCCGGCCACGATGGCAAACTGCCTCTTGGAATCCTCGATCACCTCATATTTGAAGTCTGATGGAATGAAGGGCAGCGTCTCCACTTTCCAGAAACGGAGCTTTTCGTCATATTTGTCAGGATATGACATTGTGACGAGATGACCAACACACCAGGTCACAACATATTTTCCAGACTCCAGGAAGCCCCTGCCACCTCCTCCGGCAGACGGCATGCCAAGGGCATCCGCGAACTGTCTTGCCACAGAAGGCTTTTCGGCTATGAAAAGATATTTCATGCCAGCCGTCTCGTTCCTGTGACTCCCGTCATACGGGTCTTTCCTGTCTTTTGTTTCTTTAACAATATCTATTTCTCTGTTACCATTTACATCCTTTACGTCATCCACCCCCTTTCAATCCGACTTGCCCCGTAAGCGCTTCGCTATGTCAGAACCTAGGGAAACGCTGATTTAAATCTTTTCGGCGCCGTAAATGCACTTCCCAGCGACAAATTTCTTTAACATTTTCGTGTACATCATAAGGAAATGCTGATTAAACCAGCATTTCCTTAGAAAAGTCAAAAGCTACTCTGAGAAAAATGAACTACATTCATAGATTCTTCGCAGCACAATCCGGACAGAACATATCTTGCTTTATTCCGTAAAGAAATGGAAACTGGTAGTCGTGTCGTACTTTGCCCCAGCGGAAAGGATGGAACTGGGGAAGGCAGGCTGGTTTACCGCGTCAGGATAATGCTGTGTTTCGAAGCAATAGCCACAGCGGGCATCGTAGCTCACGCCCCCCTTGCCCTTGTGCATCACGTTCAGGGAATTCGCCGTGTAGAACTGCATCCCCTCGAGGTCAGTGTAAACCTCCATCTTGATTCCCGTTTTCCGTGAATAAGCAGATGCCACCAGACGGATTTCCCCGTCAAAATCATTAAGGCAGTAGTTATGATCATATCCGTCCGCATACTGCAACTGATCAAATTCCGAGTCCACGTCCTGAGAAATGCGCTTTGGCGTCCTGAAATCCATCGGGGTCATGGCCACCCTCTGTATATCCCCCATCGGAATGGATTCCACATTGGTCGGCGTATAAGAATCCGCATTGATCCAGATGATCTGATCCTGAGCGTCCCCGGACTCATGACCGGCCAGATTGAAATAGGCGTGGTTCGTCATATTGACCACGGTATCCTGGTCGCATTCCGCCTCGTAGTGAATGGATAATGTGTCATCCTCGGAGAGGGAGTAAGTGACCGCGGCATGGAGGTTCCCCGGAAAGCCCTGATCCATATCCGGAGACTCAAGGGAAAACTTCACCGAGTTCCCGCGTCCGGAAGGATCAAAAGCCGCTTTCCAAATCCTGCTTCTCCAGTAATCCGGTCCGGAATGGAGGTTATTTTCACTTCCCGAATTCACCTCGAGCTTGTATTCTTTTCCGTTCAGGACAAACGAAGCCCCGCCGATCCTGTTGGCGTTCCGGCCCACAGGCTCGCCCATATGGCCCGGATTCTTCAGAAGATCCTCCGCGTCCTCGCAGCCCAGGACCACATCCTTCATTCCTCCATCCTTGTCATGTACCAGCATGGTGAGCCAGATGCCGCCCAGATCCGTGAAGGAAGCCTCCGTCCCTCTTTTGTTCTTTAACGTATAGCGGAAGGCCTCCCGACCATCCAGCAGCTTTCCTAGCAGGGTGCGCTCAACACTCATTCTACCCACCTCTCTTTCTAAATCATCCCTATCTTTAAAGTGATTTTTGAGCCGCTTTAATTTCTGACTAATATCTGCGGTATCGCGAGCTATTCGGCTTCTTAATCAAGAGCAATATTCAAGAGCAATATAGCTCCTCGGACGCTTCGCCATGTCATAACTGAGAATGGCCAAAGCCTACTCTGATAAATTAACCGCTTTGCCACGAATACGCTTCGCCATGTCATAACTGAAAATGGCCAAAGCCAGCCCTGATAAATGAGAAGGAATCATATTCATTTCAATATAGGCAGATCTTAACAGAACTGCAATTCATTTCTTCTCAATATAACCGAGCTTGACCAGCATTTCCGCTGATTCCACGCCTCCGCCGGCCGCTCCTCTCAAAGTATTGTGGCTCAGGCCGGCAAACTTCCAGTCATAAATGCTGTCCTCCCGGAGCCGGCCGATGGAAATCCCCATTCCCGCCTCGAAATCCACGTCCTTCAGAACCTGCGGCCTGTCGTCCTCCGTCAGGTACTGGATGAACTGCTTCGGCGCGGAAGG
This sequence comes from uncultured Oribacterium sp., assembly GCA_946413525.1. Lineage (GTDB taxonomy): Bacteria > Bacillota > Clostridia > Lachnospirales > Lachnospiraceae > Oribacterium. The sequence continues at coordinate 135,021 of CAMKKZ010000008.1, forward strand.
CAGCCCGTATTCCTGAGGAAGGCCACGGAAAGAAACAAGCCTTTCCACCAGTTCTTCCTTCGTGGCCTTCTTCCTGATCTTGAAGAAGACCGACGCGGTGTGGCCATTCAGAACAGGCACCCGGAAGCACTGGGATGTGATTTTCGGCGAGGCAGCGGGTACTATCTTCCCGTCCTTTATGCTTCCCCAGATCCTCAAGGGCTCCCTTTCGGATTTCTCTTCTTCTCCCCCGATATATGGGATGACATTCCCAATCATCTCCGGCCAGCTTTCAAAATTCCTCCCTGCCCCGGAAATGGCCTGATAAGTGGATACAATCACCTCATAAGGCTCATATTCCATCCATGCGGAAAGAGCCGGCGCATAAGACTGTATGGAACAATTGGGCTTCACCGTGATAAACCCGCGCCTTGTGCCGAGGCGCTTCCTCTGGAAGGGAATAATCTCATAATGCCCCGGGTTGATTTCCGGAATGACCATGGGCACGTCCTCTGTCCAACGATGGGCAGAATTGTTGGATACCACGGGCGTTTCCGCTCTGGCATAAGCCTCCTCAATAGCCCTGATCTCATCCTTCTTCATATCCACAGCGGAAAAGACAAAGTCCGTTTCCGCCGCAATCCCCTCCACATCGCCCACATCCCGGACAATCATGCCGGAAACCGCTTCCGGCATGGGAATGTCCAGCTTCCAGCGACCCTTCACGGCCTCGCCGTAAGTCTGCCCAGCGGAACGGGGGGAAGCCGCCAGAACGGCAATTTCAAACCATGGGTGCTTCTCCAGCAGACACAAAAAACGCTGTCCAACCATACCCGTCGCGCCCAGAATACCAACCTTAAATTTCTCCATCCTTTGCCCTCTTTTCTACGGCAGCCCAGATCCCCGGGCTGCCACTTCCTTTCTTCCTTTCACATAATCACTCATCTATCAGAGTGGGTTTTTGCCATTCTGAATTCTGACATAGCAAACCGCTTGCGGGGCAAGATGGCTCATCTATCAGAGTGGGTTTTTGCCATTCTGAATTCTGACATAGCGAACCGCCTGCGGGGCAAATCGGCTCATCTATCAGAGTGGGTTTTTGTCACTCTAATTTCATGACAAACCGAAGCGGCATCGCATCAGCTAGGCTCATCTATCAGAGTGGGTTTCTCTCACTCTGTTTCAATGATGTTTATCTCTTTGACCCCTTCCCGCCGCGGCGGGCGATTTTTAACCGTGAAAGCACCAGGCTCTTCCCATTCACCATGACGCTCTGGGCCTCTTCACCCAGGAGGAAGAAATCTTCCATTGCGTCCCCATCCTCAAGCTTCATCGCTATCACGCCTTTCGCGTTTTTCTTCTGGACGGGCACTTCCTCCATAAGGCAGCGCAGGAAATATCCTTTGGAAGTCCGGAAAACAATTTCATTTTCCCCCTTCCACTCCCGGATACAGACTATGCGGTCGTCCGCCTGCAGCTTCGTTGAAGCCACCATGCGGTTCGCCGTATCAAATTCCCGCGCCTCCACCTTTTTGACAAAACCATCCCTCGTAAGGAAAAGAAGCGTCTTCTCCAGGACCTCGGACTTGACTCCGGCAAAAAGAATTTCCTCCTGGCTCTGGGAATAACGGCTGACGTTGTCAATCGGGATGCCCTTATCCTTGAATTTCGCAAGCGGGATGTCCATGAGCTTGATCTGATGCATATTCCCTTTGTCAGTGAAAAGCAGGATGCGGTCGGTATTTTTGCAGCCGTAAACGAAGCGGCTTTCCGCGTCAACGGCCTCCTGGTTCCTCTGGTACGTGGCCACATCCAGAAGCCGGGCATAACCGAACTTATCCTGGACGTAGTATACATCCATCTCTTCCACGGCGGAATCATCATATACGGCTTCCGCACCGTCTTCAAGCACCGTCCTGCGAGGCACGGCATACTCGGTCCGTATCATCATCAGTTCCTCAGAAAGAACCTCGTTTTCCCTTTGACGTGAACTGAGGATCCCCCTGTACTCCTTTATTTTGCGGAGGGTCTCCCTGTGATCCTTCTGAAGCTCCAGTATTTCCAGGCCTATCAGCTTTGCAAGGCGCATATCAAGAATGGCCTGCGCCTGCCTTTCCGTGAAATGGAAGCCGGATATCGTTTCCTTGAATTCCTTGTCCCTTTCCTTGAAACGTATTCCCTTGATATCGCCGTTCATCAGGGCATTACGCGCCTCCGCCTGGGACTTTGAATTTCGAAGCAGGGCGATAATAGCGTCGATCAGGTCAACGGCGGCAATCAGGCCCTCCTGGACCTCCTTCTTTTCCAGCTCCTTATCCAGAAGCTTCTTGTACTTCTGCTCAATAAGCTCATACTGGAATTTGAGATATTCACGGAGGATCCCCCTGAGGGAGAGGGTTTCCGGCCGTCCTCCGACAATGGCAAGCATATTGACCGGAAAGGTATCCTCCAGCTTTGTCTTTTTGTACAGGATATTGGTGATTCTGTCAACATCCGCCCCCGGTTTCAGCTCCAGCACGATCCGGATGCCATCCTTGTCAGACTGATTGGATATATCCAGAATTTCAGGCAGCTTCTTATCTTCCCCAAGCGCGGCCACATCCTGCATGAACTTCATGATCCCCTGCCCAATCATAGTATAAGGGATTTCTGTCACGACAAGCTTGTCCCTGTCCGACCTGTTTTTCTTTTTTTCAAAAACCAGCTTCCCCCGAAGCTTGAGCCTGCCGGACCCGGTCCGATAAATGTTCAGGAGCTCCGAGCGGTTGGCAACAATGCCCCCGGTGGGAAAATCCGGCCCGGGCAGATAGTGCATCATTTCTTCCACTTCCATGGCGGGATTCCTGAGGAATGCCAGGATGAGGTCAATGATTTCCCCCAGGTTGTGGGAAGGCGTAGAGGTGGACATGCCTACCGCGATGCCCTCCGAACCATTCAGAAGGAAATAAGGGATACGGGCGGGAAGCACCACAGGCTCGCGCAGCTTTTCGTCGTAATTCGGCTGGAACGGAACCGTGGTATCCAGATCCCGGAGCATGACATCATCCGCAAATTTCTCAAGCCTTGCCTCCGTATACCTGGGCGCGGCCGCGGAATCACCTTCTATGGAGCCGAAATTCCCCTGCCCCCGCACCAGGGGCTGCATCCTCTTGAAATCCTGGGCCAAGACCACCAGCGTATCATAGATGGACGCATCCCCGTGAGGATGGTACTTACCCATGGTATCTCCGCAAATCCTGGCGGATTTCAACGTTGGCCGGTCATGATAGACATGAAGCTCGTTCATGTCATACAGCACCCTCCTCTGGACAGGCTTCAGACCATCCCGGATATCCGGCACCGCCCTGGCCGTGATCACGCTCATGGAATAATCCAGATAGGATTTCTGCATTTCATCAGAATATTCAGTTGTCAGGATCGTTTCAGCCATCCAATTCCCCCGTCAGGCTTTAAATACCATAGGATGAATGTATTCCGAATGTATTCCGAATGTATTCCATTCGGAACATCCATACCCATTATCAGCGTGCCCATTATAAAGAATGGGCACGCTATTCCTTGCCGTTTTCGTATCAGACATCCAGCACAGCCTCCTGGGCATGTTCATGAATGAAATCCCTCCTGGGGCCCACTTCCGTTCCCATCAGCATTCCCGTCACCTGGGAAGCGAGACGGGCATCCTCGATTTCAACCCTCTTCAACACACGATTTTCCGGATTCAGCGTGGTCTCCCAGAGCTCCGAGGGATCCATCTCCCCCAGTCCCTTGAAACGCTTGACCTCATAAGAGCCTTCCCGGTGCTTCTCCCTGAACTTCTGCAGAGCCTTGTCATCATAAAGATACTGGGGTTTCTCCTTTTTGTTGTTCGGGGTCACAAGATAAAGCGGGGGCATGGACACGTAGACATGACCCTCCCGGATAAGATCCGGCATGAAACGGTAAAGGAAGGTCAGGAGCAGCGTGTCTATGTGGCTCCCGTCCACATCCGCGTCCGTCATCAGGATAATCTTATCATAACGCAGTTTGGAAATATCAAAATCATTCCCATATCCCTCGGAAAAGCCACAGCCAAAGGTATTGATCATGGTCTTGATTTCAGCATTGGCCAGCACCTTGTCCATCGAAGCCTTTTCCACGTTCAGGATCTTTCCACGAAGCGGGAGGATGGCCTGGGTATGGCGGTTCCGTGAGCTTTTGGCAGAGCCGCCAGCCGAATCCCCCTCCACAATGAAGATCTCGCACTCCTCTGGATTTTTGGATATACAGTTGGCAAGCTTTCCATTTGAATCAAAGCTGAACTTCGACTTTGAAAGAAGGTTTGTCTTGGCTTTCTCCTCCTGCTTTCGGATCTTTGCTGATTTCTCCGCGCAGGAAATAATCGTCTTGACAACCTCAACGTTCCTGTCAAAATATCTCTCCAGCTCCTCTCCGGTCACGGTGGCAACGTGCTTTGTCACATCCTGCGATGCCAGCTTCGTCTTGGTCTGACCTTCGAACATGGGGTCAGGATATTTCACTGCCAGAACGCATGTCATGCCGTTCCTCGTATCCGCCCCCGTGAAATTCTGATCCTTTTCCTTGAGAATCCCGAGCTGTCTTGCGTAACTGTTCACAAGCTGCGTGAACTTTGTCTTGAAGCCTACCAGATGGGTGCCGCCCTCCTGCGTGTAAATGTCATTGCAAAAGCCAAGGATATTCTCCTCAAAAGAATCCGTGAACTGGATGCAGCACTCCACTACCGTGCCCTCTGCCGTCCCCTTGAAAAGGATGGGGGGCGTTTCCGGCTCGCCGGAATCCTTGCTCAAAGCCCTGACGAAGGCGGCCAGGCCTTCCGGCTCATGAAAATCCTCCGTGACGGCCTCATCCTGCCGCAAATCCTGATAATGAATGACGAGCTGAGGATTCAGATAGGCAATTTCATGCAGTCTGGACATAAGCCAGTCCGACTTAAACCAGGTCTTTTCGAAAATCTCGCTGTCCGGAATGAACATCGTTTCCGTCCCGCTCTCCTTCGTCTTCCCGATTACCGGCAGGAGCCCCCTGTCCAGTTCCTTCAAGGGAATCCCCTTGGAAAACTCGTCCTCATAAATCTTCCCGCCCTGGTAGACGCGGATACGGAGATAGGATGAGAGGGCATTGACCACGGATGATCCGACGCCATGAAGGCCGCCCGAGGTCTTGTAGGAATTGTTGTCAAATTTTCCCCCGGCATGCAGTGTCGTCATGACAATGCGTTCCGCCGACACGCCCTTTTTGTGCATGCCCACGGGGATGCCGCGTCCATTGTCCCGGACTGTACATGAGCCATCCTTGTCCAGCTTCACCCATATTTCCGAACAATAACCGGCCAGATGCTCATCAACGGAATTGTCCACGATTTCGTAAATCAAATGGTTCAGTCCTTTAAGACCCGTTGACCCGATATACATCCCCGGCCTTTTGCGGACTGCCTCCAGTCCCTCCAAAACCGTAATGCTGTCCGCATTATACTGTTCCGACATTACACCTGCCACTCAAAATGTGATTAAATATACTCACATCGAGATGTTGTAAGTTCTCACGAACTTTACTTACTGCTTCATCGTATATGCTTTGGTGGTTACAAGGTAACACACTACTCACAAGTTCTTGTACACTTCACAGTCGTAAATTCCCGACTAAGCCATCGGTACATACTTACGTTTGCTTGATTAGACAATTTTGTAAGTTTTTGCATCCTTCAGGTTGAGACTGGCATTGTAATCCCTGTCTTCAACATAGCCACAGTCGCATCTGTATATCCTGTCTGAAACTTTTAAGTCTTTCTTGATAACTCCGCAGCAATGACACAGCTTTGAAGACGGATACCACCTGTCTACAATCCTGAATTCAATTCCTTTTTCATCACATTTGTTTTTAAGCCTGGTTCTGAATTCGTAAAATTTTTGTGATGCAACGGCCTTTGAAAGATGCCTGTTCTTCATCATGCATGATACATTTAAATCTTCAATAGTTATGTAGGATGGCTTGGTTTTCACTATCCCGGCTATTGTTTTATTGATGTAATCAGTACGGATATTATCTATCCTATGATAAAGCCTTTGTACTTTAAGCTTCTGCTTTTGTATATTTTTTTGAGTGGACCCTCCTTTCTTGTAATGTTCATATTTGCGAGAGAGGCATCTTTGTTCTCTGCGCAATTCTTTACAGCTTTTGAATATACTTCTTTGATCCATACTTTATCGGGATTATTGGGAATGTACTCATTGTTAAGCCATACACTAAAGCTTTTGCCTGTCATAAACTTTTCGCCCTTATCATGTAAGTCTTTATTATGGCCAATGTATTGTAGACATATCTGCAAGTGCCGATCGTTTTATTGATCTTCACTTTCTGCTCTGCTGTCGGATTTATCTCCGTCTTGAAGCTCTTTAGCAATTTCCTAATCCCTTTCTATTTGTTTTTTATACTTGAGAAGTCCGTACAATCTCCTCTGGTAAGTATGAAAAGCAAGCTTTTCATACTTCATTTGTGCCGCTGACGCGACACAAATGGGACTCAACGCCTGCGGCATCAGGTCAAAGTATGGAAATGCCGAATGTGTTGATCAGCCCATCCAGACGCTGGCTGGCCCGGCACATGGGGCACTCATGGGGATCCGCATAAATATAGTCCGGCACGTCCTGCTTGCTGAAAACGGAAAAAACAGGGTACTGGTCAATACTGTCAATTGGGGAGAACACGGCGGAAACGGCGGAAATTGCGCCTTTATAATACAATATCGCCTCAATCAGACCCTTTGCGGCCTTTCCTGTTGATATGTTCCCTTCCAAAATCAGAACATGCTTCCCGGCGACCATCTGACGCACATTGTCGCGGAAAATAACCTGGGCGTTGGAATCATACTCCGGCCTCACAATATAGATCGTCTTGTGCGCGTTCATGTTCAGAAAGCCGCTCTTTGTAAGGTCCTCTGCCAGGTAAGCCCCGATCACCTCGGTCCCTTCACCGCAAACGATGGTATCGATAACCATGCCGTAAAGGTATTTACTCTGCAGCGCGTCCGCTATCTCATGAGCCTCTTTTGCCCTGGCTTTGAGGGCAGTCAGATCAAGGAAATAATTCGTATGGGAATGCGTCGTGGCAAAATGCCCTTTCCATACCCTCAGCGGAGTCTCCATACCATGCGCAAAAATCTTTGTATAGCTCTGTTCCATAAAATCCCCCTATTAAAATGAGTTTTGCCACCCTGATTCAATGACCAGCCGTTGCGGTATCACAATCTATACGGCACTCTATCCTTTTTATTATAACAGTCGCCCTTGCAAATTGCCACAAATCTTTTTTCTCCGCGTTTTCCTGTCCTGACGCCCTTGCCGTAAAGCTGACTCTTTTCGCGTCCATGTTCGGGCTGCGGACAAGCCAAAGTATAAACTATGTATAGCTTTATATATAGCTTTTTACCTTTTTTTCCGATGCCTGATAATCTTTTTCACTTTGAGATCCGGTATGCCCCCCACTCTCTTTCCCGCTGCCGCGGCCGGACGGCGCGCCCTTCTAGGCTTCGCATGAAGCTGTTCCGTCCGAAAGCGGTTGATCTCATCAGCAATAGTTGTATAGTCTCTTTCAAAAAGCTCATAGCTCATCTGCTTCCGAAGGAGGGAATACGGCACGGAATCCGCAATATATTTAATGACTCTTTTTTTTGAAAAACGACTGTGCGGAGGAAGGCCATTCCTCTCCAATATCCTGGCGAGTTCCGGTCGCCACAGAAGCGACAGCTTTCGAAGCAGGTCCATCCCCGGATTTTCCTGGGGCTTTCTAAAAATATAGAAATCCGGACGGTCCTCCACTTCATCTATGGTAATGATTCCCCAATGCGGAGGCACATGCTCCGCGATATGAAAGGCATGGGTGCTCCCGACAGCAACATAATTATAATCAAAATACAGGTCATAATCAGGAACCTGCCTTCCCAGACGGCTGTAGGTGTCCGCGTCGCTCTTGATTTCAATGCCAAAAAAGGAGTCCTCCGTCACCATGACAACATCCGCCCTGGATCTCCCCATGATCTTTTCTTCTATCATCCTGGCCTTGCCATAATACTCTTCCATGAAAAGGAATAAAGGCTCCCGAATGTCCTTATCATACAGCATGGCAGTTATTATGAATCCCCGTATCCGTCCGGGTTTGAGGACTGCCATCGCCAAGTATCCGCGCACATATCCTCAATGCCATACTCCGCTTTCCAATTAAGCTCTCGTTCCGCAAGCCCGGGACTGGAATAGCAGGTCGCAATATCCCCTTCCCGCCTTGGCCGGATCACATACGGCAGCTTTTTGCCGCAGGCCTTTTCAAACGCATGAATTACTTCAAGCACGGAATAGCCCTTTCCGGTTCCGAGGTTGAAAACCTCCACCCCTTTCTTTTGCTGCAGGCGCTCGACGGCCCTGACATGACCCCTTGCCAGGTCAACTACGTGGATATAATCCCGCACCCCCGTACCGTCCGGGGTCGGATAATCATTCCCGAACACGTTGATTTCAGGCAGCTTGCCTACTGCGACTCTGGCAATATAAGGAAGAAGGTTGTTGGGTATGCCCTTTGGATCCTCCCCAATCCGGCCGGACTTGTGCGCGCCAATCGGGTTGAAATAACGAAGCAAAATGACATTCCATTCCGGATCCGCGGTATGTATGTCCGTCAGTATCTGCTCCTGCATCCATTTCGTCCAGCCATATGGATTCGTGCAGGTACCCTTTGGACAGTTCTCAGTAATGGGTATCTCTGCCGGATCACCGTATACAGTGGCCGAGGAAGAGAAGATAATATTCCTGCAATTATGCCGCCTCATAATGTCCGTAAGTACCAGGGTGCCGTTAATATTATTCTCGTAGTACTCTATAGGCATCCTCACAGATTCCCCAACGGCCTTGAGCCCGGCAAAATGAATGACGGCCTCTATGCCCGGGTTCTCAAGGAATATCCTGTTTATCGCCTCCCTGTCCCGAATATCCGTTTTGTAGAAGGCAGGCTTTTTCCCCGCAAGGTCCGCTATTCTCTCAACCGCTTTCTCACTGGAATTGTAAAGATTATCCACAATGACCGCTTCATGGCCTCCCTGAAGAAGCTCCACTACGGTATGGCTGCCGATATATCCGGCACCCCCTGTGACAAGTATTTTCATGACGTTTTCTCCCTTGTTAGAGTGGATTTTGATTGCTCTGATTTTGAGAGCTGACGACGCGGCATCGCGTCGGCAAGGCTCTTATCAGAGTGCTGTTGGATCATTCTGATTTCGTGAGCAGCCGACGCAGTATCGCGTCAGCAAGGCTCCAAAGTCCGAAATGTTTATTGGATTTTCGACAAACAGTCTTGCGTTGAAATACGAATGAAAGGGGTGTGTAACTCCACTGTGCTGATCCTCAGAAAAATGATATATGATTCATATATTATCACATATCATCTTCATCGTCTTCATCATCACTGTCATCATCCATGGTTTCTTCGTCACTGTCATCATCCGCATTTTCCATATCGCTGTTGTCATCGTCATCCCCTTCATCATGATGACCAGCCATTGACCTCAGTTCCTCAAGCAGCGAATCCAGGTCAATGGAGCTGCCATCACTGTTCGAATCATGACTCCTCCGCAAAGACAATTCCCTGGAATTCTCGCATTTTTTTATCGCTTCCTTTGCTTCCGCTCCATAGTAAACAATATCCAGAATACCGGGGAAATAGCGGTTGAGCATCGCGGCGCAGCAATGGACGCTGTCTCTGAGCACATTATCCGATGGTTCCAAATCATCGCAGTCAATGAAGCTTTTGTATCTTATCTCTCCATCATTAAAATCAAACTCAAAATTTCCATTTTTCAGGCCGTAATTCGCCCTGCTCAAAAACTCTGCCATCTCGGCCATCTGGGATGCATTCTGTGCATCCGCGCTGATTGGACTAAAACCATAAACAACAACATCATCAAAATGCACATTAATCAGATAAGTAACTCTATGCAGTTTCTCTCTCAATCCGAGAGTGAATGAGAATATTGCTCTGTCTTCATCAAATGAATACAACCATTCAGATTTCGACAGAAAATTTTTTACAAGATTCACTAGTGCCTGAGAACTATTATTACCAGCCATTTTTCCTCCTTTTTAGTTGTTAATTATTATTTACTCAACTTCATCTTAAAAACAAGAAAAAGATAAGCATGTCAGCCAACCACCCTATGCCAGAGGTTCCAGACATCTTCAACTGTAAAACGGCTTCCTGTCAGGGAGAGGTGATGATCCGCCGCAAGCTCAGGTGTGTAATCCTTCAACAGGTACACCCAGTTTCCTTTCCCATTATAATGCATGAAAGTCGGGATAAAATCAAAGGCATCCACTCTGCAGCCCTGGCTGTCTTTCACGATCTGTACGCTGGCCAGGCCTCCCAAATCCTTCTCCATGGCTGTCTGCGTGCAAACAAAGTTGCCACAGCTATAAAAAACCACGGCGCTCCCTCCTGAGGATGTCGCAATCCTCCCGAAGGGCTGAATCACATGCGGATGCGCGCAGATAATGAGGTCCGCGCCGCATTCTGCCAGCTCCTGGATATAATTCATCTGCCAGGCCGTGGGCGCGAAATGGTACTCCTCGCCGATATGCAGAAAGCATACGGTCAGATCCGCTTCCTGCTCGGCCATGCGGACATCATTCAGAAATTTTGCCTTGTTCGACAGCAAATCCACCAAATATGGTCTTCCAGCCGGAAGGGAGAATCCATTTAGCCCATAGGTATAATTAAACAAGGCAAGTTTTATGCCGTTCTTTTCGATATAGTCAATGCTGTTGAAATCATCGGCAGTCTCATGGATGCCCAACAGCGTGATGTCCGGATAATTTGATTTCCAGAAATTCATCGTGGTCTGGAGCCCATAAAGCCCCTTATCCATAGTGTGATTCGTCGCGGAAAGGATGATGTCAAAACCCGCGTTCACCAAGGCATGTCCCATGGACTGGGGAGTTCCAAAAGTGGGATAACTGCTGACATAGGCATTGTTATCCACGAAGATCGTTTCCTGGTTAATGACAGCCAGGTCGTAAGACCTCACAAAATCCCGGACATTGTCATAAACAGGATTGAAATCATAGCTGCCATCTGCCCGGAAAGCCTTTTCAAAAATGGGCGTATGAATCAGGTTGTCCCCCGCCGCAAGAAGGGTAAGGCGGCTTTGTCCTTCTGTACTGCCATCCATTGAAACTCCTTCCCCGGAATTTGAGGCAGCCTCTCCTGCATCTCCCGTAAGGGCGGCTTGCTGGCCGTCCTGTTTTTGTGACATGCCGGACTGCCCTTTGGAAGAAGCCGTCTCCTCATTGTCCCAGGCTTCGCTGACAGCCCCGGACATAATGGCGGATGAATCATCCATGGAAAGACCTATTCCGGGTCCTGTCTCCTGACCTGCGGATTCCGCATAACATTTGTTCGGCTTCTCCAGAAAACATACAAAAATCCCAAAAATCAGCACAAATTCAATAAGAACTGGCCTTTTCCATGAAAGTCTCATTCCTCTCCTCCCCTATCAGAGTGGGTTTGACCACTCTGATTAAATGAAATAGCAAACTGCCTGCGGACAGCCCGGTTCCCTTTATCAGAGCGAGTTGGGCTACTCTGATTTCATCACAAGATGAAAATAGAACACCTACACTATAATAAATAACAGGATAATTATCAATCCCTTTTTCACCTACCCGTCTGATTCCTCACCTATCAGAGTGGGTTTTTTCCGCCATGATTTAGCAACAAGCCAACGCGGCAGTAGTAACAATGCTTCCGTGGCAAAGGCTTGAAGAAGTTGTATTTTTATGTTATATCCTCTGGCATGATATTTCAGGTTTTCCGAAGTATTCCTTGTGCCGCGAGGATAAACCTAAGCTTTAATAAAAAGGAGGGATGTCATGAAAATACTATGCTTTGTCTTGTCCTGTGTGGGAATACTGTCCATCCTCTATGGCCTCAGCATTGCCATGGCAACTTCCGGCACTCTTTTTTTCCTGGTATGGTTTGCCATAGGCGCTTTTTCTATTCTCTTTTCCTTTTTTCTTTCGTCCGGCGCGTACTTCCTGCTTCCCCCCTATTTCAGGATCGCCTTTCAGTGCCTTCTCCTTCTCATGTCCATTGTTTTTTTCATTCTATTTTGTTACGTTCTCTCCGGCTTCCGCGAAGGGGGCGAGAAAAACCTTAACCACATCATAATACTGGGAGCCCAGGTCCGCAAATCAGGTCCCAGCATTGTTTTGAAATACAGGCTGGACAAGGCTGTCGAATATCTTGCCGATAATCCGGACACGGTCTGTATTGTTTCCGGCGGGCAGGGCGCGAACGAGCCCGTAAGCGAAGCCCTGGCCATGAAGGACTACCTTGTGCTGAACGGAATAAGTCCTGATCGCATTCTCACCGAAGCGATCTCCACCAACACTGTGGAAAACATCCGAAACAGCATGTCTTTGATCAAAGGAGAACCGGGAAGAACCGGCATCGTTACAAACAATTTCCATATGTTTCGGGCAATAAAAATAGCGGCATCCTGCGGTCTCAAAAACCCATACCCCATACCCTCCGCTTCAACGGTTTATTTCCTCCCAAATAATATTTTCCGGGAGATCCTTGCCATAATAAAAGACTTGATGCTCGCAAACATCACAATCGGCTGAATGCCTTTAGGAGAATTGTATTCTGACTGCTCTGATTTCCGATGAACAGACACGGCATCGCAGGCTACACGGGATCCTCTTTTATTAAAGTAATTTTGGGCCATTTTTATTGCCTGCTAATATCTGCGGCATCGCAGGCTACACGGCTCATGTTTTCTGTTCAGTTTTATAATAGCAAACATACGTTTCTTTTTCAAGAGGGAATTATTGCTTCGAGAAGGATTTATTTGTTGCCCGCGAGCCAGTGTTTGTGAAATCCCTTAACTATACCGATAATGCAAGCGGGATTTATTTGCTGTCCGCGAGCCAGCGTTTGCCGCAAGGCAAGATCTGCCTTGCGGCGGCTCAAACAATCATAAGAAGCACGGACTGCATAAGGATGGCAATCATGATTCCGACCATGGTAACATCTGCCACCAGCGCGCCGGTATATCCCAGCTTCCGGGCGTAAATGGAAGCCACGGCGCTGGGGGACGCAAAATAGGCCATGACAAGAACTGTCCTGGCGAGGCGGGGAAGAGGTATCAGGAAAAAGGTCAGCAGGGAGAAAAGAATCCCTGCCAAAAATCTGAAAAGGATGAGGGAGATGGTATCCTTCCCATCCTCCCCGGACAGGCGGAATTCCAGACGCAGTCCGATCATGAACATGACCAGGAAGGAATTGGCGGAGGCGATCGAGGATGCGACGGTAATGAAGGGCTGCGGCAGGGACAGACCCGTGGCGGCAAGGAAAAGGATCAGCAGGTAAGCGTCCAATGGAAGGGACGAAAAAAGGGTTCCCGCAAGCTTCCGGAAATCATTTTTTTCACCGCCCCCGTTCAGAACCCGTACAATGACAAAATTCATGCCCTGGACCATAATCGTATTCGCTATGTTGAAAGAAATCAGGTAGGCCATCCCCTCCCCGGGATAGAATGTTGACACAAAGGGAATGACGGAATTGCCCACGTCATAACCGGATCCCGTCAGCATATGGACTCCGCGCAGCAGACCGTCCCTCCGGAGCCGGATAAGATAATTCGCCGTAAGCATGAACAGATTCACAAGAAAACCCATTCCCATCAGAAGCAGAAAATGCTCATTCCACCGCACGCTGTTCGCGCTGGACAGAAAAAGGCAAGGCATCGTCACATTCATGATGATCGTGCCAAGGACCTGCGCGTCCTCCTTTTTTAATATGCGCAGTTTTTTGAAAAGATATCCCAAAATGATAATTAAAAGAAATGTCCCCGTCTGCAGTATAATTTTTCCCATTACTTTTCCCCATAAAACGATGTATAGTAAACGAATTTGATATTTGCATTATAATTCTGCTCAGGATGGTCTACGGCAGATTGATTCGCACGCTTTTGTGCAGAAACCAGGTTCGCATACTATAACTCTTATGAAGTGACTTTTGTCAAGTAGTAGTTTAGATACTATCAAACTTTTCAA
>CAMKKZ010000009.1 GCA_946413525.1 uncultured Oribacterium sp.
AGGGAAGCTCCCTGATCACCGTCATGCCGGAGCAGATCCAGTCCGCTTCCATGACCGCCGAATGGGAACAGAAACTCCTACAGGTGGAACACAGCGAGATGGATGCCGGCGACTTCATGTCCGGGATCGAGGGCATGATTGCAAACCTCGTGACAACCTATGAGAAAGTGAAAGGAGCAGACGCACTGATGAGCAGAAATAAAGTGATCGGAACCAGTCCGCACTGTGGCGCGGAGGTGTTGGAACGGCAGAAAGGTTGGTTCTGCAGCAACCGGGAGTGCCGGTTTGTGCTGTGGAAGGACAACGCGTATTTCACGAAGATCGGGAAGCGGCTGACGACCCAGATCGTGGAGAAGCTCCTGCGGGGCGGTCGCGTAAAGCTGAAGGATTGCAAGAGCCAGAAAACGGGTAAGACCTACAATGCTGATCTCCTGCTCTCTACGGAGGCTGACGGCAGGCCGCAGTTTTCCATGGAATTTGAGGACCGGAAAGGAGGCGGTAAATGATGGATGAGAAGGATCACAGCATCCGGTTCATCAACATGAAAAGGATCACAGCATCCGGTTCATCAACAGCAATTACGACACGCTCTTCCGCATTCCCGACGGCGGCATTGTGGAGGTCCGGTTTCCCGACCGGGACTTTTCTGCGAAATGCGAGTATCTGGATGACTACCATACCATGGTATCCTGATTGCTGTGGAGGCCTGTATTATCATGGTCACGTTCGGAGCCGGGTTACTGGAAGGGATTCTGCAGATCGCACAGGAAAGCCTGGGTATCTTCATGAGATCATAATTTTCCGTTTTCCCTCGTAAATAACACAATTTATTAAAACTCCTGTGCTATGATAGGGGCGTGTCAGGGGATAAAGATCTCGGCAGACCGGAATTTGAAGTCATGGATGTACATGATTATTAATTCTCAATATTCATTTGCCAGATTCTTTTCCAAAAGAACTAAGTTGACGTCAGAGATACCATTGAATGTGGTCGGAATAATCTCAATCTCCTTATAATTCATTTTTCGATACATAGCTCTTGCCGCAGTATTTCTGACATTTGTGTCGATTCTGAGCTCAGGCAGCCCATGCTCTTTTGCCCATCGTTCAAAAAACTTCACAAAAGTTCTGCCGTAACCTTTTCCGGCAGCCTTAGGAGAGATGACGAGTGTATGAAGAACACAGACATCATCCGTATCATATTCCCATGATGCATCATAATAAACATCTACCTGTGTCTGGTTAATGATTCCCGCACCGAGAATTTCTCCTTCCTCCAATACAAACATATCTCCCCGGAATATGGATTCTTCTGCTGTCATTCTAGTCGGATAAATATCTCGCACCCATCCTATAGTCTGGTTCCCTTTTTCCTCTTCCGTGTGAATGTCATTGTAGATAATCTCTATGGCATTAAGATCTGCTATAGTTGCCTTTCTGATATTCATAAATACCACCTTAATCGTTTTATTTTAAATTCTAACACAAAAACGCATCATGGCATATCCCGATTTCTTCACTTGAGCGGCGTACATAGGGACGGTCCTTTTGTGTTGGCTGATCAGCCAACACAAAAGGACCGTCCCTGTGCTTCCATGTGCATATAGTCTGCGGGCAGCAAATTTGCCATATCTTGCATAGACATACCCTATTTGATATAATCCGTAGGAGTGCTTCATGGCCCCATCGGTGTCTTTCGCAGAAAGACGGGATATAATTATGCGTTGAACATAGTTAATTCTCTTGTGCAATCGTGCAATCACAAAGAGGCTGTGAAAAAGGCTCCTTACAGGAGCCTCAAAATACGATAACGCGGTCAGAAAAGACAACCTGCTTTCCAGTCCGCATTCAGCGGAAAAACCCATTTCTGGAAGGCAACATGGAAATGTAGCTTAGAAAGACAACCTGCTTTCCAGACCGCATTCATCAGAAAAACCGCTTCTGGAGGGCAAGATGGAAACACAAACTGAAAAGGCGCCCGGCACGAAGTCCGCGGCCGCTTCCATATCGAAAAGGTTTTATAATACCGGACTCATCTGCTTCGGGCTGAGCGGGATTTGCGCGATTGCGTCCGGCGTGATCGTGAGCCTGATCCGGGACAGGTATGGGTTCTCCTACAGCCTGACAGGAACCCTGATTTCCGTCATGAGCATAGGAAACATGGCGGCGCTTCTCTTGTCCGGAATCCTGCCTGGAAAAATCGGTGAAAGACGCACGACGCTCCTGATGTGCAGCGGCTACCTGATCGGCTACCTGCTCATGGGGATCACGGGAAATCCCCTGCTTCTGGCCGCCGCCTTTCTGGCGGCCGGCATCGCGAAGGGCTGCTCCGCTAACAAGTGCACCGTCCTTGTTGGAAATCATACGGACGACCGGGCAAAAGGAATGACCGTCATGAACGCGTACTTTGCGGCGGGCGCGCTGATCAGCCCGCTGCTGATTTCCGTCGCAGGGCATTTGGGAAACAGCCTGTCCCTTCCCATTCTGATGCAGCCTGTCGGCATTGCGCTGGCCGGACTTGTCATGTGGCTGATATTTGCAAGCGCGGGGCTGCCGGACGGCACCTTCACCGGCCAGGAGAAAAAGGCCGGCGGGAACATGGATTTTTTCAAAAACCCGGTCTTCTGGATCATGACCTTTCTGCTTTTTTGTGAGAATGGCGCGGAATACAGTGTGAACGGCTGGATGGTGACCTATTACAAGAACGAACACATCCTGAGCGCCTCGCTCAGCTCCTATGCCGTGACAATACAATGGGCCGCAATGCTTATCGGCCGTCTTGTGATCGCTTTTGGAATCAAGGTGAAGGACACCTTCAAGTTCCTAAGCGCCATGGGGATCCTGATCTGCTGCATTTACGGTGCGCTGGTATTCGTCCATTCCCCTGCGGCGGCCATCATTGCGCTCGCGCTGTTTTCCCTTGCGATCTCGGGGCTTTATCCCCTGGCCGTGGCCGGGATCGGCGAAATGACGAGCTCCGAGAGCGTTGGCGTGATGCTGTCCATCGGCGGCTTCGGGGGAATCCTTTTCCCATGGATCATCGGCATCGTGGCAGACCGCTTCGGGCTTCGCACCGGGATGGCCGTAAACCTCCTCCCCTGCCTGGGCGCATTCATCATGAGCCTTATCATGTGGAGACGAAAAAAGTAGGGACACACAGGGACGGTCCTTTTGTGCTGACTGATCAGTCAGCACAAAAGGACCGTCCCTGTGTGCCGCCCAGATCCAGGTATTATCAGGCGATGATTGACCTTGACCAGATGGGGCGGGGCGCAAAATTCCAGGATCTGAAAAGGAGCTATATCATTTTTATCTGCCTTGAAAACCTTTTCCCTCAAAAGGGAATGCACAAATACAGTTTCCAATCCATGTGCCAGGAGGACCCCGGACTGGAGCTTGGGGACGATGCCGTAAAGATTATCCTGTCCGCGAAAGGTGACAAAGACGATGTTTCGGAGGATTTGAAAGACTTTCTCACTTATGTCGCCGGGGGGAGGCCAGGATCGGGGCTGACATCGCGCCTTGATGAGCAGGTGCGGAAAGCCCGGTCACATATTGAATGGAGGAAGGAATATATGACGCTTCTGGAAAGAGACGAACGCATGCGGGAAGAAGGACGCAAGGAGGGACTTGAGGAAGGGCTCAAAAACGGAATAGAAAAGGGTCGACAGGAAGAACGTGAAAATACCTTGCGCGAATCCGCCCGCGCAAACGCGGCTGAGAAGGAAGCAGCTCGGTTGCGGGCCGAACTGGAAGCCTTGAGACGGTCCGACTGATTATAAGCGAACCGGAAGCCTTGAAACGGTCCAGCTGATTATAAGACATAAATGTTCCTTCAGGATTATTCATGTTTAAGCCTGACGGATCTCGCAAGGAAAATGCCTTGACTAATTTGCAGGTCATGTGAACCGCCCGGCAATGAGGAAGGATTTTGACGCGCTTCTGCTTCTTCTCAGAGTGCGTCAAAACCATTATCTTCATTCGCTACTTATGATACATTCTTTTTTCGGCTTTTCTCTTTTCTGCTAACCTTTTAGTAGTTTTCATTTTGGACACAGGGGGACGGTCCTTTTGTGCTCGCAATTTGAACAACCCCCTCTCTGTTCATGTTCAAAGGGAATGTTCAGTTCCGCACAATCGATATGCTCAATCCCGTCAATATCGGCTGATCTGCCGGATGGAAAGACCTGCTTTTCGAAGCAGTGTCACATATTGTTCCGGATGACTGCAAATGATTTTCAGGCATTGTGCCGTATCATCATTCTTCACGGATAATTTGCAGTGCGTGGCACACAGGGACGGTCCTTTTGTGTTGACTGATCAGTCAACACAAAAGGACCGTCCCCGTGTGCTTTGGACAATCCAGCAGGTTCCAAAAAACCAGAACCGCAATAATAAACAAAATAAATGCGGCATACTTGTTCTTAATCATTACCAGTCTCTCCCCTTATATCCGCATATGCTCAGCCTGTATATGCGTCCTCGGCTGTATTTCTGAAATTCTGTTTCGCCAGCCACTCCCGCTCCTCGTCATTCTCCGGGATATCGATACGTTCGATCTTGAAAATGACCGGCCGCGTCCCGTCATTACAGCAGGCGATCATGACGCGGTCGTCGTTGGTCCAGCCCTTCATAATTGAGCCGCCTTGCAAGGCCGTGTAAACATATCGGCTGACGGCATCCCATGCCTCACCGCAGAATTTACCATTCATCAGATGGTAAAAGTCATCCTGCTGCGGGGTGCGTTTCAGGACGAACTCATCCCCCACATTAAAAAAGGGACAGGGACCGGATTTGGGATCGGCCAAATATTGTTCCTGATAATCTGTAAAACATTTTTTATCTATCACCGTGATCTTGCATTCATGCCGCATCTTAACTCACTCCTTTATTCTTCTCTATTCTTCTCTATTCTTCTTTATTCTTCTTCATTCCCCTTATTCTGCTTATTCCGCTTTATTCCCCATTATTCTCCTTCATGCCCTTCATCCCCATTTATTCTTCATTATTCTCCCTTATTACTCATTATTACTCTTTATTCTCCCTTTTTTCTTTTCCCGGAATCCGGGCAGATGAATGGCTGCATGAGAAGGCTCCCTCAGATCACCTTCCTGTTTTTCCACTTCCCGCTCCTGAAACGCCAAATGTCAAGGGCGGCCTTTATGCACCAGTCCAACGCCATGGCAAGCGTAATCCCGATCACCCCCAGGCCAAGTCCCTTTGCCAGCAAGAAGGAAAATATCGTTCTGCAAACAACAGTGCAGAAAATGGACGCCCACATTGTGAACCTGACATCCCCCGCGGCTCGAAGTCCGGAGGAAAGAGGCATCGCAAAGGGCTGTATGCTTGCCGAAAATAGATTGTGGATGGCCACAATAATAAGGATAAGGCGCTTTGTCTCGCTGCTAAGGTCATATAGCGGCAATAGCAGAGGCGTCAGCGCCATTACCATCGCATTCCAGAAAAAAGCCAGAATCAGAGAAAGCCGGGTAAGCTTCCGCATATACCACTCAGCGGCCTTTTCATCTCCCGCCCCGACGCATTGCCCTATAACCGTGATAAAGACCGTGCTCATCGCCGTCCCCATGCAGGCTGCCAGGGACCAAAAGGTCTGACCGGTGGAGTTTGCGGCAATCTGGGATGTTCCGAAGGTGGCAATCAACACGCCCAGAAAAACCTTGGCGGCCTGAAAAAGGGTGTTTTCCACGGAATTCGGTATGGCAACGCCCAGGATCCGTCTGGACATGTTCACGTCAAGGCGCAATGCCTGCTTCCACTCCGCCTGTATATCCTGGCCCTTCCGGAAGCAAAGCCGCGTCATCACGGCAGCGGCCACATACCAGGATAATGTAGTGGGCCAGGCGACGCCGGCGGCTCCCGCATGCAGGACAAAGATGCCTATGGCATTGCCGGCCACATTAACCAGATTGGCCGCGAGGGACACCCTCATGGTCACGGACGTTTTCCCCATCGTCCGATAGATCGCCGCGCCGGCATTATATATGGCATTTGCCGGGAAAGACAGGGCGACGATCCAAAGATAAGTCCTGCAGGCTTCCATCGTGGCCGGCTCCGTGACGGGATACATGACCCGCAGCAACCCATTGCCGAAAATCAGCATCAGCGCCATGCAGATCAATGACACGAGGCCTGCCAGATGAAAAATCTGAGATGCCGCGAGATTCCCGCTTTCACGGTTTCTGCTGCCGAGATACTGCGCCGCCACGACCGAACCGCCAGCCGCAATGGCAGTGAAAAGATAAATGAAGACCGAGTAGATCATGGTATCCAGCCCGACCCCGGCCACGACCGCTTCGCCCGCGTAGCTGACCATCATTGTATCCGCGAGCCCAACGACCATTTGCAGCAATTGCTCGATCACGAGAGGGACAATCATGGCCTTCAGCATGCTGTCAGAAAAAATCTTCTGCTCCTCGCCAATCTGTTGGCGGGGCTCAATCAAACTTGCGATAATATTCACCAAACACTCCTCAGGCAACACAAGGGGACGGTCCTTTTGTGCTGGCAAATTGCCGGGACCACAAGGACGCACGGCACACACACCACAGCAGATGCACGGGCAACGCACGGGGACGGTCCTTTTGTGCTTACAAATTACAAATTGCAAGTCCTTTTGAACAATTCCCTTTCTGTTCATGTTCAAAGGGAATGTTCATTTCCGCACAATCGATATGCTCAATCCCGTCAAACGGCTGATCTGCCGGATGGAAAGACCTGCTTTTCGAAGCAGTGTCACATATTGTTCCGGATGACTGCAAATGATTTTCAGGCATTGTGCCGTATCATCATTCTTCACGGAGTCACGGATGATTTGCAGTGCGGCCTTGTCAGTGATTCTCCCGGGTTTGTCATCCATACATTGATCATCAGAAGGCGTTCGAAGATAATCCAGCAATATCTCCCGCCCTATGAGGCCCTCCGCATAGCCGGTGTCCGTGATTCCGCCTCCGTGAAAATAATCCAATGCGCTGCTGAGTGGATAATCAACCGCTTTACTGCACAAACCTGCCTTGACTGGGTTATTCAATATATAGTGGAGAACTGTCAGAAAGTATCTTTGATCCTGAACCGGCTCGCTTCTGTAACGATCCTGAAACAGATGCCCTGTTCTTTCGTATTTTTGATTATACCACATCACAAATCGCGTACCAATTCTTTTCATCACCTGTTCCAATGGCTCACCATCTGCCTGAAGGAGCAGATGGACATGATTCCCCATCAGACAATACGCATACAGATTGAAACCCGACATCTCCCGGCATCGATTCACAATGGACAAAAACTTCCGATTATCTTCTTCATCTAGAAAAATCTGTTGCCTGTTGATTCCGCGTAACATCACATGATAAATATTGCTCTCACTTTTTTTCCGGGCTGTACGAGCCATCCGCATCTCCTGTAAATATATCTCTCTGCCGATTCACGCATTCTGACCGGTTCACACATTCTGACCGCTCCACACGTTCTGACCGGATGAAAGTCATACTCCTCTCATCTATCAGAGTGGGTTTTCACTGCTCTGAATTCTGACATAGCGAACTGCTTGCGGGGCAAATCGGCTCATCTATCAGAGTGGGTTTTGGCCACTCTGAGTTCTGACATAGCGAACCGCCTGCGGGACAATTCGACTCATCTGTCAGAGTGATTTTTTAACCGCTCTGAGTTCTGACATGGCGATCCGCTGCGGGACAAATCGGCTCTTCTATCAAAATAGTTTTCTGACCGTTTTTAATGCTGACAAATAATGTGGCATATTTCGACTTTAGCGTATTGAAGTGTCTATAAGAAAGTATAAAATACTGCATAGTAACAGGCTTTTTTGAGAGTGTGGTCATAATCCTGGTCCACGAAAGTCCGAAGGATTTGAAATATGCCAACAATGTGATATCGCAATCTTTACGGCTCCCTTATTTAAGCGTTATGTCCACACTGATTTTCTGACATGCCGAAACGATATTGTATCCACAAAACCCCCGATTATTGTAACAACAAGGCCCCGGGATTATTGTAATAGCAAGACCCCGGCATTATTGTAATAACAAGACCCCGGGATTATTGTAATAACAAGACCCCGGGATTATTGTAATAACAAGGTCCCGGCATTATTGTAATAAACACATAATTGAGAGTCAACACAAAAGAACCGTCCCCTTGTGTTCTTGTGTTCTTGTGTTTACTGCTCAAAGAGCCAGTCCCTGACAGCTTCAATCTTGTAGGCATAATCAAATGACGTCATATGCTCCCCGGCCATTGTGTTGGCTGATGTACCCTCTGGCAGCGTGCTTCCTTCCGTAAATGTCACGAAATTCGCATGATTCCCTTCCTCAAGCATGGCTTTTACTGCCGCGTCCTGCGCGTCGCTTCCGTCCTGCGCGCTCCATTCGGCATGAGTATAAGGAGCCTGATCCTGTTCAAATACGGCAATGAGCCCCTCCTGCCCCTCTGATGCCCTGGGATCACCTGCGGAAACAATATAGAAGAAGTTCTTGTCCTCCAAAACATCCAGAGTGCTGTTGTCCCATTGGCTGCCGACAAAAAGGGATGCGGCAAAGAGATCAGGATAGGCTACGTTCAGATAAAAGGATGTCATACCACCCATGGACTGCCCGGTAGCATAAATGCGGTTCTTATCAATGGAATACTTCTCTGCCACTGACCAGAGAAGCCGGACGGACGCTTCAATCTGTTCTGAATGTTCAAACTTGTCATTTACGACGGTTTCTGTGAACACAGGAACCAGCACAAAGGAAGGATGCTTCTCCTGTTCCTTTGCCGATGCCCAGATCAGTCCGCCCCAGCCCTGGGTAAGTACCGTTGCCGCACTCTTTCCGATCACGCTGGAATCCGGTATAAACTGCACTAAGGGATAAGTTTTTGTTTCATCATAATCCTCTGGAACAAAAAGCTGGTATTCCAGAGAAATGCCTGTTTTCTCATCCTCATAGGTAAAAAGCGTAAATTTCGGAGCAACGTCATTAATCATATCCTGAAGCTCCGTGTCACTTGATTTGTCGAATCCCCCACCGCGGCCACCATTCCCATTAGGGCCGTGACCGCCGGCCTGAAATCCATTCGGTGTTCCTGTTTCCTCCTCACCGACATTCCTTTCTCCAGACTCGCTTTCTACTGCCACACCGCCCATTTTCTCTGCCTCTCCGACCATTTCCTCTGTTTCGCTGCTCTTTTCCTCCGCCTCACTGCCTATTCCCTCTGTTTCGCTGCTCTTTTCCTCCGCCTCACTGCTTAATTCCTCTGCTTCGCCGCCCGTTTCCTCCTTCTTGCTACCATTTTCCTCTATCTCACTGCCCATTTCCTCAGCCTCTCCCACCGTTTCCTCTGCCTCTCCGACCATTTCCTCAGCCTGTTCATTTCCGAATGCTTCATCGGCATTCTCCAATTCCTTTGCCCCGTTATCCTCTGGCAAAGGAATTAGGTCCGTACCGCATGCTGATGCAAGCATCGCAGCAGCCAGAATCAAGGCGGCCATGCTTCCTATTTTTCTGGCTTTTGCCCATTTTTCCTTTTTGTTACTTTCCTTCTTATTATTTTCCCTTTCCATCATTTTCCAGTTAATCATTGTTCCCTCCTGATCTACAAATCAAAACAATAACAAACCAACCATTCAGTTACTCTGGATACCTTCGGACAAACACTTCCTGCATCATGCCTGTTAGGGTATAACCAACAGAAACCTGAATAATGCCTGTAGAAACATAGCTAAATAACTCCCCTTTTAAAACTTTTTGTCCACAGTGGTTTTCTGAGAAACCGAAACGGTATTGCATCAACAATGTCCTGAATATTGCAACAAGCGCATAACTGATCGTCAACACAAAAGGACCGTCCCCGTGTGTTCCCCCATGTGTTTGTTGCTAATGCCGCCGGGCAAAGTAACTTTCCAGAATCCGTTTGATATGGTTGTAGCGACGGGCATAGGAGTTCTCCACACGGACAAGCTCCAGCCTGTGCGCCCGGCAGATCTCATTCTTGCGCCGGTCCCTTTCCCTGGCAGCCTCGCTGCTGAAGTGTTCTTTTCCATCCAGTTCCACGCAGAGCACGGGAATATCCTCCTTCCCCTGGCGTTCATATACGACAAAATCGAAGCGTCCCATGTAAAACAGGCCGTCACCGGTAATGTTCTCCCGGAAGACCTGGGAAATCGCTACTTCCTTCTTGATGCTGAAACGGTTCTGGGAAAGCCAAATGTTTTCCAGGGCGTGGGTCATGCCTCGCAGGAAATCCTCCTCTGTCCTGGTGCTGAAGGGCTTGATTCCCAGGGCCCTGCTTTCCGCCTGGAGCGGGGTCACCGCGCTCTGCCCGTTGCTCTTCACATATTGCACCAATTCGAAAAGATCGTCCCTGTTCCCATCCCTTTCCCCAGGACGTTCCGTTATGGAACTCGCCTCCGTGTCGCCATGAAGCCGACCGAGGCTCTTTGAGTCTGACAGCACCACCAGCCTTTCCTTTGCGCGGGAAGTGGCCACATTGATAAGCTCCCTGTTGTTCTTCAACCATCTGTACGTGGACGGCGAGGTATTTTTCGTTATTGCCGTGGAAAAAAGCACCACATCCCTCTCATCCCCCTGGAAGGCATGCACCGTTCCGCAGGCCACGTTCGGGATCTGCGCCTCTTTCAGCTCCTCCTCAATGAGCTTTCTCTGGTTCACAAACGGCGTGATCACGGCAATGGATTCCGCCTTGTGGCAAAGGGCGTATTCCACCACCTGCCTCGCCTCCGATGGAGAGGTATTCTTTTCCCAGCTCGTGGCATCCGGCAGATCCACATACAGAAGAGGGGCGTCCTGCCCCGGGCTGCAAGCGTTCAGCATAAGCGCTCCTGACTCGCGCATGACCCCTACGCCCCCGTCTGCCGGAACATCCCGCTCGGCAGCAACGGCATTATTCCGAACCGCATCCGACCCGGCAACGGCAGCATTGCTCTGTACAGCATCCGATCCGGCAACAGTGCCGGTGCCATTGTTCTGTACCGCACCCGACCCAGCGCCTCTGCAGACGACCAAACGTGAATTGTAATATTTCCTGTTGTTAAATTCGATGATCTCCTTCCTGCACCGGTAATGTTTTCGGAGCAGCGTCTCATCGCTCACCGAGTCGCAGGCCAAGAACACCTTGTAAATGGAATTCTGCCTGTAATCATATTCCTCCGGGATAAGGTATTTTTTCTTCAGGATCTCATTGTCCCATTCATCCATCTGGATCACCGGATTCAACTGCTGGGGATCTCCCACCAGCATCAGATTCTCCCCCCTCAGGATGGGCATAAGGGAAACCGCCGTATTGCACTGGCTGGCCTCATCCAGGATGCATAGGTCAAAAAGCGGCTGCGGCTCTCCCAGCCGATGCGCGCTGATGCAAGAGGTCACGATAATGGGAAATGCCCTCTGCAGCTTCCGCACATTTTCGCTTTTTCGGAGATATTGCGAAAAAGCGTCCGTCTGATCCCGTCCCTTTAGCCGGAAAACAATCTTTCGGAGCTCATCAAACTGGGGCGACAATAGCCATCGGACATGCGAGAGAGACTTTTCATACAAGGCGGCAAGGAAAGCGTCCGGGCTGTCCTCCAAAAGATGCTGCGCCCCCTCCTCCGTCAGATTCCCACGCTTCCGGATTGCCTCCTGCACTGCCTGAAGCTGCCTGCCGGCAATGTCCGTGTCGAAGGGAAGCATGACCGGAGAAGCCGCCCTTTCCCCGCTGTAATCAATCAGGCGTTCCAGTGTCTCCTGATGCTCCCGTAGATCCAGAAGCTCCTCGTATTCCCGAAGGAAAGCCGCCAGGCGCCTTGCCCTGGCCTGCCGCCGGGTCTTTGCGTCATTTTCTCCTTCCGTGCCGCCCTTCTCCCGAACTTCCTGCTTTGAAACCTCATTTTCCGAAAGAGCCCTCTCCGAAACCAAATCCGCCGGAATCACCTTTTTCGAAATCACCTTCTCCGAAACGCTCTCTTGCAAAATTTCTTCCATCGAAGCGGCAAATTCACACAGCTCCCGGATACGCGAAATGGCTTCCGCCACCTTCTCCTGATTGCCCACCCGGAGGATTGGAAAAGGAATTTTCTTTCCGCGATAAGGAATATTGCTAAGGCGCCGGACAACGCTGTCCACCGGCATATTATTATAGGACGCAAAGAGAACAGTGCGTTCATTCATCAGCGCAGTAGTGAGCGTATTAACAATGGTGCTCGTCTTGCCGGTCCCGGGCGGCCCCTGGATATAAGCCAGCGGGCCCCTCATCGCGTTGTGGATTGCCAGGAGCTGGTCAAGGTTCATATTTCCGTCAAGCAGCGCGAAGGGCCAGACCTTCCGCCGCCTGGGCCTGTCCAGAAGCATTCCAAAAAAAGCCTTCATCGGCCAGGTGGCCGCATCCTCCCCCTTCTCCATCATTTTGGCAATCGCGCCGTACTCCTCATGGAGATCCACCAGGATTTCCGCCTCCATGCCGATAATGTAAGGAAAATCATCCAGCCGGCTCTTCCGATCCAGACGCTGCGTAATCAGATTCTTGATGTGCTCCTGATTCCGTTCAAAATCATGAAGAAGCTGAAAATCATCCGCGTCCAGATATTTCCGGATGCTCTCCTTCCGGACACCGTCCACCGTCCATTCCGTGCAGATTGTGACCTTGTCATCCGGAAAAAGGCAGTGCTCCCTGACATCCAGCCGGAGGTAGCGGTAAGCCAGGACATAAAGCCCCTTTTTCGTATCAATGCTCAGGACATTCATGCCGAGACGCTTGACCCGGAGCCTCTCCCCCGCCTTTTTTTCCTTCCCCTCCTGCCTTTGAAAAGTGCGGACAATCATGTCAAACTGCTCATCAGACAGTGGGAAAACATCCCCTTTCAGGCGGTCATTGTCCAGATAGCGCACCAGCGCATAGTCCTTCTTGTACGGAACATTGTCCAGCCTGTAGCACATTTCAAGGTAATTCAGTATCTTCAGGTTTGCCGATTCAGGAAACACCTTCCGATAATGCTCCGGGCGCCTCTCGATATCCTCCGTAAGCCTCTCATTCACCGGGTACCAGGTTCCTTCCAGCACATGGGACGAAAGGATGGAGCGGATGTATATCCTGTCAAGGGTCTGTATCCGGTAAGTCCCAAGGTGCATGCCCTCCGCCTGCAGGGTCTCCCGCGCGGGATCCAGATTGCGGATGCCAATCCAGTACCTCGTGACCTCGCCCTTCATGTTCTTGTATTCAATTTTCAGCCACCTGCCCTCATGAATTGCCCTGAAAATATCTCTGGCAACGCCGTCCATTTCCTCCTCCGTCCCATCTATCAGAGTGGAATTTGACCACTCTGAGTTCCGACATAGCGAACCACCTGCGAGATAAATCAACTTAACTATAAGTATATTTATAAGTATATTTCAGAAGAAAGTCAATTATCCCGCAGTAAGCGAATTGTTTCTTATGTCATTGACATATCACTCAACCTTATTGACAGGCTCCTCTGTCATCACTATGTTTGGTTTATCGTAGGTATAAACCATGCATCAAACATAGTTTATACCGTATTCGGCGCATCCCACAGCATTCCTTGTGCTGAGGAAAAACCTGCATCAAAGCTATTCTCTCCCCCGGCAATAACAATTTGTCGATGACATTTTGCCAGGGAACCAGGCTAATGAATCATCCGCTCTTAGCTCGCAAACCATGATATCCGTGAATACATAATATCCGTAAATGTAACAAAATCCATATTGGCAGGAAGTCTTTGCCGTCACGATACCACATCAGCATATTATGAATCAGATTGAAAAAAGTACTCTGACAGAGAAGCCGATTTGCCCCGCAGGCGGTTCGCTATATCAGAATTTAGATCGGCAAAAAAAGACTCTAAATAAATGAACCGATTTGCTCCGCAAGCGGTTCGCGATGTCAGAATTCAGAGCGGCAAAACCCACTCTGATAGATAAGAGAAAGGAGAATGGAATGGCAAAAATCTGTAAATACTGCGGTAATGAGTTAAAAGAGCAGGCTGTTTTTTGCAAAATCTGTGGCATGGCTGTTGATGGAAGCACAGCTTCTGAAACAGATGATTCATCGGAATTCCGGGGTGCCAATGCGCCTCCAATGAACTCCTCATGGCAAAATAACATGCAAACAATGAAGCATTGTCCAAACTGCGGCAATCAGATACGGGCGGAAGCAAGCTTTTGCAAATTCTGTGGCTTTCGTTTCACTGACCCCGCATCTCCCTCCTTTTCACAAAATTCGGACATCGTGGAAAGGGTGGAAAGCTTTCAGGGTCTCCCAGGTTTCCCACAGGATCAGAATAATGGACTCCCCGGCTTTTCACAGGAGCCCGGAATGAACCAAGGCTTCCCGCAAGACCCGGGGATAAGCCAGAATATGGGCCGGGGCTTCTCCGGCTTCCCGCAGGATTCCGGAATGAACCAGGGCTTCCCACAAGGTCCGGGAATGAACCAGGGGTTCTCCCCTTTCCGGCAGGGTCTTGATACGGGCCAGGGCTTCCCTTCTTTCGGAGAAAGCCGAAGCATGCAGCAGGTCACGCCCGCATTCTCATCTTCTTCGACCGGAAACCTGACCCAGGCCTTCATTCAAAACCGTAACGCGCAAAGGATGCAGGCAAATGCATATACGCAGGCACCCCGCCGCAAGGGCTCCTTCTTCCGTTCCTTCCTTTCCTTCGCCCTGATCTGCGCAATTCTCTTTGTCACATTGGTAAAACCAGGATACGTTCGGAATTTCATAATGGAACGGCTTCCCGAAGGAATCTCCCGGGGCGGAACGGGAAACAGCGGCGGGATAGGGCGGAACGGCAGCCCATACTCCTTCCTTGTCCCCCCGGAGGAGCTTCATGATTATATAACAGAGGAAGGGCTCGCGCTGAACCAACTGAACTCCCCCGGCCTTCCGGAGCTTGTCCAGGTCGATTACACAGACGAGGAACGTGCCGCCGCGGAAACGCTGCGAATGGATGTTGACTTTGATACCGACCTCATTTTCCGGGAAAACACGGAACGGGGCGAGGTGACCGTGGAGTTATGCCCCTGGAACATTGAAAACGACGAGGAGACCCTGGAAGTCCGCCTTCTCCCGGAAAAAACCGATCCGGAGACCGGCGCTGTGCTGACAGGCTATGACATTTCCTATGCTTCCGGACAGAGCGAGCTGGAAACCTCCAACCCGATCTACCTCCCGGTCACGGCCGGCGAGGACGAAACGGGGGACATCCTCTGGAAAAATCCCGAAAGTGGGCTCTGGGAAGCCGCTTACTACGAGCTGACAGACGACAACCGTTACGAGGTGTTGCTTCCCCATCTCGGCCAGCTTGCCGAAAGGAAGCGGAAAAAGACCCAGACAGCCCCCAAAGCAGCCGGCCTCTTTGGCAGGCTGAAGGCCGACATTTCCGAATCACCCCTCACGGAAAAGATGCTTGCTGCACAGCCTTCCGGCATTTCCGAATCGGCCCTCACGGAAAAGACGCTTGCTGCGCAGCCTGCCGGCATTTCCAAATCACCCCTCATGGAAAAGACGCTTGCTGCACAGCCTTCCGGCATTTCCGAATCGGCCCTCACGGAAAAGGCGCTCGCCACCCAGACCGTGGGGAAGGGGGATTTTGCCTTTATCGAGCCCGTCAGCTATTCCAGTGAATCCGACTGGAGGTTCACCACCGTCCAGATTTCCGATGACGGCTTCCTGGAATATCTGGAATATGACAAGGACATGAAGGAAATATTCCAGAACGGACCTCCTCCCGATGACGACAACATGGAGGTGGTCGGCTTCCTGGGCGTTGACGGAGACGCGGGCAATGTCGTCAACGCGTTCCGGAACCTGGGCCTGCAGAAAAAAGGGGAAATGGACATCGTTCTGGGACGGCTCCTGAACGCCGCGAGCCCCTCCGAGAAATACGCCGCGGTCGGCGGCAAGCTGATCGGCCCTATCCTAACCTCCCTCCGGATACTTTACCAGTACAAGAAAGGGACCGGCGCCTGGGAGATCCTCAAGGACAACATGGCAGGCCTCACCACCAGCGCCGTTTCCCTGGCCCAGCTCTGCCCGGGCCTTATGAAATACAAGCTCCTGGCCGTTGCCGGCGGCGTCACCATGGGAAAGGCCCTCCTCATTATCGCGGCTGTTGCCTCCCTTTACAGCCTCTACGGCTATTGGTCCTCCCATTCCCAGCCCACCGCCTGGGTAAAGCAGGACGAGGTCTATAAGCATTATCTGAATTCCGGGAGATATGGCTTCAAAATGAGCGGCAGCCAGATTTTCAAGCAGACGCGCATAGCCTTCGAGGCGCAGGATTCCGAAAACCTCGGGGATCTGATGAACTCCATGACGAGCGCGCGGAAGAATTTCGTTGAATATTTCTGGAAAGGCATGTCGGAACAGGAACGGTCGAATTATTACTACGATGTCTACTGTGCCCCCTATAGGGGCGACGCCTACGCCTACGCCAATATGACCGCCTATACCTGGAGGGATCCTTCCCCGGAAACCATTGATCAATATATCAAAAAATACGACGATTATCTCGCGAAGGAAATGGCGAAATATTATCAGCTCTATATTTATGATGTGCATGCGAAAAACCTTGAGCAGGTACGGAACAAGATAACGAAAAGCGTCGTCCCCCTCCTGAACAGCCGGGTGATCTTCTGGGGGGATGACAAATCACTGGAGGAGGGGAACCTGTTCGCCAACTCAAGATACAGCGGCCTTTTCAAAAAATATCCGGATCTGAGGAAGGATAAATCGGAAGCCCCAATCCGCTTTACCGACATTTCGCTCATGTTCCGGCCCTACAGGATCCCGATGTCCTCCGAAGAACCGAAAAAGCAGTTTGCCCCCCAGGCAAAGGAGGATGACGATGCCTTCTTTGAATGCAACTATTACTGGTGGCTGCTGGCGGGATCGCCCGTCAACGTCCATTTCGACGGGGACGGCTCGGCCATGGCTCCCCCCTTCGACGCGGAAGGAACGTTTGAGTCAGAATATAATGAATTCCTCCGGACGGATGTGGCAAAATCCGAAGACGGCGAGATCAATATCTATTTTGAAATAGGGGACGACATCTTCGGCACCTACAATATCGAAACGACGGTGACGGAATACAGCTCCCCCATGTTCGACGGCCTGGTGGGAATGATGGGCCAGGGCGGGGCCTTTCTTTCCGAGGACGATGCCATTGGCGGCGAAATCATGGAGGGCATCAAGGAATATCAGGACCTGTACAACAGCGCGAACCAGGGGGTCGTGGGCACTGTTTCCAGGGGCACCATGACCGTGGAGCCGAACCCGGATCCCGATGCCTTCGAGGCCGTGCTCGTCACGATACGATCCGAAGGCGGCGAGCCGCTGTATTACGCGGGAAATTATGACCCCAGCATCGGGCTCCTTACTTATACTCAGACCAATCTCAAGGCGGAGTCCGGCGGCCAGGAGTACGACCTTGCCGCCCTGGGCTTAAGCGGCAGCGGATCTCTGCATTTCGAAAAAGACAAGGAGGACCACTTCCACTGCACCGGGGATTACAGAATGGACTCCAGCATGGCCAAAGTGGCCGCGGACATCCGCGGAGACAAGGTTTACGGGGAGGAATGATGCAGAATATGGCCGGTCAGTTTAATGAAATTTTCCTGATGAATTTCCGGATGGATATGATGCTGTTTTCCTGGTGAATTTCCTGATGGATATAATACTGATTTGCATGGATTTTTTAAGTTTTTTAGTTTTTTTAGTTTTTTTTGAGTTTAATGTATAATAGAAAAATCCGATTACGAATGATATCGGTCTCGAAAGCCTGATTGCCAATATCATTCGTAGGTATATACTATGCATCAAGCATAACTGTGCATCAAGCATAGTTTATACCGTATTTGGCATATCCCACAGGGATATGATTCAATCTGGCAAAGCCAGATTGAATCTGGCCACCCGGCAATGAGGGATGCGTCCGGACAAAACATGCCTTCAGGCCTGTTTTGTCCGGATTTTTCCGCAGCATTCCTTGTGCTGTGGAAAACCCTGCAATTTCCAAAACAGGCAATTCCCCTGCCCAACTCAAGTTCAGAAAGGAAATACAATGCAAGCAGATCAGATTATTAAAAACGCAAAAATCTTCACCGCGGACAAGGAGCATCCGAAGGCCTCTGCCCTTGCGGTGAAGAACGGCAAATTCGTCTATGTGGGTGACGAATCCGGCCTGTCGGAATATGATGGGCCTGTCACTGACCTCGCTGGAAAATTCATTATGCCCGGCATCATCGACAGCCATGTCCACGTGACCATGGGAGCCGGATATGATTTAGTAGGCGAAGTCGGAGAAATGCTTCTTTGCAAGAGCAAAGAGGAAGCCCTGGATATTATATCGGACTATATCAGGAAAAATCCCGGCAAGGATCGTTATCGCTTCATGCTGGATAAAAAGCATTTGAAGGGGAATAATATCACGAAGGAAGATTTGGATCTGATCTGCCCGGATGGGGAGCTGCAGATTCAGGAAGCGCAGGGACACAGTATCTGGGTGAATTCCAATATCTTAAAGAAGCATGGCATCACAGACGAGATCAAGGATCCGGTGCCGGGCTTAAGCTTTTATGTGCGTAAGGACGGGCACGTAACCGGAGAAATGAGCGAGGGCGCGACGGAGCTGCCTATCATCCTCGACAGCGCAATGGATAAGTCGGATTCGCAGATCGATGCCGCGCTTCAGCGCTGGATCGATTATTCTGTCAGTGTCGGCGTGACAGGGGTCTTTGACGCTGGTATCCCTGGTTTTCCTGAATTTCATGAGCGCGTTTACTCCCGCCTGCGTGAGCTGGATCGGCAAGGAAAACTTCCCATCTATGTCGATGGCTGCTATGTGATCTCAGCGGCCTGGGAGGCGGAAGAAGGCATCAGGGAACTGAAGCGTCTTCAAAAAGAATATAATACAGAGCACATGAGGATCCATACCCTGAAGCTTTTCATGGACGGCACCTTGAAGCTCCATTCCGGGGCCATGGTCACGCCTTATGCGGACAACGGGGAATTAGGATGCAATGCCATGAACCTTGAGGAGGTCGTGGCACTTCTGAAGGAGCTGAATAAAGAGGGTCTGGATTTTCACGTGCATACTGTCGGTGAAGCCTCATCCCGCCTGGTGCTGGATGGCGTGGAACAGGTCAGAAAAGAGCTTGGAAATGATTTCCGCATCAGGGTCGTTTGCGCCCACCTGCAGATCCAGGATACTGCGGATCTCACTCGTTTTGCTCCTTTGGGAGTGATTGCGAATTTTACGCCCTGGTGGCACAGCGATGATGTCAATTTGTATAAGTATCTCTTTGGTGAGGAACGCGGCCAGAATATGTATCGCTGCAAATCAGTCTGGGACAGCGGGGCCCTGGTTACATGGTCCAGCGATACTATCGCTTATATGGATTTTGCGAGCTGGAACCCTTATCTTGGCATGGAGGTCGGAATGACCCGCTTTGTTACCGAAAAAACAAAAATCAGCACTAGCGAGAAACGTGCAGATATATTCCCTCCGGCAGATCAGAGGATGAGCATTGAAGAAATGCTTCTGGGATATACAATCAACGGGGCGAAGCAGCTCGGTATCGAAAAGGCCAGGGGTTCCATCGAGGTCGGCAAGGACGCGGACTTCCTGGTATTTGATAAAGACCTCCTCACCGCAGAGCACCAGGGCTTCAGTCACAACATGCCGAAGGACGTATATTTCAGTGGAAAGAAGGTAAATTAAATCTTCATACCTTGACTTGATACCGCAGGCCTTTCATACTTTGACTTGATGCCGCAGGCGTTGAGTCCCATTTGTGCCTGGCCAGCGGCACAAATGAAGTATGAAAAGCTTGCTTTTCATACTTATTTCTTGCGAAACATCTTTCTTGCGGAACAGCCGGAAATGTGTTATGCTATTCAATGTATATGGGCTTACCATGTGCAATATTTACCGGATAGGACGAATCCGGAGAAAGGAGTAAGGTATGAGTTTGTCAATAGATTCAAATTTGTATTCCATGCTGTCTTATGGCGGCACCGCCAGGTCAGCCGCCACCATGATGTACAAGCTGCAGAACCTGACAGACCTCGGCTCGGATTCCTATGCCGCGAATATGACTGGGACCGGTTCTGCCGGGAAGACCTCCGGGGCAGACGCTTCCGCCACCAGCTTCCTGACGAGCTACAAATACCAGTCACTGCTGCTGGAAGACTCCGCGAAATCGCTTCTTGCTGACAATGCCGAAGGCGTCTTCAGACAGTACACCCTTGGTTCCGAGGATGAATCGGTTGCCACAGCCAGCCTGAAAAACCTGACCGAAGGCCGGGAATTTGAGGTTAATGTCCTGAATCTGGCATCGGATACTGAGGATGCCCGTTTTGAGATCACCGAAAACGGCAAGACCACGGCTTATACATCCAAAAGCAATACTGCCACGCTGGAAGACGGCAACCTGACCATCAACCTGAACAAGGCCGGCAGCACGAAGGTCTATACGGGCGTTGACGAGGACAAAATCGTTTCCGCCATGAAGAACCTGGTCACCGACTTCAACCGGGTGTACGGCACTCTTTCCAGGAATGCCGGCATGGGTTCCTCGATGGCGAATCAGTATCAGAATTTTTCGACCGTGCTGACGGACAAATCCCTCAGCAAGCTGGGGCTGTCCTACAACTCAGGCGGGCTCAGGCTGGACGAGGAAGCTTTCAAAAAGCAACTGGAAACAGATTACGAGGGAACGATGAATCTGGTCGGCGGACAGAATGGCCTTGCGACCCAGATTGCATCTAAGGCGAGTTCCGCCCTCTCAGACTCGGTGTCCGACATCATGAGCAATGCCGTGAATCAGAATAATGCTTCCGGCAGCCTGAACAGCGCGAACATCTCGGAGAACCTGACGACGGCCTATGGCCAGTCTGTCTACCAGTATATGTTCGGGCTCTCCAAGCTCAGCTCTGTCAACAGCTACTATACGATTGGTTCACTCCTGAACACCCTTGCCTGATCCCGAAGGAGCGGGGCATGGCCACAAAATGCTTTTGACTTTATTACCAACTTAATTTACTTTATTTTTGAATCGTGCGGGGGAGGATCAAAGCTCCCTCGCATGTTTTTACTTGATGCCGCAAACCTTCCATACTTTGACTTAATGCCGCAAGCGTTGAGTCCCATTTGTGTCGCTTCAGTGGCACAAATGAAGTATGAAAGGCTTGCCCTTTCATACTTCCAGTCATGGGGCCTCGCCCCACAAAGGAGTATGAAAGATTCCTTTCATTCAGGATGCGGATGCATTCCTCTTCACTGATCTGCTGCCTGATTCTTCTCATTGGTCGGAACATCATATCTCTACCACCTCCTCATATTATCTCGCTTCCCGGGAGTATCTCCAGTCTGTCAGGCTCTGCACGGCAGGGCAAAAACAGAGTACGCGCGCCCGGAAAGCAGCCCGGATGGGCAATCATTTTCTCATTCCGTATCTTCTAAGCTCATCATGAAAAGCGCGCCTGCGGGAATAGTCCGCTCTATACTGCTGCATAAGACGATCCTTGTATCCCGGCCTTTCGGATTCCTGTACTTCACCCAGCGCAGCGATAAATGCCGCGCATTCTCCATAGTAATTTCGGTGATTTGCATTCATGATTGCGGAAACACGGAGGGCTATCCACTGTTCTATTTTCGCTGCCCATAGTTCGTGAGCATTTTCCGGGAGCGTAATCTGTGATTTCCATTTGTCAAAGCATTCCTGAAAAAGCGCCGAATCAGATGAATTTGAAACAACGTCCGTTCCCGCACAGTATCCTTCACAGTCAAAGGAACAGGCATGGACAGCGATTTCTCTCATTGCGATCATCCCGGGACAATTTCCTGAACCGTTATCCAATAACATCAGCATGAGAGCAATCCCTTCTTTCATGAAGGTCGATGACCATCCGATACCTTTTCCCGGCTTCATAAACCGCTCTATCATCTCCTGAAACCGGGCATCAAA
Source organism: uncultured Oribacterium sp. (assembly GCA_946413525.1). Classification (GTDB taxonomy): domain Bacteria; phylum Bacillota; class Clostridia; order Lachnospirales; family Lachnospiraceae; genus Oribacterium. Next base: position 21,999 of record CAMKKZ010000009.1, read on the forward strand.
GAACATGAGAGCAGCCAAAGGCTTCTGATCCCATTGGTTTCCGGACGCATAAAATGACGCATATATTGACGCATATATGTCACGCGCCATATCGGTATTCTTCATGAAGCCAGAAAGTTCGGCAAATAATTTTTTAAATAACACTTGCATTTTGTCATAATGAATGTTAGTATAACTTCTGTTGTGCGGGAGTGCTGGAATTGGCAGACAGGCAAGACTAAGGATCTTGTGCTCGGTAGGGCGTGTGGGTTCAAGTCCCATCTCCCGCATTTGCAAAAGAAGATAAATATTCCGGTATTTTTAAAAGCGGTTCAGCATAGCTGAATCGCTTTTTTAATACCATGACTTCTTTTTTCTAAAGAAATGCTGATTTAATCAGCCAATCAGCATTTCCTTATGATAAACGCAAAAACGCAGCGGCATCGCATCAGCAAGGCTCATCTATCAGAATGGGTTTTTGTCGCACTGATTATATCATATACATTAACTCGCGCGTATTTATCTCCTTGTAAGGTATACCATTGTGATGTCGTCGGACTGTTCGGCCTCGCCCGCAAATTCATCGATGACCGCATAGAGTTTATCAAGCAGTAACTCGGGATCCCCCGCGAGTTCTATATTATCATTAAGCGCTTTTTTCAGTCTTTCCCTTCCGAACAATTCCAGGTCGACAGTATTCGCTTCATTTACGCCGTCGGTGTATAAATAAATACCGTCACCGGGTTCAAGCATCATGCTCTGCTCAATATATTCCTCTTCCTCGAATATACCGAAGGCCATGTTTGTCCTGACCTCCGGCGCCATAAAGCTTTCTCCCGCCTTGCTGATAAAAGGACTTCCATGCGCAGCATTTATAAATCTCAGTTCATTGGTCTTCAGATCCAGTACGCATAAAAATACCGTCACAAACATTCCTTCTTCATTCTTATAACAAAGCTGTTCATTTGCCCTGAATGCCACTTCGGACAGCGGCAGCCCCAGGGAGGCATAATTCCTGATATGAATCTTTGCCATGCTCATAAACATGGCAGCTGGTATGCCTTTCCCCGCAACATCGGCTATAAGAAAGCAAAGATGGGCATCATCAATCATGAACAGATCATAAAAATCTCCCCCCATCTCCTTCGCGGGGCGTGTGGAGGCAAAAAGCCTGACTTTTTCAAGATTGTTAAACTCGGTAAAATCATGCTCAAGTATCCCATCCTGTATACGGGCGGCAACCGACAGCTCGGCACGCACCCTCTCCTGTTCCTTTACAAGTTTTGCGGTCCGGTTATAAAGCATATTCATAAAAGAGCCGCAGATCTTTCTGTTCGAGCTGCATATATCTTCAAAAAGCCGCTTTGAAATATTCGCGCAGGTCATATCTGTTAACGCGCGGACTGTGGCTCCTCTGGGCTGTTCGTTAATAAGGCCGAGTTCCCCGACAAAATCACCCTCTTTCAGAGATGTATTTATCCTCTGTCCGTCTTCCGACAATACTTCACAGCTTCCTGATAGGATGATATACATTCCGTCCTCGCAGTCCGCGCCATAAGTCACTATATCCTTTCCCCTGGGGATCGTCACTTCTTCTATAGCCGAAAGAAACTGGCTGACCTCCTCGGGGATCTCTTTTCCGTCCTCGATCATAAAAAACTTACAGACCGACTGCATTTTTCTTAAGCGTTCAACATCCATGACAGGCTATACTCCTTGTTATGCTCTCCTCAGATAATTACATATCCATTCTACCAAACAGGAGAAGCATATGAAAGCTCATGTAGAAAAAAATTTCATACTCCTGATCAGCTTCCATACCTGACTTAATGCCGCAGGCATTTAGTCCCCATTGAATCCCATTTGTGTCACGTCAGAGGCACAAATGAAGTATGAAAAGCTTGCTTTTCATGCTTTGACTTAATGCCGCAGGCATTGAGCCCCCATTGAGTCCTATTTGTGTCGCGTCAGCGGCACAAATGAAGTATGAAAAAGTCGTCACAAATGGAACGTAAATAAACACCTGCAGCATCAAGGCAAAGCCTGACGCATTACGCCAGGTGACGCGCCTGCATGGGCTTGAGCTCTTTGCGCGGCCCTTTTTTGCCGGAATGCTTCCACATCGGCGGCTCTCACGGACTTTCTCCCGCCTGTTTCCGATCCCTGAAGCTCCTGCAAGCTTATTTTCTTCTTTCCTTCCTGTGCCGCTGTTTTATTCGGGCCATCCATAAAGGCACTTCGCATCACTAAAGGCGTATATTTAATCGGTGCCTCCTGGTCCAGGGCAGCCATATTGCGTTCAAAGTTTGCCTGTTCGGCGATGGCCCGCATTTCTTCATACTTTTCCCACTTTTCCAGGCCTCCCTTTTTGCCTAATGTGGCACGTGTCTCCTCAGCTGCTTCTTCAATGGCCCTGGTCCGGGAACTATCATACATTTGCTGAGTCCTATCCTTTACGATACGCGGAAGCTTTGTGATCCTTGAAAAATAGTTGTTTTCGGAGGCAAAGGCTTCCAGGGGTATTCTCTGCAGCGAGCTTTCATCCGGAACGATCAGAAGCTTGTTTTTCGCATAGGGCAGTTGAAATTCCGGCGTAACTGAAGGGTCATAGGCAAACAGGTTCGCGGGGTCTGAGAGGTAAGATTTCATTGCCTGCAGCCTCATTATGGCGGAACCGATCTCCGTTTTTTCATAGCCCAAATCTGCCAATTGATGGGACAGGGCCTGGGGCGTGATCTGCAGTATCGTATCCATTGTAGCGCGCGTCATTACCTTAAAAGAGGCCGGCTTTACAAGCTCGGAATGATTGGCAGGAAGATCACCGAAGCTCAGATCATTATCAATGCCGATCACGCCGGTGACATTAAGTCTTCCCTGAGGATCCATAGCCGTCTGGTAGATCATATTTCCAAGATGGCGATCCACATTCCCGCAGATATAATCCAAAACCTGAAGATCCGCAAGATTTCTTTTCAGGGATCCGGATTCCAGCACTTCCGTAGTAATATCATTGTTATGAAACATCGTTGCCAGAGGATCGGAGGGACTCAGCCTGGAAATGTCACTTCCGGTGGCCGTATGCATGAAAACTCCATACCTGGTCTCCGATCCGATATGTATGGCCATTTTTTCCGCCGGAGCCACCAGCCCTTTCATGCCCATGAGATCCGCGACCCGTGCCACAGCAATGTTCCGGGAAGGAATATCACTATCCTCGGAGATCCCCCATCCCAGGGAAATCTTAGCGGCTTCCTTTCTGCGCCTGGCTTCCGAAGCCGCCTCACGAAATGCCTCCTGCACCTTCGGATTCTTCAGCCACTGATTCAGCCTTTTGGATGAGAATTCCTCGGGCTTCGGGGCCGGAAGGCTTTCAAGGAACTCGCCAATAGATTTCATTGTGGCAGGAGTGTCCTTCCCGGCGGATTTCCCGCTGTTACGATGAAACAGCCTTGCAAACCGGCTCTGTTCCTTCTGTTCATTTTTAGGTTGAAAATCCGTATCTTCAAAACGCAAAAGCCTGTCTATGAGTTCCCCTCCCCTGCTACTTTCCAGGACAGAGGCCAGGGGCTGCAGATCCGACTCGTTTTTAAGGCGTTTCGAGATTTTGAGGGCAATGCGTTCGCTGTCTTCAATGGGGGTGCTCTCTGTGAAGAAGCCCTTTTGTTCGGAATCGCTTTTTCGGACAGAGAGGGGCAGACGCTCGCTCATCTTGGCGCCGACTGCGCCGATGCTGTCCGGCCGCTCTACGACAGCCGTAATGCCGCGGGCTTTCTGCAGCAGGTCTGTCATATTGAGTCCATAGGAGAAAGCAGGGTGATCCTCCTGAAGGATGCCAAGATCCCGGGAAGCGATGTCATGGATCGCCCGTATGCTGTGCAGCCTCTGCGTGCCGTAGCTGGAGCTGCGCTCACTCCCTTTCCCTTTCATATAAGCATCACAGGCTTCAACCAAAGCCCCGTACGCTTCCCGGATCCGCCCAAGATCCGTTTTGCTCCCAAGGGCTTTGTCATAGAAAGGGCTGCTGACGCGATGTAGCATATCAATGGCAGCTATCACCCTTTCATATTTTTTGCTGTCACGATGTCTTCCGGCGTCAATACTCTCCAGCTCCTGGATCGCCTGATTCAAATGCCTGTCCCTGGATACAAGGGACGGGCCATCCTGCCTTGTTCGGAGGTCGCTTGCCGTTTTCATTTCCTTTTCCTCCTGACTATAATACACAGCCCGCTATGCACGGCCTGCTATACACTGTCTGTTATTCATATCCCCTTGACGACATACCCGAATGTTTCATCATAGGCGGTGATATCCGGCTTCTCCGGGCTCTCCGATACAACAAGACCGCCATTGTCAGATTGTGGTATTTGGCTTGTGGCTTGCGGTTCCTGCCTTTTTGTACCGAAGACACAACAGCGTGATCACCACGCCCAGCACAAAAGCGATCACCGCCGCCAGAACGTAGCCGCCAGCCTCCTGACTGAGCAGGAACGAGCCATACACCGAACTGCTGTACTCGATGGCCACCTTTCCCGGAAGCAGGGCAATCACCAGCACCAGCACAGCAAACAGCGCACCCGCAGCACCGGAGAGTTTCCGGCAGGCGCGGCGATCTCGCCGGATCGAGACCCGCCTGCTTCGACGCATGATCTCCGAGATCGCTTCTTCCGTCGTGTATTTCAATGTGCCATCACCTCCAAAATAAATCCTTGTTTTGCCCTTCATTTTGCCCTTCACTATTTAGTTGCAGTTTCCCGCATTTTTACCCACCCTTTTTTAAAAAATTTTGAAATCAGCAATTTGCACAGTATCGCATTAGCATTATATCTAAATTTTTGTGCAAAAATACCGCTGCCCGTTTGGACAGCGGTAAATATGTACGGAATAGCCCTATTCCAACAGATGATGCAGATTTCGGAACAAACAATACAGCCCCATTGCGGCGAGCGGCGGCAAGAGATAAGCGATGATTCTGGACGCGCCAGGCTCGGAGACAAGCAGATTATACAGGGCATGAAAGATCATGGCCAAAGACAGACCGCCGACTACTGCGGGAAAGGAGAAAACTTCAAGACGCTTTGCGGCGATGAACCAGACAGTGCCAGAACACTGACGATGTGCATCACGCCCACTGCCAGACCTCGGATCAGAACATATGTCAGGCTGCCAGCCCCGGAGGTCAGAATATAGCAGCAGTTCTCAAAGGTGGCAAAACCCGCGCCGATGGCAACAGCCAGCATGGTCAGAGTCCGATCTTCCGGATCAAACATTACCAGGAAGAACAACAGCGGCATCAGCTTCATCAGTTCCTCTACAACGGGAGAGAGGAAGATCGACATGTCGTTTTCCCCCATGCCGGTGACCAGATTCAGGAAACCGCTAATGTAGGCCGCGATCAGGCACACGCCCATACCAAGCAGGAATACGGCCACATAGCGCAGCACCTCGCCCCGGACAAAGAGAAGGGAGATAAGCAGCGGAATGGCGATGCACAGGAGGATGTTTTCCGCGTAGATCATACCGCAGGCACCCCCTTTTTCAGTGCCAGCAGCATCATCGGAAAACAGAGGGTTGACAGAGACAAGGCTGCAACGTAAAATCCGCCGGAGCTCATGTACAGGGTGATCATTGTCCACGCATAGGCAGCAAAGGCTTCAGGAACTGCCTGTGAGGATTGCCCGCTGTTCCGAAGCGACTGAAATGCCCGGATCAGCAGGAGCGCGGCCACAGAGAATAAAAGAAAGTAGCAGAACAGATCAAGCAGATGCTTAATCGGCTCCGGGACGAAAAAGATCGCTGTCTGCGCGGCAATAAGCACAGGGCAAGAGCAGCCAAGGAGCCGCCATTCCCATGCCGGGAATACCTCCGCCTGTCTGATCAGCGCAAGCAGAGAAGAAAGAAAGTATCCAAAAGCCGCGCCGGTAAGGATATCATCCACCCACTCGCCGGACCAGGCGATCCACAGGGCGACATTGGCCGCAGTAAACAAAGCGGCACAGATTATTTCAGGTTTTACGGATGAATGATCCAACTGTGTATGAAGTGCCGCTCCCAAAAGCAGGAACATCGCCCACTCACCGATCTCGTTGGCGGCAAAAGGCATCCGTGTTCCCGGACGAAGGATATCATAAGCCAGCCAGTACAGACTGCTGAGAAGTACGCAGGCTATGGCAAAGGCAAACAGCACTATGCGTACCTCGCGAATTCCCGCCCCAAGAAGCCGGAGTGTCCCGTGAAAAACAAAAAGCAGCATGACAGTCTGGATCAGATTAAAAAAGGCTTCCATGGTCATTTTCGTTCCTGCTCCTTTTGTTTCAGCGCCTTCCAGTGAATGCACAGCAGTGTAACGCAGACCCCCAGCGAAAAGGCGAGCACGCCTACGACGACATACCCAGTATAAGGCGCGGCAAGAAGCAGGCTGCCGTAATGCCGCATATCGGCGTTATATGGCAAGACCGTGAGCCGCGGAAGGCAGAAGCAAACCGCGGCCAGCAAGACGGCACAGGCAAAGGAGGCTATCGCGCTGGCCTGAAAGCGTTTCCGCGCGCTCCTCTTTTCTTTTACGATTTCCGCGCGCCGCATGATTTCCCGCATCTGCTCATCAGTACTGCGCATAATCAAATCCCATCCTTTCCAGCTTCTCCTTAAGTGCCGCCCGGCCACGCTCGGCCAGATGGTAGGTCTGTCGTTTTGTTTTGCCCATGACCTTCCCGGCTTCCTCGTGGGACATTTCCTCAAAGTAAAGCAAAATCAGAATCTGCCGGTAATCCTCCTTGAGCCCGCTTAGGGCTTCGTAAAGCTGCCGGTTCCTTTCCTCCCGGAGTATGTTCAGTTCCGGTGGACCAACAGCCTCTCCTGTTCGCCCAAAGGACTCTTCATCTATCAGAGTGGGTTTAGGCCGCCCTGAGTCCTGACACAGCGAACCGCCCGCTGGGGAAAGCGGCTCATCTGTCAGAGCTGCATTTGACCGCTCTGAGTCCTGACACAGCGAACCGCCCACGGGGTAAATCGCCCTGGCAGCGAAGCGCTGTTTTCTCAGGCGCATCAACGCCATTTTCTTCCCGATGGAAAAGAGCCATGTCTTAAAGGTGCTCTTCCCGGAATAATTCGCGCCTGCCGCCGCTTCCGCATAGTCGTCCAGCATCAACTCCTCCGCGTCCTCCATATTGTGGACAAAGCTGTAGAGAAAAAGCATAAGGCTCTCCTTGTGCCGCTCCAGCAGGACGCGGAAGTCAGCCTCGTTACGCTCCGCAAGGTAGCGGCTGTATATCAAATCATCACTTTCAATCATGGCCACCACCTCGCTTATTTCGTGAGTCAACGGGCTTCCCCTCATTCTCCGGTATGGCTCAGGAAATCCGGAACCTCTGTTTGCCTATGTTGTCTTCGTTGTCAATAATGCAAGAACATATTCTCTTGTTATGTCAAATCTTTTCGTTATTTTTGCAATAATATCTTCATCGCTCTCTCCATATTCCCTGTATGTTTCTATCGCTCCCGTAATTTTTTCTTTCATATATCTTTTTTCAAATGATTCACACATATCAACCCCATCCTCCTCCCTTTCAAATTCCAAATCCAGATTAGCGGCTTTCTTTAAAAAGAATGCGGCATCAGGATCGATCTTCCTGTGGTTGCTTTCATCGATAATCTTATCGGCCTTATCATTCTGATGCTTAATGATTTTCAACACAATTCCAAGATCTGTGTGAAACTTATCAAAGTCTTGTTCCAACATATCTGCCGCAGATATAAGATTCAGTTTGTAGTCGTTCAGGAACGGAAGGATTCTCGTATCCTGTAAATCCATCATTTCCACAAGGCTTCTCGGACCGTCCCAGGACTCCGAGCCAACATAAATGACAACAGAAACTATCGGCAGCAGCTTGTCTGTTATTCTAAATCCTGAAAGAAACTCTTCGCTGGTAAGCTTTATTTTCAGTACGCCATCTTCAGAATAAAGCGCAGCCTCATCTCCGCCTGGTTCATTTTTTCTTTTCTTGAACGACCGCCTTGCCTCTTCCACTTGATTGGAATACCCGATCATATCATACAGTGCATTCTTCACAGGCATTGCATAATGGACTTTACCCTGAATCTCTGCTCCTAAAATGATATATATCATCCTGCCATCTGTCATTGCCTCCCATATCTTCAGCAAATCCCTGTACTTCTGAATTGGCACCCTGGCATTGCTCCCATACGGCAGGGCTATTTGCGATGTGTCCATTTCCCAAAGCTTTTCTGGCTCAATCACCTTTTCTCCGCCGTAGAGAAGATAGTTGAAGGCATCAGCGAACACATCTCTCTTGCCCAGATACCGCTTTGCTTCTACATCAAGCATACCCATATGTTCTACCACCACCTCATAGAAACAAAATCATTTTAAACCAGATCTCCATGCTATTATACTATTTTTTTGCAAACCCGCCACAGAAATATTATACTCTGACACGATAAGCTATACCATGTACACAATAACACGATAACACTGTAGCCCTCTTTTTTAAAAAACAAATCCTCATATTAAAAGCAGTTTTGCACTCCCATAAGCAGGGCCATCGAATAGATAAAATTCAGTTTTCCAGGACAGAGCAAATATCTTTATTACCGGAATAGTGTTATCGATGAGGAGATTTTTTAACATATGAATCATTGACAACACAGTAATTGGCTTATATAAAGGAAAGTGGTCGTCCTTTTGGCGCACCGGGAATGCCATTTAGGCCAAAAGCAGTAAATTGATGAATGAACAGAAACTTCTCAAAAAACACTTTATATATACTTTAGAAGAGATTTCTTTCCTTGCAAAATTCGGGTTCATCATGTATATGTATATGTAAATATAAATGTAAATGTGTATTTATGTATGTGTGAATGTGTGAATGTATATATGTATGTATGTGTAATAGTAAATTTATCTTCTTAACATATGATTTATTTATATGATTCGCCAGTCAAACGTATCAAAAGAAATAATGTAAGGAATTTATTTTGTGACTGTGAAAACATGCTATTCCTATATTTTGACTGGTAAATCATATATACAAAACAGAAAGGAATCCCATATGCGCAAAAGAAAACTGATTCGTTTTTTTAAGTATGCTGGCATTGCCCTGTTTGCGATTGGTGCCGTTGTCACCGGCTGCTCAAACAGGAAGGGAGGCTCTAAGGATACGGGATCAGAATCGGCATCAAACGGGGTTCGTCCTGAAGGCACTTTATCATCAGCTGTTCAGTCTGAAAATGCTGATGACGCTGCCCCAACGCTGGTTGAAATTGACTCGGAAAGAGAGGTCGGAAATCCCGGAGAACAGGAACCCAGGCCGGTTAACAGGGATGTGCCGAGGATTCCCAACGCAGTTTATTACGGCGCGCCTATGTCATCCAGGGTATCAAGGCTGAACCTGAAGAAGCATTATTTCAAAAGGTCGGTCTGAGAAAGCCGGCAGCCCCGTCCAGTCAAGGTCTTAAGCCTCGTTCTGACTATGGACGGTATTTAGTGTAATGTTTTGTTTTTAAAAAAGGACGGTGCTTTATGAAAATCAGAAAAAACAAGCTCCTCGCCTGCTTTCTTCTGGCGGCGGCAGCATCCTCCGTCATCACGGGATGCATTCAAAAGGCCGTGAAATCCGGCAACGGCACAGTACAGAGCAAGGCGGAAGATATTCGTACGGATCAGCGTCCTTCCGAGGAAAGCGGTCCTTCACCCACAGCCTCGGGAACCGGAACCGCTGATTCCGCTGCCGCGTCTCCTGAAACAGCTCCGACATCAGGAAACAGAACAGCTCAAGCTTCCGTTAACGAAGCAACACAGGCATCGGCTGGCAATACAGCACAGGAGGAAGAACAGGATATTATAGACATTGACGATCCTTATGAAAGACGGTACGAGGCCTCTGATAATGAACTGGTTGATTACTACGGCGCCCCGAATTCCACCCGTGTCAGAATGCTGAATCTTTCCAAAAAACGTTTCAGGAGATAATCCGAAAAAGTTTTGCTCTGCCACAAGGGAAGGTGGACAAAGCCATGCAGCGGAAAAGCTGCATCCACGCCATGGACAGAAGCCATGGACCAGCCGTGTTCACACCATGGGCAAAGCTGCATTCACGCCATGGAAATGGCTGCATTATGCCATGAACAGGCTGCATTCACGCCATAGAAATGGCTGCATTATGCCATGGACAGACTGTGTTCACGCCATGGAAATGGCTGCATTATGCTATGGACAGACTGTAATCACGCTGTGATTCGGAGGGTGATGGTAGTATGTATGACGCAGATCTCAGAATTCTGCTTTTTGAAGTGACCCAGCAATGCAATGCGGGCTGTGACCATTGCGGCAGCAGGTGTTCAGCCGGGAACAGCAAGCCGGAGGGCAGCCCTGATTTTTGGAAAAACCGTGATTCGAACGAAAGCCATGATTTTAGAGGAAACCGCAATCTGAATACGGGCCGTGATTTGGGTGCAAACCACATTCTGAACGGAAGCCATGATTTGAGAAGAAAACGCGAATCAGGCAACGGCAATATTACGGAGGACACACTCATCCGGGCTGATGAAATTCTCGATGTGCTCAGGGATGTAAAGGAAAATTTCGGGACGGATGTCATGATCAATATCACCGGCGGCGAGCCCCTGATGCGGAAGGATCTCTTTGACATAATGTCCGAAGCTGATTCCATGGGATTCGACTGGGGCCTCGTGACAAACGGGACGCTGATCACGGATGACATAATCAGGAAAATGCGGGAAACGCATATGAAGACGATTACCGTCAGCATTGACGGCCTCCGGGAGACCCACGAGAGCCTGCGGAAACTCCCCGGATCCTTCGACCGCATTTTCGAGGCCATCCGGAAGCTGAAGGAAGCGGATTTCCTGGACCATCTCCAGGTCACCTTTACCGCCAACAAGAGGAACGTGTACGAATTTCCCGAACTCTACCATAAGCTGTGCGGATTGGGCATCGATTCGGTCAGGATCTCCTGCATGGACGACATCGGGCGGGCCATGGAACACAGGGACCTCCTTCTGGGAAAGGATGAGCTCCTCTTCCTCACCTCGTTCATAAACGAGGCGAATGAAGCATGCCGCGCCCATAACATACGCAGAGCGCGGAATGCGCAGATTGACCGGGATGCACAGATTTCACAGATTGAGCGGGATGCACAGATTGCGCAGATTGACCGGGATGCACAGATTTCGCGGATTGACCGGGATGCACAGATTGCGCAGATTAACTCGAATGCACAGATTTCGCAGATTGATTCGAATGCACAGATTACACAGATTGAGCGGGATTCTTCGGTTCCGGCTGTCCCCATCCCGATTGTCTGGGGCTGCCCCCATTACCTTGCCGACAAGCTGAAGGGCCGGGAATTCCTCTGCTTCGCGGGTATTTATGCGGCGAGCATCCTGTATAATGGGGACATTTTCGTTTGCCCGAACGTTCCCAGATATCCGGAGCTCATCCAGGGAAATATACGAAGGGACGTATTTTCCTCGGTCTGGAAGCGCGGTTTCCGGATATTCCGGGAAAAGAAGGAGCATGAATACTGCCTGGACTGCAAATACCGCTGTGAATGTCATGAGGACAGCCTTCATACCTGGGACTTCGAGGAGGACAGGCCAAAATTCTGTTACAAGAGGATTTTTGATGAAGAGAACAATGAATATGCCGCCTACCTGAAAGCAAAGTACGGTTCTTTCGAGCTGATTTCCGTCCCTGCCGGGGACGGGGTGGCTCCCGACATTTATATAGAGCCCGAGGCTTATGATGAAATCAGCGCGTATTTCCACATTGGGAAAAGGCATCCATCCTCCATGTACGAGCAGCAGATGGGGCTTATCGGATTCCGGATCGACCAGGATTACGTGATCAAATACGTCTTCCCCTCCTGGACGGAAAGGCTGGCTCCGGACCTCCAGTCCTTTACGGAAGAGACAATGGAACAGGCTCGGAAAGAGCTTAACATCGTCCGCAGGAATTTCAGGAAATCCTCGGACCGGGGAGATTATATCGGACGCGGCCTCCGCTTCTTTGGCTTCATCCATTCCCATCCCGCTCAGGAAGAACTTGTATACAGCATCGGGGACGAGCTGATCCATCAGAATCTCCGGGAAAGGCTCGGGGAATACATCGGCATACTGCTGAACCCCTCCTTGGACCTGATCGGCGCGTATTACGGGAACAAGGACAGCGGGACAGAAATCCGCCAGGGGAACCTGAAGATTATCCGGCTGCTGCCGGAACCCGCCCGTATAGACGCGCCTGATTAATGTGCCCACTTGACGAGCCTCATCAATTCGCCTTGCTGACGAGCCTCATCAATGCGCCTTGCTGACGCGCTTCATTAATACGCTTTGTTGACGCGATTCATTAATGCGCTTTGTTGACGAGCCTCATCAATGCGCTTTCCTGACAGGCCTTATTAACATACCCTGTTGACGCTCTTTATTGCGCCTTGTCAGGACATTCTGAAAATTTAAGACATTCTATAAAATAAAAACATAGGACATGAATGTTACCAGCGGAACATCCATGTCCTATGTTTTCAAAATCACTTCCAGGCTATTTCGAGCTTTCTTTTTGACTTCACACAATCTGCCAGGTACAGGTTGATCAGTGTCTGATAGGGAATACCCGTTTCCTGCGATTCGCCTTTAAAATAATCAATCACCGAAGGAGCAAAATTGAATGAAGAGGAAGAGAATGAACCAAATGGAGCGACCTTTATTTCAGTTTCATACCGTCCTTAAACGCGTCGCCGACTCTTCCGCCCACCTTGTAGTATCCGTGAGTATAAGGATCGAAGGCAATAGCCTCCAGAGAATCAATGTCCACCTTGCCATCCTTCATGTTGACTTCTTCAACAGACGTTCTCAAAACCTTTCCGATCACCCCAAGTCCGGTCTCATCACTCTGGTACTCAATGAATTCGCATTCCAGAGCAATGGGGAATTCATTGATGATCGGCGCATCCACCAGGTCGGACTTTGTATAGCTCATGCCGCTCTTCGCGAACTTATCCTTCTCAGCTTTCCCGCTCACCACGCCGAAGTAGTCCGCTTCCACAACATGCTTTGCGTCGGCAATGTGCACCACGAAGCCCTTCCGCGCCTTAATGTTCTCAACGGTCCTGTGCGTCTCCGTAAGGTTAAGCGCCACCTTGTCCCTGTCAAGCATCGTGCCCCATGCCGCGTTCATAACATCGACGCTGCCATCTTCATTAAATGTCGATATCATGAGTACCGGCATCGGGAAAATCGCTTCTGTGGTCTTGATCTCCTTCTTCATGAATCATCTCTCCTTAATCTGTTTAAAAAATCCCAATATCCATCGTCCCTCTTACCAACCGGCATTTCACCATGCCCCGTTCGAGCTTTTCAAAACACTTTCCAGCCCGTTCAACCTTCGTTATACTCGTTAACGCTAGCTTTTGCCTATGCCAATTTTACAGTTCTGCGAAACTCAGAAGGCTCTACGCAGTAGTTTGGAATAGAATTAAGTTAACGAGTATAAATACCGTTCAGGCTCTTTAAGCCCTTTCAAGCTCGTTCGCGCACAATTCTATCATGCCACGCAAATTTTCTCAATATGTTACTATTCAGCACCTTCCTTTTAAAAAATGTGCCTACTTTATCCTTACCGCCAGCAGCGCAGATTAAAAGCCAGTCATCACCTCTTTCATACCAGTTTACAGACTCTTCAAAAAAATCTGTTTTTATAGCAATCTCTGCCGGCCCTCTTTTGCAATATTTCCAGCCTGCCACTTTGCCCAGGTAATAGCTCAAAAGAATGGCATCGGTTTCACCCTCGCACAATATGATTTTATTCATAGGCGTACCTCAAATCGGTATTCCGGTGACACTCGAATACTGATTTACACTAAGTTTGCTCACCTTTTCTTCATCGCCATAGATGAGCCTAATATCTCCTTCAAACACATCCGCCTCAATCTCACCGGAGGGCAAATCTGACACAAAGAATTATCTTGCAGATAACTCCTTAGTGATTTGCAGATTCTTTATCCCTCTATATAGATCAATCTGTAATTTCCTCAAATAAGCCATCAATCGACCTCCCGTCCGACAAATTCCACAAGCAGACGCATGCCAAACGCGTCCGCAATCCTTTTCAACGATTCGATCATCGGTTTGGATGTACCATTCTCAAGATTACTGATATTTGCCTGTATCATTCCACATTTTTCAGCGAGTTCTTTCTGCGTCATACTACTGTCATGTCTGATCGCAATAATCATTTCTCTGATTTCCTTGAAGATATCATAATCTTCAGAAGCTTCCGTATAAAAAATAATCCCGGGGCTATCCGCGGCAGTGCCATAATGCATGGAATGCCGCGGATCAACTCCCCAGAATTATTTTTTTAACCAGTTATCGAAGATGCTTTCCTATGACGTTTTTATACAGACATGAATGACCTTGCCCACCTTTTTGAAGCTGCAGACGGAAATCTTCTTACCCGCCATATTCTTCGCGCTGCTGACGGATGGCGTGCTCATGAAATACGTGGTCTTCTTCGCGGAGGCCGCGCCGTTTCCTGTGGAAGCATAGGCAACGACATAATACTGATAGGCTTTCCCGTTGGTCTTTGCCTTCTTGTCATCTTTATGTCATCTTTTATGTCATGACACAAATCCCTACTTCTTCACCTTCACGCTCTTCACCACTGACCAGGCAGAATAATACTTCGTCTTTCCGACCGTCTTGTAGGATCGGATGGAAAGCTTGTACGTCTTCCCCTTTTTCAGCCCTGTCAGGCTCAGCTTCGTCGTCCCGTTCTTCGTTACCGTCTTTGTTTTCTTCGTATTCCCCAATACATAACGAAGCTCATAGCCGCTTGCCTTCGCGTTCTTCTTCCATTGCGCTCTGATCTTTTTTCCTGTCGTGTTTTTCGCGGAGGAGAGCGTCGGCCTTGTCAGGTAATAAATCGTCTTCCGGGCGGACGCAGCACCCTTCCCTGTAGCCGCGTACGCATATACCTGGTACTGGTACTTCGCGCCGTTGGTCTTTGCCTTCTTGTCCGTGTAGCTGAGCGTGCCGGCCTTTTTGATGGTCGCGGCCTTTTTACCATTCCGATAAACATAATAGCCTGTCGCTCCCGCAACCTTTT
The DNA here is from genome assembly GCA_946413525.1 of uncultured Oribacterium sp. GTDB lineage: Bacteria > Bacillota > Clostridia > Lachnospirales > Lachnospiraceae > Oribacterium. The sequence continues at coordinate 37,117 of CAMKKZ010000009.1, forward strand.
TCCAGGAAATCTTCACGCCGCTGGCCGTATTCGCAAGGCTTACGGAAGAGGTCTTTTGCGGGGTCACCTTCAATGTCAGCGTTTTGGACGCCTTTTTGTAATTCTCCGTGGCGCCCGCCGTCACCGTGAGCTTCACCTCGCCGACCTTCTTTGCCGTAATGACCCCCTTCGATGTCACAACAGCAATATCCTTATCCGCGCTCTTGTAACCCAGCTTCCCCATGCTGCCGCTTACGATAATGTTTATTTTTCCCGAAACAGGAACAGCGGCTTTCTCCAGAGATGCCTCAAGGGTCTGCTCCGCCTTGCTGATTTCAAAACTTTTCTTTACCGTGCCGGAATAATCCCCCTTGCCGCGGACTGTTACGTAAGCCGTGCCGGCATTAACATTATCCCCATACGTCAAAGTATAATCCGTTCCGGAAACCAGCGTCTCACCCTCATACACCACCTTAACGGAGGGCTTCCTGGCCTTACCGTTATAGACGAAGCTTTTTGCGGAAAGGGTAATGACCGCGTCCTTGAGGCTCAGTCCGTCAGAATCATCACTGCCCGAATCCTCACCATCCTCATTGTCTCCCCCGCTGTCTTCGCTGTCCTCGCCGTCATCCTGCTCTTTCCCCTTCTCCTTTGCTGTCGAAGGGTCATAATTGGCCGATGAGATGCTCAACTCCTTCTTCGTGAACAGCTCCTTCGTGTCGCCGTCATAATAATATGAAATGTTCGCGCCGGAATAGATGGTATTGCCCACCTGATAGCTGTCCCAGCTTATAACATAACCGCTGTCCACAGATCCGGAGGAATAACCAACAAGGAAAAGCCGGTCGTCCGCCCCTACGCCATCCTCATCACAATTCGTCACGTCAACGAAATAATTCTCCCCATCATCCATATGGACAATGTTCCACATATGGTCTCCGGCGCCGGTACCGCCGCTCATAACGCCGCTGACCAAAAAGCATTCCAGATCGTCGTCATCGAACTCACTCAGGTCGCAGAGGTATTTGAAGGCTTTTGAATAGCCCTCGCAGACCACGTTGGTATCCTCGTCGCCATCAAAGACATAGATGAGCTGCCAGGGATTCGAGTAATTCGCGGCGTCATGCGTCGCATCATAGTCATAAGAAACCAGACCGCAAATCTCCTTTCGGTAATGGACAAGCTTCTCATAATCGGAATATCCCGCTGCGTCCTCGACAATGCTCATGGCATTGCCTACTGCCGCGGAGGCCGCGCCGGTCTTCGCGGTACTCACATTCAGAAGGTCTGAACTGGTCTTCCGATAAGCCCTGGCGACAGAAAACTGGAAGCTGAACTCGGCATCATCCCGAAAACCAATGGACGTACTGCTCCCCAGGATACTCGGACTGGATGAGCCCATGCCCTCCGTTTTGTCGAACCAGTACAGTTCATAGGGGGAATCCAAAATCAGGGCACTCATGATCCTCCCGGAATCATAATCAAGCTTCTCATAGACAGCCTCCAGAGCTTCTTCTGTGAAGCTGCCGTTTTTCACAATAGCGGACACACCGAGCTCCTCGGCAGTAAAGGAGGTTTGCTCCTGAAGCTCCGACACGGGAATGCTGAACTCCGTTGACTCCCTTTGTCCATCCGCGATTTCGCTAATGCCTTCCTTCAGTATATCATAAATCTCCTTCTCCAGGTCGCTCAGGCCTTCCCTCCTGTCCTCCTGGAGCACGGCCTCATCCTCCCCCTTCATGGGATACATGAGCCTGTCCAGATATTGCCCCAGCAGCATATCCCCGTCCGGAAGCTCAATATCGCGGACAGAAACAGGCTCGCCCTCTTGGATAATGACATCTTCCTGGACAATAGCATTCTCCTGGGTAATGGCATCCTCTTGGACAATGTCTTTCTCCTGCGTAATGGCATCCTCTTGGACAATGTCTTTCTCCTGCGTAATGGCATCCTCCTGAGTAATGTCTTCCTCCTGGATAATGGCTTCTTCTTGTGTAATGTCTTCCTCCTGAATAATGGCTTCTTCTTGTGTAATGTCTTCCTCCCGGATAATGGCCTCTTCTTGTGTAATGTCTTCCTCCCGGATAATGGCCTCTTCCCGGACGGATTCCTCCTCCTGATTAGAGGAATCCTCCGAATTTACAAAATCTTCCTGATTTGTAAGATCTTCCTGATTCGCAAATACTTCCTGATTCGCAAGCTCTTCCTGACTGGAACCATCCTCAGACTCCTCAGTTTCATGTCCGATGAATTCTTCATCCAGCTCATCAGTGCCCTCGTCCGGATTTAGCGCACCCTCGTCCGAATCAATAAGCTCTTCACTCTGGACATCCGCGCTTTCGCCCAAAGCATTTGCGCCATTGTCTGCATCATCGGCGCTTTCAGCCAAAACATCCGTGCCCTCGTCTGCCTCATCAGCTCCTTCTTCCGCGCTTATTTTGGGGATTTTCTCCGAAACAGATTCAGAATCAGGTACATCCTCCTCAACAGCCTTGACACCTTCACCGCCCTCACTGCCATCTTCCAAATCCGGAATATCATTGCCGACGGACAGGTGTTCCATGTTGGTCAGCTCATCATTAAAAGCCGAAGCATCTTCCTCATTATGATCATACTCACTACCAAAATCCTCACTCACCTCCGCAGACCCGTCATCCGCATTGCCATCATCTTCCTCTGATAAAAACGCATCTGATTCGAAGCTTTCTGTCGAAAGATCATCTGATTCGAGGTTTTCTGCCGAAAGATCATCTGATCTGAGGTTTTCTGATGCAACATCATCTGATTCGTGGCTTTCTGTCGAAAGATCATCTGATTTGATACTTTCTGATGCAAGATCATCTGATTCGTGGCTTTCTGATACGAAATCCTCTGATACAGGCTGTTCAGGCGACTCCGCCCCAATAACTACCTGGCTTGACAACATGGCAAATGCAAGTGAAATCGCCAGGAACTCCTTGAAAAACTTCTTGAATGACTTTTTCATGCCTCATCCCCCTTCACTGTCATTATGATCTTCCGGCTGCTTTGATTACTGATAGACAAATGTAATAATCCAATCCAAACGGCTCCTCAATCTATACTGCTCCTTATTCTCCCCTATCAGAGTGGGTTTTGGCCACCCTGAGTTCATGACAAACCGATGCGGCATCGCATCAGCAAGACTCCCCTATCAGAGTAGGTTTTGGCCAATCTGAATTCTGACATAGCAAACCGCCTGCGGGACAAATCGGCTCATCGTATCAGAGTGAGTTTTTCCACTCTGATATTCTGATATGATGACAAAACGATGCGGTATTACGTCAACTAGACTTTTTATGTATTCATCAACATCTGAATGCTTCAGCATCCCTTTCGTTTCCTTGCGGCAAGAATCATTTCCCCGGCTTCCTCAAATGCCTCTGGAAGATAACTGCTCACATCTACCTTTCCCTCAGCTTCCTTCTTCTTTATCTCCTCCCAGTTAAGAATCACCTCCTCCGCACCCTCCACTTTTGTGTTTCCAAAGACATGAGGATGCCGCCGTATCATCTTCTCCTTAATTCCTTCGACCACATCGTTCAACGTGAAAATGCCCTCTTCCTCCGCAAGCTGCGCATGCATGACAACCTGAAGGAGCAGATCCCCAAGCTCTTCCTTCAAATTTGCCGCATTCCCTGTCTTTTCATAAACATTGATTCCGCACAAGACCTCCGCTGCTTCCTCTATACAGGCAGGCTTCAGACTCTGGTGGGTCTGTTTCCTGTCCCAGGGACAACCATCCTCGGCGCGGAGGCGCCGCACCACTTCCTTTAATTCATCAAATGACTGCATTAATAATGCTCCCCTATCAAAGTGGGTTTTTGCTACTCTGATTCAATGACATACCAACGCGGTATCGCGTCAGCAAACCCCCTCTATTAAAATGGTTTTAGGCTATTTTAATTCTTGACAAACAGCTGAGCTATCGCTAGCTATTGGCTCCTCAATCAAAATGGTTTTAGACCCATTTTTAATTGCCAACAAGCAATATATATCTACCACAAAAAACACACTAAGTCTACTGGTATAGGTCTGCTTATCGGTGGCCTTTCCTGCCTTTCATACTCAGGCAGCAACAAGTTTTGTCGGCCTTTTATGCTTACCGGAAAGACAAAAGTCCTTGGAAACAGGCGCTTCTGCCTGTTCCAGGGGCTTTTTCTTTAATGACACAGCCCGTGCCTGGCTTAAGCCGGGCACGGGCCGTGTCAGGTGAACAGGGCGAAAATTCATCTTTCTTACCCAACCACCCTGCCATTCAAAACCATCTTTCAACCGAATGTTGAAGTTCGTTCGGTTTTATTCGTTTTCGATCTTACTGTTTCGTGGGGAGCAGTCGGATGTACTGCCTTATGCGTAGGATTGAGATTTTCCTCTTCAAGCAGTTCTTCAAATTCGATCGGTTTTTTATCAGGCTTCGGATTCCCTGCATGGTTTATTTCATTCGGGGCACCGCCTTCATTTACGGCAATATCCTTCTGAGGGGCTAACAGTTCAAGGCGCAATTTATCAGAAAAAGCGATCAGGTCCCGGGAAACATCTGCCCTTAATTTACCCGCGTCACGGGAAAAGCTTGTCTTAGTCCCGTCTTTTGTAGCATGCTTATAATAATCCTCAGCATATTTTTTCAGATCATCTATCTGCTTTTCCAGCTTTTCGCTGAGTTCCTGCTTTTTTTGAGGATCAGTGGTAAATACGATGAATCCCATGGTACTGCTTAAGGTGCTGGCGGCTTTTTTCAGATTATTATGGAACTTGCTATTAAAGAGAATGTTCTTGCCATAGGAAAACTGCTGAGTAAGTTCATTGAGTTCTGTCACCATGCCTGACATGAAATTATCCTTATATTCCTCATCGTCCGGAGTAGGCTCCCCCGTTCTTCCCTTATATTGTTCCCTGTTTTTCTTTATGAAATCGTTTACAGGGGCATCGGCCATTGAAAGAGAAGCCTTCTTGCTTATTGGTGTAGATTTAGAAAATTTTGCAAGGCGGTTGGTGCGGTTTTCAAGGTCCTTTTTTTCCAGGTCCTGCTGCTCCTGACTCCTGCTGAGATCTCCCGGCGCGGTAAATTCATCAAGTCCTGAGAGATCTGCCCTGACCTCGGCAGACATTGTACTAAGCCGGAGCTTGCCGGTATCACCCTTTTTTACCCTGCAGGTAATGATATCAATATGATGTTTCCCGCTTGTAATGGCTGCCATCGTTTCCGCCTTCATCTGGTCTTCAGAAATGGCGGCATCCCCATAGCCCAGGTCTTCCCGCAAATATGTCAGGAGGGGCTTGCCGTCAATTCCGATCCTGTCCAGAGGATTTCCGAGGTTCAGCATTTCCATGTATGGTTTTTTCACATCCTCATTCTCCATAAGGCGGGGGTTGAAAAACTTATCAAACGCGGAAACGGCAACATTCTTCAATTGTTCTGTTTCAGGCTGGCCGGATCCGAACTGGCCTGCACTTCCGGAAAGCTTATACAAATCCCTGCGAAAATCATGATACTCTTCCTCGGACATTTCTTCCGGTTTGTCATTCGTCCCTGTCAGGCCCATGGGAAGTGTTCCCAAATCTTCTGTCGAGTAACCCGTGTCAACATACTTTATACCGGGATTGGCTTTTTTTATATCCGCCCATCTCGCTTCATATTCAGGGAAACCTGCGAGGCGGGGATCATCTTCTATATTTTCTTCATTCAGGGATTTTTTTGTCTCTTCATCTGCTTTAGAATAAACACTCGAAGACCTGAATTTGTTGCTGACCACTTCCCTGTAAGAATTTTGAAACATATGATAGAGATTGTAACGGGCTTCCCTCGCATTATCAAGACTGCTCTGATAAGGAAGGTTCTGCCTTCTCTGCGCCTCACTGGATGAAAGATGCTGAAAATCAGGCTTTAGATCGACCTGTTGTGTGACGATTTTTCCATTTTCATCCTGCACGGGGTAAGCAAGGGACACCTTTCCCTTCGCGCTGGTCAGGAAGCTGACGATGGCAGCCTTACAATTCATATCCGTCGCAATCTTGTTCTTGTGTGTCCCGACCGCGTCTTTTGTAATACCCAGCTCCGTGAAGATTGCTCTTGGAGTGGTACCGTCAATATAAAACAATTCTATCGGCCCCGGAATATCCGCCGCCACAGCCGCATTGCTTTTATATGGGAAATTTTTTAATTCCGGTATTGAATCAACAAGGTCGTCAAAATACTTCGCGGCTTTCCTCACCATAAGGGGATCATTCAACACCTTTTGCAGATCCGACATCGCCATGATGTCCTCTTCGGTATATTCCCCCTGACCAATCTTGCCGCCAAGAGAAATATCCGTATTTATAATATCTCCACTCAGGTTCTTGCGGGTTTGCTTCGGAAGCTGTTCCGCGTAATATTGATAAATTTCTTCCTCAGTAACTAATTCTTTTCCATCTTTTCCAAATAATTTTGGCATATGGCTTTCCCCTCCTGTATGACGAATGACATTTGGTATTAACTTTTCTTTATACTGCTTTAAAAAAGAAAAATCAAGCTAAATCCGTATAATTCATACTGATACATCAGGTGTGATCTCATCTGTTTTCAGATCGATTCATACTTTGACTTAATGCCTCAGGCATTAAGTCAAAGTATGAAAGGCTTAGCTTGCATGCCAGCAGCATGAGGAACTTTTCCCAATTGTGGTTTGACATGCCTATAGACATATTTTGTTCGGACGCATCCCTGTGGGATGCGCCAAATACGGTATAAACGTTAAATTCCCAAATTTCGGGACTAATAACATGCCAAAAGCCTACATCAGCCAGTCGTTTTAGGCTTTGGCCCAGGCTTCTTCCTGAGACTGCCATCCTTGTTGTATAATCCTCGTTTAGTCCCTGATTTTATCCCCGGTTTTTTGCGCTGGCTTCCATATTGATTTCACGCGGATTTTTGATTATGGATTAGTCCCAAAAAGGTTCTTTGGCGCTGCTAATTAGTCCTGTTTTTTGGGAAGTTAACGTTTATAGTAAAAGAATTTAATTTCTGCACAATAATCACTAAAAGCAACACCACACAAAGCCTGCTGAACATATCAAAGTGCAATTTCTAAATTCGTTTGTAACTGTTCAGTCAAGCTGAACAGTTACAACGGTTTACACATGACTATAGTTGCAAAAGCTTTACCATGGCCTGTTTCTGGAAAAAAGCTACCCCATAGCAAAGTATCTGCTCATAACCATAAAGCCCCTCAGCATATTTTTCATTAATGATCTGCTTTATTGCCCTGTCACAATCCTTCGCCATATCCATTTCCTTCTATGATTTTTTCGCCTCTATGATGATGGCCCTTCTGTTTCTTCTATCCTTCAGAAAAATGTCGGGCCTTCCCAGGCCTTTCTCTTTATTGGATTCAACCTCGTACCCTCTTCCAACAAATACACCCGCAAGAAACGCGTGGTAATAGTCCTCATGATAGTCATTATAGCTGATCGTATCCCATAATAGAGCAGACAGTATCTCGCCGGATCTCAGATCCTCCTTTTGCCACAGGGATTCGATCAGTTCCCCGATCATATCCACATTAACGGTATCCGTAAAATATCTTGCGACGGAATCCTGAAAAATAGTGGCGATCTCTTTATTGGGTATCCTCAGTGAAACAGTATCTCCCTCATCATCCGGGTTAGCTTTTGTAATATAGCCGCTCATCAGCAGCACGCTCCATAGATTGTCTTCCGTTGTATGCAGGGTATCATAAGTCAGCTCATCGTTAATTGTCTGTCTAATGATCCCACCATTTAAAAGCTTTTCAAATTTGCCGGCAACATCAAAATCCGTGCGCTTCACGAAAGTCAGCAGTATACCATTGTGATTGGTATTTTTCCAATAATTCTTTGGTTTCGCGGTTTTCCTGTAGCTTAACGCGGAAACATAATTTATGACATCCCAGGGACAATATACATATGAATTGCCAAACACATATCCGTTGTACCATTCTTTGATCTCCGGAGCTGCCTCCTTCCTGTCCGCAAGCTCCAGCATTGCCTCAACCTCATCCTCTGAAAATCCAAAATAAGCGCTGAATCTTTCATCCAGGACGGAATACGAAACAAAGTTATTGGCGCCTGTAAAAATGCTTTCCTTCGCGATCCGAAGACATCCCGTAATTACAGCGAACTGAAGAAACTCATTATCTTTAAGCGCTGTACTCATAATGCCTCTTATCACATCAAGCATCCTGCTATAATACCGGTTTTGGGCGGTATCCTTTTCACTCGCCTTTGCCAGCGGGACATCGTACTCGTCGATCAGAAGGATAACCTTCTTCCCATAAACAGCGTTCATCATGCGCATAATCGTCTTAAGGAAATTTTTTATTTCCTGATCCTCCGCTTTTTGATACATAAGACGATTGAAAATATCTCTGTCCGCCTGGTTCACAGACGCGGCCTCCGTGATATCCGCCAGGTTTTTACAGAGATCCGCAATCGATGCGGCCAGCATCTTATACGCCCCCTCAAAGTCCTCAGCCTCCGCATCCTTAAATGAAATAAACAGTACCGGATATTGGTTCATCCACTCCTTGCAAAACTCCGCATTATCTATTATCGCAAGCCCATTAAAAATATCCCTGCTTTCCTTCCGTATGCTGAAAAAGTTCTCCATCATGCTCATCATGAGCGTCTTCCCGAACCTTCGGGGTCTGGTAAAAAGAGTCACCTTATTCTTTGCGTCATGGACTAACTCATATAGTATTTCAGTTTTATCCACATAGTATGCATTCTCTTTACGAAGTACCGCGAAATCTGCCTCGCCTACCCCGACTGAAACCCCCATCTTAAAATCTCCTCTATCAAAGTGGTTTTTTGCCGCTTTAATTCCTGACTAACAGCTGCGGTATCGCAGGCTACATGGCTCCTCTATTAAAGTGGTTTTTTGGGCCATTTTAATTGCCGACAAACAGCCGCAGTATCGCAAGCTATACGGCTCCCCTATCAGAGCAGGGTTTGGCCACTCTGAATTCATGACAAACCGATGCGGCATCGCATCAGCAAGGCCCCCTGTTAGCAGCCGCCTTTGGCGACTTCACAAGCGTGTTCTGAGGCGCCCTGCACCTTGTCCGCCCTCCCCGGATAATTGCAGATACAGATAAAGATACTAAAAAACGATGGCCTTTTCAAGCCTCCGTCAATCCCTGGCGTAACACGAACCTACCTTAACATTACTTTTCCCACATCCTTGAACGAAGCTATTCCTGCCTATTATTAATGGACAGAAAAGCTTCGAAATCGTATAATAGTCATAAATCAGGTGTGAAAGGCAAACCTTTCATACTTTGACTTAATGCCGCAGGCGTTGAGTCCCATTTGTGACGCAGGCGCGACACAAATGAACCACAATGCCTGCGGCATCAAATCAAAGTATAGCCCTACGTACCCTGCCGCATTAGGTCACTGTAACTGTTGCATAACAAAAAAGATGAGCCTTCCGGATCGGGCAGCCGTAACCGTTTCGAAACATTCAGACAAAAAGCTTAGCCTTCCGGATCGGGCAGACCATGCGTTTGGGAAAAGTAAAGAAGGGAAAAGGAGATAGAATCATGAAAAAGACACTCCAATGCCGGATCACAGCGCTGCTGACGATGCTTACACTACTGGCGATGCTGGCGATGCTGACAATGCTCCTGCAGCCGCTTCCGGCCCAGGCCGGGGGATTTGACTTTCTGTCCGCGCCGGAGATCCAGTCCATGGATCCGGATACGATGACGATTATCTGGGACGAGCCGGATAAGCCCGGAAACGAGAGCTCCCCCAACCGGAACGGTTATGACAACACTGTTCCGATGGACAACTGGTCCTGTCTCGGCAGATACGCGCTGCGGATCTATTATGCGGATCATGCCCTGACGGCGGAAGAATGGCCCGCGTCCCCGCTGAAAGTGCCACAAACACTGGAGCTTGTCAGTGAGCAAAGTCTCGGCGCAAAGGATAACCCCACAGGGAGCATCAATCCAAACTGGCTGACAAAAGGAAACGGGTTCTACTATTTTGGCATCGTGGCTTATACCACGGGCGGCACATATCTTTATAATACCGGGAATGAGACCCAGGTGGAATGCGCCTACAGCGCCATTGAACAGGAAGTGCGGGTTTACCGAACGCCCTATGAACTGAAGGGCATAAGCCAACTGCCCGCCCCTGGGAACATAATTTTTCGAAATGGGCAGCTTCGCTGGAGCTTTGACTGGGAACTTGTTTCCAAAGTAAAATTCCGCATGGATCTGTACACTCAGGAAGAAGGGCATCAAAAAGGGCACGGATTGTTCCTGAACGCCCAACGTGACTCCACCAACAGGGAACTCTATGTTGATCTCACCGGAGATAACGCCGGGAGCCTTGAGCCCGGTGTCACGTACAGCCTGGCTCTTTGGGGCGAGAGCAGGGATTATCAGGCTTATACCGACAGCGAGGAGGTTGATATCGAGAATTTCCTGGCCGTATCGGGGGAACGTCTGGCCGCGCCCGGGAATATCATCATAGATGAGAATACCCTGGAGGTGAGCTGGGGTCCGGTGGATGACCCAAATCTTCTGGATTATCAGCTCAACGTTTACTACAGCAACGGGCAGACAAATCCCAGGAGCGTCAACTTCAAAAACACACGGGAAACTCATGCATCCATCAACAGCGATGTGCTGGATCATGGAAACGGGACCTACTATGTGACTGTCCGTGCCCGCGCCATTGATGTCACGAAAAAAGCAAACGGAATTGCCAATCCCGATGCCCCCGGCAGTCAGGCGGGAGAAGACGCGTGGAATGCCCTGCCTCACGCGGCCATTACCGTTTCCGACACGCCCCTGCCCACGATTTCCGTGGCCGGATCCTCCTGGGGCACAGACGGCTTTCTTCGCTGGGACCCCGTAGAGGGAGCATCATCCTACGAAGTCCAGACGTACCGCCGGACATCAGCTCAAGAAGAATTTAAAGAAGGCTCTAAAAAGATAATAACACCGCCGGTTTTCATAGAGACTACGCCAACCACGCCTAGGCAGGAGGAAATCGCCGTCAGGGTGCGGGCCATCAGCTCCAATGCCGCGGAGCATGCCAACGGCGAATGGTCGGATCTCAGCCCGGTCTATACATACAGCGACGCACCGGTACTGCCCTCACTCAAGAAAAAATTCAACAGGGAGGACCTGACGATCTCCTGGGAACTCATCACGGGAGAGGATGCCGCATATGTTGGCGGATATGTGGTGGAGATCCGGTTCAGCGAAACAGACAGCGTGGGGAACTCAACCAGCGTACAGCCCGGCTGAACGGTGATCACGGAGGGGAATACCGTTTCCTCCGTCCCTCTCAGTGCCTTCGCGAAATACCTTGGCAGCTATGAAAGTGCCGGGAGCGCCGCCTTTAATGTCTGGGCTTACAGCAGCGACCTGGCCGCCCGAAACAATGGAAAGAATAACTCATCTACCAGGCTGCCGGAGGGCGTGCTGAATGCCCTGGAAAGCACGCCCCGGCTCACTCTGTCCGATATTACGAGGAAAGACGGAAGATGCTCCTTCCTGGTCTCCATTTCCGGCAATTGCGATGGCGCCCGCCTGTTCACCGTCGTATACAAAAGCTCCGGTATGATGAGGCGCGTGCAGGTCCTGGACGCGGAGCAGACTGTTCCCGTCACCCTGACCGGTCTCGGGCAGAACGACCGGATCTCTGTGATCCTGGTCGATGAAAACGCCAGACCCCTTACTTCCGTAACACCGGTAGAGTGATGCTTTCTTCACGCTATCACCGGACGGGCAGACGGTAAACCTGTTTTCCCCGTAACACCAGTAGGGTGATGCTTTCTACTCTGTCAGGAATCTTCGTTTTTTTCTGAATACAATAAGCCCAATTGCCAAATTCACTCCGCAATTGGGCTTATGTATTGTGATCCGTCAAAGTTCCTTCCCGAGAATTTATCAAGATAAATATTCTTCTCCGGAACTCCCGTCTCCTGTATTAAAGTGGTTTTTGGGCCATTTTATATTCGTTATCGTAATTCTATTCCAAACTACTGCGTGAAGCCTTCTGAGTTTCGCAGAACTGTAAAATTAGCATAGGCAAAAGCCAGCATTAACGAGTATAATTGCCGACAAACAGCCGCGGCATTGCAAGCTCTATGGCACCTTTAATACAACTATCTGTGCGTACCCGTTTTGCTTGCGGGTTCATGCATTTCCAACTTATTTAAAACCGTACCGCAGCCCTTTCACACCCCGTAGGACTGGGCAAAGACCTCCGCTATCCTCTCCTGCCGGCAGGTATTGCACAGACCATCCTGCTCCTGTCCGGCCCGCTCCGCGGCCATGGCAAGCTCCTCCTCTGTCCCGATGACGGCTCCGCAGCGGCTGCAGCGCACGAGACGGAAGGTCTTGCCCCAGATCCTGCGGCTGTCCCTCGTCTCACTCATCTCAATGGCGCCTGTGGGACAGACATGGGCGCAGCTTCCGCAGCCTATGCAGACGGAGCTCGGCTCATGGTAAGGCGTGGCGATTTCCTTTGTTACGCCCCGGTTCACAGTGGAAATTGCCCCCACGGAAAGCTCCGCGCAGGCTTTCACGCACAGCCCGCACATCACGCACTTTTCGCCATCCACCCTGACAAAGCGTTCAAAGCGCGGCGCCCCGTATTTATCGCACAGAGCCCGAATTTCGGTGCTTTCCGGAGCCCGCGCCTCCAGGAGCCTCAGGATCATGCCGCGCTGCCGCCTCACCCTTTCATTTTCGGTAAATATCTCGCACTCCCTGTCCACGGGATAGACGCAGGAAACCACGATCCGGCTGCGGCCTCCGGCCACCAGCTCCACAATACAAAGACGGCAGGAACCCTGACCGGCAAAGGCGTCGTGATGGCAGAGCGTGGGAATGTCAATGCCGTTCCGCCTGGCGATCTGGAGAATGAACTCTCCCTTCTCGCATTCACAGGGAATTCCGTTGATTTTGATGATCATTTCCCGTCCCTCCCTTCTGCCATGGCCGCATCGAAACCGGCTTTTCCGATTCCGTTTCCGGACTCCGTGCTATTTTCATTTCCGGCTGCCGTCCCGCGTTCATTGCTTACGGCCGCCGTTCCGCGTTCAAAGCCCCCGTCTCCCGGGGCAGCATCCCGGGCGCCATTCCCGGAGCTGTTTTCCCCGGCGCCCGCCTTCATCTTCCGAACGGCCTTCCCTTTCGTCAGCACCGCGTCAAATCTGCAGGCCTCGCGGCAGCTTCCGCAGCTAATGCACTTGTCAGGGTCGATCTTATGCGGGCTCCTGGGCTCGCCGGAAGCGGCTCCCACGGGGCATGCGCGCACGCAGGCCGAACAGCCCCTGCACTTGTCCGGATCCACATAAAAACTTGTCAGCTCCTTGCACACGCCGGCAGGACATCGGTGTTCCAGGATGTGGGCCTCATATTCATTGCGGAAATACTTGAGCGTGGTCAGCACCGGGTTCGGGGCGGACTGCCCGAGGGCGCAGAGGGAGCTGTCCTTCATCGTTTCACCCAGGGACTCCAGAAGGTCAAGATCCTCCATAGTGCCCCTGCCGTGACAGATATCCTCCAGGATGGCAAGCATCTGCTTCAGGCCCTCCCGGCAGGGGGTGCACTTCCCGCAGCTTTCGCCGCAAAGGAAATCCACATAATACCTCGCGACCTCCACCATGCAGCTCCGGTCATCCATGACGATCATGCCGCCGGATCCCATCATGGCCCCATACTCCTTCAGGGTGTCGAAGTCCACGGGGAGATCCATCATGCTCTCCGGGATGCATCCCCCGGACGGTCCTCCGGTCTGGACGGCCTTGAAAGGACGCCCGTTCTGCACGCCCCCGCCAATGTCATAAATCAACTGGCGCAGCGTGACGCCCATGGGCACCTCCACAAGCCCTGTGCGCCGGACCTTTCCCACGAGCGTGAAGACCTTGGTCCCCTTGCTGCCCTCCGTACCGATGGCCGCGTAGCCTGCCGCGCCATGCATAATGATGTAGGGCACATTGGCAAAGGTCTCCACATTATTGAGCACGGTCGGGTGGTCCCACAGGCCGCGCTGCACCGAACGGATATACTTCGCCCTCGGTTCCCCCACCTTGCCCTCAATGGACTGCATCAGGGCAGTGGACTCCCCGCAGACAAAGGCGCCGCCGCCCCGCACCACGGAAAGATGCAGCTTCTTCCCGGATCCCATGACGGAATCCCCGATGAAGCCCCTCTCCTCCGCGACCCTGATGGCCGCGCGGAAATTCTCGACCGCCAGGGAATACTCGTCACGGATATAAAGGAAGCCCTCCTCCGCGCCGATGGCCAACGCGCAGATAGCCATCCCCTCGATCACGCTGTGAGGGTCTCCCTCCAGTATGGAGCGGTCCATAAACGCGCCCGGATCCCCCTCGTCGCCGTTGCAGACCACATATTTGGGGAATACATCGTAGCCTGCTGCCGTACGCCACTTGCGCCCCGTTGGGAAGCCCGCGCCGCCCCTGCCCCGGAGGCCGGAAACATCCATCTCGTCAAGGATTTCCCCGGGCGTCATGCCAAGGGCTTTTTTCAATGCCTGATAACCGCCCTCTTCAAGATAATCGTCCACGTTCTCAGGATCTATCCTGCCGACATTACGAAGGGCGATCTTGAGCTGAGGGGCATAAAAAGGATTATCCTGCTGCCTCAGCACCCTCTCGCCCTTGTCATTCCTGTACAGCAGGCGCTCTACGGCCTCACCCTTCCCAATCGTCTTTTCCAGGATTTCCGGAACATCCGAGGGCTTCACCTGATAATAGGAGATGTCATCGGGGAGGATCGTCACCAACGGCCCCTTTTCACAGAAACCGTTGCAGCCGGTGCGCTTGACATGGCACTCCACCCGCACGCCGCTCCCCGCCGACAGGCGTTCAAATTCCTCGGCCACCTTCATGCTCCCGCTGGCCAGGCAGCCGGTGTCACAGCAGACACGTATGGTCTTCATGATCCGCTCGCCTCCTTCCTATACTGCTCCAGGATGCCCGGAAGCTTTTCCAGCGTCATATTCCCATAATAAGCCTCATCGACCACCATGGCCGGCGCCAGCGCGCAGGAACCCAGGCAATTGACCAGCTCCAGCGAGAACAAGCCATCCTCCGTGGTCTCCCCTTCCCCGATCTCCAGCAGGCGGCGAAGACCGTCCAGCAGAGGAACCGCCCCCCGGATATGGCAGGCGGTTCCGTCACAAAGCTTGATAATGTGCCTGCCCTTCGGTTTCAGGCTCAGCGCCTTGTAAAAAGTCGCCATAGAATACAAATTGGAGAGGGGACAGCCCAGATACTCAGACAGAGCCTCCATCCCCTCTCTCGGAATATAATTATACCTGCGCTGCAGATCCTGCATGATGGCCAGGCTGTAGCGCTGCTCTCTGGGATAATGCTTCAGGATCCCATCGATATCTTCTTTGCTAACAGGCATAACTGTCGCCGCCTTTCTGATACAGTCCGTAATTGTTCAATCAAGTTGAACAGTTACGGACTGTATTCAACATTTCGCTAACCTCCCGCCACGATGGGGAAGATGGACACCTGATCGGTTTCGGAAAGGGGCGTGTCCAGCCCCTGCAGGAATTCCGCCCGCCTCCCATTTACCAGGACGATGACCTGCGCCCCCAGGGACTTATTGTCCGGGGAGAAGAATTCATGGCGGAATTTTTCTCCGTACCTTCCCCCCAGTGCCTCCCCCAGACACCTTAAATCCTTCACAGCCGAGAATTCATCCGTCCTTCGTCCGGCATATTCCTCATCCCGATAATACGCAAAAAATGAAACCTTCATAAGCGGTATTTCCTCCCGGCTCATGACCCCAATGAAATGCCCGGTTTTAAATGCCCGGTAAATTCCCGGTTTTAAATGCCCGGCTCTAAATACCCGGTTCTAAATGCCCGGCTCTAAATGCCCAGTTCCTTAAGCTTGCTTTCGGTGGGAATGCCTTCACTGTCCCAACCGCGGGCTGCATAATACTCTTTGAGCATGGTATAGAGGTCGTTGACCTTGCCCTGGGCCGGCCCCTCCGGCAGGGCCTCGCGGAGAAGCCTGGGCGGCAGGGTATCCTTTTCCACCCCGGCGGCAATATTAAAGCGCTTTTCCAGGTTCCAGATCCTCTCGCCCTTCAAAAGGATGTCTTCATCGCTCTCATCACTGCCAACCGCTTCACGGTACATGCCGGCAATCTCGGCCAGCCCGATTCCGAAGGTGGTGAAAAGGCAGATGCCGGAAGCATCGCAGAGCGCGGTCAGATCCTGGAATACCTTCAGCATGGCCGGCTTGTCCTTGGTGGTCAGGGGATCCATGGCCTTCGGGATGCCCAGCACCTCAGGGGAAATCATGTATCCCCGGACATGGCAGCCGCCCCGGTTGGAGGTAGCATATTCAAGTCCGATGCCCTGGATGGCGCGTCCATCGTAAGCAGGCATTTCCTGCTTCTTGACAGACATGGAAAGCTCCGGATGACCGTATTTCTCCGCCATGCGGTAGGATCCGAGGCCCATGATCTTGCCAAAGCCCTCGCCCTTGCAGGTCATCTCCGTCGCCCTGACCATGGCGGCCGCATCACCGAAACGGAGCGGGAAGCCGACGTCCGCCTCCGTAATGGCGCCGATCTTGAAAAGCTCCATGGCGCAGGCAATGGTGGTGCCCATGGTGATGGGGTCAATGCCGTACTGATTGCAAAGGAAGTTCGCGTTGCAGACCGCGCCCAGGTCGTCGATGCCGCAGTCGGCGCCGAAGGACCAGCCGGCCTCATATTCGGGACCCTCGCCCTTGGACTTGAAGGCCCCGGCCTTAATCTCGGTAAGCCGCCCGCAGCCGATGGGGCAGCCAAAGCAGCCCTTGTTGCGAATCAGGTGGCGGGCCGTCAGGGACTCTCCGGAAATCTCATCCGCCCTTGGGAAAAGGGAACCCTCGCTCCCATTGTTCACGGGGAGGCCGCCCACATTATTCACAATATTCACCAGAATCATGGTCCCGTAGGCGGAAAGGCCCGCGCCGGTGACCGGATGAGCGCGGAGGGTGTCCCTGGCCGCCATGGCTTCCTTGAAGAAGCCCTCCGGACGCGCCACAAAGACGGAACCCGTGCCCTTGACGGCCACAGCCTTCAATTTCTTGCTTCCCATGACGGCGCCCATGCCGCCGCGCCCCGCCGCGCGGTGCTTGTCATTCATAATGCCGGCGAAAAGCACGCCGTTCTCGCCCGCCGCGGAAATGCAGGCCACCCGGAAATTGCTTCCGCATTCCTCATAAAGGGCCTCTGTGGTCTCAAACACGTCCTTGCCCCAGAGATGGGAGGCGTCCCGGAGCTCGATCACGTCGTCATTAATGTAAAGATAAACCGGCTTGTCGGAGATATCCTCGAAAATAATGCCGTCATAGCCGGCATATTTCAGCTCCGGCCCGAAGTGCCCGCCGGAATTGGCCGCGCCGATGGTTCCCGTCAGAGGGGACTTGGCAACCGCGTTGTAACGGCCGGAGGATGGCGCGAATGTCCCGGTCAGCGGCCCGGTCATGAAGATCAGGTTGTTGCCCGGTCCAAGGGGATCGCATTTCGGATCGCATTCATCGCAGAAATATTTGGTGCCGAGGCCGCGGGCTCCGACATACTGCGAGGCGCTGAGCTCATTAAGCGGCTCCGTGCGGATCGTTTTCTCTTTCAGGTTGACCCGGATAATCCTGCCTGTATAACCGTTTTTCATTTCGTCCCCCCTTCTCCGATCAGATCCCTGAGCCGGTCTCCCGCAAGCTTGCGGCGTTCATCGGTGGTATCGGACTCCACATAAGTGATCGCCCCGCTCGGGCAACTGCGCGCGCATTTCGGATCGCCTCCGCAGAAGTCGCATTTGAACACGCGACCTGCCAGCGGATGGAAGGAAATGTTGCCCAGAGGACATGCGTTCAGGCACATCTTGCAGCCAATACATTTCCTGTAATTGATCGTGACTGCGCCGTTCTCATCGCGGCTGATGGCCTTGACAGGACATACCTTGAGGCAGGAAGGCTCCTCGCACTGCAGGCACATCACCGGAACGGCGGCGGCCTCCTGCTCATACTCAAATACCTTGACATTGGCAAGCTTCGGGTTGAACTGCTCATAATGACCAAAAGAGCAGGCCAGCTCGCAGCTGCGGCAGCCAATACATTTCTCC
Source organism: uncultured Oribacterium sp. (assembly GCA_946413525.1). Taxonomy (GTDB): domain Bacteria; phylum Bacillota; class Clostridia; order Lachnospirales; family Lachnospiraceae; genus Oribacterium. The sequence goes on from CAMKKZ010000009.1 coordinate 55,261, forward strand.
GGTTTGATTAATAACTGTTTCATAAGCATTTCGGGCAAAACGCCCTTGCTCACCTCCTTTGAAATTTCGCCTTTTTTTTGCTATGATTTTACTTTTCTTTTGCTTTGATTGTGATAGATTCTATTCACCTATCATTTTACTAATTTTGCCCCAAACGGCAGTCTCAACGCACCAAAGGGACGACCACTCTGTCTCATTTCACTCTTCTTCGCCGTCTTTGGACATCTGCCACACATCAAAAATTGATTTGAAGCACCTGTGGGAATACTCAAAAAAATCCTCGCTTAATCGCAAGTGTGGGGGTGTAAAAAGTGGCTTTTGCTTTGATTTCGAGGGTGGGAAGCCAGTCCCTTGTATGGATATATATAGCTATATATGCTATTATAATTAAAGCAAACTGCGCGCGCAAGAAAGGCGACCAAATCCCTTATCTCCTTTTCGAATAAGGAAAGGGAGAAAGGAGCATGGAGAATGGGAAATGACAGGGAGGGAGCAGGCGACATGAGAATCGAACAATTGAAGTGCTTCGCGGCTGTCGCGCAGCTCGAAAATGTCTCGCAGGCGGCGGAATACCTCCACCTGTCCCAGTCTTCACTGTCAAAAAACCTTGCGACGCTGGAGGAAGAACTGGGAGCCAGCCTGTTTGAAAGGAAAGGCCGGAAGCTCCTTCTTAATCCGGCTGGAGCCCGTATGCTGGAATTCAGCAGCATGGTCCTGAGAGAACTTGGTTACGCCATGGACGACATCCGCCTGCTTTCCACCGGAACAAAGGCCCGGCTCAGGATCGGGACGGCAGGCTGCTGTGAAGGCCTTGCGGAATGCCTCATGGCCTTTCGCAAGGCCTGCCCGGAAGCGGAGTTTGAAATCACCGGTGCTATTGAAAAAAACAGGCGACTGGATATCAATGAGTACGATATGCTCATCTATCCGGATGAACGGGAATACGAAAAGTATTCCGGATACCCCCTTTACAAGGAGAGCTACGCGGCCGCCATACCGGCCGGTCACCCTTTGGCAAAATCTCCCTTTCTGAGCCCGAAAGCTCTGGAAAAGCAGGACATCGTGTTCCTGCGGGATCGCGAATACGCGGAATTCCCTTTCCGGATCTGCGCCGCGCTCTCCCTTACATTCGGCACGCAATGCTTTGCCGATACCCGGGAGATTCACCGCCAGATGATCGCCGCCGGCCTCTGCGTCGGATTTGTGCCGGTGAGCTGCGCCCCCCTGTACCGGGGCGATGGAAAGATCAGGCTCATCCCCATCCATGACCAGCGCTTCTCAAGGCAGATGATGGTCTGCTTCCGACGCGAAAAATACCTCTCCCCCATGGCTAAGGACTTCCGGGATTTCGTCCTGGAATACTTTTCCGTCCGACCGGAGACGGATTCCATGTCCCATGATTCTTTTTCTCCATAAGAATCCGCCTTTATTACATTATAATGTATTATATTTGCTATATTTATGATTTGCCTGTCAAAAGTCCTTCGCCATGCAATATCCTGTTCATGTGATCGTAACATAAACACTTTATACTGCATGTCTCGAGACCTTTGACCGGCAGATCATTAATGGAAGAACAGCCGCAATGCCAATACGATGCCGCATCATTTTGCCGGCATTCTCACAGTTCACAGTTCAATATCTTTGTTCATGAACAATAGGGTCTCGTTGATGCGACACCGCGTCACCTTATCACAAAATCAGAGTGACAAAAACCGCTCTATTAAAATATGGAGTATCCGCCTTGCCGCACAGGAACTTCGGCATGTCATGAAATCAGGGCGGCAAAAAAACTCTGAAAAGGAAGGAGCATAGCAAATGCTGACGGTAAAAACACCTGAAGAAGTCGCGTCTTTGCTTGAAGAAAGCTTTACATTGACCATGAGCGGAGAGCTCGTCCCCCTTTCCGAGGCATTGGGCAGGGTGCTCCGCGAACCGGTCATTGCTGCGGAATATGTGCCGGACTTCAACCGTTCCACCGTAGACGGTTATGCTGTGCGCTCCTCGGATACCTTTGGCTGCTCGGAGGCCATACCAGCGCTTCTTGTGCTTACGGGAGAGGTTCTGATGGGGGAGACGCCCGTCATGGAAATCGGCTCGGGCCAATGCGCCTCCATCCCTACCGGGGGCGAGCTGCCGAAAGGCGCCGATGCTGTAGTTATGATTGAATACACAGAGAATTACGGAGACGGTACCATCGGCATTCTGAAAAGTGCCGCTCCGGGATCCTGTCTGATTTTCCGGGGCGACGATGTCCGGCCAGGAAAGGAAGTGCTCTCCCGGGGACGAAGGCTGGGGGTCCAGGACATCGGCACCCTGGCAGCCCTTGGCCATTCAAAGGTATCTGTTTGCCGGAAGCCTGTGGCCGGAATTATCTCGACCGGCGATGAACTGGTATCTTTTTCCGAAACTCCCAAAGGCGGACAGATACGGGACGTGAATTCCGTAATGCTTTCTGCCCTGCTTCAGGATGCCGGAGCGGAATGCATCTTTTATGGTATCCTGAAAGACGATGAGGCATTGCTGGACGCTGCCGTGGGACGGGCGCTCGAAGAATGCGACCTGGTCCTTGTATCCGGCGGAAGTTCTGTTGGAATGAAGGACAGTACCTGCCGGGTGATTGAAAAACACGGCAGCCTGCTCTTTCACGGGATCGCCATGAAGCCTGGCAAACCCACGATCCTTGGCATTGCGGGAGGAAAGGCAGTATTCGGGCTGCCCGGACATCCGATGGCCGCTTTTTTTGTATCAGAGCTATTTGTCCGGCCCCTGGTATCCAGGCTAATGGGACGGAAAGCACATATACGGGAAATCCAGGCAGTACTCGATGAAACCATCAGCGCCAATGACGGCCGGGAGCATTATCTCGGCGTATGCCTTGAAGAAAGAGACGGCCTTTGCCACGCAGTCCCCATCCACAGCAAATCAGGCCTCATTACAAGCCTCGCGGCATCAGACGGCTACTTCCGCATTCCACGTGACTGCGAGGGCATAGCCGCCGGAAGCAAAATATCCGTCCGACTGTATGCCATTGACTGATAAGCTGAACGCTGACCATGCGGAACTCCGCATTACTGCTCAGACCTTCACCCCCTGAACCCCGGGCAGGGAAAATAAGTATTTTCAGCTTTTTCCCTGCCCGGAAACCACTTTAACAGGGAAGGATTTATCTGAGACCCATCTTCGAGATGGAAACTCAAATCTCCTGCCCATGCTCTAACCATTGAATGAATCCCATGCTCTGATCATTGAATGAATAAAGGTAACGATTCGGCACTCTGCTCAGCAGCTTATATAATTCCCTGAGTTCCCTGAATTCCTTAAATTTTCTCTGAATTCCCTGAACTCTTTAAACCTCTGAAGTCCCTGAATTCTCTGAATTCCCTGAACTCTTTTAAAACTCCAAAGCCCCCGAATTCTCTGAATTCCAGAGTGCGCTGAATAATTATAAACGAAGAAGGACAAATACTATGGCTTTTGAATATCTTACCACAATGCCCATTGAAAAAGCGAAGGAAAGCTTCCTTGAAACCATGCGTCGGGAGGGCTTTTCCGCCGGATCGGAAACGGTGCCCGTAGCGGAAGCCTGCGGTCGAAAGACCGCGCGGGCCGTATATGCCCATATCAGCGCCCCACATTACCTTGCCAGTGCCATGGACGGCATTGCTCTGAAATCTTCCTTAAGCTTTGGGGCCACCGAGACCACACCCGTACTGCTTGACCCGAAAGATTATACCATCGTGGATACCGGCGACCCAGTCCCGGACGGCTGTGACGCCGTTATCATGGTAGAGGACGTGATCTTTCAGCCAGACCGGTCCGTAAAGCTCTACGCTCCGGCTGTCCCCTGGCAGCATGTCCGGCAAATCGGAGAAGATATCTGCGCAGGGGAAATGATCCTTCCCTCCTTCATGGATATCACCCCGGCTGCCGTAGGTGCCATGCTGGCTGCCGGCGTCCTGTCAGTCGATGTTCTAACGCGTCCGGTGGTGGGCATCATTCCGACGGGAGACGAGATCGTGGCTCCCGCCGACTCCCTGAAAGACGGCGACATCCCGGAATTCAACTCATCCATCTTTTCCGCCATGCTGCGCGAATGGGGCGCGGAACCCAGGACCTATCCCATCGTTCCCGACAAACCGGAAGATATCCGCTCTGCCCTTGAAAAAGCCCTGTCGGAATGCGACATTGTCCTTTTGAACGCCGGCTCCTCCGCGGGAAGGGAGGATTATTCCGCAAAAGCCATAGAAGAGGCCGGCATTATTCTCTGTCATGGGATTGCCATCCGCCCCGGCAAACCGGCAATTCTGGCTCACAGAAAAGATAAGGCGATCCTGGGCGTGCCGGGCTATCCTGTCTCAGGCATTCTGGTGCTTTCCAAACTCTTAAAGCCCCTCCTGGAAATCTGGAATCATACGGCCGGTGAAATTCCGGAAAGATGCCGGGCTGTCCTGACCAGGTCGGTCGTTTCCGGACTTAAATATCAGGAATATGTACGGGTCCGCCTCGGGAAGGTCGGCGGGAAAACGGTCGCGTCCCCTCTGGGCAGGGGTGCCGGCGTGGTTTCTTCCTTCATGAAAGCCGACGGCATCCTTACAATCCCTCAGGGAAAAGAAGGATATGAGGCCGGCGAGGAAATCGAGGTCGAGCTGTTAAGGGAAGCCCGGGCGCTGGAACACACCCTTGTCGTCATCGGAAGCCATGACCCATTGCTGGATGAATGCGCGGATCTTTTGCACAAAGCCTCTCCCTCCCTGTTCATGAGCTCTACCCATGTGGGCTCCATGGGCGGCATTATGGCCGTCCGTCGCGGGGAAGCGCATGCTGCCGGCATCCATCTTCTGAACGAGGCTGACGGAAGCTACAATACATCCTTCATCCGGAAGTATTTCCCGAAAGGCGGCGTTTCCCTGGTAGAATGCGTGGGCCGGACCCAGGGCCTGATGCTCCCCTCCGGAAACCCTTTGCACATCCACTCTCTGGAAGACCTTTCAAGGGAGGGGCTTCGTTACGTCAACCGCCAGAAAGGCTCAGGTACGAGGATTCTGATCGATTACCTTTGCAGGGAAAAGGGCCTGGATCCGGCCCGGATTTACGGCTATGACCGCGAGGAATTCACCCACACCGCGGTAGCTGCCCAGATTGCCGCAGGAACGGCTGACGCAGGTATGGGAATCTATTCCGCCGCTCGGCTTTATGGTCTGGACTTCCTCCCCGTCTGCATGGAGCAGTATGACCTCCTGATCCCGGACAGTGCCTTTGACAGTCCAATGGTACGGCTGCTTCTTGAAATACTGAAAAGTGAAAGCTTCCGGAAACGTATGGAAACGCTTGGCGGTTATCACCTGGAACACCCCGGCACCGTGCGGGAAAGATTCTGAAACAGCTTTCGAGCCGGTTTGACCCACAAGCGGTTCGCTATGCCAGGGAGGCAGAAAACAGAACAAATGGAACATGCGGATGCAATCGTAATCGGAGCCGGGGTTCTGGGCTGCTTTGCCGCCCGGGCCCTTGCCGCTATGGATATCAGTGTAAAGGTATTAGAGGCACGTGAGGATGCCTGCACCGGCATTACACGCGCAAATTCCGGAATTGTTTATACCGGCTGTGACAACAAGCCTGGCACGTTAAAGGCGAAAATGTGCGTGCGGGCAAACAAAAATTTCGATGGGCTTTGCAGGGAACTGGGCGTGCGCTTCCGCCACTGCGGCTCGCTGATGGCGGCTTTCGGGCCGCGGGGAGAAGCGGTTCTTAAAAAAAAGCTCCGGAACGGCATGGAAAGCGGCGTCCCCGGCCTTAAGCTCCTCTCCCGGGAGGAAACCCTGACCCTCGAGCCCAGGCTTTCCGAAAGGCTAACCGCAGCCCTTTATGCTCCGGATACAGGCACCGTAGATCCGTGGGAACTGGGTCTCGCCGCCTATGAAAATGCATGCGACAATAATGTCCGCTTTCTCTTCGGTCGGACGCTCCTTCACATGGAACGGACCGAAAAAGGTTTCCTTTTGGAAAGCAGCCGGGAAAGCTTCCTTGCCCGGACGGTGGTGAACTGCGCCGGGCTGTCTTCCGATGCGGTGAGGGAAATGCTGGAAATCCCGGCAGTGCGGATTTATCCTTCGGCGGCTGACTACATCGTGTTCGATGCTTCCCTTGAAGGCTTTGTTGATCATATCATTTTTCACGAACCGGAAGAAAGAAATGGCAGTTGTTCAGGGAAGGGGCTTACCCTTGTACCCACTGTAGACGGCAGCCTTCTGGCCGGTGCGACGGAAAGGGAGCGCGCATCGGCACCCGACGGTGCCACAAGCCGCCAGGGCCTTCAGGAGATCGCAAGGCTTTGTGAGGAGATCGTTCCCTCTCTCCCGCTTTCCGAACAGATCCGGAGCTTTTCCGCCCTGCGTCCAAATCCCTATCATGTAGAGCAAAAAGACGGGATCTGGGTGCCGACAGACCGCCCGATACATTCCTTCACCCTCCTTCAGGAAGACGGCCTGATCAGCCTTATGGGAATTAAGACACCCGGACTTACCTGCGCGGCAGAGCTTGGGCAGGCTGCGGCGGAAATGGCAGGCGCCTTCCTTGGCCACCCGGGCAGGAACTCCTCCTTCAACCCGGTACGCAGGGCTCCTGTCCGTCTTTCCGGCATGGACGAGGCGGAACGCGCTGCCCTGGTCAGGCTTGACCCGGACTATGGGGAAATAGTCTGCCGCTGCGGGGATGTCAGCCGTGGGGAAATACGGGACGCGATTCGCCGCGGGGCCAAAACTCTCGATGGCATAAAACGCCGCGCCGGTACAGGCATGGGCTGCTGCCAGGGAGCCCGCTGCATGAAGGAAACGCTGGAAACGCTTTTCCGGGCACAGTCCCTTTCATAAACGCCGGAAACGCTTTCCGAGCACAGTCCCTTTCATAAACGCCGGAAACGCTTTCCGGGCACAGTCCCTTTCAAATTATTTATAGTTCCTCTTGAATTTTAGACTTGTTTCCAGGAGCATCCGCATTCGAAGCCTGCTCTTTAACTCAGGATGAAGTTTCCGGCTTCATACTTTGACTTAATGCCGCAGGCGTTGAGTCCCATTTGTGTCGCGCCAGCGGCACAAATGAAGTATGAAAAGCTTGCTTTTCATACTTCCGCGGCACTGATGAGCGCGGGAATTTCCTTTGCCAGGGTGATGACGTTTTCAAAATTAAAGGCATCCGGCTTCTTAGCTTCTTAAGAATTGCCTCCCGGTCCCCGCTGTAAGTAAATTTGACTGCCCTACCATATTCTATGAACTGCGCCATTCTCCACAAAGATGCCGATGGGTCCAATATCAGGCCGGGCGTCTCCCGAGTGCCTTAGATTAAAAGCATACACAAAGGGAGAGGATTCCAGGAGCTGCTCCCTGTCAAAGGCCCACTCATCCACCTCGGAAGATACATAAAAAACACTGACCCAGATCTCCGAAATACTATCCGAAATCTGTACCAGATAGGCTGTTGCCCTGTGCCTCCGCTCCATTTTCCTGATCTCATTTAAAATGGCCTGGTCCCTGTCATCCTCAGGAACAGGCGGAAATGTTCCGTATTCATCATCGCTTGTAAAGGAAACTGTGCTGTCCTGTAAAAATCTCTTCAGTGCATCCTCGTCAAGACCCATCATCGTCAGTATCTTAAGACGAAGGGCCGCTTCCTTCCGACGCGTCCTTTTGTCTGCTCTCGCGTTCTTGACATATTTGGGAAATTCTTTTATCTCCCTCAGAAAAGCCGCATAGCTTTGCGTCTCACTGCTCTCTATATTCACAGGAGCTTCCCCTTTCCCGCTCTCCGGATTCACAGTGGTTCCCGCCTCACTGCTCTCTATATTCACAGTGATTTCCGGCCCCTGTAATTGCCGGCTGACCGATGCCGTGTCATATGCAGTGTCATATCCATATGGCTCCTCCTTTACAGTATTTTCCGGCTGCTTTAATTCGGGACCGGCAGATGCGTCGTCGCGTCCATACGGTTCCACAAAGCCCAACTGTAATGCCGTTTCTATACAAAGGAGTCCTTCGGAAGCATCCTGCCTGCAGCCGTTTCCCTTCAATCGGCACAGTCCCCAATAATAGAAAGCCTCCCCCGCCTTCGGGTTTTGATGACCTCTTTCTTCGATCATTTTCAAAAAGGAGCGTATATCTTCCTTTTCTTCAAAACAATTATCCATGAGTCCCTCGGCCGCTTCCTTAAAGCACCAAAGAGCATTTACATCACATGAAACCGAAGGATGCTCAAACAGGAGTTTCCCCAGATGTATTCTGATCTCATCAGGCTCAGGGAGTTCCCCATCTTCATGGATCAATAATACTCCCTCCCTGTCATTCCCTATCGGATAAGACCATTCAGCTTCATTTTTTTCATCAAAAACTTCACTGCCAAGCGCAGCGAGAAATGCTTCCGCCGCATCCTTCATGTTGCCCTCTTTTTCATTGTATTCCGCAAGCCGGACCCATCCATAATACAAATTCGCCCTGTCAGCAAGCTTCTCATAAAGATAGTGGAACTCATACGGATCCGTCGCCTCGCCATTACCCTTCTCCAGGAAAGAGACCAGCTTTCTAAAGGCCGGCAGATAATTAGCATGAACAGCTTTCCGATAAAGACGAACAGCCTCTTCGGGCTGATGGAAACAAAGCTCATAAAGACGCCCCGCGCGGTAATACCCCTCCGGATCGAAAAGCCGGGCAGCCTTCATGTAAAAATCAAGGGCTTTATAAGGATCCGTCTTTTGGAATCCGAATTTGCCACTTTCGCCACTCTCGGATAACAGGCCCAGAAAGATCAGCGCATAACTGTGTTTCGCCTCCGCCTCTTGAAAAAGACTCTTTAAAACCGCCTTTTTCTCCTCCTCTGAGAGGTCAAAGAGAAAATGCTCCATCAGTCTGCGCCGGGCAAACGGATGCCCTTTTTCCGCTGCGGCCGCCTCCCAGAAAAGATCCCGGGGCCAGGCTTCTTCCCAGGACCTTCTTATTTTTTCCTCCGCATTATCAAGAAGAAGCATCGCTTCCGACTCCTCCTCCGTAGGCATCCTCCAGGAAATATCCGTTTCCGGCCCCCCGAAAATCCCCTCCGGAATCAATTCACCAAAAAAAGTCCGATCCAAACTATTTTGATCCCGGTCATTTTGATCCCTATAATCCCGATTCCGGCTGCCCTGATCGGATAAAGGCAGGTCTTTTTTGAATGTCAAGTCATTTTGAGATGGCAGGTCTTTTCTTAATGGCAGGTCTTTTCTTAATGGCAGCTTTTTCCTTATCTGATCAAAGCAAAGGGCCGCTTCCCCGCTTCCCTGTTCAAGCATTCCGCAAATATCTTTGATTTGAAGAGGAAGTTCCGCTTCCTGAAATTCCTTTTCTTCGGTTATTGTAAAAAATATTTCCCAGACCCTTTCTCTGCTTCGCAACAGAGAATCAGAGAATATAGCGGCGATATCCATATTCAGTTCTTCCGAAAAAGAAGATGCTCCCAACTCATGCGGCGTCATTCCCTTTTGATCTGTAAACACCCCCGCTTCCTGCTTCCGGGTTTCTTTTTCCGTCGGAGGCTCCCCTGTCCCATTCTGTTCTACACAGGGCAAAACATGAATAAATACAAATAAACCGGTTTCAAATATCATATCGGCAGCTTTTGATTCCATTCTGACAGAATAAAATCGAGAGCTGTCATATGTCCTTATATCTATATCCTTTTCAGGGTAAAAAAATACATAAGCCAGCGCAGACGGTCCATAACTCATGAGACAGTCGTACACAGGTCCGCAAAGCAGGCCTTCCGAATAACACAAAAACCAGGGGGCAAATTTCGAAAATTTCTTCTGAAGCGCATCAAAAATTTCCTTCATCATTGAAGCATCCCATTTATCCTTTTCCTTTACGGACACTTCATTTGATATTATAACAGGCGCAATGCCGCTTCCGTCAAAGACCCCCTCCATCCTTCTTTTTAAATGCCGTCCATCTTCAAAAAAGGGGTCAGAAAAGCAAAAAAGCACGGCATTAGCCGCCTCGGTAATGGTGCTTGTTATCTGTAAAGTAATTCCCTCCGATAGAACAATCCGTTCAATTCTTTCTTCCATAATGCTTCCTTCTGGCAGTCCGGGATCCGAGATCTGATGTCTAAGGCATTTGATGAGATCATGGTAATTCCATTCAGCATACCATTCACAGCCGTCTTTGACGACTGCTCATGCGGAGCAAACCGGCTCATCTTTTGTCCAGGAACACTTTTATATCGACTTACTTTCTTACGGATTTGTAACCGCTCAGGTTCCCTGAGCAGTTACGGCAAAAGACGCGGCGCTTACGCGCATTCCCATGCGTCTTTTGCTTGCTGTTCTGCTTTTTTGTACTCCGCTTGCAGCAAGTGCAAGCGGCTACCTGAGTAGTAACACGGATTTATTCCGGCTGTCAGCCCTAAATGTATCATTGTCAAAATACTCATTATCCGGCTCCGCATCCTTCAGATTCATCGCGGTATATTTGCTGTCCCCTGCGCTTGCGCGAGGCACTAACTGAAGAGTTACAATATTTTTCTGGTTTTTAATATAACACATTTACTTTTGTCGTTCAATTCATTTACTTTGCCATTTATTTCTTTTCTTATTTTCCATTTATTCCTTTCATTCACCTTATCATCCAATCCTTATTTCTCAACACATTGCGGAGAACGCAGTTGCTCTCGTTACCGGGAGGATTGCTAAACTGCCACCTGTCAAACATTAATTTTGTGACAGTTCCTAAGTGTAACTGCCAAGCTTGCCTTTGCAGTTAAAGGAAAAGACCCGGTGCTTACAGGTACTCGTATTATCGGCCTCTATATGATAGGCATCCGTGTTACGGGCCTCTTCTTGGAAAAAGCAGATTTCAATGATACAATACCTCTATTCAGTACTGCCAGTATTTATGTTGTGTTTTGCATTGTGCCGATATGATCATACAGGATCATGGGGGAAAATGAATGACTGGTTTCGAGCCAAGCTGCTTTTCCAGAAAATTCAGGCAGGCAACGGGTGTTACTTATAAAGAATACCTGGATAGGAAAAGGCTGAAGAATTCAGTCCGGGATCTGACGGCTACGGAGATGACGATAAACGAGACTGCTTTTTCAGAATGGTTTCCCGAATGTGAAATCATTTGTAACTATTCAGCACCCACAAGGGCAGTCGCCTTTAGTGACTGCCCTTGTAGGCGCTCAGAGTCGCTCCGCGCCTTGTCCACCCTCTGGATCTCAGAGAATTCTCTCATTTTCTTAACTTACTGACATTGAGGCATGAACAGTATCTTAACTTGCTGACATTGAGGCATGAACAGTATCTTAACTTGCTGACATTGAGACATGAACAGTAACATCGCCTCGATAAGAATCAAAAAATCATATGTCAAACATGAATGAATACGATTTTCTCGTTATCGGCGGGGGAGCCGCGGGAATGGCCGCAGCTTTGTCTATATGTGAGCCGGTCTGCCCCACAGGCGATTCGCCATGTCAGAACATAAAGCAGCCAAAAGCCGCCCTGATCCATGAGCCGGTCTGCCCCAAAGACGCTTCGCCATGTCAGAACATAAAGCAGTTAAATCCCAATCTGATAAACAGGAATGAAAGAAATGGGAATGGAAAGCGGGTACTGCTTTCGGAGCATGAGAAAGAACTGGGCGGGATATTGAGGCAATGCCTGCATCGCGGTTTCGGCCTGGGGCTTTTTGGAGAGAATCTGACCGGGCCGGAATACGCCGCAAAATTCATCCCAAAGATAAAAGACAGCGGGATCATTGTCCAAACTGGCACGACTGTCCTGTCCCTCTCCCCGGACAAAACCGCCCTTCTTTCCGGAAGAAACGGACTTGAACGCGTGAAATTTGAACACTGCATCCTTGCCGTCGGATGCAGGGAAAGAAGCTTCGAATCCCTCGGCATTGCCGGCACAAGACCCGCCGGGATATTCACGGCAGGAACCGCACAGCAGATGATGAATCTGGGCGGCTATCGGATTGGGAAACGCTTTGTGATCCTGGGAAGCGGCGACATCGGGCAGATTATGGCGCGGCAGTTAACGGAAAGCGGCCTGGAGGTCGCGGCCATGTTAGAACAGAGAGATCGTCCCGGAGGGCTCGCAAAAAACCAGCGGGACTGTCTCAAAGCCTGCCGCATACCTTTATTCACCAGGACCACCATAGACGAGGTTCTTGGCAGCGGGCGCGTACGGGGCGTAATAGCCCGAAACCTCGACAGCGGACGCCGCTGGGAAATTCCCTGCGACACGATCCTAACGGCCACAGGCCTTGTCCCGGACCGGGCTCTGTGCCGTCCTTTCGAAAAAAACGGCGCCCTCCCTCCATGGCTCCATCTTTGCGGCAATTGCGAAAGCGTTCACGATATCGCGGACAACGTGACAAAAGAGGCCACGGCTTTGGGATACAGACTTGCCAAGGACTTATTGCGGAAAAAAGACGGACTGGCCAGGGACTGATCCAGGAGAAAAGAAAGGCTGTCCCGAATCTAATTCAGGAGAAAAGGCAGACTGGACAAGGCCTTATTCAGGAGAGAAGACAGACTGGACAGAGTCTGATCCAGATGAAAAAGCAGACTGGCCCGGGCCAGATCCAGGTGAGAAGACAATCTGACCGACCGGAGGCTGCTGCGTCTTTTTCTTAAAAAACGGGAAAATGCATGATATATAAAGAAGAATGGGCGGTGGACATCACACGCCTTGAAAGGTTTTTTCTGTCATTTGAAAATGCCGTCCTTATGGATAATGGCATTATAAACTGCGAAAATTGCATCGTAAGGCTTGAAGCTTTGCCGCCGCGCCCCTTCGGCCCGCTGAAGCTCCCCCGGACCCGCCTGGAAATCTCCGGAGGAGCTGAATCCGCAAGCCGTCTTTACCGCGCCTTTTTCATACACTTTATTTCGGCGGGAGGCTGACACACACAGGGACGGTCCTTTTGTGTTCATCACCAAGCACACATATGATCCTTTTGTGTTTTCTCCCCTATTAGAGTGGGTTTTCGCTACTCTAATTTCATGACAAACCGATGCAGTATCGCATCAGCAAGGCTCATCTATCAGCGTGGATTTTGGCCGCTCTGAATTCTGACATAGCGAACCGCCTTCGGAGCAAATCGGCTCGCTTGTCTCCACCATATACATTACCCAAGCCGAAAATAGCATCGAAGATGATTTCCATCAGCACAAAAGGACCGTCCCCTTGTGCCGGCTGTGCCTCACGGCATATAATAATTGGTCAGGAAATAGGTCCTTTCCCAATCGACGATCTTTAAATCGGCTTCCTTTTCGGGGTGAATATCCTTCTCGTCGAGGACCATTACCCGCTTGTCCTCCAGATCGTAGGGCGGCCACTCCTTCGCTACTCCGTCAGGAGAAATATCCGCTGAAAGGGAAGGATTTCCGGTCTTGGCGAACTGAACCCACATCCTGCGCATGGTTCTGCCAAAGGTCTCATCGTATCTTCTGCCCGTCAGGTCAGTCAGCTCGGGATGGCAGAGTACTGTCGAAACCTCCGTCGCGTGTCCGGCCTTCATCAGCGGCAAGGAAGATTCGACTGTATAGTAATAGGTATATGACTTGCCGCCGGCTTTGGCCTGCTCCTCCGCCACTCTGATCTGCGGGGCGATGAACAGCATCTGTCCCACCAGGCAACTGTAAGGTTCATGGCTGCCCTGCTTCTTGCTCTGGCAGTAACTCTCGACCAGTGCCTTCTCTTCATTGGTGAGCTTGGCAAGAATCTCCTCCTTGCGCTGCTTGCCCCATTCGATGAAGCCTTCCTCTCCCGTGGCCGAAACGAAGGTGTTAAATTCATCCTTGTTGCAGCCATGAAGGATCACGATGTCCTTTGCCGCGCCTTTCTCGTAAGCCCCTGCCGTCTCCACAGGCAGGTATTTCCCATCCCGCTCCGGGAATGTGCGCATTCCAAGCACCTGATAAATACCGAACAGTTCTCCCACCGTATTCGCAAGCTTTTCCGCATCGACCTTCATCAGATCGGCGACGCTCTTGCACCCCAGCGCCTCCATCACCCGATCAGTGCATGCGATGGCCTGTTCCGGAGACCTTGTTTGAAGGTGAGAGCCGCTTTGGGCGATGATGCGCTTGAAATAGGCGTGTGACCCTTCCAGCAGCGGAAGCAGAATGCAGCTTGCGGCACCGGCGGATTCGCCCCAGATCGTAACATTATCGGCATCACCGCCAAAAGCTTCAATATTCTCATGAACCCATTTGAGCGCCATCATCTGATCCAAAAGCCCCAGGTTCTGCGCATCCGCATAGTCCTTGCCATCCGCCAAATGAGACAAATGGAAGAAGCCGAAAACACCGACTCTGTACGCGATGGTGACGAGGATGATGTCCGGGTTTTCCGTGACAAAGTTGTGTCCTTCATAATTCGGATCCGCCGTACCTCCTGACTCAAAGGCGCCGCCGTATATCCACACCATGACCGGCTTCTTTTCCTTGCTCGCGTCATCAGCCCTCCATATGTTCAGGTACAGACAGTCCTCACCCTGGACATATTCGGCCGCCGGGTCACCCTTCGGCTGCCAGGAGGTTTTCCCGTTGTAGTACGCTTCATACACACCTTCGTCCGCGCAGTAGGGTTCCGGCGCTTTCCAGCGCAGCTCTCCAATGGGCTGTCTGCTGACAAACGGGATGCCCTTATAGGCAATGATACCGTCTGTCTTTTTGCCAACGAATGTACCGTTAATGCAAGTGGCCGCCAACGATTTGTCATACTTTTCATCGTGGATCCTTCTGTTCTCGCCATACAGATCTTTCAAACTCTTGCCTTCCGATTCACCCATGCTTTAATCCTCCCCGTTCTTCCATAGCGTGTGTTTCATCACATATGTAGGTATAAACTATGCATCAAGCATAGTTTATATCGTATTTGGCGCATCCCTGTGGGATGCGTCTGAACAAAATATGCCTTGAGGCATTTTTGTTCAGATTTTTCCTCAGCATTCCTCCTTGTGCTGCGGAAAAACCTGTCATTAGCTGAAATATTAGCTGAAATAACTACATTATTCCATCTTTTCCCCTTCAGTTCAAGAGAGGTTGCCAGAATGCCAACTTCTTTCCATTTTTATAACTGTTCACACATTATCATTTAATAACCAGCCTTTTTTATAACTGCTCACATAACATCATTGAATAGCCAGCCATTTTCAAACCTTGCTATTATAATTGCACTGGATTATCATAAAGTATGAAAAGATCTTTCATGATTTTTTTGTGGGGCTGAGCTCCATGACTGGAAGTATGAAAGGATCTTTCATGATTTTTTTGTGGGGCTGAGCTCCATGACTGGAAGTATGAAAGGCAAGCCTTTCATACTTCAATTGTGCCGCTGGCGCAACACAAATGGGACTCAATGCCTGCGGCATCAAGTCAAAGTATGAAAGGGGGAGCGCTGATGCCATGAACATCCTGTTTGCGGATGCATTGAGAAAACTGAGAATGAAAAAGGGCCTTACCCAGATTCAGCTTGCAAGCCTGATGTTTGTCAACAAAGCCACGATTTCTAAATGGGAAAGCGGAAACCGTCTGCCGGATGCCGCCATGATCACCCGTCTCGCCAGGATCCTGGATGTGGACGTCGGCACACTGCTCTCCACTGTAGCCGAGAGCGACGAATCGCTCAACATTATCATGGTGGACGACAACAAAGCCATCCTCTCATACAATCTGCTGATTCTGGAGGAGGTTGCGCCGAACGCTATGATCGCGGGCTTTAACTGGCCGCAGGAGGCGATTGAATATGCGAAAGTGAACCGGATCGATCTGGCCATCCTGGATATCGAGCTGGGAACGGCCAGCGGCCTTGATCTCTGTCATGCGCTGCTTAAAATCAATCCGGGCACCAGGGTCGTCTATCTGACGGCGTATCCCGAATATTCCCTCGATGCATGGGACACCGACGCCTGTGGATTCATGGTCAAACCGCTGACCCCGGAGGGCGTCCGCAGACAGCTCAAAAAGCTGCGCTATCCGTTTTCCTTGGGAGGTGTTGACGAGTGAATATCTGGATCGAATCCTTTAGCTTCTCCACATCCGGCGCCGCGCTGCTGTTGAGCGCGCTGGGCTTATGGTTCACCATTGTCATTCCCGGGTTCGACCGCTGGAGCAGGCGCTTTTTCCTGAGTTATTTTATCATTTTCATGCTGTGCTGCCTTTCCGGCATCGTTGAGCTGGTCTTTCAATACAATACGGTTCCAAGAGCGGCATTCGTTTTCCTGCTCTTTCTTGAAACACTGCTGCTCTCCCTGCCACCAATCATGCTGACGACTTATCTGCTGCACTGCTGCGGTGAAAAGCTGCGCACGAGCAAGCTTCTTCACGCCGCGCTCGGCCTGTGGGCAGTCTTTTTTGCCTCGTTTGTCAGCGCCCTGTTCATCGATGGCTTCGTCTACATCACATCGGAAAACCAGTATTTCCGCGGCCCCCTGTACCCCTTTTCCCTGGCACCGATAATCGGGGTACTGCTGCTCAATTTCATGAACACGATCAGACGCAGGGCGCAGCTTTCCCGCAAAGTCTTTCTTGCTTTCCTCATCGCCATACTGCCGATTGCGGCCGCGCTGACCGTACAGTTATTCGTCGATGTCTTTACGCTCGTTGACGTCAGCTATGTCCTTTCTGCGCTGGCCATGTACAGCCTCATCCTGTCCGATCAGATTGATAAGGACCGCCGCCACCAACAGGAAATCGTTCGGCAGCAACAGGAAATTGTCAGGCAGCAGCAGGAAATTGCCCACGAGCGTGCCAATGTCATGGTTCTGCAAATGCGGCCGCACTTCATCTATAATACCCTGATGAGCATCCACAGCCTTTGCAGGCTTGATCCCCTGAAAGCCCAGCAGATCACGATGGATTTCACCAACTATCTGCGCAGAAATTTTAATGCCGTCGCCAGCGACAGCGCCATACCCTTTTCCACGGAACTGGAGCACACCCGCGCTTACCTCGCCGTAGAACAGGCTCAGTATGACGATATGCTCATTGTTGACTACGATACGCCTTTTACCCAATTTCGACTGCCGCCTCTCACCCTTCAGCCCATTGTGGAAAACGCCGTCAAACACGGCATGAACCCCTATTCAGGGCCGTTACGTGTCTCCATTCGGACACGTCGCACGGATATCGGCGCCGAGATCATCGTGGAGAACAACGGCATTGATTTCAAGCCTCTCGATGATGGCGAACCGCATATCGCCCTGAAGAACATACAGCAAAGGCTGAAAATGATGTGTGGGGGAAGTATGTCCATCGTTCCCCGCGATGGCGGCGGAACGGTGGTGAAACTGATGATTCCCTGATACTGCCGCTCTTTTAAAGTGGTTTTGAGTCATTTTATACTCGTTAATGCCGGCTTTTGCCTATGCCAATTTTACAGTTCTGCGAAACTCAGAAGGCTCTACGCAGTAGTTTGGAATAGAATTACGTTAACGAATATAATAACCGGCAAATCGATGCGATATCGCAATCGATACAGTTCTAATCGAGTAGGGAAGATGAAATCGCACCCTACTCGCCCGCGGGGCTGCGTCCGGCGTAAGCCGGAATATTTCCTTACGCAGCCCCTGCGATAATAAAAAAAGTATGAAAAGCAAGCTTTTCATACTTCGTTTGTGCCGCTGACGCGACACCAATGGGACTCAATGCCTGCGGCATCAGGTCAGGGTATGAAAGTTACCTTTCATACCCTTTTGAATCGGCACAGCCGTTCCTTATCAGATGAATCAGATGAAATAATACTTTGTCATGAAGTACGTCCTGTCCCAATCAACGATCTTTCTCTCGGATTCCTTCTCCGGATGGATATTGAATTCATCGAAAACCATTACCCGCTTGTTTTCCAGATCGTAAAGCGGCCATTCTTTTGCCTTGCCATCGGGCGAAATGTCCGCGGAAAGGGACGGATTGCCGGTCTTCGCGAACTGGATCCACATCTTGCGCAGGGTCTTCGAGAAGGTTTCGTCAAAGTTCCTTCCCATGTCTTCGGTCATCTCCGGATGGTTGAACACGACCGCAAGCTCGATCGCGTGTCCGCATTTCATGATCGGATCGGGAGACTCCGGCGTAAAGTAATAGGTATACGCTTTGCCGCCGGCCATAGTCTGATTCTCCGACAGCTTGATGATCGGCGCATTAAACCAGACCTGGCTGAACAGGCGGCTGTCCGGTTCATAGCTATCCCCTTTCACATCATTCTTGAAGCTCTCGACCAGCTTTTTCTCTTCATCCGGCAGCTTGTCAAGCTTCAGGGTCTTGCGCTTTTCGACCCACTTATTCCAGCCTTCCACCCCGAAGCTGTAGACAAAGAAATCCATTTCATCCTTGTTGCAGCCCACAAGAAAGTCTATATCCTTCACCGCGCCATTCGCATATGCCTCAAAGGTATTCCGGGGCAGATGGATCCCATCCCTTTCCGGAAACTGGCGCAGGAAAAGAACGGAGGAAGCTTCCAGGATCTTTTCTCCATCGACCATCAGGAGATCCGCGACGGTTTTGCAGCCAAGCGCTTCCATCAGTTCATTCGCGCAGGCGATGCCTTCTTCCGGGGATCTCGTCTGGTTAATGGCGCCGCTCTCGGCAATGACCCGCCCGAAATACTCATGAGAACCTTTGAGCAGCGGGAGCAGCGTGCAGCTTGCGGCACCCGCGGATTCACCGAAGATCGTCACATTATCCGGATCGCCGCCGAAGCCCGCGATATTCTCGTGGACCCACTTCAAGGCCATCTTCTGGTCCAGGAGCCCCAGGTTCTGCGAGTCCGGATAATCTTTTCCGTCCGGCAGGTGGGACAGGTGGAGGAAGCCAAAGGCGCCGAGCCTGTACGCGATGGTAACGACAATGACGTCCGGATTCTCCTTCACGAAATTATGGCAGTCAAACATCGGGTCAACCGTCCCGCCCGACTCAAAAGCGCCGCCGTGGATCCATACCATGACCGGCTTCTTCTCCGCGGAAGCCTCGTCGGACTTCCAGATATTCAGATACAGGCAGTCCTCATCCATATCATAAAGGGAGCCCGTTTCCAACTGCCAATTCCCGTAGGCGCTCTTCGCATTGTAATACGCCTCATATACGCCGTCATCGGAAACAGCATCCACCGGCGCCTTCCAGCGCAGCTTGCCCACAGGCTGCGCCCCGACATAGGGAATGCCCCTGTACGCAATGATATTTTCTGTCTTCCTGCCAACGAAGGTACCGTTTACGCACTTTACTGCCAGAGACTTGTCGTAAGCTCCGTCCGCAAGCTTATTATTCACTCCGCCGTACAGTGCCCTAAGCTGCTCTTTGGCTTTATCATTCAGTGCTTTCTGCTGCTCCGTCATTTCGCTCATAATTTCATACTCCTTTCTTATGATTGCTTATGATTACGCCGTCGTCCAGTCCGCGAACTCATTCATACCTTGACTTAATGCCGTAGGCGTTGAGTCTCATTTGTGTTGCGCCAGCGGCACAAATGAAGTATGAAAAGCTTGCTTTTCATACTTGACTTAATGCCGTAGGCGTTGAGTCCCATTTGTGCCTGGCCAGCGGCACATCCCGCCATTCCGCTGCCGCCTCAGGGGCCAATAGCCGATGGCTTCTTTTCATCCATTATCTCATTTTTGCCGTTTTGCAGGTCTTTCTTGCTGTCCGTTTTCTTCGGCCGGTGGACATTCGCCTCAGGCTCCTTCCCGGCAAGCTCGTTGAAATCGATCTTGGTCCGCTTTTTATTGGGGGCAGGTGCCGCCTCCCTGGCCTCCTGGAGATCCTCCTCGGTAAATTCCGTGAACTCCTTCCGGTTGATGACGTTGTCCTCCATTTCCCCCTTCCGGATCATCGCCTCGTTCTGACGCAGGATCATTTTTTCAAAGGACACGTTCTGCTTTAAGCGGGTTGTGTAGTAGTACGGCGTGGTCATTTCAAATTCCGTCCGATCCGCATACATATTGCTCAGATGAAGCTTGTAATCCGCGTCCACCGTAGCCTCCCTGGGGGAGAACCGGGTATCACCTGTCAGCATGGTAAACTCAGCCATGTTCCGGTTGAGCCGGTTATAGGTATCAATCATGTCCCTGTACCTGGCCTTACCGAAATCAGAGTTTGCCCCCTGCCGGCTGACGAGATAATTCTCTATGTTCTCACGGTAGTTATGCATCTTCTCCACGATCTTGCGGTATCTGCAGAGATCTGCGGAGGTATTTTTTGGCAGCTCCTGCGGGATGGGATTACCCTGCTCCCTTGCCAGGTCCTGGGCGAATTTCAGCCGTTCCGCCCTCTCCCTCTCGACAGCTTCTACGGCCTTGTCCCCGTACTTCTGCCGGAATGCGTTCCTGTTGCGCAGATATTCGTCCTCCTGCCCGATAAGCTCGTTGACCTCCACAATGGTTTCCTGCATCTCCTTTGCGGCATCGAAGCACCGGTCGAAAAGCTTGGAATTACCGAAGAGCTTATGCCAACCATACGCGTCATCACTGTGATTGTCCATATCGATCATCCGGCCGCCCGTACGCACGACCTTCTTGATGAGCCTCTCCGTCTCCATCTGGGCGAACTGCATGTCGATGGAAATCGATGTATCCCTGGTAAATTTGTAATGGAAGGATTGGGCCGAATTGAAATCCTTTCCATCCGGGATGTCCGCGCCGAATTCCTTAGATGTGGATCCGACGAAGCGCGCATTCAGCTTGTCCACCATGGCCCTGTTGCAGGCCTTGGGCATATCGGACAGTGTATCGAAAAGGTTTCGGTACGGGGCATTTTCCATGTCCCGGGGATTCACGCTGTTCTTCCCGAGGGAAAGGTCGTCCAGCATGAGCTTCTTGAAATCCTCCTTCTCCAGCACGCGGATCTTGCCGCGCTCCGTACCCATGCCCATGGCCATGCCATTGGCATCATAATCCCTGAACTTGTGATCCTCCGAGGCCTTCACAACATTGTAGAGCTTGTCCAGCCTGTTCTGGAAGCTCTGGAAGCATTCCTTCGGCAGCTTCCCGAAGGACGCCTTTTCGGCCTCGCTGAGGCCCTGCTCCCTCCATCTCACCACCTTGTCCCGCATCTCCCGGGTCATGACCAGCATATCCTCCGGCTGGACCAGCTTCTTCTCCTCCTCGGGGGAAAGGTTCAGGAAGGGCTTGTCCTTCGTATTCGCCGCCGTGACGGAATCGAGCTGCGGATTGCCCTTTTCATCCTTTTTGAAGCCGAGCCGCAGGCCGTCTGTGGAACGCACCGGGATGCCTGAGAGGTAGTCCATGACCTGGAGATCGGCCATGGCCGCCATCTGCTTCCCGGTATCGTAAAGCAGGTAGCTGCGATTGTTCTTGTTGGTCCTTGTGGACTTCGGATCCTTCCCGGCCTCCTGGATTGCGTTCCGGAGATCCTCCACCACCTTCCTGGTGTCATTAAGGTTCTTCTCCGCCCGGGGCTGGTCCCCCTCCTTTTGTCCCTCTTTCGCAGACAGAATCTCTGCCATCTCTTTGCCGCTCTTTCCCTGAAGTTCCTTCAGCAGCCCATCAACCTGCTTGTTGTCAGGAAGGATGCCTACGAAGTCGCTTTTCCGGAAATCCTTCGTCGTCGTATAGAAGGTCTCGCCGTCCAGGGAGGTGGAATCATAATTCCTGCGCTGACTGACCACCACCACGTCGGAATAATTATCCTGGCCGGCCTTGCTGTTCGCGTGCGGGAACTTCGCTCCCTCCAGAAGCCCGGTATCCGGCATCATGTCGCCGGCCTGGAAAAAGGCGCTCTGCGCGTTCCTGGCATTCCCCTCGTTGTAGCCATTCGGAATACTGGGGGAATCCAGAAGCTCCTGCTGCGCCTTGCCGTAGCCTGCGTTGAGGAGATTCCGGTTGATCCTCTCCACGAAATCCCGGACTGAGCGCCTGTTGAGCTCATCCGGATCGAAAGCATCCAGCAGGCCGCCCTCCGAGGGAGTACCGTCACTGAACTCCATGAGGCTCTGGACGGAATCGTTTTTATAAAAGGCCAGATGATCGCGGATCTTCTTCTCAACATCGATTCTTTCCCTGCGTTCTATAGTCTTTGTCAGGTCGTTTGGGTCTACATCCTTGTAAACGATCATGGCACGGTGCAGGAAGTCGGGCATATCCCTCAGGCAGTCGTCCACGATCTTCTCGAAGCCCTCCCGGTCGTTCTTGGTAGCGTACTGGATGAGGTCGTCCCGCGTCCCTAACTGCTGCTCCTGGAGCATGTATTCCGAGACAACGTTGATATTGCGGGTACCATCCGCGTTCCAGGGCACCCGGTTGATCTCCTCCTCCCGCGCGTTAAGCTGCTGCCGGTTCGTAAGCCCGAGCTTCAGGGAGACAATGGAGGAAGCCCTCGGAGACTGGGGATCCTCAAAGAGGAACTGCGGGTAGAACTGCCCGTCCGCCATGAGCTGCCTGCAGTTCATAACGTAATTCAGATGCTTTATCTGTCCCTCGGCGTATTCCCCATCCAGCTTCCCCTGGGACATCAGGTAGTTGTACTCGTCAATTTCATCGGAAAGATGCTGCCCGTTAGGATCCTGGTTCAGGTAATAAAGGAGATCAACCTTGGGAGCCACCCGCTGGTAGAGCTGCTTCACGCTGTTGTAGACCTCCTGCTCCTCCGGAGAAACCTCCTCCCCCTTCTCCACCTTCTCATCGATGATCTTCATATAATTGCGGAGGCCGTTGGCCGAGGTCACGAAGTCCTCCGTAAGCCCCGGGCGCTTCAGGTCATCCGGCTTCAGGGGCCTGAAAACCTCCCCGGTATCGAAATCCGCCTTCGGCGTGAGGATGCCTGGTATGGTTTCCTTCGTCAGCTTGTCGATCATGGGCCTGAGGGTGTTCAGGGCGTCAACGGCAGGCTTCAGACGTGCCTTCACCGCCTTGTCCCCCTCCTGATAGACTTCAAGAAGCTCCTGCCCCTTCGTATCAAGATCCCTGACATGCTGCATCATGTTGTTATTCACATCCGGGTTGACCTGTCCCTGAATCTCATACATGGAAAAGGGACGCAGCTCATCGTTCTCGACCCCGGCGTTGTTTTCCGTGATAAAGCGTTTCGCGTTATACAGGGCGGTATCCAGCCTGTCAATTGAATTATAATGTGTCTCGAAGTTCTCGAACTGCGGATCCTCGATCCCGGCCTCCTTCAGGACGCGGGGCCTCAGATATCCCAACTCAGACCCAAGCAGATCCTGTGTCTTCTTGCTAAGCTCCTCGATCTCCTTCTGGTTCAGGTAATGGGTCGCCCCCTTATCATTCTCCGGCACATAATGCCCCACGGTGGTAACCGCAAGATCCACTATCTTCTTCTTCGCATCCTCCAGCTTCTTCTGGAAGTTCACCGTTTCGTTGTCTAGCTGGACGCTGGTTGGCAGCTTCGTGCCGTCCAGGCCGAGGATGTAAAGGACCGCGTCCTTGTTTGGATAGTCCTTGAAGCGATCGGGATTATTCTCCAGCATGGCCATGAAGTAGAACTGCTCATCCGTCTTCAGGCCATACTTCCGCATGAGCTCCTGCTTGCCAAGTCTCATGTACTCATCGAGCTTGTCCTGCTCCACCTGGGTCCTTTCGGCCCAGTCCGCCCAGTTGTTGTAGCGTACCGTAGTCACCATCCTGTCGAGGTCGGTCTTTAACTGGCTTTCCGCCTTGTTGAAGAATTCGACGTAATTGTTGTACGAAGCGGTATCCAGTCCATGACCCTTCAAGCTGCCCAGACTGTCCCGGAACTCGGTGAAGACGGCTGCCACGCTGTTCACCAGATCACTCGTCTGATCGATATTGCGGAACCGGAAGCGATCCTCAGGGAAGAGCATGTTCTCAAAGTAAAATTCCTGAAGCCAGGAGATCGCCCTCAGAAGCTTGACCTTTTTGGCGATCTCCACGCCGGGCACGGCCATGACGACGCTGTGTCCCAGCATGATGTCACTGAGGGTATTCATGGACTCCTGATCGATCCTGGCCCTCTGGTCCTCCGAAAGCCCTTTCATAAACTTCTGGTAGTTGTCCGAATTCGCCGCCATCATGCCCTGGATCTGCATCTCCCCGGCCTGTTGGGCCTGCCTTTCCAGGTTCTGGCCGGCTATCTTTTCATAATAGTCGGAGAGATTCTTCACGTTGTCCAGGAAAATGTCGCTGAGCGGCTTGAACTTCTTCCCCTCTATCTGTCCCATCTGCTCAATGACATCCAACAGGCTTGAGCCATCCGGCTGCCGCCGGAGCTGCACCCGGATATCCAGCAGGGTCTTGCTGCCGCTCAGGATCATCCGCTCGCTTTCTTTTGTCCGCAGATTTTTCTGAAAGATCCCGATATACTCCCCCAGTTTCTCCTGGAAAGCCTTTTTATACGGAGCATTCAGCTCCCGGTTGAAGCCCTTTACATCGCTTGCCTTGGACAGTGCCAGGGCATCGCGCAGCAGGTTCAGATAGTTCTGGGAAATACTGCCGGGCTGCTTCTTTTCCGCGGCCTCCTCCTCGCGTAAAAGCTTTTCAATTTGTTTAGTATCCAATTTGATCTTGATCTCCTTCCATATCGGAAAATGGCTATCAAAAGCCAAAACCAGGCTTGTTCCCGTCAGCCTGGCATTGTTCCCATAAGGCAAAACTATTGGCGATGAGTCCATTCCCAGAAACTTTCTGGTTCTATTGGCTTTTGAACCATTTCTTTGCGCAATTATACTACGTTTTCAGCAAATCTGTCAAAGCCGGGGCACTGACATATGGAATTCCCCTATTCGCCCCCGGATCCATGTTCGTCGTTGGCCGAAAATATCTTGCGCAACACCTGCGATATAACAAGGCTCCTCGCAATTATCTCTGAGGAGCCTTTTTTATTACAGATAAATACGTCTGTAATGACTTCACCAGGAATTACCCTTACCTGATGCATAGTTATACTCGTTAACGCTGGCTTTTGCTTATGCCAATTTTACAGTTCTGTAAAACTCAGAAGTCTCTATGCAGTAGTTTGGAATAGAATTACGTTAACGAGTTTATATCCCGTTTTCCGCGAAAGACACCGATGGGGGCATGAAGCGCTTCCTTGTTTCAAACGTATATCCTGTCTTTCCTCGAAAGATACCGATGAGGTCATGAAGCACTTCCTTGTCTCAAACTTGATTCCTGCAGATATCTGACTCCTGAATCATCAATCAGGCTGCTGCCCGTCATGAGCCTTCCACATGCATTCCGTAATCTTCATATCCGAAAAGACAGCCTTAAATTGAGAGTTCTCGGGGCTGCATGCGTAAATGCCGAAACGGATTTTTCCTGCCCCTTCCCACATATGGCAGACACGCATCTGTGTAAAGCTCACACCATCCTGTGAACATTCAATACAATAATCATCCTCGCGGCGGCTGAAACGGTACCACATCACCTTTACCTCTGCGGAAACAGCCGTTGTCGCCCAATCGGAATAGCCATGGTTTGTAACCACAGAACCCAGGTGCTGGAAAGACTCATTTTCGTACTCCACGGAGGCTTTCAGCCAGTTCTCGGAATCCAGGTACATGACGATGCCGCACTGGTCGAAACGATGACCGCTTTCCGCAAAGTCCGTCTTTACAACAAACGAGAAGAACTTCTCCTCCGTCTCCATCTGCAGCACGGGCGCATTGTCATTACGAAAGTGGTAATATGTACGCTGCCAAAGATCTGTATGCGCTTTGGTTTTTATTTCTATCCGCTCTGGCAAACGTACCAAAGAATCACTTTCAAGCCCTTTTTCAGATGAGGCCCCATTATCATGGATAATGAAATCCGCAGGCTCCCTTGTCCAATTCAGATCACCAAAAATCATATCTTTTTTCTCCTTATTCTATCATCTTATTCTATCATCTGTTCGCGTCATCAGATCTTATCAGCGTACGTTTATATCATCAATGCGCTTACGGACATTTCCGGGCTTTGAAACCGGAATGTAAATTCAATTAAACATTCATTTCATAAAAAATGGAACAGGGGCGATGCTCCCCTGCCCGCCCGCGGGCACCAGTTTGCCGCAACCCTCCCCGGAAAAATGGCCGGAGCCGCCTTGCCACCTACCCGTCCGCGAGTTACAGCTTGCCGCAAGGCAGCATCTTCCCTGCGGCGGCTCCGCAAATCGAGTAGGGAAGATGAAATCTCACCCTGCTCGCCCGCGGGGCTGCGTCCGGCATAAGCCGGAATATTTCCTTGCGCAGCCCCTGCGATAATAAAAAAGTCCCCGCCCGGCCAATTACAGGCCAGGCGGGGATTTCTTATGCATGCAAAGCGTCAAGCCGCTTTACAACGCATTCATCGATGAAGCTGTTCAGTGATTGGTCATGCGTCATGGCGTAGATTGCGGCGCGTCTGTGTGTCTCAGGCTGTTTGAAGCGAAGATTGAGGCTTCCCTTATAGGCAGTTTCCGGTTCCGTTCCTTCAGCTTCACACAGGGCAAAATAATCATCCACAGCCCCATGAAAGTCATCGAGCAGTTCTTGAACGGTAGTTCCTTCATAGGAGATCAGGGACCGGATGCCCTGCACTTTTCCATAGAGAACACCATCGTTCTCGGAAAACTCTACGCTGCCGACGTAGCCTTTGTACTGCATGATGTTACTCAAATCAATCCCTCCTGTTCCAGTTGTTGAATGAGCTGTCTGACCTGGTATTCCAAAAGCTCTTTGCGTGGATGCGGCTTGTGGAGCAAGATTTTCGTCTTATATTTGTCACTTGTGAACATGACACGGGAACCACTGGTTTTCCCCTTGTTGCTCCTAAAGTATGTGAGATAAGCAA
This sequence comes from uncultured Oribacterium sp., assembly GCA_946413525.1. Classification (GTDB taxonomy): domain Bacteria; phylum Bacillota; class Clostridia; order Lachnospirales; family Lachnospiraceae; genus Oribacterium. The sequence goes on from CAMKKZ010000009.1 coordinate 82,032, forward strand.
GGAGCGATTCGGCATCATCAAAAGTGAAAGTCTTCGGATTGGACTTCAGTTTTGCAATGAGTTTTTCTTTTTGTCCCAAATCATAGCACCTCCTGACAGAGACAGTATAGAACAGGTCGGGGGAAAAAACAACTAATTATGGTTGCATAACGTAAATTATTTGCGAGGAGACGGCATTGGCAGGCGGCATGATAAACAAAATCAGCCGATGGCTTAATTCCAGGAAGCCTTCGCGATGATCTGCGTCATGGCCTCTTCAAAGCCCTTGGTCGTCACGCTGGCGCCGGCCACCGCGTCAACCCAGGCGGTCTTGCCTTCTTTGGCCTGCTCCACAAGCTCCGGAAGGGCCGCTCCGCCAATGCTTTCAGTCTCGGAATGCTCGCATTCGATGTCAACGAACTTGCCATCCTTAACGGTAGCGGTCACCTTGATCTCCCCACCATAGCCCTTGCCGACGCCGGTGTATTCGCCGTCCACGTAATGCGTTCCTTCATAGCTTGGCGCTTCCTCGGTCGCCTTCTCAATGACCTCTTCCACATCAGGAGCGCCCTCGAAATCGCCCTTCGCCCTCTTTGCGGCGTTCTCGCCCGCGATCCTTCCGAACACGCAGCACTCACCGATATTGCCGCCGCCATTATACATATCCGGCCAAAGGGCGCCGAGCTCGCCGGCGGAGAACAAGCCCTGGATCGGGCTTCCGCCCGGCTTTACGATCTGGGCGAACTTGTTCCTTCTGGGGCCGCCCTGGGTGTTCAGCATGGTAGGGCCAATCTTCAGCGCATAGAAAGGACCCTTTTTGATGGGCTTCATCGTGTCAAAGGGACGACCATAATCCGCGTCTTCCTCGTCGTCAAAGGCCTTGTTGTACTTCTCAATCGTCTTTTCCAGCTTCTCCGCGGGGACGTTAATCTTTTCCGCCAGCTCCTTGATCGTGTCCGCAGAAATAATGGTGCCGTCCTCGATCTCCTTCTCGTTCTTGTCGCTGAAGGTGGAGGCCATCTTGTTTTCAATCTGATCGGCATCGATAATGAACCAGGTCGGGTTCGGAGTCGGCATCATTATCCAACTGCCGCCGATGTCGATCCTGCCGTGACGGGACTCCGCAGCCTCGTTCATGAAGCGGGTGCCGCCGGGTCCGACAAGGATGCCGTTGGTAATGCCGCTGGGGGAGGAGCAGGTCTTGTTGCCTTCCGGCTGATAGCCCCAGGAGAATGCCGCGCCGTTGCTCATGTGCCAGAGATCCGCGCCGACCTCCTGGGCCATGTGCACGCCATCGCCCTCATTATAGACCGCGGCCCTGCAGTAAACGTTCGGCCTCTGCATATAGGTGGCAATCATGTCCTTGTTGGCCTCGAAGCCGCCGACGGCAAGGATGACGCCGCCGTTTGCCTTGATGTTCAGAAGCTTTCCGTCCTTCACGATCTGGCAGCCGATAACCTCGCCCTTCTCATTCGTGCAGAGATGCTTGCCGGGAGCCTGGTACCAGACTTCGATGTTGTCGCTGCGCTTGTCAACATTATCAAGGCACATCTGATAGAACGCGGAGTCCGCCTCCTGGCCGCTGACAAAGAGGACGAAGCAGTGGTCATGGCCTTCGTAGTCGGGGAACTCGTCCCAGTTCTGCGCATAGCCGGCCTTGCCGCCCTTGAAGCCCTTCGTGGGCTCGGTGTGGAAGTTCGCCCTGTGCTGGAAATCCCAGAACTCCTCCGGGCAGAGGATGTCGGGATCCGCTCCCATCGTCTCCACGAGCCACTGGTACTGGTCAACCGTGCCGTCCACATAGGCATGCAGCACATCATCATCGAAGTTCGGATAATCGCCGATTAGCTGGCGAAGGTAGGTATACATCGCCTCGCCATCGTCAGTCGCCTGGATGGCCTGGCCGGAAACCTTGGAATTGCCGCCGGTCGCTCCCTTCGGAGCCTTGTCCACAAGCAGCACCTTCGCGCCGTTCTCCGCCGCGGTAATGGCTGATACGGTCCCCGCAAAGCCCATGCCCATGACCACGACATCATACTCGCCGTCCCATTTGATGTCCGAAGCCTCTTCTTTTGCACCCTCTTTTTCGTCCGCCTTCTTCTCTTCCTCTTTCTCTTCTTTTGTTTCCTTCTCGGCTTCCTTCTCTTCTTCCTCCTTCGCGGCAAAGGCAGGGAAGCCTAAATTCACCGCCGTAAGCCCAAGCATGGAAGCGGCTGCCGCCCCCTTCAGGAATTTACGTCTTGAAATGTCCTTCATAAAATGCTCTCCTTTCGTCCATCAACATCTTTCAGAGCGGGCTTTGACTGCTCCGAATTCTGACAGATAGTTTTTATTTGTCTATTTTACCCAATATACCCCTTTTTGCGTGATTAAAATTTACATATAGTAATTAGATTTTCTTATTAAAGAGAACAGAGGACTATGCAATTAAGAAGAAGATTCTTCCGCGTTTTGCCCCCAGGTCCTTCATATCAATCTTTTACGTTCGCAACTATGTAGGGATTTGGGGCTGTGAAAAAAGTCCTCAAAAAAACAAGGAGCGCTTTCAAGACGCAATGAATTCTTGTCTATCTTCGAATAATCAATCATACTCCATACTTCAGCGCTTTTGCTATCGCTGCTGCTTACAATTCACATATCAATTTTTGCAAATAGTTCTATTGCCCTTGCCCTGGAATTTTCGGTAGGAGGTGTTTTGGGCAGGGGAAATCCCTGAATAGTCTGTTTTCCCCTGCCCGCAATCCGTGGCAGGTGGCATTTTGGGCAGGAGAAATCTGGAAAAGTCTGTTTTTCCATGCCCGCAATCCGTGGCAGGAGGGATTTCTGGTCAGAAGAAATCCTGAAAAGTCTGTTTTCATCTGCCCGAAGTTTATGGCAGAAAACCATTCGGGAAATGGAGAATTACATATATCAATCAACGGATTACTTCAGGGGCATTGTAGGCCTGAGCAGTAACTATCACTGATGCCACAGGGAACTGCCCCCATTCCAATTGTTGCGTTCTGACGGGTGCATTGCTATAATCTACTTATATTATTTGTTGTCCTGCGCAGGAAGCGATGAGCCTTATGAATACAATACCGGGAAATCTTACTGACACAATGCCTTTTCGTTCCCCCCTATTAGAGTGGGTTTTTGCCACTCTAATTTCTTGACATACCGATGCGGTATCGCATCATTAAGGCTCCCTATCAAAGCAGCCCAGACGCACTCTAATTAGGGAGAAACCAGCAAATCGTATTAGAACTTTCAAGAAAGACGCGTGACCGGTCAATGCTTTATGAACAACTTGCAATGAATCCGGTCAATGCTTTATGAACAACTTGCAATGAATCCGGTCAATGCTTTATGAACAACTTGCAATGAATCCAGTCAATGCTTTATGAACAACCTGCAATGAATCCGGTCAATGCTTTATGAACAATCGGTAATGAATAGGGATATAAAAACGAGAGCCATGGAATGAGATTATGAATCTGAACCAGTTAAAATCCTTCGTATCCGTACACGAAACGCTCAGTTTCGCGAAAACGGCCAGGAAACTATTTCTGACACAGTCCGCCGTATCCCAACAAATCAGCAGCCTTGAAAACGAGATAGGGCACACCTTGTTTGAACGGACTCGGCAATCCGTAAAGCCCACCCGTGAGGGCAGGCTTTTCTTTCCCTATGCCTGCCACATCCTTTCCCTTACGGAAGAAGCCCTGCGGATACTCGGCAGCGGTGCCCTTCCAATCTTCCTTCATTTTGTCGATGACGATGGACACGATCCGATTCACAAAGTGATCTTCCGTTACCTGTCCGATTACCCTGAGGCAAAACTGGAAATACAACCTCCGGTCAGTATGCTTGATTTCAGAAATGCCTCCATGCTCAGCGTAAATCACCTTTACCTGGTCCATAAAAGATGGATTCTTGACGAAAACATTCACTTCTTTCCCCTGGGATCCGCAAGATATTCCTGTATCGTGACCGAACAAGATCCCCTTGCGAAAAAAGATCTGGTTTCCATAGATGACATAGGGGAGAGGAAAATATTCCTCAAGCATCCCCCAGACGCTGCCCAGGGCGCGTATATGGGAGAACTGGGGATGCAGCTTAGCCGCCACTTCCCCAAAACCCAGTTTGCGTCCGTGCAGAATCTCACCCGTGTTTCCGTTTCAATACACAAAAATCCCGGGAAGGGAATCTCCTTTCTGCCGGAGTTTGTGCATGCTCTCGAAGCGCCCGGCATTGTACACAGGCCTTTCCGTCTCCCGGGCGACAGCCTCATCGGATTCGCGTGTACAGGGGAAATATCTCAGGAGATGCGCCGTTTCCTGGAGAGGGCAAGGGGATGCTATGAAAACTATTGAATTTCTCAAGCCCCGTTTTGAAACATGAAAAAGGGGACCGCCCCCATTCCAGACATGAAACAGGGAACCGTCCCCCATTCTTGACATGAAACAGGGAACCGTCCCCCGTTCTTGACATGAAACAGGGAACCGTCTCCCGTTCCACCTCGTTTCAGGGCCTATCTCTCTCTGCGCCAATAGATTGCGAAAATGAGTCCACCGGCCAGGCAGAGAACAGAGGCGAGAAGCCGAAGCCATATCTCCGGTGAAATATCCGAAAGGCTGGTCAGATTGGCAGCGAAATTGCTCTGGCCGGAAACGGAGCCTGCATTTCCAATACCCTCCGCGCCCATGCCAGGCTGACCCATGCCGGGACCACCTCCCATTCTCTGTCCGTCCCCAGGTTGGCCGCCGGGAAAGCCTCCGCCCGGCCCGGCTCCTTCCATCGGGAAAGACATTTCCATATCAGAAGCGCTGGCATTATCCCAATCCGGGGGAGCGGGCGGGCCATAGGACATCGCATCCGACACTTCCCCTTCCCTGGCAGCAGGCATTCCGTCTGACGTTTCTCCTGCCGTTCCAACAGGCTTTCCGTTCGACGTTTCTTCTGCCGTCCCAACAGGCTTTCCATCCGACGTTTCTTCTGCTGTTCCAACAGGCTTTCCGTCCTGCGCCTCTACTAACATTCCATCTGACATTCCCATGGTCTCCCCGGTCCCGTCAGAAGCTTCCCCCTTTGTAGGAAGGGATTCCGCAGCGGATTCCCGGCCTTGGGCAGCTTCTTTATCGGCTCCGGCACCCTGCCTATTGGAGCCGCTGCTTTGCGCAGAAGAACCGGCGGATTGCGTGCCGCTTTCATTAACGACGCTTCCATTCCAGCTGCCCCGCTGCCCATGCCGGCCAAAGTCGCCCCGGCCGCCTCCCCTACCGAAGTGCATCCCGCCAAAGCCTCCACTTTGAACATCGCCGAAGGAGGACGAGACCTCAGAAATTGTGACCTCTTCGGCCTCATCGCCAACCAGGATGGAATAAGTTTTTCCAATCTCCATCTCCGGACAACTAATCGTGGCCGCCGTAAAGCTGCAGGGCACCTCATAAGTCAGAAGCACATTCCCATCGGAATCCGCAAGGGAGAGCACCGTCCCCGCCTCAGCCGCGTCACTTCTTGTATACAAAATGGAGCATTGCTCCGAATCCGAATCAAAGGATTCGGCCATGGAATAGCTCCCGCAGGCAATGACATTTCCGCCGTTGATCAGGCACCGTCCCCCGCTTTCACTGCCGTAATCAATGGCATTGTTGGAACCGCTCCCGTTCAGGCTTACCCTGATCACGCCTCCGGTAATGTAAATATCCCCGTTGGAATCCAGGCCGTCAGCATCCCTTGCGTCCTCATTAATGATGGTAATGCTGCCGCCGCTGATCCGTATCCAGCTCTCGGACTCCTCAGAAGAAGCGGAGGACGAATCAGCCGAATTGTTTTTAGACTGGCTCGTAGAATTGTCCGCAGGCTGGCTCGCCGAATTGTCCGCAGGCTGAGTGCCGCCCCCGAAGCCTTCACCCATGCTTCTGAAGCCTCCGCCCATGTTTCCGCCGCCGGGAGGACCTCCAAAGCCCATTCCACCGCTTCCGCCGTTCGCGTTCACCCCGTCATCCTCAGGATATATCTCAATGTCCCCCCCTCGGATTTCCACCGTAGGGGCCTCCATCCCCTCATAGCAGGACGGAATCCGTATCGTGCCATCCTTCACCAGGATGGACGTGTCGGAATGAATGCCGTCATCTCCGGCATTCACTGTAATGTCTGCCCCGGACAGCTTCACCGCATCGTTCACATGCATACCGTCCTGCGGACAGCTGATCTCAATCGTCCCCCCGGTGATAACCAGCTCGTCATTCGCGTCAATCCCGTGCTTGTACTCAGCCGTTATGGAAAGGGAACCACCCCCGTTGATCGTCATGTCGTCATGGGTAAAGACCGCCCCGCCGGCCCCGTCCGCAAGGGCTTCCTCCGAATACTCGGAACCGCAATGCACACTGTTCTCCGTGCCTTCCGCCAATGTCAGGAAGACCTTGTCCGCCTGCTTAACCCAGATGCCGGCATTATCGGAACAATATATATCCGCGCCATCCAGAAGCAGCCAGATCTTTGAGGACCTGTACGCGTCCACGATAATGCTGCCGTCCGCAAGGCTTCCGGAGATTCGGTAATGCCCGGCGCCGGTAATGTAGACATTTCCGTCATTGACATATGCCCCCTTGCCGGAAACCGAGGCGCTCTCCCCTTCCAGGACGATCTCCGTCATGCCCGTCGTCCCGCCCATCCAGGAAAAGCCCTGCAAGGCCTCTGAAAGATACCAGGTGCCGTCCAGGTCATTTTCAGTAAAATCCGTGTCCCCGGCATGCCTTTCCGCATCAAGGTCGGCGACAGCGGCCAGGCCCAGCCTTGAGCCATTCATAAAAAGCAATGTTATAAGCAAAGAGACCAGCGTGACGGCAACGCAGATCCTGTCTATATTTTTATGCGTTGACATCCCTGCCTCCTCTAGCCCATGTAATCCCCGTTATAGCTTACCAGCACCGCGCTCTCCACGCCATCAAGGTCGGAAAGCTCATTCACAAAGCCCGTGTCGTCGTCCTTAAGGCGCACCTCCAGGTTCATCTCCACCATCCCCTTTTGCACCGTCTTGGACTTGACAACGCAGCGCTTCACTGCTTTGGAAAGGAATTTCTCTGCAGCCTTTTCCGCCTGCTGCCCGGTGCAGCGCAGCACCATAATATAAGGATTTGAACTGTCCTTCTGGTTCGCGAAGATCAGGAGGACAATGCCGATGAAAACACTGCCGAACACCACCAACGGGATCAGTCCGGCGGCAAGCACAATGCCGGCAGCAATGGCCCAGAAAAGGAAGGCGATGTCCATGGGCTCCTTGATGGCCGTCCGGAAACGGACAATGGACAGGGCACCGACCATACCAAGGGACAGGACCACATTACTTGTGACCGCCAGGATGACCAACGTCGTGATCATGGTAAGCGCCACCAGCGTGACGCCAAAGCTGGAAGAATACATGACACCCGCGTACGTCTTTTTATACACGAGGAAAATGAACATACCAATGCCGAAGGCCAGCAGCAACGCCAGCGCCATGTCAAACAAGCTGACCGAACTCACATTATCCAAAAAACCGGATTTGAAAATATCATTGAAAGTCATAATGACGAAACCTCCTTTTCATCAGGCTGCGCTAAGCCCACAGCCTCCATTAAACAGTTATTCAAACAGTTATTTAAACAGTTATTTGATTCCGAACAGCCCCACTCTCCGGCAAAAGCTTTCAGCCATACACCCTGCACTGGGCATATTTCGAAAATGCCGTGACTCTGCGTCCCGGCTGCTGCACCGCGTCCCGGATAATGGACGGCAGGTACTCATCCCATTTCACTTCCAGGATGATGGGCGCGTCATGGGCCGGCACGGTCACGCAGTCCGGATTCAGATAATCCAGACAATTAAGGCCCGTGCGGATATCATAGTCAAAGGTAACCCTTACATTCCCCGGCCGGTAGATGAACGGCTCCCTCGTGTAATCCACAATTGTCCGTCCCCGCATCCCCTGATAATGCATTTTGCAATACAGTTCCTGCAACAGAGGTCTCCCCGGATCCATCATCCATTGAAGATCCGCCCCCGGCTCCACAATCAGCCGAGCCTCCTCTTTGGAAAGCGCAGCGCTGTATTTCGTCCCAAGACCGTTCCGCTTGCTCTTCTTCTCGAGGTGGATCAAGGAAGTATCCCCATTATAATAACGGATTCGGAACTTCTCCCGCATATTCACCCCGTCCACCTTTTCCCGCAGCGCCTTGTCATCCAGATTGTCAAAATACAGGCTTCGGATCAGATATTTCCCACCCTCCGCATGGGGGTCCGGCTCAGCCACCGCCCTCATCCGCTGCCGGATGGAAAGCAAGTCAAGATAACTGATCTCATGCTTCCATTCATGCCGATAATGCGGTGGCGCCGGGCGGGACATGCCCGCGTCTCCCGTTCCTGTTTGCGCCCTTACTTCCCTCATCTTTACAATCGCTCCTTTCGTCCAAACCGCTCATAGCAAATTATCACTTATTTCATCTGTTCGATTAAATTAGCTCTTATGTCGTTTGTTTGATTATTTCCGCTTACAAGCATATTTGTTTTCGTTCCAAAATAACACTTCATAATGTATGTCAATGTTTTTTTGTCCTTGCTTCATGCTGACAATGCCGGATTCTAAAGTCTGAAACTGAAAATTAACTGAAATTCGAAAAAGATTTTTTAAAAAAATGTACCGCGATACACTACTGGAATATCCTCAGAATTAAGGAATCTTCGCGATGCAATGCGGCGCAATGCAACGCATTGGGGAATATCCTCAAAATTAAGGGAAACGTTCCAATGCTCAAAGCACCCGAAATTACGTAGGAAACAATGCCCGGAGCAGTGCCGGAAATATTACCCGAAATATCGATCGAAATAATGCCTGAAAATACCCCCCAATCTGTTAACCATTGATAATATTTAGGTTGACATTATTCGGGTTTACCACTATACTCTCTGAGTCTGCCAAACTGATACACCATCCTCATCTCATCTATCAGAGTGGGTTTTTGCCACTCTGAATTCTGACATAGCGAACCGCCTGCGGGGCAAGATGGCTCATCTATCAGGGTGGTTTTTGGTCGCTCTGAATTCTGACATAACGAACCGCCTGCGGGGCAAATCGGCTCATCTATCAGAGCGGGGTTGGATTAATCTCAGTTCTGATATGCCGAAGCATTTACGATATAAAGTCGGCTCGACAGGATGGCAGATAATTAAGGAAACGCTGATTCAAGCGTTTCCGGCGCCGAAAATGCGCCGCACAGCGGCAAATTTCCTTTGGCATTTTCGCGCGAAGCATAGGGAAGTGCAGATTTAATCAGCATTTCCCAAGTAAATCAAATCGCTAGCAGTAAATGTAGAAGGGGGAAATGATTTGAAAACACAGGATAAGAATTACAGCAACACAGACAGTGACAATAACAGCAGTAATGGCATTAACAATTACAGCAGCAATAGCAGCGTTAATAGCAGCAGTAACATTAATGGCAATAACAGCATTAATGGTAATAGCAGCATTGATGGCAGTAGCAGCATTAATGGCAGTAGCAACATTGATGGCAGTAGCAGCATTAATGGCAATAGCAGCATTGATGGCAGTAGCAGCATTAAGAACGTTAACAGCAACAGCAGCGTTAACATCAGAAACAATAAGAACGTTAATAGCAATAAAAGCATTAATAGTAATAGCAATGGTAGCAGAAATATCGATGACAATTCAAATCACAATGTCCAGACCATGGCTCTGACTGCTGTCATGACCGCCCTGCTCTGTATACTCGGGCCTTTGTCAGTTCCAATCGGACCCGTGCCCGTGTCCTTGGGACTTTTCGGCATTTTCCTCTCATCTGCCATCCTGGGAACGCGAAAAGGTACGTTCTCCTGCCTCCTGTACCTTCTGCTTGGTCTGTGCGGGCTGCCGGTTTTTTCCGGCTTTTCAGGAGGTCTTTCCAAACTGATGGGACCTACCGGAGGATATCTTTTCGGTTATATTTTCACATCGGTCCTGACAGGCTACTGCTTTGACCGCTTTGCGGATTCAGTGGCATTAACAGCACTGGGAATGTTGGCAGGGCTCATCATTTGTTATCTCTTTGGCACGCTCTGGCTCTCCTTCTCCGCGCACATGGAATTCACGAAAGCACTGGCCGTTGGAGTGCTGCCTTTCATCCTGTTGGATATCGCAAAACTTCTTGCTGCCCTTTTTATAGGAAAAACCGTCCGCAGAAGACTTTCATATCTTGCATGAATATTCTTGTATAAATATTCTTACATAAATATCTTGCATAATATTGCCCTGCTGCCAAAGACCTGTTCCAAAGGCTTTAACTGCCGATATACAGAAGCGGTATCGCATTCTATGCGGTTTCAATATCAGAGCAGTTTATTTCCGCTCTGACCTTATGATATGCCAGGCCGCCCGGGAATAAATCGGCCTGGGGACAAGACGGCCTGCCTGTCAATGCATGACTGCCCAGCAACAAGCCAGCCCGCCTGTTAATGCATGACCGCCCGAGGGACAAGACGGCCTGCCTGTCAATGTATGACTGCCCGAGGGACAAGACGGCCCGCCTGTTAATGCATGACCGCCCAGGAACAAGCCGACCCGCCTGTTAATGCATGCCCTTAAGAATTTTTAAACCGTATCATATTACAATTTGTTTACAATTTTATATTAATAGCTGAAAAAAGTAAATCTCATATGGATTCTTTCCTCACTTTATGGTAATGTAAGCCGGTTAATACATAGCAAATAAATAGGAGGTTAATACCATATGACTTTGTTTCGGATAAAGAAACGCGCTGTGATCAGGAAAAGGGCGGCGGCAATGGCTATAGCCGCGACGATCCTGGGCCAGTCCATTACGTCATTGGCCATTGGTCCCGGGGAGGCCCTTTCCCCCAGCAACGAAGCCGTTTCACAGAATTCCGGAGAAATCAACGTGGTTACAAGCGATGTGCCGATGACCATGGAGCAGACGTCCCAGGACAACAGCTCATCCGGCAGTTCTGACGGCAGCGGGCAGGTGACAGCGGAAGTGATGCCCGGAAACGGGGAATCAGCGGGAACGACCCCCGGCAGCGGGGATGCCTATGTGGAAACCACGCCCGGCGGCGGGGACGCCTATGTGGAAACCAGTTCCGGCGGGGATGCCTACGTGGAAACCAGTTCCGGCGGGGATGCCTACGTGGAAACCACCCCGAGCGGAAGCTCATCATCCGAAGAATCGAGCAGCAGCTCGCCGGTCGTACCCTCCCTGGGTCCCGGCGGAAGCGGGTCATCCGGCAGCAGCTCCGGCCCCATGGTCGAGGGCGGCATCATTATCAATGACAGCGACAGCTCGAATGACTCAGGCTCGAATAACAGCAGTTCAAATGACGGTGGCAGCGGAAGCACCGGTGGCAGCAGCGAAAGCTCCTCTGCCGGCGCCGGAGCTTCATCCTCCGCTTTTGGGCAGTCAGCCTCCTCGGACAAGGAGCTTCCCAAAATCGGCACGGACGTGGATTCCGTCCGCCCTCATATGACCGTAAGCGATGCGGGAAACATGTATAACGACCCCGTCCTTGAGCTTGTGCCGCTGGCTACCTATTATGCATTCAATGGCGGCGGAGGGCGTATCGACTATGGTTATACGCATTATAATGATGGCTTCGTCTACTGCCCTTCCGGCTTCCAGAGCCTGAAGGTGGAGCAGACCAACGTTGGCCGCTGGTATTTCCGCACCTATACCCAGGATCGCGGCTGGGGCCCGTGGGCTGTCACAAATGAGGCGACGCCCAGCCAGGGCAACGTACAGGCCGTCATGTTCCGGGTCAAGGGCTACATCCACACTATGGGCGAGGTCTACTATCGCGCCGTGCTGAACGACGGCACGGTCACCGACTGGGCGAAGGGCGGCCAGGCCTGCGGCTCCATCGGCACTGGCAAATACATCATTGCCCTTACTGTCAAGCTCTGGAGGAATGATGTGGAATTCCCTTACTCCATGGAGAAGCCCATGGACAATGCCTATAATGAAGGCATTTACTACCATGACGGCAGCATCAGCTATTCCATGGCAAACGGAGGCGCTTATACCGGCTGGGCATTCGACGCGGATTCCAACCAGTATTATTTCGAAAACGGCCAGCTCTGCACAGGCTGGAAGGCGATTGACGGCTACAATATTTACTTCAATAATAACGGCGTGGCCCTGAAGGATCTGGAGCCCGTCATGGGACTGCCCGGTTCCTATGCCATACGCATTAACAAGGACACCCGGACAATGTATGTCATGACCAGGGATGGGGACGGGAATTACACGATCCCGTTCAAGACCTTCATGATCAGCGACGGGCCGGACACCCCGCTGGGTGATTTCAAGATTATCGAGAAGCTCCGCTGGCATTTCATGCACAAGGACTGCTACTGCCAGTTCCTGTCCAGGTTCTACGGCAGCTTCCTGATGCATTCGCTCCTTTACCTGAGGGCGGACCCGCACAGCTTCGACGCAATCAACTACAACTTCATGGATATCGCGAAGTCCGGCGGCTGCATCCGCCTGAAAGCGATCGATGCCTACTGGATTTACAACAACTGCCCCATGGGCACGCCCGTTTCGGTCTACGCCAATATGTGGGACAAGGGTCCCATCGAGAAGGATGCCATCAATCAGGCCATCCCTCGCTCCCAGGACTACGATCCGACGGATCCCACCCTTGTGCAGCAGAGCGCGGCGGATGCCCAGGCTGTGGCCCAGGCTCAGCAAGCCGTGGCTCAGGAAGAAGCCAGCGGCTACATCGAGCCTAACGCGTAAACCGTTTCAAGCATAAAATATAAAAAAGTATGTTTTTCCGCAGCACAAGGAATGCTGCGGAAAAATCTGAACAAAACATAAAAGCCGTTGCGGAATACATTGTCCGTAACGGCTTTTTGTTTTTTCGGCCAACGCGTCACGCAGACCCTTCCCATTAACCCGGCCAACGCGCTGCACACGCCTTTTTTATTATCCCGGTCTATACATTACACAATGCCCTCAAATAAAGTTTTATCCTCTATGCGGATTCTTCTGACGCCGGATTCCTTCTTTTTGTTGAAGTTGAAACTCAGCATATAGCCGGTATCCAGATCCCAGTAGTCCAAATACTCCTTGATCTGCTTTTCGCCTTCGACATTATAACGCTCTCCATGCCAGATTTTCAATTCTATAATATATCTTTTACCCTTGTAATGGATTACAACATCCATTCTGCGGTGATTTCTCGTCTGTTCTTCTATGCTATACGTCCCGGTTCCGATAATAATCGGTGAAAGATAGGTGAGGAATCGCTCTCTTCCTTCTTCTTCCAGAAACTTCTCCGATTGCTCTCCATGAATCCGTTTGTGCTCAATGATAAAATGCTCCATGATTTTCCTTACATCCAGCAGACCGTCAAATACGAACAAAGACCTGTCCCCAGCAGCCGACTGCCTAAGCTCATTGTTCTTCTCGCTTTCGCCAATGAAGTAATTATACAGACGCATTTCAATGATTTTGTTTGTCAATGCGACAATATTGTTCTCATTCCTTATAAACCCATACATTCGAAGTTGTTTCTGTTCTTCATCATCCGGCAAAAAAGGCAACGTTTCCCCGCGGAACAGGATACGGCGCAGCTGCCCCCTCAGCTCCGGATAATTCCCAAGCTTTCCCATCACGGAATCAAAGAAAGTGTTATCCTCTGAAAGTATTAACTTCACTGCCTCATCTACCCCATAAAGGGACCAGGCATCAGAGGGCTTTTTAAATTTTGCTGAAATCTTTGTATCAATCAACTGGCATATCCTGCTCACAAAATACGGGTAGCCGTTTGAATAGTCCCTCACAGCGCCCGCTACAAGCTTCGTGTCCATTCCCGTGTGATGATCCATTTCGTAATCATCCAGCATGTCCTTTATTCCCTCCTCGGACAGGCTCATATCAATATCGAAATCAGCGGCAATATTCCATGGACTGTTCACCCTATGCCGATCCTCCTCTCGAATTTTCCCCCTGAGGTGTGTAATGTCCGTCACACTGGCAAGGATTACGGAGTGGAATGTTCTGTATTTGTCGTTTTTTTCTCTTTTCAGGTAAGAGGCTCTGAGCTTCCCCAGAAAATCCAGGAAAACCTGATTATTTGCGGCACTGTCAACCTCATCTATGATCAGGACAACCGGTCTGGGATTCGTGCGGCACCAATAATCAAATATTCTGAACAGATCATTCAGAAAAACCGACCTGTCCTCCTTTGCCAGGACAAGCAAGTTCTCATAATGGCTTGTCGGCACAGGGATGCCCATGGAGTCCCGGGCATCACATAGTATTTGCGACAATCCCTTAACAAAACGATTCTCGCTTTCAAAAAGCGCCTCTGTCGCGTCTTGAAAATCAATACTTACTACATCGTATGAAAAGGCCAAAGCTGTTTCCAATGCTGCTATCGTCGTTGTCTTCCCATATTGCCTTGCCCGATGAATAACAAAATATTTTCCATCATTAACAAGCTTCTCTATTTCCTTTATCTTTGCGGACAGATTTACCATATAATGTTTTGAGGGAATACAGACCCCTGCAGTATTGAATGTTTTCATCCTGAATGCACTCTTCTTTCTTTCAATTTTCATTGGATTCTTGCTCATTCCATTGGTATTTCTATGGATTTTGCTCATTCCAGTGATATTTTTACTATTTCTATGGATTTTGCTTATTCCAGTTTTATCTTTTTCTATTTCTATGGATTTTGCTTATTCCATAGAGAAATCCTACCAATCTCTCTGTTTTTCTTGCTCATAAACCCTGATCCATTTACGAACACCTCATTTACCCTCTTGGAATATCTATGAGCACGCCAAAATCCGCGCCGGGGTCTTCGACTTCTTCCTTACCCTGTAATTTATCAGTATAACAGCCCTTCAGCATGTATTCCAGCGAAAACCTTCCGCATTACTTTACTTATTTTGACCTAAACAGCAGTCCCTGCGCATTAAAGAGACGACCTCTTTCCTTCTTTCTGGCCATTTTCTCCGTCCCTCCGCGCCTTCCGATTAGCAAAAGGACGACCGCTTTCCTTCTTTCTTGCTATTTTCTCCGTCCCTCAATCGCCGGGTGGCTAGCCTCGACCCGCTAGCGGGTCAAGGCAAATCCCTCAGTCGTCGGGCGGCTAGCCTCGACCCGCTAGCGGGTCAAGGCAAATCCCTCAGTCGCCGGGAGGCTAGCCTCGACCCGCTAGCGGGTCAAGGCAAATCCCTCAGTCGCTGGGCGGCTAGCCTCGACCCGCTAGCGGGTCAAGGCAAATCCCTCAGTCGCCGGGTGGCTAGCCTCGACCCGCTAGCGGGTCAAGGCAAATACTCACATTTGTGAACGAAAAAGATTGATTTGAAGCATCTGGAAGAAATATGCGGAAGAATTCTCCCTTTTGCGCAGGTGCGGAGGCGTGAAATGTAACCCTTCCCGCCTTCCAACCCTGAAGAAAAACGCATGACCACTTTATTCATAGCGTTAAATATGGTACAATAAGACAGGTTTGCCGGGGCAGAATACTTTGAGGGACCAGATGGCTCTGCCAGATTAGAATTCTTTATCAGAGCAGAATAATTCTTTGCCAAATCAGATTACATTACAGGCAAAGGAAAAAAGTCTGCCGCTCAGGCTGCCCGGGCAGTGACAAATAAGAAAATAAAGATTAGAAGGAGGAGAAAATGGAAGAGAATATGGAGAAAAACAAGTCAATCCGCGCAGCCATGGAAAATCATGACTCGCTTGCGGATGGCCTCAACGCCTTTAATGTGAATGCAAAAACAAGGAGACAAATCTTCTGGGGAACCGGCATGACAGCCGCTGAGGAGAAGGAAATGGTTCTGGAAATGAATGCCGGCTTCCGTCAGGCCCTCCTCCGAAGAGCGCTTCAGGGCAGAAATCAGGTATTCCAAGGGCCCCGCTATATCCAGTCTGAAAAGGGATCCTACTTCTACCGCGGCAATATTTTAGAAGCCGTTATGGAAGCGCAGGAGGCCGGATACATTACGAAAGAGGACGCGGAACTCTATGTGCTTTCCTGCCTCCTCTATACGGATGAGCTGAGAAATGTCATGCTCAGCTCCATCAGCGAGGGGCTTCTAAGCTACCTGATCAAAAAGGAGGACCCCTTTTTGACAAGAGAGGATGCAGGACATGGTTCATATTCCTCTTCCGGCTTTGCCAACCCGCTCATGGGAGGGACTATGAACATGAGCATGAGCGCGCCCGCAGGGATGGGCAGGAATTCAGCCCCCCCGGGAATGGGTATGGGTATGGCGATGAAATCTGCCCCTAATGCGTTTGCCCCAATGCCGAGTCCCTCTGCCCCGCCGCGATCCTCCGTAGGAAATGCCCCCACAGCAGGCGCCCCGGTGCCGGAAAAAAAAGGCTTCGCGCAAGGCCTCATGTCCAAGCTGTCAAGGTTGCCCCAGGCCCTGTCCCGCCCCTCATCCGGCGGCAATAGCACAGCCATGAATGCGCCGGCCTCCGCCAAAGGAGGAAGACCCTTGAAAGCTGAACGAGCCGCCGAGGCCAGAATGCCTTCTCCCAACTATTCCAGAGATGCCGATGAAAATATACCGGATTTCCTGCATGCGTCTACAGAAAGCCATGGCTATGCAATGGCTGACGAAGACTACGTCATGGCTGACGAAAACTCCGGCATGGACGGCCAGGCATTCGGCATGGCAGAGCAGGCATACGGCATGGGCGGCCCATCTCCCTCCATGGGAATGCCCACAAACGACGATGAAAAGGAAGACCCGTTTAACACTTCAGAATATAATGATATCCGGGAGAACAGCTTTCAATCCGCCGCCGTTTCCCCCCTCTCCACCTTTTCAATCAGCGTGGACACAGCCTCTTATACAAAACTGAAATACGACATCCTGCACGGACGCCGGATCGAAAAGGACCAGGTGCGGATTGAGGAGCTTGTCAATTATTTCAGTTACGATTACAGCGAAGACAGGGAGGAGGACGCCCCCTTCATTATTTCCACGGCGTATACCGCATGCCCCTGGAACCGGGAGCACAGGATACTCCGCGTCGGGATCCGTGCGGACGATGCCCAGGAAAAGCCCGACACCAATTTCGTGCTGGTGGCCGATGTTTCCGGCTCCATGCTGAGCCTCAACAAGCTTCCCCTGGCCTTGAATGCCTATGCAGACATGCTGGAAAACCTTGGGGAAAGGGACCGCATCTCCCTCCTTTACTATGCCGATGGAAACGGAATCGTGCTGGACGGAATAGCCTGCGCGAACAAAGGTCAGATTCTGGACGGCCTGGCGGAGGTCCTGTTCCGGGCCGGCGGCGGCACGAACGGAAGCCTTGGCCTGAACACGGCCTATTCCATTGCCGAAAAACATTTCCAGCCGGGGGGCGTGAACCGCGTGCTGATCGCAACCGATGGCGACTTCAACATCGGGCGCAGCTCCAGCAGCGCGATGCGCTCCATCGTGGAGGAAGGCCGGGACAAGGGAATCTACCTGACCATCCTGGGCTATGGCTTCGAAAACCTGAAGGACAACAAGATGGAAACGATGTCAAAGCACGGGAACGGGAATTACCATTTCGTCGGCGATATCCAGGACGCGAAGAAAGCCCTGGCCTGGGAAGCTTCCGGAACCCTGATCCCGGTTGCCGACGATGTAAAGATACAGATTGAATTCAACCCTGAAAGCGTCCTGGAATACCGGCTTCTGGGCTATGAAAACCGCCTGCTCAAGGCGGAGGATTTCGATAATGACGAGGTCCACGCAAGCAGCATCGGAGCCGGGAAATGCGTCACCGCGCTGTATGAGATCGTGCCTGCCGGCGCGGCTCCAACAATCCCCGCCCCCCGGCTGAAATATACCAGCCGGAGCAGCACGGGAAGCGATGAGATCTGCACCATCTCCCTCCGTTTAAAGCCCGCCAACAGCCATGTGACCCATGAGCCCAGCCGCCTGATGGAAAAGCCGGTAAAACCGGAGGAATTCCAAGCCGTGCCGGACGCCAATACCGCCCTGTCCCTTGCGGCGGCGGAATTCGGATTGGTGCTCCGAAACAGCATGCACAAAGGCACCTCCTCCCTTAGCGGCGCGGAAGCATTGGCGGAAGCGGTCCGGAAGGATGCGGACAACGGCCAGGCCGAAGATTTGGCCAAACTTATCGCCACCCTGAAAAAACAGTCCGCAAGCAGAAAATCATGAACAGATTCTTTCATATTTTATACTTTTCCATAGATGCTTTAGTCCGCTAAAGTTGAAATGTGCCCGTTATTATTATATCCCGGTTCTGTTTTTGGAAATATTTCCACCTGTACGGTTGTCATCCAAAACGATATTTTGATACGGTTTACCGTAATCAAAATATCGCTTTGGATGAGCAAGCTGCCCCTAAATGAGCAAAACGATTTGCGAAGCAAATCTTTAAGCACGCAAAGTGGGCGGTTTTGCGAATTTAGAGGCATCCAGAATGGCCTTCAGGCCGTTAAACCGTACAGGTGGAAATTATTATTACTATGTTCATCATCACAGCGGACTGGAGCCCTTTACCCCGACTTTTTGCCTAAAAGCTCCGCATACGTGCTGCGCTGTGACTGAGGAATTTTCAGAGAGTCCATTGCCCTCTCAACAGTCACCCCAAAAGACTCCATAATATCTCTTATGTGAGTCACCGTGTTTTGCTGCACTTTCTCATCTATTTTGTCCTTCACAATTTCCATCAATACATCTTCCATTGCTTCATCCCTCCTCATCATCTCGATAAATTGTGGATTCTTCTCTATCACCAACTGGAGCAGGACTCTGTAATGTTCCCTGAGGGCATCGTCTTTTTCATGTCCAATTCCCGCAATTATCCTTTCAACATCGGCTTCATCAGCCCTGTCTGTCAGAACCCGATATGCTGCATATTCTTCGCCCTCAAGCTCGCCTGTGATGATGATCTGGAAAGGAAGATTTGTATATCCTTTCACATGATAGATCCCCGGCACCTCATCACTGACGAGCGTGCCGTCCTCTTCCATTTCTTTAAACAGCTCGGGATTTTTCACTGCCCGGAAAATGGAAATGGTCACCTGATCCTCCGGACGGTCTTCTTTATGTTCCGCCACGCCAATGTATAGATTCGCATAGCCGCATACCTTTCGGAGCACCCTTCTGTTCAGGGCATCATAGGGATTTTTATATTCAAGGATGTTTATTTTACGGAAAATCCTGAATATCGCCTTTTCCCATTTGACTTTTTTATCCTCCACAAGAATCACAAAATTCGTCCTCGGCGAAACTTCTCCGATCTCCTCTTCCGTGCTGATATGAACATGATCAGCGTATTTGTATGTCTCGATCCGGAGCAACGCCTCAAATCCGGCATGCCAGTCGCTCCGCGGCACCCTGCGAAGCTTCTTCAGTTCCTTGAGATGATATTCGATCCGCTCTTTGCGCTCCTGCTCAGTCAGTTCCTTGTTTTCATCTGTCAGCTCCCTCATTTCGGCTTCATCAGACATCAGTGCGCCGCCTTTCCCGGAGTCGCCGAAATCGCGCGGCATGCTCCCATTTTCTATATCATCACGCCATCCGGAAGTCTTGTTCTCACATAATCGAATAAGAGTTAATCCCCGTTCCACGCGAGGGCAGGTCATACAGGGCGGTATCTGATCTGACGTTGCAGATTATGTCCAGGTTGCCATACTCCTTCGTCAATGCGAAAAGCTGACTTTTCGCATACCAGCTGTCGCAGAGAATAATGACGTTCCGCACATTGGACAGGCCGGGCATCGCCTGCCTCACCATGTCGGCTGCTAACTGCAGCTTCGTCATGTCCTTTGTCCAGACGCGATACCCAAGGGGGACGGATAAGTAAGATATCCTCTGGCTTTTCCACACCGGAACCTGCAGACAAAGGCTCACGAAACAATGCCCATTCAAATAGTTTGATCCATTATGAGCTGCATGGTCAAAAAGCGTTGAGACATTGTCAAAGTGTTTCCCGAACTTCTCAACCATTGTATCGTCTATGCAGATGAATACAGCCGAGAGCAAGTCTTACATTAATAGAAAGAAACGCCATATGGTCGACTTTTGCATATGAAAAGGCATAGTACAGCGTATTCAAGGACTTGCCAAATATCCTGCTCATGAAATGGGTGTATATGAAGCGCACTGAATCCGCTGATTCAAATGCTATCATGAAAATCAGGAATAAGATGAGCGTATGTGCAGTAGGTGTGGAAACCACCGTAAAATATGTCTGAAAATGGTAAAATAATCTTCCAATGGTTGTGTTTCTATCGTATAATAAGTTTGACATACAGGATTCTCCTTTTGTGGATTTGTTGTGACGAACTTATTATACAAAAGGAATTGAATTCTGTGTGTTATTTTTTATGAAAAATTTCAAAAAGTTGTAAAGTGGTGTAAATAATATACATCATTTTGGTAATTCATGGTCTAAAACAAATTTACATAACGTATTCCTACTTACTTTAAAAATTTTCGCAATCTGAGTTTTTGAAACCCTCTGTCTTAATAATTCAGATATAACGCACTCTTTTCCCGACAGTTTCACTTTCCTAGATTTACTTCCCTTTGGTCTTCCAAGAATAACTCCTTCTGCCCTTTTGCGTGCCAAAGCCTCCTTTGTTCTTTGACTTATCAAGTTTCTTTCTATTTCAGCAGATAAACCAAAGGCAAACGCCAGAACTTTGCTTTGAATATCATCGCCAAGGCGATAACCATCTTTGATTGTCCATATAATACATTCATATAAGCACAATTTCGTAGATTGTAAGGGGTAGCACCTTTATCAGCTCTTTTGGCAAGTTTGTTATAAAAAGAGTCTAAATGATTCTTTATTGCTGGATAATCATTTATATTTATGGGGGGAATATTCATTTCCTTGATGCCATTATGTACATTTATAAGCCAAAGATTAGCAAATGAGTAACTAAATCGTTGTATATCTCTGCCCCTTAAAATCGGTCGAATTAAGTCAGCAGATTTTGGATCTTCAGCTATTAATCTATCTTTAATATCTGTAGATATAATGAATGCTCCATTAAAACCAGTTTTTATGCCAAAGTTTATATTAATGTCCCATTTTCCTAGAGGTATTCCCTTAATATTAATTTTATATTTAATACTTTCTTCTATAGGGCTATTAATAACCCATGCTACATTTTTATCAAGTGATAGATTTATGCTATTATGCATAATATAAACGCTCAAATTTCCTACGCACTGATCACGTACTATACATGATAATGTATTACCTCTATTTTCCCTTTTAGAAAACATCAAAATATTCACATCCACTGTCGCTGACTTGAATATTTTTTGTCCAGCAAAATCTATCAAACATATAGGGTCTGTATGCTGCGCCAGGAAGCCTCTTAATTTTTCTCCATAACTTGCCCTCATCCATTTATTGCTTGTTATAAAAGAAAGTATGCCATCATGATGCAGAAGATTATATCCCTTTTCATAGAACAAGCAATAAATATCTCCTGTTTTTGTATAAGTCTGATAGCCCAGATGCGCCAATGCGTCCCCAAGCTTTTCCCCAGTCTCCTCATTAATTGTTTTTTGCAGTTGAATATAAGGCGGGTTTCCTATTACTACATCGAATCCACCTTTCTTCCTAAACACCCTTGCAAAATCAATCTGCCAAAGAACAAAGGGCCTTGAAGCTTCTTTTCTTTTTTGCAGGTATCTTTCCCATGTATCAGAGGATGCCCCTTGCATCTGCACCTTTACCAACTCGTCCTTCAAATTCTCAATGGATTCCTTAAGCTCTTTCTTTTTCGACGCGTCCTCGCATCGGAACAGTTGATTTTGCGCATCTATCAATATTGGCAGGATGGTATCATATGAACTCTGAAAAAGATTTCTCTGCTGGCCAGTTCCCGATGTCCCTATCAGCTCACTGCTATTAATGAGCTCATGCCCTTCAAAAACATCAACCAGGCTGTTGCCACAGACAATATTGCATTCCAGGTTAGGCAGCGGGATTGGGTTCCTATGGCCGTCCAGGGGGCTTTGGGCATCCGGATTAATCTCATCATCAATGACAAGGGACAGCCACAGCCGAAGCTGCGCAATATCCACCGCGGACGGCTCTATGTCTGCCGCGAAGATACAGTTCTTGATTGTCTGCGCCTTCAAGGAATAAGGGGAACGCTCATTATTATACATCGTCCGCTTCTGATAAGTATTCATGTTAATCGACATGTAAGCGGAAATATTCTGCCTCGCGCGTACAATTTCATTCAACATTCCGAGCGGGAACGCCCCGGATCCGACTGCCGGATCCGCCACGCGGATATTTGCAAGAGCATTATCGATATCATTCAGACGGTTCACGACAATGCCGCCATCCCTGGCAATCTTGAAAATGTTTTCGGAAATCAGCATGTCGTGATCGCCCTGCCGCCTGTCCTTTGCCGTGTCCTCATCCTTGAAAAAATCACCCAGCAGGATGAAATCCCGGACATCCTGTTCCGGCAGCCTCGTCTCCCTGATCAGGTAAGAAATCAATGTTTCCTGGCACATGTAATGCACGATCTCGCGAGGCGTATAAAACGCGCCTTTGGATTTCCTGTCATTAAGCTCCAACAGGTTTTCAAAGACCTTGCCAAGCATTTCCGGGTCGATGGCCACTTCACGTTCCAGCGGCTCATCTTCACTCATGGTGAAGTTATAGCGGTCAAAAATATCCAGAATGCCATCCCCCTCGCGGTCGTTCTCATCTTTCTTATTAGAAAACACCTCATTCGGGATGGCAAAATTATTATGCTCCCAGTCATACCCGTCAATTGGCTCAAACAGGCCGCCGGACAGGAACGGGATACGGCAATGCAGGGCAGGATCATATCCCTGCTCGCCGCGGTTTACATTGAGGGCATTGTAAAAAAGCGGTTCAAGATAATCATCA
This sequence comes from uncultured Oribacterium sp., assembly GCA_946413525.1. Taxonomy (GTDB): domain Bacteria; phylum Bacillota; class Clostridia; order Lachnospirales; family Lachnospiraceae; genus Oribacterium. The sequence goes on from CAMKKZ010000009.1 coordinate 104,918, forward strand.
AAAAAATTCGCCCTCTTCTTCTGGGAAAACTCGAACAGCGTGCGCATGAACGTCCTGGAGCCGGTTCCCCAGGGCTTTCCCCTGACACAGGAGGCCAGGATTCGTTCGTCCTCGTCAGACATGGCGTCAAGGGCTTTTCCGGAAATCCTGTATCTGTCTTCGGCCACCTTGATATAAACCTTGGGTATCAGTTCCCTTGATTTGGCGCCACGGGCGAAAAAGGCATTTTTATAATCCTTCTCATTCAATTCAGACGGCCAGGCCGGCACTCCAAGCCATCCTTTCTTTTGAAGGAAGTACAGGAATACGATCTGCCCCATAAGCTTCTTCGCGAACTGGGCGGATGTGAAATTGTGCTGCCGGGCTTCTATGACAAAATCCGCATTGTTTTCCAGAGCCTCCCGCAGCTGATGAAACTTCTCGCAGTACAGATTGAAAAACTCCTCTGTGACCTTTTCGACAGAGAATGCCTCTTCCAGATCATCCAGCGTAGGCTTTGCGGCGTTTGAATCATCAATAATGAAGCGATGAAATCGGCTGATGGCCGTATGACAAGGCTCGTCCCTGCCCACGAGATAGGAGTACCTCCTGGCCGGGGTCATATTTTCCTTCGCGCTTAACCTGCCGTTCTCAAATTTCATCTCATAATCCAGGCGCACAAAGGAGATTCTCCACTTGGGATCACCATCCGTATAAAAAGCGATAATGGCGGCATCCGCGTTTCCCGCCTCCATCAGCTTCTTCGCGTAACTTCTCTGCGTGCTTCTGGAGTTTTCCACATAGGATTCTTTTTTAAGCTGCACAGAATGAATAATCACGGTCTTTCCATCCGGATCAGTATAAATCCCCACATGAGAAGATCCTTCAATATGAGAGGAGAAATTCGTAAACTCCTTGCGAAATCTATCCGGCGCAATGATCTTTACGCCTGGAAAGATTTCTCGAATGAAATCCACATAATCCGAGACATTATATTCGCTGGTCAGGATCCTCTCAATTTTCTTAATTGCCTGATTCATACCCTACCTCCCCTGACATAACATGAAAGGATCACCTGTTTCTCCCCATCCACTTTTCCCTGCCGCGATTTCTTCTCCTCGAAGTAGGATTCCGGAACCAGTTTCATAATCTCGAAATAAAGCTCCAGAACATCCTGCACGACCTTGCTCTTCCTGACGACATCCTTTGAAATGCGGGCCGGAATTTCCCCATCTTCCCAGCGCCTGATCAAAATGCCAAGTTTCTCTTCCTGGTCATCCGTAAGGGCCGGCTCGTTTTTCATTGCTTTAAGCATCCTTATTATTTTAGCATCGTTACCGGCAACCATAACCTTCTCCGTGCTGACGGCTTCTTCTTCAAGCAGCATTTCGTCAAAGGCATCGCTGTTCCTGTCATACTGATCATAAAAATCACTTCCGATACGGACTTTGGGATCATCCGGTTCAGACTGGATGAACTTAATGGCTTCCATAAACGAAAGCTGCTTTGTATCGGCCTTTGTCTCGAAAATTTGGCCTGTCCCGGAGGATTGATCTGTCCTGGAAAATGGGCCTGTCTCGAAATTTTGGTCTGTCTCACAGTTCTGACCTGTCTGGAAAAACGTCTTGAGCGCACCCTTTCGGATAAATCCGATCGTAAAGTTCCCTGAAACATCCCCGTTTGTCTTTCCGGCTTTTGCCTTCTTCGGAAGCCTCTTGATCAAAGAGAACAGCGCGGGATCGTGATCCCTGACCTGACGGATGATCGCCAGATATCCGAGCTCCGGATTCGTGCTTTCCTCATCAGTATCCATGTCTTTATTCAGAGCGGAGAACAGCTTCTTTGGCGATACATCCTCCTCTTCTGAAAGATACTTGAAATCCTCGCCTAAAGTATCATGAAACGCCTGTATTTTCTCCAAAATACGTTCCTCCATCGGCAGCTGCTTCTCGCTCTGCGCCGTAGGGAAAAAATTAAAGACATAGATCCTGTCAAAAGCTGTCCCAACGCGGTTGATACGCCCTACACGCTGCATGATTCTGGTCGGGTTCCAGGGCAGGTCATAATTGACCAGCACATTTGCCCTGTGAAGGTTAATGCCCTCCGCAAGCACGTCGGTGGTAATCAGCAAATCATATTTATCATTATTCTTGTCCGCATTCTTAGGATTGAAACTGTCCTCAATCTCCGCCTTCAGGGCCTGAGAACTCTGGCCGGAAAAGAATATGACAGAATCACCATAGATTTCCTGAAGATTAGCGGCAAGATACTCCGCCGTTTCCCTGGATTCGGTAAATACGATAAGCTTTTTGCCCCGCATGATCCGGTTTGTCTTAAGGTGTTTCTTGAATTCGTCCAGCTTCGGGTCTGTTTCAACCATGTTCCAAAGATCCTGGAGATACTTAAGCTGCGCAAGGTCCTGCCGCAGTTCCTTCATAAACCTTGGCTCAAACTCATTCGTCCGAAATTCCATGACATCCTGCTGTTCTATCAGGTACATCAGCTTTTCAATGTTGCCGTCATCCAGCAGATCATAGACATCGACCTTTTTGCTGATGTAAACCTTCCCGGTTTCCGCCATGGAAATGAATTTCTCATAGGAATCAATAAACCTTGAAAGCGTCATCCTGAACGCGTGGAAGCTGCTTTCCAGACGCTTTACAAGGATGCCTTTCATGAAGCCGCCCATATTACGCTGCGCAGCCAGCATCTGAGCGTATTTCTTTTTATCTTTAAGGTACAAAAGCGGAGTATATCTTGAATACTTGAAATCCTTGATGGAGGCTATGGTCTCGGTAAAGGCTTCATTCGTAGCCTCGTCAAACTCATATATAATTTTTTCCGGACTTCCTGCCTTTGGGAAAGTAAGTCCCTGCGCTTTCAGATCATCTCCGTAATATTCTTCGATTTCGCTTCTGGTACGGCGGATCATCACCTCGCGAAGGAGCTTGTCGCGAATGATCTCTGAGTTTTCACGAAGCTGCTTCATATATCCGGCTGAGCCCTTCGGAAATTTGTTCAATTTTCCATTAAGCCCCCGGAAGAAGCCTTCAATATTACGGATGCCGTTGATTGTCCCGCTCTGCTTCGACTGGAAGAGATACAGTTGATTCTCGATGTCTGTAGTGTAATTATTAATCGGCGTGGCGGAAATCAGGACGACCTTCTTTCCGCGGCATATTTGATGCAAGAGCGTGAAGCTCTCCGTATCGCTGTTACGGAAACGATGCGCCTCATCAATGAAGATATAGCTGTATTTATCCGTTCCCTTCTGAATGATGCCCTCCAATTTTCCAAGGGACTCCACATCGAAACGCGCGACATCAAATTCCTGAAGGACGGAACGCCAGTAATCCACCAATACGGGCGGGCAGATGAAGAGTTTATAAGTATTCCGATGAAAAGTATTCGCCAGCATGGCACAGACATATGTCTTGCCAAGACCCACGACATCGGATATGAACACGCCACCATAAGCGTCAATCTTCTGCCTTGCCTGTGTCACGGCATCAATCTGATACTGCAGGCGCATATACCCCTCCGGCAGCAAGGTCTGGAAGTTCTCCTTGTCGGCATTAATCTCTTCTTTGAAGAACTCATAAAGAGTTTTGAGGTAAAGCTGATATGGCGTTATATCGTCCTTCATCCAGGTGCGGTCCTGCAGCGTCTCTATATATGCATCCCCGATATCCTCGCCCCTCGCCCAAAGTTCTTCAAACTTATCCAGCGCAAACCGCACGTCAGGCGCATCCTTCAGTTCCACATTAAATTCTAAATTGTTCAGAAGACCCGCCTCAGAAAAATTGCTGGAACCGGTAATCACACTGCCGAACATGTCCGGAACCTTCACCGGGTCCTTCCTCATGATATAAACTTTGGCATGAATCGGTGCCTCCGTGAAGAGACGCATTTCCAGTTTTCCGGATTTCAGCCAGCCTATAAATACACGCACGCCCTTCTCAACTTCCGAACTCGTGTCGGAATTTTCAAACTCTTCCTCTACCGTATTTTCGAGAAGCTCTATACTTTCCCTTTTCGTAAAGGATGTGTATTTCACCTCCTCCCTGGCACGATCAATGATTTTCACAGTAAACCGGTCTGCGTCAAGTCCGACAAGGATCCTGATCTTCTCCACAGACTCCAAGGCCGGATACAGCTTGAAAAAGCCGCTCGTCCTGAAATAGCCCACCAGCACATCGAAGAACCGGGTGCCGCTCTTAAGGACCACGGCAAAACGGCTGTACAAGTCCCTCTCCGGCTCATTCGTAAAGAATTTCAGATCGTTCTGGACCATGTCAAATACCTCCCCCCGCCATGCTGACCGCGAACACTGCGCAAATCACAAACAATTGCTTTCCCTACGCTTCCATCCATAAGGATCAAGCACTTCTCAATCCCCTCTGTTCAAAAGGATCAACCATTTCCCTAATCCCTCTGTCCGTAAAAATTATATGACAGAAACTCCCACCATATGATACTTCGCAGGTTGAAACTATTTTATCACATCCAGAGCAAAATGTAACGGTATTGCCTGATATATAAAAAAACTAATGTATGTGAATGCCGCATCGAGCTGGGCGTGTAATCATGAGCTGATTTTCCCGCAGGCGGTTTGGCAAGATAAAATCAAAGAAATTACAAAACCACTCTGATAGATGATCCAATTTGCCCCACATGCGGTTCGCTATATCAAAATCCACTCTGTCCGTCATGCCTGTCTGGAAATCGCTGCCGAAGTAATCCTCCCCTATTAAAGTGGTTTTTCTTAGAGTGCCTGCGACAATTTCTGATGCAAAAACTCCCTGCCAAGTCGACAGGGAGCTGCTGTTACCATTCGATTGTTTCTTCGAGCTGCTTACTGATGTCGCACCCACCGTACATGATTCGAGCGATAGAAACTGTTTCCGTTTCTTTCTTCAGAGTATAGAAGACGAGATAGTTTTTAACCGGCATAAAACGGACTCCCTGACTGCGCCAGGGCTCATCTTTGTATAGAGGATTGCGCTCTGGAAACTTTTCCAAAGAACGTATATCAGCCATGATTTTGTCTGTGAGGGAATGCGCCGTGCCAGGGACAAGAAGTGTGAATGCGATATATTCATATATTTCCCGCAAGTCTTGTCGGGCTGTGTGGGTATAAACAATTTTCATGCTCATACGTCATACAAGCTCCTCATCTCTGCTTCAACCGCATCAGCGGAAATAACACGGCCAGCGGCAATATCGTCCATGCCTTTCTGCAGTTCCATATCGAACTGTTCCTTAATCATGCTGCCGATAGCTATGGGCACGGAGGCAGGAATCTTCATCTCAAATGGAATCCCACGCTGCATAACGATCTGCTTTAAAAACATGCCGATTGCGTTGGACATGGGGATGCCCAACTGATTCAGGATCGCTTCCGCCTGTTCTTTTGTTTCCGGATCAACACGAGTGAATACATTAGCTGTTCTTGTTGCTGTTCTTGCCATGAGACACACCTCGCTTTCGGATTTCCGAGTATAGCATAGCATATTTGATTGCTAAAAGCAATCTCTCTGCCCGTAAAAATTATTTGACAAGAACTCCCACCATATGATACTTTGCAGGTTGAAACTATTTTATCACATCCAGGGCAGAATGTAATGGAATTTGCAAACATTTCCGTTAAGGGTATAAAAATTATTTTAAAGAAAACAGATATTTCCATTTCTAACATCAAAAATAAAGACGATCCGAACGCGTAGATAACGAAGGCAGCGATGAAACATGATTAACTCTAATACAAGAAAAATCAGCTTTTGAGCAAAATGAATGCATCATACACTCAAAGCCTTATGACACACTCAACTTGACATTATTCAACAAGTATCACAAAATATATATCGTAACCTATCCTGTCATTACATACTTGAGGGTGATATTTTCACCCAGGATTGTTGCAGGATCATTTGGAGAGTGAATTTGAAAGAATGTATTTGAAGGAGGAACAAACATGAAGAAAACTGCCGCGGTACTGTTATCAGTGGTTCTTGGTCTGTCTGCCGCAATGTCCTCAATGGCGGGCGAATGGAAGAGCGACAGCGTTGGCTGGTGGTGGGTGAAGGACGATGGCTCTTACAGCACGTCTGCCTGGGAAAATATCAATGGCGCATGGTATTATTTTTATGATAACGGATACATGGCGCACGACACCTGGATTGGGAATTATTATGTCGGCTCTACCGGCGCAATGTTTGTAAACGCAACGACGCCGGACGGCTATCGGGTAGGCGCGGATGGCGCCTGGATTCCGGATCACAATAATATTTACAGCAGCAGCACCGTTTCAACCAGCAAGCTATCCGGAAATTTCTATCTGGCCAATCATCCCGTTTCCAATAATGAAGGTGTGGAGTCAATAACGGTTTTCGGCGACAGGATGACGGTTACCGGGTATTTCAAAAGATTAAGCGATGATGGGAGCCATTACGAGGATCTGGGATACAGGACGGAAGTATTTACAATCGGAAGCGCGGATTATATATTCTCCGGTGGCGAACAGCCGGACAGCCATGTAACAAAAGAGGATTTTTTCCAGCTTGCGGATCAGCGAAACGGTCTGGCGCTTGTCCTGAACTGCACGGTGGGCAATGTGACAACGGCCACCTTGTCATCCTGACATTGTTGCGATAAACAAGTTATGCATTGTGCATCATTCATTATTCTTGATTCTTGAGAGCCGATTTGCTCCGCGGGCGGTTCGCTATGTCAAACCCCAGTGCCGTCAAACCTCACTCTGATAATTAAGTGAAAGCAGCACCCCCTGGATCCTCTGAAATCCAGGGGGCGCTGTAGAATTTGACTTGATGCTGCAGGCATTGAGTCCCATTTGTGTCGCGCCAGCGGCACAAATGAAGCACGAAAGGATCTTTCATGATTTTTTGTGAGGCGGGGCTCCATGACTGGAAGTATGAAAGGCTTGCCTTTCATACTTGTCAATATATCAAGGATTGCAACAGTTAGCCGAAAAAACATTCAGTCAGGGATGGCAGCAGCCGACCGAAAAAAATTATTCAGTCAAGGATAGCAGCAGCCGGCCGAAAAAATCATTCAGTCAGAGACGGCAGCAGCCGGCTGAAAAAATCATTCAGTCAGGGATGGCAGCAGCCGGCCGAAACATAGCCTGAGGCAATCAGTTCATCCCGGCTTCCATTATAATAACGCCTGTTTTTTTCGGCTGTCTTTTCCCCGCTTTTACAGCCATTCCAATGGAATCTTCCGGTATTAATGTTGACAAGATAGGTCGCGTCGCGATGGGTCTGATCCAGCAGTACGACGCGGGTTACGGCCTCAACCCCCTCTGTATCGGCAGGGGTCCCGGTATCAAGGCTCTTCCCGTCGGCAAGAGCCCCGGTATCAAGATTCTTCTCGCCAACAGGAGCCCCGGCGTTAACGCCCCCCGTGTCAAGCAGCATCCAGCTCTCCCCATTCTGATAATTGATGCCGATTCCAGGCTGTACATTGTAACAGAAGACACAGAACTCCACTTCATCATCCTCCATGGATTCTGCTTCAATCAGCACGCCCCTGGCCACCAGCTCATCACCATGGAAAAGGGGTGTTGCGCGGTAAAGCACATGATGCCCCGTGTCCTTCATATATTCCGCCACATCAAATTCACAGGAATACATTCCCTGCGTATTCATATACCTGGTGCCGGTAATGAGGTTCCGTTCGTTCGCGTTTTCCCCGGCAAAAGAAAACGCGATCAGGTGGCAGCGATTCCAAAGATACAGGTCACTTATCAATTCAGGATATTTCGCCTGATTCCAGCCGGATGGCTTGACCATCCCGATTTCACCCCTCTTCTCCGTCGGCATCAGCTCCGGTCCAAGGCACGCCATGCAGGAGCCACAGCGGGAAAGACTGTCCAGCTCTGGATAATACTCGTAGGCCATCGTGGTCCTGTCCGTTTCCTTGAAGAAGGGTTTGTTCCCATTAACCTCCACAAAGGGAATTCCATCAAATTCCGGAATAACGGCCAGAATAGCCTCGGAGTCCGGCTCTCCGGAGTCATCAGCCAATTCCGCAAACTCTGCAGCGTAGGTATTTATTCCGGAAAAAAAGCGGGCAAGAAAAGAGTCGGCAGCAATTCGGGCAACGCCGGAACCGGATACTTGAAAAGTCGGCGCAGCGATTGGGACAGCGCCGGAACCGAATTCTTGAAAAGTTGGCGCAGTGGTTGGGACAACGCCGGAATCCGATTTTCGCAAATCAGCAGCAGCGAAAGAAACATCATTAGACACATGCCTGTCCGGCTGTTTGGAATTTAAGACAGTAGCCATGGAAAAAAACATTACAAGAAATACAGCGAGCAAGCATGAAAGGACAAATCTTTTTATTGATTTTTTCATGATAAACCTCGTTATTGTTCAAATTTCATCTTTTCACTTGTAATCCAATTTCCATGGCGGCAAGGGATCCGGTGCATGGAAAATCTTCAAACGCTCCATCTTCAGCTCTATCCTCACTGCCCGGAAAACCCGGTTGAAAGCGCTTCGGGGCATGGAAAATCCCCAACGCTCCATTTTCAGCTCTATCCTCACTGCCGGAAAACCCGGTTGAAAGCGGTTCGGATCATGGAAAATCCCCAACGCTCCATCTTCAGCTCTATCCTCACTGCCCGGAAAACCTGGCTGAAAGCGGTCCGGAACGCGTAAAAATTACATACACGTCCCTTGTCATCTCATTTCACGCCTCATGCTTTGATTTGATGCCGCAGGCATTGAGTCCCATTTGTGACACGCCTACGGCACAAATGAAGTATGAAAGGAGCGCCTTTCATGCTCAGCCGGTTACCACATTAAACGCAATCATGTTCAGGCTCTTGTCGGCTTTAAAAAACTTTTTCAATTCAGCAGCCAGGGCAGCCTCATCCGCGCCCTCCGGCGCGCGAAAGCTCATCTTTATCCCAACCTTCTTCTCAAAGGTCAGCCCCTTTTCCTCTGCCTTGGCCTTAAACTCGTCTGCCTTCAGCGGTGTGTTAATAATAATCATAAGTACCTCCTTTTTAAGCAATATTTTCAAAAATCTTTATGATATCAAGGAAACACGGAACCGAAATCCAAAACCAGGATCCTATTACTGAATCCTGTTCCGAAATCCTGTTGCTGAATCCATCTCTGAGATCCTGTTGCTGAATCCATCTCCGAAATCCCGTTACTGAATCCAACTCCGAAATCTGGTTGCTGCATCCAGCTCGGAAATCCTGTTGCTGAATCCATCTCGGAAATCCTGTTACTGCATCCATCTCGGAAATCCTGTTGCTGCATCCTGTTCCGGATTCCCATATCATTACAGGAAAATCCCGGACAATAACTCGTAAACATAAATCCAGAACGGAATGGTCACAATGCAGCTCAGTGTGGTTGCAACGCTAATCAGGCTGGCGTACTTTGCGTCATGGTTATAAAGGATCGCCACCTGGTTGACATTGGCTGCCGTAGGGGCAACGGCCGCCATGAGGGAAATCATCACGATTTCGTGGCCGTTCGGAAACATCCGCTGAATACCGCTGAATACCGCGATAAGCACGGCAATGCCGGAGCATAATATCATGCGCATAAACAGCACCTGAAGTATCCGGCTGTTGTGAAGGAAATCTCCCGGCGACATGCTGCCGACGATAATGCCTGTGATCATCATGCTCAACGGCCCAATCATGGAAGCGACGTCAGAAAATGCCATTGCCAGAGGTCCGGGCAGCCGTATGCGCAAAAGCAATGTAAGCATGCCGCAAATCATGGCAAGGATATTCGGATTCAACAGGAGCTTCTTTAAGTTAATGCCCCCCTCCCGGTCGAATAAACGTATCCCGTAGGTCCAGAAAATTACATTGAAAGCAAAGATGTACCCGCTGCAGTAAATCGTCCATTCCGATCCGAGAATATAAACGACAATGGGGATAATCAGGTTGCCGGCATTGGTAAAAATCACAGATGCCCGCTCCACCTCGTTCGCCTTCCCAATTTTCTGCCATATTCTGGCAATAAGCATGAAAACCGCTTCGAAAAGAAAGGCCAAAAGAAAGGTGACTGCCAGCCCTCGGAACAATTCCGGCGTCAATTCCTTCTGAAATGAATTAAAAACCACGCAGGGCGTCACAAAATAGAGGGACAGCTTTGAAAAAATCTTGCCGTCCTCCGGCTTCAGCACATTGAACCGCACCAGGGCGGCCGTTACAAAAAGTATGATGAATAATTCAGCGATTTTCTGAACCAGGGGGATGACAATCATATATCCATTTCCTTTCTTTCCGTTTCTGTTTCCGTTCTCGTTCCTGTAATTTATACTCACGGACGGTAAGCTATTATTTCTGCCCCTCTGCTTTTTCCTCCTTCTCCTCCTTCTTCGCCTTCTCCCTCTTATCGGTCGTCGTGCGAATGAATGCATCCTCATTCCGTCCCATCCGGATGGAACTTTCCGCAAGGTAGGAGGTCGCTTCAGTCTTCGAGCTCACCGTGTTCATGGCCGCCTTCAAGCCCTGGGCATAGAGGAAACCGATCAGGAGGGATACCGCCACGGCAATCAGCTCTCCCTTGACATTAAAGCCATTATCACTGAAAAGGAAGGCAACCGCCGCTGTGAGCAGCACCAGGGAAATTAACGCGGCAATCAGCAGGTATTTGTAATACTTCCCCATATCAACAGGAAGCGATCCCACGATCTTCCCGCTCTGCCCGTTTATGCCGAACACGTATTTCTTATCTTCGTACACCGTGGTCAACATCCATACCGGCAGCATGGCATAGTCGGCTCTGGCATTGCTAAGCTGTATGGATTCGGACTGCCTTGTCACGGAGTTGTATCCATGCACGGCATCACGCATTTTCTGCCGGAACGAATTCCGCACGCGCTCATTGGCGCGGGGCTCCGCCGCCTTCGAATCCACGTCATACCGGTCTGCCAGATAGCCGCTGAAATAAGCCGCGTCATAAGGGACAGCCTTGGAAAGGTCGAAAGGCTCCAGGGAATCCATCGTGGCGTCATCCATCTTCGTGGAAGCATCCACCGGGATCCTTGTGAAATCCATTTCGCCCTGCCGGACGACCCTGTAATAATCCTTCTTCTCGTATCGGTAATTATCGTCTTCCCAGGTCTTTGTCTTGACGCCCTCAAAGGTAACGGAGCCGCCCGTGTGGCAGCTCATCAGCCAGAAGGGCACGTAAATACCGTTGATCTCACGAATCCGGTTTCCTTTTTTGAACGTATCCGGCAGCAGCTTCTTGCCCTGGCAGAAATTCTCCAGCGCTTTCTGGGCCACGGACTTGTCCACAGCGAAGGGAAGCATCAGATCAGGCTTGTACATTCCCTCAAAAGAATGCGGCATGATTGCCTGATTCCCACAATAAGGACATTCCGTCGCTGCCGTGTTCTCGTCAGCCACCATCTCCGCCCCACAGGAAGAACATATATAGCCGGAAACCTTGCCGTCTTCATCCTGCACCATGGCCGGAGCCGAGGAAGCCCAAACCATGCTGCCGCGCCCCGGCTGCGCCTGGGCCGCTTCCTCCGCGGCTTTGATCTCCTCTATTGATATTTCAGCATCACAGTAATCACATTTTTGCTTCCCGCTTGCGCCATTATACTTTAGGATACCCCCACAGTATGGGCACTTAAAACTCACAACATCTGCCATTTTTTCCTCCTTTTTCCGCCGCGTCCCAAATATGGGAAGCTGCCATCTTTGCCTTCCCGGCATCTATCCATCAAGCATGAAAGGGCAAGCCTTTCATGCTTCATTTGTGCCGCTGGCGCGTCACAAATGAGACTCAATGCCTGCGGCATAAAGTCAAAGAACGAACCGCAATCATTCCCCCGTCTGCCTCACTCCTCCCCCCTTTCCCTTTTCCAACTGCACAGGCTTTTTTCAGCCGCCCACATCCGGCCATCTCCTGATGCAGGCCTGCCAACACCCACATCCGGCCATCTCCTGATGCAAGCCTGCCAACACCCACATCCAGCCATCTCCTGATGCAGGCCTTCCAGCAACCACATCCGGCTATCTCCTGATGCAGGCCTGCCAACAACCACATCCGGCTATCTCCTGATGCAGGCCTGCCACCTTCAAGCGCATGCCTGCCTTAAGCCTTCCACTTTCAGATACCTGTCTGTCTTCTTTCCTCCCTTTTCTTATCTTTCAAAATACTGTTTGTAAATCCTTTCCGCATTATCCTTTCTCCCCAGTTTTTCCATGATCCGTTCTATTTCCCCGGAAAGGGCTGTATTCTCCTTCTCTTCATTTGGTCCGCAGAAAATCAGCGGTACTTCCTGTCCGTTGGAAACACCCTTTAGACGCACTCTTCCGCCGTCATAGAGGTACTTACGGAAATCCTTCCCCTCGCCCAGGCTCATGGCCTTGCTGAGAAGCCATGCGTAAAGCGGCGAAATTAGCACCTTTCCCTCTTCCGCAAATTTTGCTATCCGGAAGCCCTCATCCACCTCACGCCCAAGGAAATCCCTCACCTCCCCGGGAACCATACAAGGGAATCGAATGGAAATGTTATCCGCCCGAACAGCCATCGGGCCCAGGCATTCCGCGACCCACATAGTGACCTTGACTCCCAGAGAATTCAGGATGTCCCTCCGCACAGAGCTTTCCACAGATTCTGATGACGTGCCCTCCTGATTTGAAAGGTCTGACGAAATATCTGACACAATGTCTTCATTATCGCCATCCGTTTTCGGCAAAAGCCGTTTGCTTCCCTTATCTTCCGCACTCGCTCCCGTGAGGCCAAGGTCATCGCAGGCGTTTCCCGAACCCCCATTATCGGAACCCGGGAGATTAATGCCGATAGCCGCAGCGGCATCATCCACAGGACTGCTGCCGGCATCCATATCCATATTAATAGCATCTATCGGGTTGCTGCCGCCATCCATATCAATTTTAATGGAATCCATTGCATCACCACCGTTAGACATATCCGCATTGACGGCATCCACAGCGTCACTGTCACTTTCCAGGACCGCATTAACAGCATCTACCGCTTTACTGCTGCTTTTCATATTAATAGAATCCATGGAAATATCTGCATTATCTGAATTTTCGATATCCATGGTAACTTTTCTAATGTCCGGCTTTCCAGTATCCATGGTGACATTTTCAATATCTGAATTTCCAGCATCAATAGTATCATTTCCAATACCTGAATTTCCAGCATCAATAGTATCATTTCCAATACCTGAATTTCCAGCATCAATAGTATCATTTCCAATACCTGAATTTCCAGCGGTTTTCTTCATCTCCCGATTGGAGAGTCCCAGGGACAGGGCAGGAAGGACCGTCCGCCCTGTTTCGATTCGCTCTTCATCCACAATTCTTGATTCCATCCAGGGAATTCCTTTTTTCATCAGCATGTCAAAAGCATCCGGAAGAATCAATCCAGTCCCATTCAAAATACGGAAACGAAAGGAAGAAAGATCAGCAACGCTCTCCATGACCATGGGCAAAGCTTTCAGCACCTCGCAGAGGATCATAAACAGCATAGAGACATCCGTCACTTTAAAATAAAAAAGCGCCTCATCACCTACCAGCTTCCAAAATCCGCAGCATAATGCCTTTCTTCCGTATATTTGACTCAGCCTCTGCTCCAGATATCGCTGATGCATCAGCATTTCCGCATAAAAGGCCAGGAATACCGTAGTCCATTCCGATGGAAATTTGTCCTTAAATGCAGTAGACCCAACAAGATCATAAGAAAGAAAAATATAGACCCCTTCCTCTCCCTTCAGACGTGAAAGCGCATATTTACCAATGGCTTTTCCAAGCATGGACCCTTCACCCCTCTCCTCTGTTAAAGTGATTTTTTGGCCAATTTACTTGCCGACAAACAGATGCTTTATAGCCGTCTATACGACTCCAAGGCAATTACCTGTTCGAATTCCGAATTCACCCGGAGAAAATCTTGCCACAAAACATACAAAGCCGAAGGCAGTTTGCCTATACGGCTCCTCCCGGAGGAAATTATATATTAATTGCTTTCCTGAAATTTTAACACAATAATATGCATATAACAAGAATGGAAATCAGACAAAGAAAGGGTTGTCCGCCTCCGGAATTACAATTCACCCACCAAAATCCATCCGGCTTCATCAGCCTTCACAGCCCTGTGTAGGTTTTTCCGCATCCCTCATTGCCGGGTGGCTAGACTCAATCTGGCTTCGCCAGATTAAGTCATGTCCCTGCGGGATGCGCCAAATACGGAATTAACTATGCTTGATGCATAGTTAATTCCTGGGTTTTTCCGCAGCACAAGGAATGCTGCGGAAAAATCTGAACAAAACATGCCTGAAGGCATTTTTTGTTCAGACGCATCCCTCATTGCCGGGTGGCCAGACTCAATCTGGCTTCGCCAGATTAAGTCATGTCCCTGTGGGATGCGCCAAATACGGAATTAACTATGCTTGATGCATAGTTAATTCCTGCAAAAAAACGGCCAAAAAGGAATGCTATGCATCCTTTCCAGCCGTTGATTCATGCTTTGACTTGATGCCGCAGGCATTAAGTCAAAGTATGAAAGGAACCTTTCATGATCTTTTGTGAGGCGGAGCCCCTTGACCGGAAGTATGAAAAGCTTGCCTTTCATGCTTTCATGCTTTCATGTCGCCCATGTCACATTTCCCCGAAATACTTCCGTATTTCCGACATGCGGTAGCTTTGCTCCACGTCAAAGGGACAGCGATTGTCACAATGACCGCATCCCACGCAGTCCGCGGCTGTTTTGTCAAGCGTCCTGTAATGCTCCGCCGCCATCTCGTCCCCCGCCTTCGCGAGATCGTAATACTTATTGATGAGGCCGATGTCAAGCCCCGCCGGACATGGCCTGCAGTGATTGCAGTAAACGCATTTCCCTTCCGCCTGAGCCGGCGCAAAATCCGCAATAAGCGAATAATCCAATGCCTCCTCCGGCATCTCATAATAGGCGAGCAGCTCCTCCACCTGTTTTACGCTCTGGGCCCCGGGAAGGACTGTGAGGATACCCGGCTTGTCCAGGGCATAACGGATGCATTGATACGGTGACAATGCCGTCCCGAAAGGCGAAAGAGAGCTGTCCAGAAGCTGACCTCCGGAAAAAGGCTTCATGACCGAAATTCCAATTCCCTCTTTCTCACACCTTTTATAAACCTCCGCCCTTTCATCCACGCCGCCGTTCGCGTATTCGCCATGCCCGTAATCATATGCGGGATTGACGGAAAACATCAGCATGTCGGCGTCTACCTCGTCCAATATCCTGTGGATTACGGAGGGCGTATGGGAGGACAGGCCGATATGTCTGACGACACCCTTTTCTTTCAGGGACAAAATATAATCATAGACGCCGTTTCTCTTATATTTCTCCCAGTCCCCCGCCTCATCCTGACAATGAATGAAGCCATAATCAATATAATCCGTATGCAGCTCTTTAAGCTGCCAGTCAACGGACTTCTTAATCCTGTCAAGATCCAGCGTCCAGCCGTAAGTTCCCTTTGTATAATCCGCTCCAAAATGAATCTGGAAAAAAATCTCTTTCCGGACATCGCGCAGAGCTTCGCCGTAAATCGGGAAGCTAGCCCCATCGCCAGCCGCGAGGTCAAAATAATTTATGCCGCCCTCATACGCTTTTCGGAGCGCTTTCACCGCCTCCGCCCTGCCGGCTTCATACATATAGGACGAACCGATGCCAATCTCACTGATACAATCTCCCGTCTTTCTGCAGATCCTGTATCTCATCATCCAATCTCACCCATCCCTTTCCTACCCTGTCAGAGCAAGCTTTTGCCGCTTTGACAAATCAATTATATTTCCTCCAGATGCGGGGGCTGAAGAGTATGGCCATGGGCAGGATCTCAAGACGCCCGGCCAGCATGTCAAAAATCAGCACCAGCTTTGACAGGACGGAATAATCCGCGAAATTCCGTACCGGCCCCACGGCGCCAAGCCCCGGCCCGATATTATTGAAGGTGGCGCAGACCGCGGAGAAATTGGTCACAAAGTCAAAGCCGTCAAAGGAAATCAGGAACACGGAAAGCATAAAAATCGTGCAGTAGATGATCAGGTAGCAGTTGACGGAACGTACAATGCTGTGCTCCAGGCTCCTGCCCTCCAGACGGATGCGGCGCACCGCCTCCGGATGGATAATGACGTGCAGCTCCTTTCCGATCTCCTTAACCATGATGATGAGCCTGGAAACCTTAAGTCCGCCGCCGGTGGAGCCCGCGCAGGCACCGCTGAACATCAAAAACAGCACGACCATCTGGCTGGCCTGGGGCCACTGGTCAAAATCGAGGGTGCTGAAGCCGGTGGTGGTGATCAGCGAGCCCACCGTAAAGAAGGAGTGGTGCAGCGCATAAAGGAAATGTCCGCCCAGGCTCTGAAAAATATTCAGCGCAATAAAGATGGTCGAGCAGGCAATGATGCCAAGGTAAACCCTGGCCTCCTCGCACTGAAATGCCTCCTTCAGCCTCCTCTTTTGCAAAAGATAATATACATTGAAATTAATGCCAAAAAGAATCATGAAAATCGTGATCAGAAGCTGGCTCATCGTGCTGTAATCCGCCATGCCGCTGTTCCTGACCGCGAAACCTCCGGTGCCGGCCGTCCCAAAGCCAATGCAGAGGGCATCGAACAATGGCATGCCGGAAAGCAGATAGACAATAATCATGATCACCGTAAGCACGAAGTAGATTCCGTACAATGCCTTTGCCGTGTCCGCGACCCGGGGGACCATCTTCGAGACATCCGGCCCGGGAGATTCCGCCTTCATGATCATCATGTTATAGCCACCGCCCAGGGGCAGAATGGTCAGCACCAGCACCAGCACGCCCATGCCGCCCATCCAGTGGGAGAAGCTCCGCCAGAACAGAAGCCCCTTACCCAGGGACTCCACATCGCTCAGAACGGAGGAACCGGTCGTCGTAAAGCCCGAAACGATTTCAAAAACAGCATCGATGTAATGGGGGATGCGACCGCTCAGGTAGAAGGGGAGTGCGCCCACCAGCGACAGGATGATCCAGCAGCCGGCGACAGTCACAAAGCCCTCCCTCGCGTAAAAGGCAATCTTCTTCGGCCTCCGCACGCTCAGCACCGTGCCCAGGAAGAAAGCCCCGGCCGCCACCAGGAAAATGATCAGTGCCGTGGATTCCCGATAAATCAAGGCGCAGGCCAGCGGTGCCAGCATGGTCACGGCCTCCATCCTCAGCACCCAGGCCAGCACATATGCAATCATATAAAAATTCATACAGCTTCCCCTTCCGCTCAGGCCAAAATATCCTTCAGGTCATTGAAACCCGTATTCGTCGTGATAATGATAACGCGGTCGCCGGCAAGCATCTTGTCACTGCCCCGGGGCGTAATGATCTGCCTTCCCCGGACAATGGCGCCTACCAGAACGTTCGGCTTGAAATGAAGCTCGGCGAAGCTGTGCCCCACCAGTTTTTCGTCCTGCCCTACCCGGAATTCCAGGGCCTCTGCCCTCCCTTCCGCAATCTTATACAAGGTCTCCACGTTGGAGCCCTGGGAGTTCTCCAATGCCCGTACATGCTGCACCACCGCGTCGGCCGCGATCTTCCTGGGATACAGAACCGAGCCCAGGCTCATCTCATCAATCACATTCCCGAAAGCCAGACGGTTGATCTTCGTTATCAGACGCGCGTTGGTCAGCTTTCCGGCATAGAGGGAAAGCATGATATTTTCCTCGTCAAAACCCGTCAGCGAGCAGAAGGCATCGGTATTCTCAACCCCTTCGCGGAGAAGGAGCTCCTGGTCAGTGCCATCCCCGTTGACAATGGAAGCCTTCGGGAACTCATCCGAAAGCTGGAAGCAGCGGTCATAGTCATTATCAATAATCTTCAGGCGGATATCCAGCCTGGTTTCCTGCACATAACGAGCCAGGTAATAGGCGATCCGCCCTCCCCCGACCACGATGCAGCTCCGCACGGGGGTATAGTTAATGCCTATGGCGTGCAGCACCTTCTTCGTATCAGCCGGCTTCGCGATGAAGCTGATAATGTCGCCGGCCTGGATATCGCTGATACCTGAAGGGATCAGCACATCCTTACCTCGCTCGATCACGCAGATCAGGACATTCATATCGAGCAGGCCGGGAAGCTCCTTCAACTGTTTCCCGCAAAGCACGCTCTCCTCCGGCACCCTCACCCTGATGAGATCCAGCTTGCCCCTGGAAAAGCTGTCGATCTTCATGGCGGAAGGGAAGCGCAGCAGTCGTTCCACCTCCCTGGCAGCCGACATTTCCGGATTGATGACCATCCCCAGGTTCAGCTCATCCCGGAGGTACGCAAGCTCATCGGTATACTCCGGACTCCGTATCCTGGCGATGGTGCTGCAGTTGGCCTCTTTCTTTGCCAGGAGGCAGCAAAGCATATTAATCTCGTCAGAGTCCGTGGCGGCAATCAGCACATCCGTCTGCCTGATCCCGGCTTCCCCCTGGGTCTTCAGAACCGCCCCGTTCCCCTGTATTCCCAGGACATCGATGGACTCCACGGCCCGGCGGAGCGTCTTTTCATTTTTGTCAATAATGGTGACATTATGCTTCTCCTTAATCAACTGTTCCGCAATGGTCAGGCCCACCTTGCCGCATCCCACAACGATGATATTCATTCTTCAAAGTCCCTTCTGTATCCACTGTATCCATGTATCACTGTATTGTATCACTGTATTAATGTATTAATATACCACTGTATCCATGTATCGCTGCATTAATATATCATTGTATTAATGTATCGCCTGCTATACGTCTCCCCCTTGCCGCTCGTCAAGGTCAAGCTGCAGCGCTTCCAGGAAGTGTACGAACATGTCCTTGTGGGCGCGAAGCAGGTATCTCTGATCCAGCTCATCATAATGGAAGCTTTTGCGCCCGCCCTCTTCCATGCGCTGCCAAAACCTGTAGAGATCCCGGAAAGGCACGTAATAAGACTCGCCCCTCTCCACGAAGGAAAGGATAATGAAGCTGACTCCTTCCTGCCGTTCAAAGTCACGCATGAACGTCACTTGATGCGGATGGATGTTTCGGAGAGACCAGGAGTCTGACCGACATTCCTTTGCGTCAAAGCATACAGGAATCCCCTGCACGACGCCGATATAATCCACAGTCGACTTCTGACGGAAATACGCCAGGGTAATCTGGCTGTGATTCTCGCTCATTTCAACAGGAGTAATCGGCGTAGGCACCTTCTGTATGACGGCCAGCCCCTTTTCCCGGTAAACTGAGACCGTATGATTGATGAGATCCTCCAGTTGGGATCCCCTCAGGCCCCGTGATTTCCATGTACCCATGTATCCCAGTCTTTGATGATAGACCTGTCATCGAAATAATTGATGCGCATGGCGGCACAGACCTCCGCCAGCGTACGTTCTCCGGTTTCCGCCGCCTTCCTGCTTCCTTCCCTCAAAATGTCATATACATCGGAAATCCTTGATTCCCAGCCGGCCCTGGCAGTCCGAATAGGGGAAAGCATCTCTTCCATGACCTTTATGAGAAATTTCTTGCACTTCACGTCCCCCAGGCCGCCCTTTCGATAATGCTCCTTCATCTCGTCAAGGCAACTGTATTCCGGCAGGTACTCGGCGAACTGCTCCGTTTTGGAAAAGGCGTCGAGATACGTAAATACCATGTTCCCTTCCACATGCCCGGGATCGGAAATATTGATATGCTCCGGATCCGTGAACATGCTCATTACCTTCTTTTTCACGGTCTGGGCGTCATCACTTAAGTAAATGCAGTTCCCCAGGGATTTGGACATTTTCGCGCCGCCGTCTATCCCCGGCAGCCTGCGCTGGACCTCATTCTCCGGGAGCATAATGTCCGGCTCCACCAGCACGTCGCACCGATAGGTCTGATTGAAACGGCGCACAATTTCCCTTGTCTGCTCCAGCATCGGCATCTGGTCTTCCCCCACCGGGACGACCGTGGCCTTGAAGGCGGTAATATCGGCGGCCTGGGAAACAGGGTAGGTGAAGAAGCCTGCCGGAAGCCCGGCCTCATTATCATTCTCGCTGTCATTCCCCGTGAAGCCGCGCAGCTTCATTTCCGCCTTGACCGTGGGGTTCCTGCTCAGACGCTGGGTCGTGACCAGATTCATATAATAGAAGGTCAAAGCATGAAGCGCAGGGATGGCGGACTGGATGCAAATCGTGCTGCGATCCGGGTCTATCCCCACGGAAAGGTAATCCAATGTGACCTCGATAATATTGTCCCGTATCTTTGCCGGGTTCTCCCAGTTGTCCGTCAGAGCCTGGTCATCGGCAATAAGGATATTGATCTCGTCAAATTCCCCCGAATCCTGGAGCTGAACCCTTCGCCGGAGCGACCCAACGTAATGCCCAAGATGCAGCTTCCCCGTGGGCCTGTCGCCCGTCAATATAACCTTTCTCTTCGCGTCCTTCGCCTGCATAAGCTCCCAACCTCCAAACATCTAATACATATCTGTAAATATAGTTACCGTCATAAAAACATTGAGCCGGCTCCGCTTTAAAAGGCATTTTTAAACAGGCAAAAGTCGCCCCCATCAATGCTTACAATATCAAAACGGCACGGAGTCTTCCACGGATCCAGATGATTCCGGAGAAGATACTCCTCAGCCACCCTGCGTATGCGCTGCTGCTTCCCCCAATCCACAGCCTGGAAACCAAAACCCAGAAGCGGGGACGTGCGGGCTTTCACCTCAAGGAATACAAGGCAATCCCCTTCCCTGGCGATAATATCTACCTCATTCCGATGGAAGCGATAATTCGAATCAAGAATTTCGTAACCCTGGCCCTCCAGGTATTTTCGAGCTGCAGCTTCGCTCCTGTGCCCTTTTTCGTAATTCTGCCTCTTATCACCCATAAATGATTCACCCGTCAGATCATAAAGCTCCAAAGATGGTCAAACCTTGATATTTTTCAGAAAAGTCCTCCTGTGGATTGGACATGGACCAAGCTCCCGGAGAGCGTCCATATGCTGGGGCGTGCCATAGCCCTTATGCTTCGCAAAACCATATCCCGGATACTCCTTATCCATGGCTTCCATGAACCGGTCCCTTGTCACCTTGCCAAGTATGCTGGCGGCCGCTATGCTGGCGGACTTCTGATCCCCCCTGACGATTGGGACCTGGGCGACAGATAATTCCGGAATCGTCACGGCATCATTCAGCAGAATATCCGGCATTCTTCCTAGCTTTCCGGCCGTTTCCTCCACAGCCATTCGCATGGCCTCATACGTGGCGTTCAGGATATTAATCTCGTCAATCCTCTTTTCATCCACAACGCCGATTCCAAAAGCAATGGCCTTTTCATTGATTTCCTGAAACAGGCTTTCCCGCCTGACGGCAGACAGCTTTTTGGAATCATTCAGGTAAAGCAGCACCGCATCCCGCGGAAGCACGCAGCAGGCTGCCATCACCGGGCCCGCAAGGGGTCCCCTTCCCGCCTCGTCCACCCCGGCAATATACTCCAAATCCGCATACTCGTCCTCATACTGCCAGAGCCCCCGGAGCCTTTCAAGCTCCTTTTCCAGCCTTTCTCCTTTTAACTCCCTCATGCCCTGCACTGCCCTCGCTGTTCATGCTTTCTCACGGCGCCAATTCCAGTCTCCAACCTATCAAACTGATTTTTGACCATTTTATACTCACGAACACCTCTGCCAGGTCAAAACGGATAATCCATTGCCTGAATTGGGCCGGTTTGCCCACAGGTGCCTCGCTATGTCAGATCCCAGATCGGCAGAAATCCACTCTGATAGATAATCCGACTTGCCCCACCAAGGTCTCGTCATGTCGGATCCCAAATCGGCAGAAATCCTCTCTGATAGATAATCCGACTTGCCCCGCCAAGGTCTCGTCATGTCAGATCCCAGATCGGCAGAAATCCACTCTGATAGGGGAGAAATCGGCTCATCCGGCACTTTCCTTTTCATTCCGTGGATGCTCCAATGTAATCCTTCCAAGCCGCCCTGACCTGAAATCGTCCAGAATAAGCCTGGCCGCCCTGACATAATCTATTTCGCCGCCCTTTTTCAGGCAGGCGCGGAGCCTTGCAATCTCGTCAAAGGCCGGCAAAGCTTCTTCAAAGCCCTGCATGCTCTGTCCATAACGCTTTTCCAGAGTCTCCGGATAATAGCGCATGAGGTACTTCAAAAGATAAAAAACCAGCTCTTCCGTATTCAGTATGTCATCATTAATGGAGCCAATCAGGGCCAGGTTCATCCCCACAATTTCCCTCTCAAATTTCGGCCAGGTGATTCCCGGCGTATCGAGGAGCTGCACCTTGTCATTGAGGCTTATCCACTGATTCCCCCGGGTAACCCCGGGCTTGTTTCCGGTCCGGGCTGCCCCCTTGCCGATAAAGGAATTAATGAAGGTGGATTTGCCCACATTCGGGATGCCGAGGACCATCGCCCGGATGACCGGGGTCCGGATCCCCTTCGCGGCATTCCGCTCCACGACGGGTCTCGCCGCCAGAGAAATCAGGGAATCCAGCTTCTTGAAGCTGGCCTTGCTCCTTGCATCCATTTCCATTGAATAAATGCCTTTGCTTCGGAATTCTTCGGAAAAGGCCCTGCTGCTCCGGCTGTCCGCAAGATCCGCCTTGTTCAACAGAACGATCCTTGCCTTGTCCTTCGCAAAGCTGTCAATGTCCGGATTCCGCGAAGAATCAGGACAACGCGCATCCAGGAGCTCAATGACCATGTCCACAAGCTTTAAATCGTTCCGGATATTTCTTTTTGCCTTGGCCATATGGCCAGGGTACCACTGTATATTCATTCAATTCTTCCCAATTCGGATAAAGGAAGTATGCGGAACCAGATTTTGCCCTGAATCCTCTCCCTCTTGACATTGCCTATATTTACAAAACGGCTGTCTTCAGAGGAATCCGCATTATCCCCAATCAGGAAATACTCGTCAGCGGAAAGCTCCACCGGGTTCGCCGCAATTCCCGCCAGCGCGATTTCCGGCATATCGCTGTCCAGCTTTTCGCCGTTAATGAAAATATGCCCGTTCTGAATCCACACAATTTCACCCGGGAGCCCCACCACCCTTTTCACATTCTCCGTTGAGTCATTCCGCCGGAACATGACAATATCCATCCTTTTGGGCTGCGAAAGCTGGTAGGTCAGAATATCCACCAGCACAAGGTCCCCGGAAGAAAGGGTAGGCTCCATGCTGTGTCCGCTGATTGCGGACTGGGACAGAAAGCTGCGCGTCAGAAACCAGGCCAGGCAGACTGTCACTATGGCATCTATCAAAAAACGGATGATTTTCTGCAGGCCGTTTTTTTCCCTCAAAAGGCTATCCCCCTGTCAGAGCGGGTTCTGCCCACTCTGTTTTCATAACATGCCGAACCGCCTTTAAGGCGAGTCAGCCCTTCAATCAGAATAGTTTTGGCCACCCTGATTCCATGACATGCCGAACCGCCTTTAAGGCGAGTCAGCCCTTCTATTATAAAGTGGTTTTTGAGCTAGTTTAATTCTTGACAAGGAGCCGCGGTATCACAGGCTATATGACCCATCAACCATAGTATGTATAGCTTCGCAAACTGGAAAATGCAGGACATCCCGAACGGGAAAGCCCTGCATATTAATCCTTTTCCGGGTTCTTGCTTTCCGAGTTGCCGCGTAACCGGGAAATATCTGTATCTCCGCCTTATTTGGCAGCTTTGACTTTTGCCGCTTTTCCAACCCTGTCGCGGAGATAGAAAAGCTTCGCTCTTCTGACCTTGCCCCGGCGAACCACCTGAACGTCCTCCACCATCGGGCTGTGCAAAGGCCAGGTCTTCTCCACGCCTACGCCGTTGGAGAACTTCCTGACGGTAAAAGTACAGCGGTTGGAACCGCCCTGAATCTTGAGCACAGTCCCCTCGAAGACCTGTGTCCTCTCACGGTTTCCTTCCTTTATCTTGTTGAAAACGCGGACGGTATCCCCCGTCCTGAAGGAAGGCACCTCGTTCTTCATCTGCTCTTTTTCTATATTCCTGATAATTTCACCGTTCGTCATTATTTCCTAACCTCCGCTCCTGTATCTATAGTTCATAAGCGATTCCTTTTTGCCCGGGAAAACATAGCGCCGGGCAGACCGCCAGGTTCTGTATTAGCCATCGACAAAGTAACTGTTCAGTAGAGCTGAACAGTTACGCCTCGGGCGTGGCGCTTACGCGCATTCCGAGCACGCCCGAGCCGCGCTTTTCTACGCTTTCGTACGCACCTCGCGGCAAGCGCGAGGCGCTAACTGAATAGTTACTCGATAATATCCCAAATCAGCCGGTCCTCCGGATGCGTCCTTACATATTCGTTGAAAAGATCCGGACGCTGCTCCCTGGTCCGGATCAGGCTTTCTTTCTGCCGCCACTCGTCCACCTTCTGGTGATCTCCGGAAAGAAGTATGGGCGGAACCTCCATTCCCATAAATTCCCTCGGCCTTGTATACTGCGGGTACTCCAGAAGCCCATCCGAAAAGCTTTCTATTTCATGGGAAACCGGCTTTTTCAGGACACCTGGAAGGAGCCTGGCAACGGCATCGATTATGACCAGCGCCGGGAGCTCCCCTCCCGTCAGCACATAATCCCCGATGGAAAGCTCTTCCACAGAAAGAAGCTGTAGAGCCCGTTCATCTACGCCCTCATAATGACCGCACAGAAAAATCAGCGCGTCTTCCCCCGAGAGCTCCATGGCTATCTGCTGGTCGAAGCGCCGTCCCCTTGGGGACATGTACAATACCCTTGCCCGTCCGGGAATCTTTTCCTGTATGGATCGGCAGCAATCGTAAATAGGCTGCACCTGCATCAGCATGCCGGCCCCGCCCCCGTAGGGCTCATCATCCACGTGCCCGTGCCGTTCATGGGTATAATCCCTGATGTTCACAGCCTCCACATGGATATGTTCATCCTCAATGGCATGAGAAATAATGGAATAGCTGACGGCCTGCATGATCATGTCCGGAAAGAGCGTCATGACGTAATAATTCTTCATAAATCCAGAAGCCCTTCCAGAATATGCACGCGAATATATCCTTCCTCAGGTCTTGCTTCTAGGACACAGTCCGGGATATTAGGGAGCATCAGTTCCCTCCCCTCTTCCGTGACGGCAAGAAAGACATTGTTCGCGCCGGTTTCGATCACCTCCCTGATGAATCCCATTTCTTTCCCTTCATCAGTTACTACGCGGAGACCGATATAATCGCCAATAAAATATTCACCCTCCTCCAGAGGAATCGCGTCAGCCCTGTCCACCAGAAGGTCCGAATTTCGAAGAAGCCTTGCGTCGTCTATGCTGTTTACTCCCTCAAGACGCATCAACACCGTTCCATTTTGAAAACGGATCTGGGTGACATTAAGCACCCTGCGGCCATTCTCTGTGGGTTTTGGCCGCTCTGAATTCTGACATAGCGAACCGCCTGCGGGGCAAGCCGGCTTTGCTTTTTTTTGATCCCCGTTTCCGCCCCCTGCATTTTCCGACCGCATTCCACGAGATGTCTTTCGGAGAATAACGCTTTTAAGCTCCTTAAAACGGGAAATATCATCCGTTGTGGGCAGAACCTTTACCTCCCCGCGCAGACCGTGGGTGGCAACAATCTTCCCAATCCTGACTTCTTTCAGCATCTTCTCAACTTACTCCCATGATCATGCTTTCTCCCGCAGCCCCAAAGCGCCCATCGCCCCTCTGCTCCTCTATTATAATGGTTTTCAAGCCATTATAATTGCCGACATACGGATTATGTCCGTGATTCAAGGATGAGTACACTCTAAATAATAAATTGCATCAAATCATTTAATATCGACAGAAACTCTGATATTTGCTTTGGAAGCGGCAGCGCTCATAACGGAACGGATTGCCTTCGCGATGCGTCCGGATCGGCCTATAACCTTCCCCATATCTTCCTCGTTGACTGACAGCGTCAATTCAGTTACGCCGTCATTTTCTTCCTCCGACACACTCACATCGTCCGGGAATTGTACCAGGGCTTTTGCTATCGTTGTCAATAATTCCTTCATTCGGCTTCTCCAATCCATTTCCGTGAAATCAGATTCCGGCTTTCTTGAAGAGCCTCGCCACAGTTTCCGTGGGCTGTGCGCCATTCTGCAGCCATTTCTTCGCAGCTTCTTCATTGATCTTCAGGACAGTCGGCTCCTTCGTAGGATCGTAGTAACCAATCTCCTCAATGAAACGCCCGTTCCTGGGGCTCCTGGAATCTGCCACAATCACCCTGTAAAAAGGCGCATGAATCTGTCCCATCCTTCTCAACCTGATTTTTACTGCCATTTTGCAACTCTCCTTATAATTCTTATGTTCTGACCCGACAAAACGAATTTATTAAGATGGCTTTTGTCCACCTTGCCTGCCCTTTCTTCAGGCTCCCCCTCTTTGTCCTGCCTGGCCATTTTCTATATGTCATAAAAAGCCATCAATGCTTTTCACGATCGTATCTGGCAAACCCAGAAAGTGATTTGCCTTGACCCGCTTGCTGGGCAAGGCCAGCCGCCCGGCGACTGAAAGCAATGCCTTGACCCACTTGCGGGGCAAATCGGCTCATCTAGAACCGCTGCTTTCCGCCTCCCATGCCTGGGAAACCACCCATTCCCGGGAAGCCTCCCATGCCCGGGAAACCACCCATACCGCCCATGCCGGGCATACCGCCTCCGCGCCTCCCCCTCATGGAGCCGCCGAACTGCTTCATCATTTTCTGCATCTGCTCGAATTGCTTGACAAGGCGGTTGACCTCCGAAATATCCACCCCCGCGCCATTCGCGATCCTCCGCTTTCTGGAAGGGTTCATCAGCTTCGGGTTTGCCCTTTCCTTCAAGGTCATGGACTGTATGATGCTCTTCACCCGCTTCATCTGCTTCTCGGATTCCTCAAGGTCAAGGTCACCGAGCATCTTCCCTACTCCGGGAAGCATTTTAAGGATTCCGCCAAGGCCGCCAAGCTTTCCTAACTGATCCATCTGATCCATGAAATCATCATAGTTGAACTGTCCCTTGGAAAGCTTGCGCACGGACTCCCTGGCCTTCTCTTCGTCCAGTTCCTTTTCCGCCTTCTCGATCAGGGACAATATGTCACCCATCCCGAGTATGCGTCCGGCCATGCGGTCAGGATAGAACTGTTCCAGGTCGGATAATTTCTCGCCCATGCCCAGATAAAGAATGGGCTTGCCGGTCATGGCGCGGATGGACAGAGCCGCCCCTCCCCTGGTGTCACCATCACATTTTGTAAGGATCACGCCATCAATGCCCACCTTCTGCACGAAGGTTTCGGCCACATTCACCGCGTCTTGCCCTGTCATGGCGTCAACCGTCAGGATGCTCCAGTCCACTGTCACAGCCTTCTTGATGTTCTGAAGCTCTTCCATGAGGCGTTCATCAATCTGCAGCCGTCCGGCGGTATCAAGAAGAACGACATTATAATCCTTTTTCTTGGCTTCTTCCACGGCGCGCCTTGCAATCTCCACCGGGTTCACCTTGTCGCCCAGGGAAAAGAAGGGCACTTCCTGCTTCTCGGCGTTGACGCGTAACTGCTCGATGGCGGCGGGTCGGTAGATGTCGCAGGCCGCAAGCATGGGGCGTCTGTGCATTTCCTTGAACTTGCCGGCAAGCTTTGCAGCCGTCGTCGTTTTTCCGGCGCCCTGCAGTCCGGCCATCATGATGACGGTAACCTCGTTCTGTGGGCGGAGACGAATCTCCGTTGTTTCGGATCCCATCATTTCCGTGAGCTCGTCGTTCACGATCTTGACCACCATCTGGGCCGGCGTAAGGGAACTGAGCACTTCCTCCCCTACGGCCTTCTCGCGCACCTTGGCAATGAAGTCCTTCACCAGTTTGAAATTAACGTCCGCCTCGAGCAAGGCCATGCGGACTTCCCGCAGTGCCTTTGTGACATCCTCCTCGGATAGCTTTCCTTTTCCGGAAAGATCCGCAAATATCCTGCTCAAACGATCAGAAAGGTTTTCAAATGCCATTCGTCAATTCTCTCCCTATTAATGTGGTTTTTGGCCATTTTAATTGCCGACAAACAGCCGCGGTATCGTAAGCTAAACGGCTCCTATCAAGATGGTTCTTTATCTGCTTTAAATCCTGACAAACAGCCGCGGTATCACAAGCCATAGGGCTTCCCTGCCAAAGTGTCTTCCGGCCCATTTGAATTGCCGAAAAAAATGGACTTGCGTCAACAAGGCCCCTTTTATCAAAGTGAATTATCGCCTCATTTGTATTTCATAGGTTTTGACGCGCTCTAAGGAAAAGCGCGTCAAAATCCTCCCTTCGGTCGGACAAATCCCTATGGGATTCGCCAGGTACGGACATGAATGTTCCTGAAGGAACATTCATGTCCTATAGGTTTTGACACGCTCCAGGGAAATGCGTGTCAAAATCCTCCCTGCGGTCGGACAAATCCCTCATTGCCGGGTGGCTAGCCTCAACCCGCAAGCGGGTCAAGGCATTTCCCCTGCGGGATTTGCCAAATACGGAAATGAATGTTTCTGAAGGAATATTAACATTCATTTCTTATACAAGCTCTAAGAGCTCCGACGCCATCTTTCTGACCTGTTCTTCCCCGGACTCCTCTAGGATTCGTTCGGCAAGCTGTTTTACGCTGCGCATCTTCCCGCAAAGGCCAAGGATATCATCCATTTCAGACAGTTTCCGATATGCCCTTGAGAATAACTCCTGCGCCGCCTGACGGCTGATTCCCAGCGCCTCTCCAACCTCGGCAAAGCTCATGTCCTCTATAATATGATATTCATAAGCTTCCCTCTGCCTTCCCTTCAGAAGGCCGCCATAAAGCGAGAATAAATCCCCTTTTCGAACAAAATCATCCATACGACCTATTCAAGAAACCATTCATACAACTTTATCCGGTTGAGCCCGTCCATATGGCCTTGTCTATACGAGCCGGTTCACGTGGTTTTATTTAAACCAGGCAATGCATACGGCCTTATCTATACAAACTCCTCAGTTTATATCGGCATCGTTTATACAAGCCTCTTATGACGCACGGTTGAGAGTATAGCAGAAGGCGGCATAGCTGTCAAGCATTTTCCCTTACAGCTTCTGATATCATTGAACTCTCATTGTTGCTGTTCAGACCACCACCCCCTGATATTATACGTTGATTAATATATGTGTAATTCTCCATGCCCCGAACGGTTTTCTGCCACGACCTCCAGGCAGGGGAAATGGGAATCTTCAGGTTTTTCCTTTCTCATAACCCCTTCCTCCCACGGATTCCGGGCCGTGACGGCAGGGGGTTCTGGCATGCAAAATGACATGCAAATAAATAAAGGATAACATTAGGGGTGTGGAAGTCTGAACCGTACCAGTTCTTATTAAACTCTCTTTTCGGCCAGCAAGTGTCGATTCCTTGACATTGCCAGATTACCTGTTCCATGCTATACTCGGTTCATAGCATTTGTTTTCATCCTGCCGAAGGAGAGGGATAAAATTACCTTGCCGGATCCTTCTCCGCAGCTTGAGAACTATACAGATGTCTTCTGAGCAAAGGGAATAAGATTGCCTTGTCATAGCCTCCTCCTAAGCTCCTCCGGGATACGATCTTCCCTGATTGAGACAATGTAGCAGGCATCCTGGGCGCAACGCCCCTCCGCCAGAATCAGGAGCCGGTAAGGGTCATATTCATCAAGGCCGTTGTCACGTAATATCATGCCAAGATTCTGACGGTCACGGGGAATAATCCGGAGCTCCACCCACAGGCTGCTGGATTCCGGATCCATCGTCCTCTGCCCCCTCCTCACAAAGGAAGACAGGAGCAGCGGCGCTTCCCATTCATCTATTTCCTCGCTGATCTCTATACGGAATGTCTTCTCATCCGGGTAATAAAGAAGCCAGGCCAGATCCCGTTCCCCTCCGATTTCTGCATCCCTGATTGCGAAAATCTCCATTGTCCCCTTCCTTTCGCGCTCATTCTACTCACTACATTCACTGCGCTCATTCATGCTCATTCTACTCATTACATTCATTGTGCTCATTCGCTTTATCCGTTCCGATTCAAAGCAAGGAAGTTTTATCGCTCCTCGTTTCGCATCCGTACCCCCCTGCCTCGCAGCCATTCGCCTCACCGTCAAAAATGCCGGATAAAATATCACCCATCAAAAATTTCAGATGGAAAGCTCCTCTTTTCAGAAACACCGGATAAATAGTGTTCCTTTCAGAAACATCGGATACATAGTGTTCCTTTCAGAAACACCGGATAGATAGCGTTCCTTTCAGAAATGCCGGATAGAAAGCACTTCCCTTGCATAATGCCACCTTTGCCGGATCATTTCCCAGATGGCCTCCCTCCGGGATGCGGACAAAGCTGTTTCAAGCCCCGTAAATATGCTTTCATGGGAGCTTTCATTCAGAAGACCGCCAATCCTGAGGCCACCTTCTGGGATAATCCGCAGATTTTCCATTGCCGAATTTGAACCCACAAAGCACTGAATACGCTTGTCCTCCATCGGATTGACACTTCTAAGGTCTACCTCCCCATGCACAGAAAAATAGAATGACAAACCATGGTCAAATAAAGGAGCGAGCCGTATCGTTTTTTTCGGACGGTTTCGTAAAAACTCCATATTCGCGCCATGCCGGTCTCGATTCAGGATTAGAAAATCTATCAGGAGCATTTGGTATATATATTCTGCCCAACCATTTCGAAGGCAGAAATCCAGCGGTGACTCCCCTGCCTCTCTCTCCATTTGGTAAAAGGCATCAAGCGCAATCTTACTTTCCCCCGGCTTTCTGTAGTCCATCGAACGGCAGAGCCATGTGATATACTCCTGGCCGTCTATCAGAATCCTGGCGCGCAAAAGCTGATAGGAAAGATGTGGAATGCCCAGGAGAACAAGCAACCTGTCCGCAATAATCTCATTAATGCACTCATGACCAACAACGCCCTTGTACGCATCAAAATTTGACAATTTGTAATACCAGCGGATGTTGTCCACGGTTTCCATGGATTTCAAAAAGGATCCAGCCGTACCGGAAGACTGCCTTGTCCTGGACCATTTGAGATGCCGAAGGTCGGCAAGCGTGGGAAATATCTTTCCGTCATCCATTTCTTATGGTTCCTTTCAGAATGAAAAAGATAAAATGAAAAAGATAAACCAGAAAAAAGGACAGATGCTCGCAGGCTGTCCTGCGGGCATCCGCCCTCTGGATGGAGCTTGAAACGATGCTGCTTTTCAAACTCCACTGTTGTCTTTACAAAAACTCCAGAAAAAGCTTCGTAATCAGGCGCGCCTTCTCCTTATAATGAGGACCGCACCGGCTCCGATGACAAGCACTGCGCCAATGATGTAGAAAATCGTGGTACCCACGCCACCGGTCGACGGAAGCAGCGTGCCCTCGATGTTGGCAACCTGGCTGACAAGACTTCTCACAACGGTCTCGCCACCCTCGTCAGTTTCTGTCACTTTAAATGTCTCTTCAATGGTAACTGTTTCTGTAGTATCATCGAGCAGGGAATCTACATCCACATCATTGCCGGCCTCGTCTTTCTTCGTTCCCTTCAGGATAAGCGGCTCAACGGCAAGGTTAAAGCCCCCCGGAGCCTTTGTTTCAATAAGCCTGTACTGCTTGTCACTGTCAAGACCGCGAAGCACGATATATCCGAGTAAGTCTCCATCGCCGGAAACAATGGTATCACTGCCCGTATCACTGGTTACCTGAGGACGATAATAGCCTTCCTCCTTCACTACCTTTAACTCAGTCCAGGCCGGCTCTTCAGCCTTTGGATTCAGAACATCCAGACGGAACTCGGCTCCGGCAAGATTGGGTTCATCCACAGCGCCCTCAACGCCCGTTGTCTTCTCACCATCCTTGTTCATGTCATTGAATTTCTCAACACCGGCAGTGCTGAGCTTATAATGCACATCATCCTTCATGGTGTAACGGGATTTCGTTGTCTCAGATTCCGTGTCTTCATTCTGTTGAGCGGCCGGGTCATTCTGTGTACCTTCATTGTTGCTGTTTTCAGTCCCCGTATTGCCCTGGACTACGTAATTATCATAAGTCAGCGTCACGTTATTCTGCTTATAACCCAGATCCTCGTTGCCTTCAGCAGCATCAAGATCTGCTACAGCCGATGTGTTGACCACAGCATCATAGGTAAATTCAACATATTTGCCCTTTGTGTCTTTTGTAGCCTCAATATGAGCAGTCCACTCCCTATCGCCACTGGTAGTATTCAGCGTATAATTCGTCTTGCCTTCATCATCTGTTGCCGGCAAAGTTTCAAAGCCTTCAGAGGTTTCGCCAACTTTGACTGTTACTTCAAATGTCCCTTCCCCACCTTCGGAAGAAGCCCCAGACGGGTCCTGATTCGAACCGCTCTCCTGGCCTTCACCAGCAGATACTTTCTTGTCGAGGCCAAGCGTCATCTTATCAACAACCGTAATAGGGCTGTCCGCGTCGGCAGGAACAAAGACCACCACCTGGTAATGAATGATATCGCCAATTCCAACTTTCACCACATCATCAGTATAGTTATCTGTATCCTCATCCTTCTGTTTTTTGTCAATCGTAGGGTACGTGTTCTTTTCCACGATATTCATATTCGTCGTGGCAGCCACAAGATTCTCTCCGACACTGGACTTGATGAGGTAATATCCCTTGGTCACTGTCGCGGCCCAGTACTGCGCATTGCCCGTGTAGTCCCCTTGCGATTCCGGAGTCACCGGCTGCAGCGTGTCCTTATGTTTTGTATCATTATCATCATCATAAGCCTTAAGAACCTCATCGGAAGGCTTGTTGTCAAACAGCCAAGCAGCCGCTTCTTCCGCCTTGATGCCGTCTATGGCTTGAACAATATAAACACTTTCATCAGCGGAAAGCTCAAGTGTGAAAAAAACATTACCCTCTGCAGGCTCAAAGGCATGGTCATGATCCTTTGTATTATCCCAGGTGCCGAGGACGTCTACCCATGGATCCTTTTCATTCTTATCTTCTGTTTTGGGGTCGTTCGCTTTCAGGGTATAGGCAACACCCTTCCCCTTTTCGTCATCGGGCAGATCTTCGTCCTCAGTCCTGGACATGTTGGTTCTTTCCCCATTGCCATCAATATTCGTCTGGTTGTTGGAAATATAACTTGCGTCAAAAATCTTGTACCAGGTGAACTCACGGTTACCCTCAGCATCGTCCTCCAGTACTTCTTTACCATTTTCAAGTACTTTATTGCCATTTTCGTCAAGCTTGACTTTCCTGGCGTAGGAGGAATCTCTCTTGACGCTAATTGTTACTTCCTCATCGTCAGTGCCAACCGTCTGTGCTCCGCCTGTCTGGCCGTTATTTCCTCCTGTCTGCTCATTTCCGGCTTGCCCTCCTTCACCCTCTGCCAGAGCCGGAAGGCTGGCTCCCAGGATCATGGTTGCCGCAACCAGCGTTGCGAGGAATTTCTTTACGTTTTTCCTCATCTTGAATCCCCTTTCTTCATCTATCATATTGTTTTGATCGACCTGAATTCCTGCATAACTGAACTGACCGTCCACAAAGCAGGCCGGATTACATTCAAAATAGTTTGCTGACCGGCCCGACAATCTGACTGATTCTCTTTCAAAAGAATCTATGTCTCCCCGGGACGATTTACACTTGTTAGTATAACGAATAATACCATGCCGCGTCAATCACCAATCCTGTTTTCCATCCTCCTTTCCAAATCTTATGCTGACTTGATACCCATCATTTGAAAACTTGATGCCACCGACATTAATATCCCATTTGTAACGCAACCGCGGCACCTTCACACCTCTTCAAGGCATCCTTATCCTATGCCTTTCGTACAAACATAATATGTCAGCAATCAAAACCATTCTTCTCCGCTGCGCAAGGAATAATGCAGCGGCTATAGTAATAAACAAATTGCAGCCAAATCCCTTTTCAGGAAACCGGCTGCAATTGCTCATTCTATGCTATGCCTTTTCACCGGTCATTGTTTTTCCGGGATACGAATTCAGGGCATGCTGTCTAATTACTTGAACTGCCCCAGAACCGCCCTGTTAATCAATGACTGCAGGCTGTTCTTTTCAGCTCCCATGCATCCTGTCATCAGATCCCTCTCTTCCTCGCTGTAACCAGCCTCCTCAAGTTCCTTCTTCCAGTCATCCATGGCATCCTCCAGGGCTTCTACCCTGTACAGGCCGCCGTCGTCCGGGAGCTCCTCCTCTTCTTCTTTGTTCTCTTTTTCTTCCTTCTCTAAATCATCTGTACTAACAAGTACGTCAGGGAACTCAATATCTTCGCCTTCGGCAAGCTCTTCTTTTGCCTTTTTTGTGGTCTTGCTGCCGGAAGCCGCCGCGCTGCCTGTTCCCGCCCCATTGCCGGATCCATTGCCAGCAGATTCGCTTCCGCTTTCATCATTTTCTGTCTCTTCAGACTCAATTTCTTCCGCTTCCGTGCTTTCTTCACCGGATTCGGTATCCTCAACGATCTCTTCGGCTGCTTCCTCTGACTCATCCTGATTTTCGGATTCCTCAGATTCTTCCGAATCCACTTCTTCATCCGTCAGCGTTCCGTCCTCTTCGGCAGAAGAAGCGCCTTCTTCCTCGTCAGAAATCTCTTCAGAACTCTCCTCAAGATTCTCTTCGATATTCTCGCTGGAATCTTCACCGGCATCCTCTGAGGAAACTCCCTCTTCCTCATTGTTTCCGTCGTCCACTGGCTCTTCTTCGGACTCAGCCTCTTCCGTTACATCGTTTTCATCAACAGAATCCGTTTCATCATCGGTTGCTTCTTCAGAATCCGTCAGGACTTCTTCACCGGCATTAGCCGCTTCTCCATCAGTGGCCTGGCCGCTTTCCTCTTCAGAAGCTTCATTCGCAACGTCACCAGCTTCCTCTACTGATTCCTCCACCGCTTCAGACGAACCATCAATTGCTTCATCGCCTTCCGGCGCAGCATCGGAACCCTCGTCTACGAGATCTTCCTCGGAGCTTCCATCGGCATTGCCAGACGCTTCCGTAGTCTCCCCGGATTCCTCGTTGCCGCCTTCTCCATTTTCTTGACCGGACACTTCTGAATTATTTTCTGAATCGTTCCCGGAGCCATCCTCTGCTCCGTTTTGAGATTCATTGTCATTACTGCCTTCCACATTCCCGCCTTCAGCATTTCCTTCGGATCCGTCCGTTACGCCATCCCCACTGCCTTCAGCCGGCTGCTCCGCGTCTTCTCCATTATCGGAAGATACTTCATCAGAAGAACCATCGGAGCTTTCAGAGTTTTCAGAATTTTCTGAGCCATCAGAATCCTCGGAATTACCATCTTCGGAAGCAGAATCATCATTCTCATCATCCGCGCCATTCTCTCCGTCATCCATCTGCTCAGAATCGGTATTCTCGTCCTCAATTTCGCCGTCAGCCGGCTGTTCTTCATTAGATTCCTCGTCAGAGCCTTGATTAGAATCGTTCGGATCATCCTTCTCCGAATCATCATTCTCCTGTTCTTTTTCCTTAGCGTAAACGGCCGGAAAAATATCCATGCAGCCAGGCATCCAAAGATTCAGAAGCATTGCTGCGACCAAAGCTCTGACAATATTAATGTTATTCTTATTCCTCCTCATCCTTGACCTCCATTCCGTGCGGCACCCCCTCTGCCGGCACTTTTCAACCTTCGTCTTGGAATACGATTTCGTTAATACCGTCAATCCTGTCAATCATTTATTCAAATCTCGTCCATCCTGGGAAATGCGGACGTCCGAGTTCTTCTCAATTTCCCGCCAATGTGACACGTATAACTGAATTGTCTACCTTATACATAACATATACATTGCATTACCATACTATCTACTATGCTATCTTTGTAATAATGAATAGTGAATTCATTATTGAATTCAAACTCAATTAACAGATTCATCAATCTGCATCGCGTCTTCTGTCTACGCTATGGCCTGCACTATGGTTTTCCACCCTGACTATCGCTTTTTTTCTTTCTCATCTCTTTCCCCCTCTTCTTGCCTTATCCCATCCGGCTGCTTGAACATTCATTCCATACATTACTCAATATTTCGGCATTTTTTTGAAATATATTATCCAAATCCATGCAATGGTTTATTTTTTCCAGAAAAATCTGATAAATCGGCATTGCCCTATGTTCCTTAATCTTCAATGAATCCAAAATCTTCATTCCAGCGCAGCCGCTCGCTTATGTCTGACAAAACCCAACCCAGCATAAGGAGAAGCACTACCGCAGCGGCAAAGGGAACAAGATATCTCTTCCTGATTTGTTCCCCGTCAGAAGGAATCCTCATTCTCTTTGACCCCACCGTTACCGAATCAATCCTGTGCCCGCGAACCAGAAGCCTGTGGGTATTGATTCCGTAAGGGGTGCACGTAACCAATGTGCATAAATCCATGTCCTCCACCGGCATTAAGGGCGCCGCCTCTTCCGGAAGCACAACCTGAATCTGATCCACCTGATATGTCATTGACTCATTCAGCACGTTGAGCACGAAGGTATCGTTTACAACCAGCTTTTCAATATCTGTAAAAAGCCTTGCGCTCGGCAGCCCCGTGTGTCCGGAAATGACAGTGTGATTTCCTACCCCTCCAATCGGAACGGAAGTCCACTCCATATGTCCCGCCGCCCTTTGCAGTACCGTGTCCTCCGTCCCATGGCCTATGGGAACATGCGCGCCTATTGCGTTAATGTCAACAAACCCCATGATTCCGTTCCCGTTCACATTCAGGATCCGTTCATACCAAGCTCTCTCCGCTTCAGTCAGTTCAAAAAGCTCGGATCTGTTTGGCAGCCATTTGTTAAAATTAACTGCGTCAGCGTACATCCTTTCGTATTCTTCATCGCTGATACTGGATACGTCCCCCTGGTAGCCCGCAATGGTACGGGATTCATGCAATGAATTCCACCAACTGCTGACCGATGGATATGCAATCAGCACGATGCCTAAAAGGAAAATTAATCCGAAAAGCAATCCGGAAACTCCCGATTTCTTTTTACGATTATCTGTTTTGTTTGTTTTGGTCTTTTCCCTTTTCATGTTAATAGTGTATCAACAGCGCGTAACAAAACACGTGATATTCTAAAAAAAAAAGCAAAAAATTTAAAAAATGATTTGCAAATTACGATACATTGAAAGATAAATGGAAGCGCCGGATTCCTGAAGAAAGAATCCGGCGACATTTCACAAAATCATTTTCAAATCCATCACATAATTACTTACCGGGCCTTACCGGATATAAGGCATATGGAAGAAGATTTCCATCCTCCCATGAACTTCAGGCGACTCATTAAACTCTTCACCTGCAGTTCGGCCGGCAACGGATTCTTTAAAAAAGGCAATGCCCACTTTCGTCATTTCCTTTTGACAAAGCCGATAATCGACATAAACAAACCGAGAATCAGCATTACAGGTACAGGCCACCAAAGAAGACCTGTCTGGGGCAGCATGGCCAGCGGTATGGGTTCGTCCTGCAGATCCGCAAGATCCTGAGGGGTGAAATCATCCAAAGGTACCACCTCATCTTCCAAATTGGTAAGGCCATCAGGCGTAGGTTCTCCCTCATTTCCGCCTTCGTTACCACCGCCGCCGCCGCCTCCGCCGGCACTTCTCCTGCCGGTGGCGCCGTCGGAGCCACCGCCTCCGCCTCCGCCTCCGCCGCTACGCCTTGAAGTGGTCTCAGGCTCTGTAGTTTCCGGCGGCGTCTCCGGCTCGGTTGGCGTATCCGGCTCCGTAGGTGTCTCGCTTTCCGTAGGTGTCTCGCTTTCCGTAGGCGTCTCGCTCTCCGTAGGCGTCTCGCTCTCCGTAGGCGTCTCGCTCTCCGTAGGCGTCTCACTCTCCGTAGGCGTCTCGCTTTCCGTAGGCGTCTCGCTTTCCGACTCCGGTGGCT
>CAMKKZ010000010.1 GCA_946413525.1 uncultured Oribacterium sp.
GGTAAACCGTATCAAAATATCGCTTTGGATGGCAACCGTACAGGTGGAAAAAATTTGTTGACCTGGTATTATCCTCCAGACTTCCAGACAGAAAAATCACATAAAAAAGAGGAGCTTCATTATATAAACATATTATCCCTGCCGAATTGATGTTAATTGTAAAAAAAGGGGTTGTGAAAAAAGATTAAAAAAAAGCCCTCAGGCGTAAAAACCTGAAGACGTTCTTCGATGTTTGGCATAATATCTCTTAATAATACCAAAAAAAAATTATACTCCAAAGCAGGGAATACTTTCTCTGTTTATCACAGATTATCCTGAATCATGAAAAGTCAAGAAAAGTATAAGGAATGGAACCGCGGGGACTCGAACCCTGGACCGATCGGTTATGAGCCGACTGCTCTAACCAACTGAGCTACGGTTCCAAATCATTGCGCCGGAATTATGAATCCGGCAAAAAGCCGATATTCGGACTTGAACCGAAAACCTACTGATTACAAATCAGTTGCTCTGCCAATTGAGCTATATCGGCATATGAACAGAAATCCAGAAAATCCTTTAGAAAAAATGGCTTCCGAAAAGCCTGAGCCTGTCGGAAGATTGAATGAACTCACTCCCCCAGCTGGACTCGAACCAGCGACACCGCGGTTAACAGCCGCGTGCTCTACCGACTGAGCTATAGAGGACTATCTTTTTAGAAATTCATATGAACTTCACTTGCGACTTTCCTATACTATCAAAATTCTCTACTTATGTCAAGGTATTTCTTGATAAACTTCAAATAGTCTTTCATTTTACAGATCGCTGAACGCAGAAAAATGAAAAGGTGCCTGCGCACACAAGACTGTTCCGGCTGTCAAATATCTTCACGTCAACAACACAGCTCGTCCTCCCGCGATGGAGGACCGAGCCTTTTGCAATAAGCTTTCCCTCGGATACAGCGCGAAAATAAGAGATGTCCGCATGTTCCGTAACATATATCCGTCCATCAGACCTGGCGGCTACCCCGCTGCACATATCGGCAAGGGTGAACAAAGCGCCGCCGTGCACCGTGCCATAAGGATTCATAGTGTCTTCAGAGATAATCAGCTCCGCTTCACTTCTATCCTTTTCCACATTGATCATCCGGATTCCGGTCCGATTCGCAAAAGCATTTCTAACCTGTATCAAAAGCTCTTCCTGTTCACGATTTTCCATAATTATGTGCCTTGCTGATAATGACATGATTTCGAAGCAGGAAATGCAGTGAAGTCCCGCAAGTGTCAAACTGTATTTCTCTCATCTGTCAGAGTGTTTTTTGCCACTCTGAATTCTGACATTGTGAATTGCCTGCGCGGCAAGTCGGCTCTTCTATCAGAGTAGTTTTTGGCTCTTCAGGACCCGTCGCTTTCAGAAAGCCAAAGATCCAGAAGCTTTAGATCCTCTGCCGTCGTAATTTTGATATTCCTGTAGGATCCCCTGGAAATAAAGGGCCTGACTCCCATGTAAAGCTCACAAACCATGGCATCATCGGTCACCAAAGCCGAAAGCCTTCCCTCTTCCTCCTCCTTGATCAGCTTTTCATATGCCTTTGACAACATGGAATAATCAAATGCCTGCGGCGTCTGAATAATGCATACGGAACTTCTCGCCGGCGTATCGCAGGCCTTGCCATCCTTGTCCAATATCCGCACGGTATCTTTGGACTGGACGCCGGCAACGGATGCATGATGTTCCACGGCGCCGCGAATGGAATCCTCTACTATTTCGTGTGTCAGCATGGGCCTTGCGCTGTCATGAACAAGGACAATGGGATCTTTGTCCCCGGAGAGAAAGCATTTCAGGCCGAAAAGCCCCGCATAAACGCTATGATAGCGCTCCTTCCCCCCGGGAAAAAAACCCAGGACCTTTTCATGTTTTCCGTCATCCTTTGAAAGGATTTCCTTCATATAGGGCAGGTCCTCTTCACAACTCACCATGACGATCCCGTCCACATATTCACTTTCTTCCAGGCAATGGAGGCTGTACTGAAACAGGGGCCGTCCATGAATCCGGAAAAACTGCTTTTTTCCTTCCATATTCATCCGGCGACCCGATCCGGCCGCAAGCAGGATGGCAAATACTTTTCTTCCCTGATACATGGACACTCCCTTTATCATAGTGCTTTGGGGCCATTTCAATTACCGACAAACATCTGCGGTATCGCAAGCTTAATGGCTCCATTACGATGATTTTTTGTCGTTTTAATTCCTGACAAATAACTGCGGTATCGCAAGCTTAATGGCTCCTCTATTGAAGCGGGATTTTTAAATGGTTTTTGACAATTTAAATGCAATCCCTTCCCATTCAGCGCAGATCTTCCTGTATGAGCTTCACCCTCTTTGATACCTGCTCGCTCCAATGCGGTCCCTTCTCGTACATTTCCGCAAGTTCACTGAGTGCGGAAGGGACATCTATCTTCTGGGGGCAGGCATGGGTACATTGACCGCACCCTATACAGGCGGCGGGGCGTTTTTCCTCCGCAAGACCGTCAATCCTCATGGATGGCGTAATTGAAGAGTCAAATTTGTAATCATTGTAGCACTCGAGAAGGTACGGAATGTCAAGCCCGACAGGACATCCATCACAGCAGTATCTACAAGCCGTGCAGGGGACGCCTTGTTTCAGATTTTCCGCAATGTCCATGAGGATATCACGTTCCTCGGTGCTCAGAGGCTTCTCTTCACGGAAGGTCCTAAGATTATCCTCGACCTGGAAAAGCTCGTTCATTCCGGAAAGGATGACCTTGACCTCCGGAAGCTCCTGCAGGAAACGGAACGAGTAAGAGGCATCGCTGAGCCAGGGTTCATGCCCGCCATTCCTTTGCTGCAAATCCTTAAGCTTTGCGGATTCCTTTTCAGGGAGCACGGCCAGCTTGCCCCCGCGGCAGGGCTCCATAACCCAGACTCCAAGGCCATGGCTCAAAATCGTTTCATATTTCCTCTTCGCGTCCTGCAAAGTCCAGTCAAGATAATTAAGCTGAATCTGTACAAAATCAAATTGCCCTTCATGCCTCGTAAGAAAATCCTCCAGCAAATCCGGTCCCCCGTGAAAAGAAAAGCCGAGGTGCCGGATCTTCCCCTCTTCCTTCATCCTCAGGATGTCGGGTATTATATGGTATTCCTTGCTTTCATAATACTTCTCAGACCATTCGGTAATGTTATGAAAGAGGTAAAAGTCGAAATAATCCGTCCTGCATTTCCGCAAGGAAACATTAAACAAAGCGATATTGTCAATTGGAGCCGTCAGCGAATGTCCCGGGAACTTGTCCGCGATATAATAGCTTTCCCTGGGATAACGAGAAAGGGCTTCCGCCATCGCGAGCTCTGATTTGCCGCCGAGATAAGGATAGGCAGTATCAAAATAATTCACGCCCTCCCTGATCGCAAGGTCAAACATCGCGTTCACCTTTGCCTGGTCGATCTCCCCCGTCTCCGGATCAGAAGCGAAACGCATGCAACCAAAGCCGAGCTGAGACAATTTCAGGTCTTTAAACATTCTGTAGATCATGATTGGAATCCTCCTCTATTAAAATGGTTTTTGGGCCATTTTAATTCCTGACAAACGGCTGCGGTATCGCAAGCTACATGGCTCCTCTATTAAAGTGGTTTTTGGGCCATTTTAATTCCTGACTAACAGCCGCGGCATTCCTTGTGCCGCGGAAAAACCTAGGTTTTTCCTCAGCACAAGGAATGCTGCGGAAAAATCTGAACAAAACATGCCTGAAGGCATATTTTGTTCAGACGCATCCCTGTGGGATGCGCCAAATACGGTATAAACTATGCTTGATGCATAGTTTATACCTACGTTTCAAATGAGTTTTATCATGATTCAGGAAGACGCGTCGATATCCCGGCTTCCAAGCATCAGGCCTGGACTTGCGTTAAGGGAAAGTCCGTCCCTCTGGCCCCGGATGAAAGAATAATAGGCAGCGGAACCAATCATTGCGGCATTGTCGGTACAAAGCAGGGGCCTCGGGCAGAAAAAATCGATGCCTTCTTTCCCGCAGGCTTCCATCATCCGTTGGCGGATATGAGTATTTGCCGCCACACCGCCTGCCATGGCCAGCCTCCGGAAGCCCCTGTCCCTGCAGAGGCTGATGGCTCGCGATACCAGGGATTCTGCCACAGATTCCTGAAAGGAGGCGCAGAGGTCGGGTACATTAATTTCCTCCCCTGTCATCCGGGATTTGTTAATGTAATTAAGGACCGCCGACTTGAGCCCGGAAAAAGTAAAGTCCAAAGGATGCCCATCCACCTCACCCCGCGGAAAGTGAATGGCGTCAGGCTTGCCCTCCCTGGCTGCCGCGTCAATCTTCGGCCCTCCCGGATAGCCAAGTCCGACCGCCCTTGCCACCTTGTCAAAGGCTTCCCCGGCCGCATCATCCCTTGATCTCCCGACGATTTCAAACTCACCATAATCCTTCACGATGGAAAGATGCGTATGGCCTCCGGAAACAGTAAGGCAGGCGAAAGGAGGCTCCAGATCAGCATGTTCAAGATAATTAGCGGCAACATGTCCCTCAATATGGTGAATACCCAGCAGCGGCTTTTCAAGGGCAAAGGCCAGGGCTTTTGCCTCGGCAACGCCCACAAGGAGCGCTCCGACAAGGCCGGGCCCCCGGGTCACGGCAACCGCGTCCAGATCCTGAAAGGCCATGCCAGCGTCATCCATGGCCTTCCGAATGACGCCATCGATTTTTTCAAGATGCTTCCTCGACGCAATCTCCGGCACCACGCCCCCATACTCGGTATGGATGGAAATCTGGGAATAGATGACATTGGAAAGGATTTGACGCCCATTTCGCACAACAGCCGCCGCCGTCTCATCACAGCTTGTTTCGATTGCCAGAATGTTGATATCTTTCATCCATTCCACCCTTCCCTCCCTATCAGAACGGGCTTTGGCCGCTCTGAACTCTGTCAAGCCGATACGGTCCCGCTTCAACAAGACTTGTCTATCGGGGCGGGCTTTGGCATAGTGACTATTCGTAACTGTTCAGTCAAGCTGAACAGTTAGGCCTCGGGCGTGGCGCTTGCGCGCATTCCGAGTACGCCCGAGGCGGACTTTTCGATGCTTTCATACTTTGACTTAATGCCGCAGGCGTTGAGTCCCATTTGTGTCGCGCCAGCGGCACAAATGAAGTATGAAAAGCTTGCTTTTCATACTTCCTCGCGGCAAGCGCGAGGTGCTAACTGAATAGTTGCGATTATTGTTACTACTCAGGTAGCCGCTTGCACTCGCTGCAAGCGGCGTACACATAAGCCGAAAAGCAGGCAAAAGACGCATGGGAATGCGCGTAAGCGCCGCGTCTTTTGCCGTAACTGCTCAGGGCACCTGAGCAGTTACCGATTATTCACCTTTGAACAGCAAATCCCTTGACCATCCGTCTCTGGGGAATTTGACCGGGAAAATCTTTCCTATCTCTTCCTTGTAGATTTCAGGATTCATTTCAGAAGGGGAATAATGAGTAAACCACATCTCC
The DNA here is from genome assembly GCA_946413525.1 of uncultured Oribacterium sp. Classification (GTDB taxonomy): domain Bacteria; phylum Bacillota; class Clostridia; order Lachnospirales; family Lachnospiraceae; genus Oribacterium. The sequence continues at coordinate 5,501 of CAMKKZ010000010.1, forward strand.
GCGGGCTTTGCCTTCCTGCCAATCTGGGCAGCTTCCCGCATCGTCATATGCTTGTATTTCCTCGCGTTCTCCTCTTTCCCCTCTTCCCCATACATCCCTTCGCAAATAAAGAGATCGGCTCCCTCAGCCATTTCAGAAATCACAGGCACCGGACGTGTATCCGTGCAGTAAACAACCGAAAGACCTTTTCGGGCCTCACCCATTACCATGTCCGGCGTGTACTGCTTCGCGCCATCGCTAATGCTCTCTCCATGCTGCAGCTTGTTCCAGAAGCGGAGAGGAATGTCCAATTCCCTGGCACGCTCCGCGTTAAATCTTCCAAGACGACGAATGGATACCCTGTAACCATAGCACAGGATGCCATGCTGCACCCGGAATGCCTCCACGAAAAAAGGCGGGAACTCTATGCTCTCCCTGGGTTCATGGAACTCATGGCAGAGAATGTCAAAGGGCAGCTCCGGCGTGATCACACAGAGTCCGTCCACAACCCGCTGAAGGCCACGGGGACCGAATATATGAAGGGTTTTCTCGCGTTCCGCATTGGCCATGCTCAAAAGCATGCCCGGGAGTCCGGAAATATGGTCGGCATGGTAATGTGTGAAGCAAATGGCGTCAATGGGCTTTGGCGACCACCCTTTCTCCTTCAAGGCTATCTGCGTCCCCTCCCCACAGTCGATCAGAAGGTTGCTCCCCTCCGCCCTCAATAGAAGGCTTGTCAGCCACCTCCTGGGAAGGGGCATCATGCCTCCTGTGCCCAGCAAACAAACATCAAGCATATATTCATCCTCTTATCGATGCACCGCGCGTTCAACCGTTAAGAGCCGGCTCCTTTATTAAAGTGGTTTTTTGGCCGCTTTAATTTCTGACTAACACCTGCGGTTTCGCAAGCCATACGGCTCCTCTATCAAAGTGGTTTTTTTAATCATTTAATTGCCGACATATCTCTGCTGTATCAAAAGCTCTATTGCTCCTTGCAAAGAGCTTTCCGCATTATGAGGGCGTCGTCCTCAGGATCGCAATAATAAGCCTTCCTGACATATTGCTCCTGGAAATCATATTTTCTGTACAGTTCTTTTGCCCCCAGGTTTTGGGAACGAACTTCAAGATAAAGAAATTCCGCCCCGTTCCTTTGCGCGAGACGAATGACGGTGTCCATCAGCTCCGATGCGATTCCCATCCTCCGGTAGTTTTCGGAAACACAAAGATTCTCAAGCTCCGCTTCAGGACCCAGAAGGCGAAGAACCGCATAAGCCCGCACCTCCTCACCGTCCATTCCCCCTCCCCTTATTACCAGGGGAATGTCGTAACGTCCGGTAATCGCGCTTGCGAAATCCTGAAAGGACCAGGCCATCTTGCCAAAAATACGTTTTTCCATGGCCATAATATCCGCGAGATCCCGGGCTTCCATATCAGAGACCATATGTTCCTGCCTCCCTTGTCAGAATCCTCCCCTGTCATAGTGGTTTTGCTTTTTGGACCGCTTTAATTCCTGACAAATATCTGCGGCATCGCGTCAACATGGCTCCTTATAATGCTGAATGATCATGAACGATATCAAATTCCTTCAGCCCCTTTGCCTCCTTTTCCCGCTCGGCCTGAGGCTTTCGAACATAATTCAAAGAAAAAGCATCACCGGGAACCGTTTTCCCTTCATAATACATGCTTTCACCCAGCAGGGCGATGGAAGAAGCCCTCTGCAAAAGACTGGAGGCCGGGGCATAGGAATGAGGAATCCTAAGGCACCTGTCAAGAAATTCCCTGTATACCGGCACAGCATCCCCTAAAAGAAGATGAGGACGGTCGTCCTGTCCGTTCCATTCTTCCGCCAGTTCATCTATGGAACGGGCCTCAGGATCCGAAATAGCCCTTCCGCCGCAGAAAGCCTGCGTGTAAACCTGGCTGCGTCGGGCATCCATGATCGGGTGTACATATCCTTCAAAGACGGAAACATTATACCAAAGACCTTCCAGCGTACTGACACAGGCCATCGGGATGTCCCGGGAAAGCGCGATCCCCTTCCCCGTTGCCGCGCCAATCCTCAGCCCGGTAAAAGAGCCAGGGCCTGCGCTGACGGCCACAAGATTCAAATCGGAAACTTTTTTTCCCGTACGTGAAAAAATCTCGGCTACCAGAGGAAGCAATGTCTGAGAATGAGTAAGCCCTATATTCAATGTGTATTCCGAAAGCAGAACGCCATCCTCTGCCAGCGCGGCGGAAGCGGTCTTTCCCGATGATTCAATACCCAGAGTCAGCATTTCCAGAAAACTCCTCTATCAAAGTGGTTTTTGAGCCATTTTAATTCCTGACAAACGGCTGCGGTATCGCAAGCTACATGGCTCCTCTATCAGAATGGGTTTTGGCCACTCTGAGTTCATGACAAACAGCCGCGGCATCGCAGCCCCATAGCCCTATGAACCAGCCCTTCGGCTGAAATATTGCAAAATGGCAGCTATCCTTTTGACCGAGTAGCTGCCGTAAAAATTATTGCCCCGTCAAAAAACGGATTTGACGGTAATCTGATCCTTTTGAAAAATCTGATTTTATGACGATCCACTTCGCGTCTCCAGGAAGTAATCCAGAGGCTCGTTCCGGCCATTCCACAAGGCTTACGCCGTCTCCGAAAAAGAATTCCTCATATCCGATTTCCGAAAGCTCCGAAGGATCCTCTATACGGTAAAGGTCAAAATGATAAAGGGGAAGTCTGCCTTCATACTGCTTCATGATCGTAAAGGTAGGGGAATCCACAGGGGACATGACCCCCAGCCCCCGGGCGAAGCCCTGAGCAAATACGGTCTTTCCCGCTCCCAGGTCCCCATCCAGGCAGTAGATCTCCCCCCTTTTTGCTTTCCGTCCAAATTCTTCACCAAGGATACGGCTTTCTTCCGCGGAAAATGTTTCCACTTCCAAATTCACTTCCGATTTCATGACCCGTCACCCCAGGGCCCGCAGGAAATGGAAAATCCGCCTTCCGGTCTTCTCCTCGAATTCCTGTCGGTTCTCATGGAAGTCTGACTCGAACATGACATCCGTCATGATTCCAAATTCATCCGTCCTTCCGTCGAGCAATACCGGCTCCCAGGAGCTTCCATCCTCCAGGAAATATTCCCTGATATCCTGTTCCATCCCGTCCGGCATGCCCTCCACCCGGATAAGGTAACGGAACGCGTTGCTTCCCATGGGCTCAATTTCAATCATCTTCTCGGACCAGCCAATGCCCTGGAAGTGGGATTTATGCCTTGCCGCCGCGATAATGTCGGATACGACGGCGGAGGCTGTCGGAAGCTTGCCGGCCCCCATCCCATAGAGCATCGTCGTCCCCAGACAGTTCCCCACGATCCGGATGCCGTTGAAAACACCGTCAACCATGTACAGGGGATCCGCCCTGGCAATGAGCACAGGAGCCACATAGGCAAAGTATTTCTCCTCCACAGCCTGTACGGAACCCAGCAGGCGGATGTTCCTTGAAAGCTTCCTGGCATAAGCGATGTCAATGTCGGACACATCCCGGATCCCCTCGGTATAAATGTCTTCGTGCCGGCAGCGGTTTCCGGACGCCATGGAAAGCAGGATGGCCGTTTTCCTGGAGGTGTCAAAGCCGTCGATGTCCGACGAGGGATCCTGCTCGGCATAACCCAGCTTCTGCGCTTCGCGCAGCGTTTCCGCGAAGCCTGCCCCGCTCTCCCTCATCTTCGTCAGAATATAATTCGTCGTCCCGTTCAGGATGCCGGTGATCTCCGTCAGCTTCTCACCGGCGTAATTATGGTAAATCGTCCGGATGACAGGGATCCCTCCGCCTACGGAAGCCTCAAAATAAAAATTGCACTGGTGCTCGCTCGCCGTCCGGATCAGCTTTGAGCCGCAGGCGTCCACCACGGCCTTGTTGCTGGTAACGACATGCTTCCCCTTTTCCAACAGGCGCATGATATATTCATAAGCCGGATGAATGCCGCCCATGGTCTCTATCACGAGCTCTATCTCAGGGTCATTTTCTATCAATGAAAAATCATGGATCAGGATGTCGTTATGCTCCGGAATGGAGTCCCGGATGTCAAGAATATATTTAAGTTCAATCCCCTCTCCGACCTTCTTCACAATCTGTTCCCGGTTTTCCTCAAGAACCTCCGCCACGCCGGATCCGATCGTCCCATACCCCATTATTGCCGCCTGCATCTCTTGCTCCTTCCTTTCAATCCACACCCGCAATGGCTTCCATGCCCCACATATCCTGATTTATCGTAACTGTTCAGTCAAGCTGAACAGTTACGCCTCGGGCGTGGCGCTTACGCGCATTCCCAGTACGCCCGAGGCTGGCTTTTCGGCGCTTTCATACGCACCTCGCGACAAGCGCGAGGTGCTAACTAAACAGTTACGATTTATCCCCATATTTTTCCGCAGTATTCCATGTACCGCAGAATAAGCTGCCTGTTTACGCCAATCGATTTGCTCAGGTTGCCTTCCATGCCATGCCGCGTCGCGGCATTAGTCACCGCCCTGCACCTTCCTGTCCGGGCATCCCAACTGCATCCACTTAAGGTAGGCAGTAATAAAGCGGTCAATATCGCCATCCAGCACGGCGTCCGTGTTTCCGGTCTCCTCGCCGGAACGAAGATCCTTCACCATGCGGTAAGGCTGCAGGACATAGGAACGGATCTGGGATCCCCATCCATTATCCTTGACTTCCCCCCGTATTCCGGATAAAAGTGCCTCCTGTTCCGCCTTTTCCTTCATATACAGCCTGGCTTTCAGCATTTGCATGGCCTTGTTGCGGTTCTGGATCTGGGAACGTTCCTCCTGGCAGGCCACAACGATGCCCGTCGGAATATGTATCAGACGGACTGCGGAGGAGGTCTTGTTAATGTGCTGTCCGCCGGCTCCTGAGGAACGAAATACCTCCATCTTGATTTCGTCATCCCTCACCTCGATGTCAATATCCGTCTCAATGTCGGGCATGACATCGCAGGAAACAAAGGAGGTCTGGCGCTTCCCCTGCGCGTTAAAGGGGGAAATCCGCACCAGCCTGTGGATCCCGGATTCCGACCGGAGGTAGCCGTAGGCATAGGGGCCGTCCACCTCCACCGTGACCGATTTGATGCCCGCCTCGTCGCCCTCCAGGTAATCCAGGAGCTTGAGCTGGAAGCCGTGCCTTTCCGCCCAGCGGGTGTACATCCTGTAGAGCATCTGGGCCCAGTCATTGGATTCCGTGCCGCCCGCCCCCGCGTTCAGGCGCAGGATGGCGTTCATATTATCATACTCCCCGGAAAGCAAAAGCTGCGTACTCATGCTTTCCAGCTTCTCGGAAAAAGAGGAAAGCATGTCCCGTATCTCGGGGACGAGGGAGGCCTCGTCCTCTTCCTCCCCCATCTCGATCATGGCCTCGATATCATCATACTCCCGCTCAAGCTCCCGGAAGTTTTTGATATCGTCCTTCAGGTGCTTTGCCTCGGTGGAAAGCTTGTTGGCCTTGTCCGGATCCTTCCAGAAATCCGGCTCCTCCATCATGCGGTCCAGTTCCATTATCCTTTTTTGCTTGTTGTCAAGATCCAGGGATGCCCCAAGCTGCTTCAGGGGCTCCTTCTTTCCTGATAGTTCATATTTGAACTGGTCAAATTCAATCATTTAAAATCCCTTCCGCCTCGAATGACCGCCTGCGCCTGCTCACTGGTTCTCCTGCTGAATCCGCCTGAGATCCTCTTCCTTCTTTTTTTCCATCGCGACAGCATTGACAAACTCATTCATGGCCTTCTGGTACTCCTTGCGCCCATGACACTGCTTGAACTTCTTGCCCGAACCGCAAGGGCATGGATCGTTGGGATAAATCTTCCTCATTTCCCGCTTCTTCGGTGCCTTCACAGCCGTATCGTCCCGGTTGGTGCCGGTGGCCGTCGCCACCTGCTTACGTTCCACCTTCTGCTCTATCTTGAGGTGGTAAAGAATCCTTACCGTCTCCTCCTGGATAGCCCTGGTCATATCTTGGAACATCTCATAACCGGTAATCTTGTATTCAACAAGGGGATCCTTCTGACCGTATGCCTGCAGGCCGATTCCATCCCGGAGGATTGCCATATCATCTATATGGCTCATCCACTTCTGATCGATCACCCTGAGCAGTATAACGCGTTCTGTCTCCCTCATCCGTTCAGAACTCTGGAACTGATTCTGGAACTCTGCCTCCCTCTGCTCATACAGACGGATCGCCTCCTCCTTCAGGTACTGCTGGAACTTGCCCTTTGTCATCGTCTTGAACTGTTCCTCAGTAAAGCGGAGTTTCGGAATCGGGATGATGCTCATCAGGGTGTCGTTCAGCCCCTGCAGGTCCCACTCCTCCGGTGCCTGATCCTCCAGTATGTTCGCGTCCACGCTGCTGTCAATGATGTCAGTAATGAATTTAATGATGAGGGGCCGCATGTCATCGCCCTTCAGGACCCTTTCCCTTTCGGCATAGATGACATCCCTCTGCTCGTTATTCACCTCGTCATATTTCAGGAGGTTCTCGCGGATGCTGAAGTTGTTCAGCTCGATCTTCTCCTGAGCCCTTTCAATGGCTCCGGAAAGCATCTTGTGATGGATCCTCTCGCCCTCGGGAACACCCAGCGCCTCAAACATGCCCATGAGCCGCTCGGAACCGAACAGACGCATAAGGTCATCCTCCAGGGAGATGAAGAACTGGGACTGGCCCGGATCCCCCTGCCGCCCGGAACGCCCCCGGAGCTGGTTGTCTATACGTCTGGACTCATGCCTTTCTGTGCCGATAATGTGCAGGCCCCCGGCAGCCCTCGCCTCATCGTCCAGCTTGATATCCGTTCCACGCCCGGCCATGTTCGTCGCAATGGTCACGGCGCCATGGACGCCCGCCTCCGCGATGATAGCCGCCTCCTGCTCATGGAATTTGGCATTCAGGACATTATGCTTGATCCCCTGCCGCCGCAGCATCCCGGAGAGCATTTCCGATGTCTCAATGGCGATGGTGCCCACCAGGATCGGGGCCCCCGTCTCATGAATCTCCTTGATTTCATCCACCACGGCCTTGAACTTTTCCTTCTTGGTCTTGTAGACCGCGTCATCCAGATCCTGACGGATCACAGGGACGTTCGTGGGGATGCAGATGACATCCATGGAATAAATATTCCGGAATTCCTTCTCTTCCGTCTGGGCAGTACCCGTCATGCCGGCTTTTTTCGCGAACTTGTTGAAAAAGTTCTGGAAGGTAATGGTGGCAAGGGTCCTTGACTCCCTTTTGACCTTTACGTGTTCCTTTGCCTCGATGGCCTGATGAAGCCCGTCTGAATAACGCCGCCCCGGCATGATACGTCCGGTAAATTCATCAACTATAAGGACCTCGTCGTCCTTCACGACATAATCCACATCCCTGGCCATCAGGTTGTTCGCCCGCAGGGCCAGGATGATATTATGCTGGATCTCCAGGTTCGTCGCGTCGGCCAGGTTCTCAATGTGGAAGAAGTCCTCCACCTTCTTGATGCCCTGCTGGGTCAGGTTCACGGTCTTGTCCTTCTCATTAACGATGAAGTCCCCCGTTTCCTCAATCTCCTCCCCGAGGATCGCGTTGATCTTTGAAAATTCGGCGGACTCCTCGCCCCGCTCCAATTGCCTGGCCAGCACGTCGCAGACCTCGTAAAGCTTCGTCGATTTCCCGGAGGATCCGGAAATGATAAGCGGGGTCCTGGCCTCATCGATCAGAACGGAGTCCACCTCGTCTATGATGCAGTAGCGCAGCCCCCGGAGGACCTGCTGCTGCTTGTAAATCGCCATATTGTCCCGGAGATAGTCAAAGCCGAGCTCATTGTTGGTCACATAGGTAATGTCACAGTTATACGCCTGCTGCCTCTCCTCGGTACTCATCTGGTTCAGCACCACGCCCACTTTGAGGCCCAGGAACTCATGAACCTTCCCCATCCACTCCGCGTCACGTTTCGCGAGATAATCATTGACCGTGACGATATGCACGCCTTCCCCTGTCAGGGCGTTAAGGTAAGCCGGGCAGGTTGAAACCAGCGTTTTTCCTTCGCCGGTCTTCATTTCCGCGATCCTTCCCTGATGAAGGACGATGCCGCCAATAAGCTGAACCGGGTAATGCTCCATTCCAAGCACCCTCCTGGCAGCCTCGCGCACGGTGGCAAAGGCCTCCGGAAGGATGCTGTCAAGGCTTTCCCCGCCCTGCAGCCGGCTTTTGAACTTTTCCGTCTGTGCTTTCAGCTCCTCATCGCTCTTTTTGGTCATTTCATCCTTCATGGAAACGATCCTGTCCACTATGGGACGGATGATTTTCAGTTCCCTGTCAGAATGCGTGCCGAATATCTTTTCAAAAAGATTCATATCCTATTGCTCCTCTATCAGAGTGGATTTTGGCCACTATGAGTTCATGACACGCCGATGCGGCATCGCATCAGCAAGGCTCCTCCTCTATCAGAATGGGTTTTGGCCACTCTGAGTTCATGACAAACCGATGCGGCATCGCATCAGCAAGGCTCCTCTATCAAACAAATAAACTAATGAATATTACCACTTATAGGCTTTTTATTCAAGGCCATTCAGGGAAATCATTCAGCAATCGTTCAATTCTCTTTCATTTTCCCCTTCTCTCTTGCGCAGGCTATTTTCGGGCGTTATACTTTGACTCGTTGCCACAGGCATTGACAGTGCCGCTAACGCCACACAAATGGGACTCAACGCCTGCGGCATTAAGTCAAAGTATAAAAAGCATAATATCGCCCCGGACATTCAATCATCAAATTCGCCCGGGACGGCCTGGACAGTTATCCGTTTCATTATCCAAAGGGGGGCACAGCATGATCCATGTCGCGATCGTTAGTCCGGATCATTCTCTCGAGCCGGTAGACAAGGTGATTTCAGAAATTAATTTCGGCTGCCATTTCCAAAAATATATATACAAAAAAATGACGGATATTGATAGCATTTATGAAGACTGCCGGGAGAACAGCGACGTCATTTTCTTTTCCGGAGAGCTGGGCTATCATTATATCCGGAACAAATTCCCGGACATCCGCATCCCCTGCGCCTTTACGGCTTATGAACCGATTGACGTCCTGTCCATCCTGTTAAATTTCCAAATCGATCATCCCGGAATCGCTCTTTCAAGGGTGTTCTGTGACTTCCTGACGGAAACAAACCATTTCATGGAGGTGCCAAGCTACCTTCCGAAGGAAAAATGCCCCTATTTTTTCACGGATACACATTATGACTATCAGCATATTACAAGATTCGCGAAAAAGCTTTGGGATGAGGGGAAGATTGACTACATTCTCTCAAGGAGCATTAACAATTTGAAGCGGCTGGATGAGCTGCAGATTCCCTACGCGGCCGTCTTCCCTTCGGAGGATATGATCATCAAATCGATCCGGACCGCCCTGAACGAGCTGCGGCTGAACGCCATTTCCGCCATGGACGAGCTGAACATCCTCCTGCACCTGCCGCTTACGGAGGACGTCGAACAGGAGGAATCGGAATTCAGGGAGGCGACAATATACAAAATGCTTGTGGATTACCGGAAAAAGATGCACCTCCATTATACGATCCGTCAGGGCTTCAAGCAGTTCGAGCTGCACTCCCAGATCAAGGCGGGCGAGAAGGATGTCAAGTTCCTGCGCCCCATGCTTCTGGAATTCCGAAACAATGTCGCCTTCCCGTTCCGCATCGGGGCCGGAATCAGCTCCTCGAAGGAAAGGAGCCGGTATTTCTCCGAGCAGGCCCTGGTGGAGGCGACCCGGTACGGGAAAAGCGACGCCTTCCTGGTCGGGGACGACGGCCTCATCACCGGGCCGATCTCCTCGGAAAAGAACATTTCCTACAATTACACGAACGAGAAGGCCCTTTTGTTCGCAAGGGTCAACGGGATCAACGAGGCAAACATCTTAAGGCTCGTCAGCCTTTTCCAGGAAGACCAGGGGAAGCTGCTCAATTCCAGGACCCTGGCCCCCCTGCTGGGGCTGACCACCCGTTCGGCAAACAGGATCCTTTCAAAGCTCCTTGAGCTTGGAATCGTGGAATACGCGCTGCCTGAAGGGAGCAATGGGCATCCGAAGGGAAGGCCCTGCCGCGACTTCCGCTATAATCAGGATGAATTCAGGAAGGCGCTAATGTAGCTAATGCAGCGCGTCCTCCCCGCCGTACTTTTTGTCCAGCCTGTTGTACAGGAAGCTGATTCCGAAGCAGACCAGCCCTCCCGCGATAAGGAGCAGCACGTTCATGCCCCTGGCCGCGCTTTCCGAAAGGTCGATTATGGATATTTTGAGCACATAGATGATCATGGTGATCAGGCCGATGATCCGAAGGCTCTTTTTTCTCAGTCCGAAACCCAGGGCGATAAAGGCAGCGGCAAGGACAATTCCGATAATGCTGATCGCGAGGAAGGATATGCTTTCCTCCGCCACGAGGTCCGCGATATACCACATGTTCAGATTGAACGCGAACATGGACAAGGCGGCAAATAATATGCTGCCCTTCAGCACGGCCTCGTAAACCGATACCACGGACATTCCCATCAGCAGCGTGGTGTTCAGGGACTTTTCGAAGGCAGTTAACGTGACGCTTCCAAAGAGGGAAAACGTCGTGAGGTAAATAAAAAAGTGAAGGATCGCCGTGGCGACATGGGTAAGGACCAGGGCGCAAAGCTTCCATGGGCTGCTCTCCTCGTCCTGCAGAAGGCGCAGCTTGTTCCACATCACCATAATGACGACGGCGCCAATCGGCACAATTTCAGGCACGTCATAGAAAAACTCAATGCGGCAGCAGAGGGAAACGGGAAGCATGGCAGTCAGCGCGACAAGGAAGGGCATGATATATCCGGAGCTTTTCAGGTAAAGGAACAGCCCGCAAAGCGCTGCGGGAAGCGTCTGCAGGATCTGCGCCGTGTTGTCATAATCATGCGCCAGGACCATATAGATAACGGCAAAATAAAAGACATAAACAGAAAATTTCCAATATCTTTTTGCTTCACTGAATTTCCCGGCCAGCAGACAGGCTGAAAGAAGCAGGATGGCGGGAAGGAAGGGGGATATGGGGAGGATGCCATGGAGCGGCAGGACGGACGCGCAGGCAAGAGGCAGGGCAGCCGTCATGACATAGCTTTCAAATTCCCTGATTGCGGCGGGTATCGGCTGACCCTGACCTGCCCGCGAGTCAGGCCTTGCGGAATCTGAACCATCCGGCCCTCCCATTGCGGCAGGCATCGGCTGACCCTGACCTGCCCGCGAGTCAGGCCTTGCGGATACCTGGCCGTCCGGCCCGCCAGTCGCGGAAGAAATCGGCTGACCCGCCCACGCGTCAGATCCTGCGGTATCCTGGCCGTCCGGCCCCTTTTTCCAGCGGAACACGCATCCTATGCAGAGTATTGCAAGAATTAATATTGCTCCCGCCGCGTTCTCCTTAAATGGCAGCTTGTCAAAGGCAGGGCAGTATTGGAGCAGGGATTCAAACATGACATAGGCCGAAAGAAGCCCGGCCGCATATACGATGAAAACATGATATTTGAACCCTTTCTTCCAGACGATCTTCTGCGATTCATACAGGGCCAGGGTTGAGGACAGGAATTCTGCTGCCATCATTATCACGGAAAGCCGGAAAGAGCCTGCCATTGCCGCGAGGGATGCCGTCAGGGCTCCGTCTTGCCCGTTTCTTTCTATTCCCTCCGCTTCTTCCAGAAATGCCGCATTATTCCAAATCCTGATCGCCCGCATTGCCATAAAGGCTATCCCCATGAGAAAGACATAGTTCAGGAAAGGGAGCAGGCTGTTCTTTTTTTGCTGGATAAGCCCTATCGCGGGCATGGCAATGGAAAGTATAACGAAGCCGTAAACAGCCTGGACATCCCCCGTCATCTCCATCTGAAGGAGCGCGAGAAACAGGGAAAGCGTGGAACCAATATAGCTCACGATGTAAAAGACCCTGGAATTCAGCATTCCCGAGGCATAGATACAGACGACAAACCAAAGAAAGAGCAGCCCTCCAAGCGCAAGGTTGCCATACAGGCCCCATGCCAGAGTGCCGGATGCCAGGGCAATGTACAGGATTGCGGCGCCGGTGGCCGCTATGCTCGGCCAAAACCCATTTCCCTTTTGCTTTTTTGTCTGGACAAATCCGACGACAGAAACCACTGCCCCTAAAAGAAGCAGCACGCCGAATTTAACGACATTTGGAATATATGCCCAAAATAACTGCACGCCGGTATACACGCCGAGCAAGACTAAAATTGAGGCCAGAATGCCTACACCATACTTTCCCACCAGCGTTTCCGATATCTGCCTCCGCGGCTTTGTCTGCCCAATGCCCTGTCCCGGAATTTGGGCAGGCTGCATGGGATGGACGAAGGGCGGGGATGGCTGAACGCCGGGATATGGCGGATTCCACGAATCAACCCCCACCGCAGGCGACATGCCAGAGGGCATGGGCGGCATTTGCGGCTGTGCGCCGGGATATGTGGCTGTATTCATTGGCGGCTGCGTGCTTATCCTCATGCCGGACAGACCCGGCAGCGCGCGCTCCAACATGGCAATCCGGTCACTGAGGTATAGAAGCTCGCCAGCCGTAATGGACTCGTTTTTTATTTTCGCATCTTCCAGCTTCCGAAGCCGGTCTTTCAAATCCTTGATTTCCTCTTCGTAATTCATCCTCGGACCACCTTTATATTCAAATCAGGTAATGATTCCAGCTAATGTTTCAGTGCTCTGTCCACAGCCGCCTTTGCAAACTTTATGCGCGCGTTCAGAATCGCAGAAGGGTACAAAGCTATAGCAAGTTTGGCGACTTGTCGATCTCATGCCGCGTTCAGATTCGCTTCTTGCCTTGTCCCGTTCACCTCTTTCCAGACAGACCGCTTCCGGTAAAGCCTGAATAAATCCCTGCGCGGGCCAATACATAACGAAAGACGCGGCCGGCAAAATTCTTCTGCCGGCCGCATTTCCCTGTTTCAATGCTGCTTTGTCAGACTATCGTGATTATCCGGGGCACCCGGGCAGGCACCCTTTTTTCAGTAACCCGGACGGAAGCTGATTTGTTGTAACTGCTCAGGGAACCTGAGCAGTTATGCTGATTTCAAAGCACTGCCCGGACAAGGACAGGCGTCCTGTAATCCCAGCGCCGGAGAGCGATTCCTTCCTCCTGGGACATGGCAGCAATGATCCTGTCATTACCGGCATAGACGGCTACCTGATTGATGGAGCCGGTCCGATCCGCATAGAACACCAGGTCCCCCGGCTGGCGGTCCTCCAGCTCCACCCTCGTTCCGCATCTGGCCTGGGCCTTTGCGGAAAGGGGAAGGGGAATCCCATGCATGGACAGCAGAGCCGCCGTGAAGCCTCCGCAACTGCACCCTTCCGTCAGGGATGTGCCCCCTGGAACGCAGGGATTGCCAAGACAAAGAAAAGCATCCTGAACAAGCCTGTCCCGGGGAGTATACTCCCCTTCCGTCGCCCCCTCCACAGAAGGGAAGGGGCGTTCCTGCGCCTCCGGCATTCCCAGTGCAACATAAATATCCCGGGTGGAAACAAAAGCATCCTGTGCCGTGCCGGCATCATCGCCCTCATCCAGAAGCACCTTTACCCAGCCGTCCTCCCAGTTCTTTATTTCATACCTCTCCCCCTCGGAAAGCGATGTCCATATCTGGGAGTCCGTCACGGCTTCCGCATACACATTCGCCTCTTTATTATTGCAGACCGCATAGGGATGGGTCATTAAAAGGGCGAAATAATCCGCTTCCTCCCCCACTTTGAGTGAACCCACAGGCAGGAAGCCGAAAACATCCCCTGAGCTGACCCGGTACCACCCATCTTCTTCCGAAAGGATATCCACCCCTCCGAAGGGAGGAAGCTTTGCTACCACATAGCTGTCCGCTGCTTCCTCATCGGGAATGTTCCGGATATCCAGGACCTGTTCTCCCGAAACCCCAAGCCTATTGTAGCACGGAAGGATCTTCCTCTGATAATCAAAGACGAAGGCTTCCGGAAAGCCGTCTTCCAGAAGCACCTTGTCCGAAACGGGTACGTAGCCCTTCTCGCTGCCAAAGAGGGGATCCGGGACGATCTCGATCCATCCCGCCCCGACCCTGGAAAGCGCGGAGTATTTTTCCCCGGCCACGGCACAGCCAATGACATTCCCTTCTTTCTCTTCGGGAGAAGAACGGATAAGCACGCCATCAGAAAGTATTCTTGCCATGGTCCGGAGCCTTTTCCTGCCCTCCTCCATGACATCCAGGCCATTCAGAATGAACCTCGAAAGGACATAGCCCTCCATGCCGCCGGAACGAACCCTGACCCAGTCAGGGGCATCCTGTATCCCGTTTTCCAGGATGTCCACCATGGCCCCGTTCTGGAGGATCCCAATGACCTGACCGGGATCTCCGTAGGCAGGCACAGCCCAGAGGTTAATGAAGGATCCACAGATTACCAGGCCGGGATTCGCGTATGACGAGAATGCCTTATTGAAACGGCTCCTCATCATTGAATCCGCCAGCATGGAAACCCGGACTTCGTCGTCCGCCGCTTCACGGCCGCCTTCTTCCAACTGGATTAATTCCTCGCCCAGCCTCTTTTGAAGCCCCTCCATCCGGGTGTACATGAATATTCCGGCCAAAGCGACAAGAAGGACGACCAGAAGGCAGCTTGATATCAGGAGAAAAATCCTGCCTCCCTTCTTTCCTTTTGCAAAACTAAAACGGAGCCTCTTCATTCAGGTATCTCTCCTATTAAAGTGCTTATTTGCCATTTTAATCATGAGCAAAGCAATGCGGCAGCGTAATCCATACAGATCCTTGATCAAAGTGGTTTTTGACCATTTTAATCATGAGCAAAGCAATGCGGCAGCGCGTCAGCAAGGCTCCCCGGAAAATCAGAAGCCTGCCGGCTCCTTGATTTCTCCCGTCCTCGCGATGCTGTCCAAATCGAGAACCGGGCCCTCGCCATGATACTCCTCCCTGTATTCTTTTTCCACGCGTGCCGTGATCTTGACCCAGTCCCTTGTCCTGTACGGGGCGATCTCCTTCGGCTTCCCCTTGCAGACAAAGCCAAGGAATGTCATGTCCTGAGCGCAGCATGTCATGGCCATCCTGCCCGGAACAAATTCATTATCGGGCATTTGCGCCCTTTTCAGCACCATAGCCGAAAAAGTGACCTTTTTCCCTACATAACGATCCGGATTGTCCATGCAATCCACGAACCAGATTCCATAATCCTCCGGAAGGATGTCTATTTTATCACCATTTATATCATAGGGCAGGTCCTCCGGGAGGGTGTCCTGGGGGATCTCCCCGTCCTTGCCTTCCAGTATTATGGACGCGTTCTGTCCCATGGCGCGGATCTTCCTGCGGTAATCCGTCAGTGTCTCCTGGGCTATATCGTCACAGCGGTTTACGATCACCATCTCCGACTGGCGGAGCATCTGCCCCAGGAAAGGCTTCATGTTTCCCAGATAAAGGGGGAGCGTTGAACCATCAATGATCGTGATGACCTGATAAATGGACCAGCTATCCGGCAGGGAAACCTCATACCCCGGCTTCCTGCCCTGCTGTTTTGCCAGCACTTTCTCGCTCATGGGACCATCGTAAAGGTCGTCCTGGTTCCACATCCCGTTCCATTCGATAATGACACGCTCCGGCTTATACTGATCTTCCAGTGCCTTCAGATTCACGCTGTTAAGGTCGGACACCTTCTGGATCGGTACAAGGACTGTATTGCATTCCCTGAGGCCGGCCTCGTCATATTCCGATTCCCCCTCTTCGCAAAGGAGGAGAAGCGTCCTCCCCTTTGTCTGAAAATAATCCTGACGCATTGTATACCGGATGAAATCCGTCTTCCCCGCTTCGAGGAAACCATTGATCAGGAATACGGGAATCATATCTTCTTCCAAATCATAATTGCTGTTTTCAGCCATAAGCAGAACCACTCCTCCCTCATTATCAAAAACCGTTTTCCTCCCCTATTAGAGTGGGTTTTCGCTACTCTAATTTCATGACGAACCGATGCGGTATAGCATCAGCAAGGCTTATCTATCAGAGCGGGCTTTGGCCGCTCTGAGTTCTGGCATGGCGAACCGCCTGCGAGGCAATTCGGTTCAACTGAGAAATGCCTTTTCCAGAAGCTCTTCCTTGAGTTCGGCACCGATGACAACGACCTTGCCCGTATAAGACGGCTGTCCGTCGCGGATTTCCGTCTGCTCCGGAACCATGTCAAAATACATCCATTTCCCATCTTCCATAGAGGGAAGCATGCCCTTGCAGCGTACCACCATGCCGTACTTCTCGCTGTTTGCCATTTCATCAAGGAGCGTCTGAAGCCTCTCCCGGCTGAACGCGTGGGGCGTTTCAAGACCCCAGCTTGTAAATATTTCATCAGCGTCATGTTCCTCATCGTGGTGATGATGGTGGTGGTGGTCGTGGCTATGGCGATAGACACGGACGCCCTCCCCGTATTCCTCCTCATCATGATGGTGGTGATGCTCATGGCCCTCTTCATCGTGATCATGATGATGATGTTCATGTTCATCTTCATCGTGATCATGGTGATGGTGCTCATGCTCATCTTCGTCGTGATCATGGTGATGATGCTCATGCCCCTCTTCGTCATGGTCATGATGATGCTCATGCTCATCTTCGTCGTGATCATGATGGTGGTGATGCTCATGCTCATGGACCCGTTCCATGGCCTCGCGCAGCATCTCCTCCTCCATGGTATCCGGACGGCTGATGATCTCCATCAGCTGGGCGCCTGTGAGGCTTGCGACAGGGGTTGTGATCACCTTCGCGTTTTTGTTAATGCCTTTCACAATGGCAACGGCTTCGTTTATTTTTGCCTCATCCGCGATATCCGTCCGAGACAGCACGACCGTCCCCGCAAAAGCGATCTGATTATTGAAAAATTCCCCGAAATTCCTGGAATACATTTTCGCTTTTTTGCAGTCCACCACCGTGACGGCGGCATGAAGCTCCACTTCCATGTTCCCGGAAATGTTTTTCACCGCCCCGATAATGTCTGAAAGCTTACCGACTCCCGAAGGCTCGATAATGATCCTGTCCGGATGATAGGTGTCAA
Source organism: uncultured Oribacterium sp. (assembly GCA_946413525.1). GTDB lineage: Bacteria > Bacillota > Clostridia > Lachnospirales > Lachnospiraceae > Oribacterium. The sequence goes on from CAMKKZ010000010.1 coordinate 22,555, forward strand.
CCACCTCTTTGAGCGAAGTTTCAAAATCGCCAACCAAAGAGCAGCATATGCAGCCTTGATTCATCTCCCTGATCTCAATTCCGGAATCCTTGAGAAAAGCCCCGTCAATTCCGATTTCCCCGAACTCATTTTCAATCACCACAAGCTTTTCCGACTTCAGGGCCTCATCAATAAGCTTTTGAATGAAGCTGGTCTTCCCTGCTCCCAAAAAACCGGAAACAATATCTATTTTGCTCATATGCCACACCTCCAGATACAAGACATAATTCTTATTTGCGCCGGACAGCGTTCCTGACCTTGTCAGAACCCATCCTGCCCCGAGCCGGATGGAATCCAGTTCCCTGGGCAGAAGCCATCCTGACTCCTGACGTTCATGATTCCGGCTTGACCGGATAGGAATCCGGTTTGCCGCGGATGATTAAATACCCATTTAGCACTCAATCACCGACTCTGCCAATTATAATCCTCCCCTGAAAGCTTTGTCAAGGCTTCGGCATCTCCGCAAGCTCCATTGTGTTGTGCTGATTTCAACGCAATTTCAGACTATAATGTTCCCGGAATCCAGAAACTGTCGGTAAACATTAACGAATAATGAAGTTCTCAGCACAAGGAGGGATTAAGGGTTTCCATATCAATTTTCTCTGATCTCACATAGACATTGAAAAACTGGTTAAAGCACAGGATTTGCAAACTCATCCCGTTTCCACATCACCACAGCCACTACAAAGCCGGGCTTTTTATCATAATAGCGATACAGAGTGGCCGTACCATACCCGGCTGCCTTAGCAATCTGCGGCAGTGCCACCGACTCGATGGATTTTTCCGAAAAGAGTCTAAAGCCCGTTTCCAAAAACTCCCTGCGCTTTATCCCATAAAGGTACTGTTTTTATTCCTTCGTAAATCTCTCTATCCTGCATTCGTGGGTCTTGTCCTTTTCGTCATAATTTACACCCACAAATATCAGACCTCCCTCATAGTCCTTCAGGGAGGCGAAATACTTCTTCTCCTTTATCTGATTGAGGGCACTTGCGGCGCACTTATTATGTTTAAGCTCTATGATCATGGCAGGAAGATCCGGTACATACGGTATAAATACCACATCCGCAAAGCCCTTGCCCGTAGTCATCTCCTTTATGACGGTATATTTATTCAGCGCGTAGATGTATGCCAGATATATCGCGCTCTGAAGGGCATCCTCGTTGTTATAGCTCCTGTTGCTGGTCACATGGATATGGCTTTCATCAAGGGCACGCTCTACCGCCTCTTCATCTCCTTTTATGGTCGCCTTTAGCAGCTCCTTTGAGGCACGCAGTATCCTGTCCGTGATCTCCTGGTCACTCATGACTGCCACCGCATTTGCCCATTCCTTACTTATCTCAAGGTTCGGTATACGGCAGCTCTCCTCTTCCTCGTCGTACGCAAGATAGCCGATATGTATCAGATATGTCAGTGCATCATCAAGAGTCGCAAAGCAATCCATTGTATTCAGATATTGTGATACATTTACCGGGACTTCTTCTCCTGCAAGCATCCGTATCACTGCATCCTTTGATCCCTTATAGTTTTCCTCCAGTCTGTCGTTTATCACCCGGTATGAGGAAGTCTTCCCCCAATGATTGGAAAACTTCTTATCCAGCATGCTTTTTACCACCGACTCGGGATTGTATATATCATATCCGTTCTGGTAATAGCCGTCATACCAGCGGCGGCATTCCTCATAATCCATTCCCCACTCCTTACAGAGCGCCTTTACCTCCTCCGGAATGAAACCCACAAATTCAGTAAGCTCCTTTGCGTCAAGGATGGTGTACTCCTCAAAATTGTTGAGCTTTGACTGTATCTTGTCCCTGACTATGGGAAGTATCCCGGTAAGATAAGCCAGTGATATTGCCGGCCGCAGCGTCGCGCTCTTGAACAGCCCGTTTAAGAAGCTTAAAAATTCATCAAACAGTTCCTGCGGCACCTGCTCACGGACAAGGACGTCATATTCGTCGATGATGATGATAAAGGTCTGTCCGGTTTTTTCATATATCCGCAGTATGCATTTGGCAATTGAATCGTTTCTGAAAAAAGAAATATCCGGAAAATGTTCTGTCAGCTCTCCTTTTATATCTCTTTTCAATTCCTTTAAAAAATCTCTTCTGATTTCAGTATTCTGATACTCGCTGTTAAGATCGATCTTTATCACATTGTATTTATTCAGCTTATCCTCATATCCCTCTGCCCCGGATATCTTGAGACCTTCAAAGAGATCATGGGAATCACAGCCCTTTGAATAATAGGCTGATATCATCTCACTTGCTATCGTTTTCCCAAAGCGCCTGGGTCTTGAGATACAGACATACTTATTATCCCTGTCTATATAGTCATTTAAGTTTTTTATCATCATAGTCTTATCGACATAGATCGGCGCTTTCAGTATCGATCTGAAATTCTCATTTCCAGGATTTAAATATATTCCCATGACGGCATACCTCCAAAGCGCCCTCATTGTACCAAAAACAGGCGGCTTTCTCAAGCCGCCTGCCCCATACATACTGCCCGAAATGTCAAAGACAGGATCCTCCCCGGCATCTCCTGAGAATTCCTCGTAAAGAAACGCTTCGCCCTCCTCCACTGTTCCAAATTCATCCGCTTCCCCGCCATTCTCTTCGCCAACCGCGGTATCACCTTCTGAAATATTGTAATCCTCAGCAGAGCTTTCATTGGCTGCTTCTTCTGATATCGCGTCATCGAAAGGAACGTCATTCCTTATCCTCCCGAATAACAAATACCAAAAAACTCTTACTACTCACATCTTCACATTGTTGCTTTGCTATCACTTTCCCCGCGTTCCGCTGTACTATCTTATTGCCCCCTTTCGGAAATGTGCGCATGAATCGTCTGCACCAGGCTGTCTATGTCAAAGGGCTTCGCCACATGGGAATTCATCCCCGCCTCCATGCTCATCTTCCGGTCTTCATCCCGGGCATTGGCGGAAAGGGCAATGATCGGGAGGTCGGCCGTATCCTCCCTTCCCAGGGCCCGTATCCTTCTTGCAGCCTCGTAACCGTTCATGACCGGCATCTGTATATCCATTAAAACCAGGTCAAAATATCCCGCGGGACGATGGCTGATGAGCTCCACCGCGTCGCTCCCGTCCTCCACGGATTCCACCAGGAAGCCGGATTCCCTCAGGATATGCTCCGCCAGCATGCGGTTCATCTCAATATCCTCGACAAGGAGGATGCGGTGTTCTCCCGCTCCCCGCTGCGTCACCAGCCCGGGATCGGCAGCCACAGGACGCTCCGCCTCATCCGGATCCTTCAGCTTCAGCGGAAGGTCAATGGTGAACGTGCTTCCTTTTCCCTTGCTGCTTTTCACGGAAATGGAGCCGCCCATGATATCCAGAAGCCTCTTCGTAATGGCAAGGCCCAGGCCGGTCCCCGTAAAGCCGGTTTTTGTGGAATTCTCCTCTTTCTCGAAGGCGTCATACATCTTACGCATGAAATCTTCCGTCATGCCGATGCCATTATCCGCCACAACGAACTCAAAACGGGAATATCCCGAACCGGAAACGCCCTTCTGCCTGGCCGACACCCTTATCGTGCCGCCTTTCAAGGTGAATTTGACCGCATTGCCGATCAGATTGCTCAGAATGCGCTGGAAACGCCCCTTGTCCACATATACATCCTGCGAAGGCAGGTTCAGCTCCGTCAAAAGGTTCAGTTCCTTCTCCTCGACCGCTGGGCGGAACATGTCAAGCACGCCCTCAATTTCCGACCGGAGATCCGCGGGTTCTGTTTTGATCTCAATCTTCCCGTAATCTATCCGGCTCATTTCGAGCATGTCATCGATCAGGGTCATCAGCACGCGGCCGGACTCGTCCACCTTGGACAGGTAATCCTTCAGCTTTTCCGGCTCTTCAACATGCCTCTCCGCAAGACTCGTAAAGCCCATGATTGCGTTCATGGGCGTGCGGATATCATGGGAAAGATTGAAGAGGAAAGAAGATTTGATCTCATTGGAATGCTTTTCGCGTTCCAGCTCCATCTCCATGTTCAGGCGCTCCGAAAGCTCCTCCTGAACCTGGGTCGTGAGGGATGTCACGTCCCTGTAGCCAATGACGGCATGGTGCCGAAGACCGCCCTCCTTGTCGGAAGAAGGGATTTCCGTTACCGACATTTCCATGTACTTGATCCCGCCCTGCTTATTCACGCAGCGGTATTTCACGGAATAATCATGCTCTCTGGAAATCCTTTCAAGAAGCCTGTCCTCCCTGATTTCCCGGAGATAGACGGCACGGTCCTCGGGAACCACGAAGCGCTGGGCGTAGAGGGGCAGGATTTTCCGCCAGTCGGTATCCGCCGTTTCTTCGGCAAGGCTCGCGAATTCGCTTCCCTGGATCCGGTAAGGGCGCATGGTCCCCGTGTCCAGGTTCACAAGGTAGATGGACTTGAAGTCGATGCTCAGGCCCTCGATCACCTCCAGCCGCCTCAGATTCTCCTCCCGGGCGTCGTGCACCTCGGTAATGTCCCGGATCAGCACATAATAAACATCTCCATGCCCATTGGTCTTCACCAGGCGTCCGGAATCATCGACCCAGCGGATAGTGCCGTCCTTCCGCCGGATCCTGTACTCCACATAATCCAGCATCCGGCCGCTCTCGCCGACCTGCCTCTCGATGGATTCCTCAATGCCCGCGTAATCCTCCTGATAAACCATTCCCCGGAAGGTATTCCCGGTAAGCGCCTCGAATTCCTCCCTGCTCCCGCAGCCGAAAATATCCAGCACCACGTCATTAACATACAGGATCTCCTGGCTGCCGCCGGCACGGTAAATGAAAAATCCTCCAGGCATATCCTTCCCAAATTCATCAAAGATATGTTCCTCCGTCTGCATACCGCGCTCCTATCCCCGGCCGTCCCTTCCCGCGCCGGAATTTAAAAATCAATTCGGGCTTTTGTCCCTTCCATTTCCTTCCCAGTCAGAATGGTTTTTGCCATTCTTATTCAATGTCAACCAATGCTGTATCGCATCAGTAAGGCTTCCCTATGGGCGTCCCTTTCCGGCGAACGTTCATATCCCGTGAGAGCGGAATTATTTCAACAGATATTTCGCGAGCTTTGCCATCAAATCCCCAACGTCCAGGGGCTTCGCGATATGGTCGTTCATCCCGCATTTCAGAGCCCTTGCCTTATCCTCATCAAAGGCATTGGCCGTCATGGCCAGGATAGGGACAAGCTTCACGTCCTTTCGGGGCAGGTTCCTGATATTCCTCGTTGCCTCATATCCATTCATGACGGGCATCTGCACGTCCATCAGGATAATGTCATAATACCCTTCTTCGGACTGCCGCACCATTTCCACCGCGTCCGTGCCATCGGGCGCCTCTTCCACCAGAAATCCGGCTTCGGACAGGATGAAGCCCGCAAGCTGACGGTTCATGTCCACATCCTCCACGAGGAGGACCCGCTTCCCGCCGAAATCGGGGGCCGGCGCCTCCTCCCCCTCCTGTTCCTTGTTTTCCTTGCCGAAGGCTTTGGAAAGGACGCTGATCAGGTCGGAAAGAAAGAGCGGCTTCTCGCAGAACGCGGTCACCCCCGCCTCCCTCGCCTCCTTCTCCACATCCGACCAGTCGTAGGCCGTCAGGATAATGACCGGAGCCTGATCGCCCGCGATCCTGCGGATACGCTTTACGGTTTCAATACCGCCCCGTTCCGGCATCAGGAGATCGATAATGAAGAGCTGGTAAGGATCCTGGTCCGAAGCCGCCTTCTCGCTCCGGAAAATTGCGTCCCGCGCGGAAGTCGTCCATTCGCTCCGCATGCCGATGGACTTCAACATTTCCGTTACGGAATTGCAGCTTTGGAAGTCGTCATCCACGATCAGGGCCTTCATGCCCACGGCTTCCTCGAGCCGGAACTGCTTTCCGGCTTTTTCCTGGAGCCGGAATTCCACCGTCACCACGAACTCGGATCCTTTGCCCTTCTCGCTTTGGACCCCGATGGTCCCACCCATCAAATCGACAATATTCTTCGTGATCGCCATTCCAAGGCCAGTGCCCTGTATTCCCGTCCTGGTGGATGTCTCCTCTCTGGAAAAGGCGTCAAAAATACGCTTCGTAAATTCAGGAGACATGCCCATCCCATTGTCCCGGATGCGGAACTCATACCTGGCATAGCCTTCCCGCTCAGAAGGGAGCTGGGAGATGCGGAAGGATATTTCCCCGGTGGCGGGAGTGTACTTCACCGCGTTGGAAAGGATATTGATCAGCACCTGGTTCATTTTCAGCTTGTCCGCGTAAACATCTTCATCCTGGACCTGGTAGGTGTCAATAAAAAGCTTCTGCTGCTTCGCGGAGACCTGGGACTGGATAAAGCTCACCAGGCTGTGGACAAGGACGGAAAGGTTGCATTCCTGCTCCACAAGCTGCACCCGTCCGCTCTCGATGCGGCTCATATCCAACACATCGTTGATCAGGGAAAGCAGATGGTTTCCGGAGGTCAGGATCTTCTGAAGGTAATCCCGGACAAGCCCCTGATTGTCGATATGCTTCACAGCCAGCTCGGAAAAACCGATGATCGCGTTCATGGGCGTACGGATATCATGGGACATGTTGTTCAGGAACATGGTTTTGGAACGGCTGGACTGCTGGGCCCCCTCCAGGGCCACCTCCAAAAGCCGCTGCTTTTCCGCCACCTCGGCACGGATCCGTTTCTGCTCCGTAATGTCAACAAAGACCCCGATATATTTGACAGGAGTCCCATCCGGGCGACGGGAGGGCTTTCCCGTGGCGCGGTACCATCGGTACCCCCTGTCCTTCGTCATGAGCCTGTATTCCACATCATAAATTTTCCTGCCGCTGTAGTCCCGTATGGTCTCATAATATTCCTTCAGGACATGTTCCCTGTCATTCGGATGCAGCAGGGAGGACCAGGATTCCAGGACATTCGGAAAATCCTCCTCGCCGGCATAGCCCAGCATGCGCCGGAACTCATTGCTCCAGAACACGCTGACCATGGTTCCCTGCTCATCGAAATCCATTGACCATTTCCCGGACCCCAGTACTTCATGGATAATATCATAGGACTCCGCCTCCGCCCGGAAAATCGCTATGGCTTCCTCCTTTTTTTGAAGCGCCATGGCCTGCTCACGGATCAGCTCTTTTGCTTCCTCCAGCGTATGAATATTTTCGAACGCGATATTACATATATCCATGCGCATCCTCCCTCTGTCAAAGTGCTTTTTGGCCACTTTAATTCCTGACAAAAATCTGGTATTACAAGCTTTACAGCTCCCCTTAATGTGCTTTTCTGTCCATTGTAATTGCCGGCAAACTGACGCGGCATCGCAGGCTCTATGGCCCTTCCATCAAAATAGTTCCGGACCATTTTCATTGCTGACATGTCAATGCGGCATCGCAGGCTCTATGGCCCTTCTGTCAAAGTAGTTCCGGGCCATTTTCATTGCTGACATGTCGATGCGATATTGCAGGCTCTATTGCTCCTCTAAACGGGCAACAGCCTCAGGAATCTCCCCGGCAGATTCCACCAGCACCGTAGCGCCGTATTTCTCAAGCTCCTTCCGTCCGCGAAACCCATACACGCAGCCGATGGAAGCGATGCCCGCGTTCTTTGCGGTCTCCACGTCCGTCCTGCTGTCGCCGACAAAAATGGAGGCCGAAACATCTATTCCCAGCGCCCTGCAGGCATCATGAACCACGCCGGCGTCGGGCTTGAGCGGGTGCCGGCCATCATCCGCGGAAATATAATCAAAGCTCCCTTCCGGATAAACGGCGGACAGGACTTTCCCGGCCTCCGCAAGGGACTTGTTGGTAACGCAGGCAATCTTCCGGCCCTGGGCCCGGAGGGCGGCGATGGTTTCCTTCATTAACGGATAAGCCTCTGCCCGGTACGTGCAGTTTGAAGAAAACAACTCCCTGTAGCTCTCATGCACCTCGTCCAGGCTGGCCATGACATCATCAGCCTTTTGATCCAGCTCTAATGCCGCATCGGGATCCCTGCCCTCCAGCTTCTCCGCCTTCCGATACAGCCTTTCCGCCGTTTTCTCCAGGGACTTCCTGACAAAGACCCGGGACCCGTTTCCAATAAAGAGCCGGGTATCCTCCTCCGAAATCCTGTCATAGCCAAACTTCTCCAGCACCCGGTTTATCGTATCCTGAAGACTGTAAAGCGTGTTCACCAAAGTGCCGTCAAGATCGAATAGAATTGCTTCTGCCCGCATCCTTTCCCTCCCCTATATCAAAGTGGTTTTTGGGCCGCTTTAATTCCTGACAAACAGATGAGATATTGCAGGCTATACGGCTCTTCTATCAGAGTGGATTTTTGCTGCTCTGTCTCAATGACGTACCGATGCGGTATCGCATCAGCAGGTTTCTATATCAAAGTGAGTTTTTATTATTCTAACTTGATGACATATCGATGCGGTATCGCATCAGCAGGTTTCTCTATTAAACAAAGTGTTTTTTTGCCATTTTAATTGCCGACAAAATCGGTGCGCTAATGCAAAGCCCTATGGCTTCTTTATCAGAAATGTTCAGAGCAGGATAATGTTGTGCTTCGCGCATTCCTCAACCATGTCCAAGGGCCAGATTGACGCCTGCACCTCCCCGATATGCGCCCGGTCCAGAAGGAGCATGCAGAGCCGGCTCTGGCCGATGCCGCCCCCGATCGTGTACGGGAGCTCCCCATTCAGAAGCATCCTGTGGTAAGGGAGCGACGCCCTTTCCTCACATCCCGCCTTCGCAAGCTGCTCCCGCAGGGACTGCTCCGAAACCCGGATCCCCATGGAGGAGATTTCCAGCGCGCAGTTCAGCGTATCAAACCAGAAAAGAATGTCCCCGTTCAGGCTCCAGTCGTCATAGTCCGGCGCCCTCCCATCATGCGGCTTCCCATCGCTCAGCTTGTCGCCTATCCTTTTGATGAAAACGCAGCCATGCTCCTTCGTGATCCTGTTTTCCCTTTCCTTCGCGCCCAGTCCGGGATACATTTGAAGAAGCTCCTCGGAATCGATGAAAAATATGTCGTCCGGCAGCCTCTTCACGGCCTTCGGAAACTTGTACCATACCTCATGCTCCATATGCTTGATAATGCGGAAAATCATCCGTACCGTGCCCTCCAGCGTAGTCATGGTCCGGTCCTCCTTATTGATGACCATTTCCCAGTCCCACTGGTCCACATAGGCGCTGTGCAGATTGTCCAGGACCTCGTCCCGGCGGATGGCGTTCATATTGGTATAAAGCCCCTCGCCCGGACGGAAGCCATAGCGCTTCAGGGCAAGCCGCTTCCACTTCGCCAGGGACTGCACGACCTCGATCGTCTCCTCCGGCTCCCAGGGCAGGTCAAAGCTCACCGGGCGCTCAACGCCGTTCAGATTGTCATTCAGGCCGGAGCTCTTTTCCACGAAAAGCGGCGCGGAAATCCTCGACAAATTCATTTCCCTGCCAAATTCCTTCTGGAACACATCCCTTATGTACTTAATTGCTTCCTGGGTTTCCCGTACTGAAAGCCTGGGGTCATAATTTTCCGGAATCACAAGTGCCATTTTCTTTCTACTTCCTTTCTTTCTCTTCTTTTTTCAGATTCTTCAGACCAATTCATATATGATTCGCCAGTCAAAAGTCCTTTGCTATACCATATCCACTTGTTAAAACCATGAGATAAATACTTTATACTGTATGCATCGAGATTTTTGACCGATGAATCATATATATCCAGTTTCTATAGAAATCCTGCCCGCACCCTATTCGATTTCCATGTACTTTTCTGCCCGCACCCTATTCGATTTCCATGTACTTTTCCGCCCTCTCCCGGTCCCCGATATCCATAAAATAGGCGTAAAGGAATTCCCTCTGCCTCTTTGTCAGTGGAACGATGTGCGTGGCGACGGGACGGAACCTTCCCGGGTCATGGATCAGGCAGAATCCTCTCTGGGCCAGATAATCGCGGGCGTTGATGGCGCTGCGGCTGTAAAAGTCCCGCCCCCAGCCCCGGTCCTCCAGAATACGCAGGGCCTCCGAAGTGTGCGTCCCCCAGTCCGATGGGCTGAACTGCCCGTCCGGGGAAAGCCATCCAAGGCGCTGCTCCTTCCCGTTTCCATTTATTTCATTTCTATTCCTTAATTCATTTCCATCCCTATTTTCATTCCCATTTTCACTCCCATTCCGGATTTCATATCCGTTCAGCTTGCCAAATCCGTATCCGTCCTCGTCCAAATACATGGGCTTGCCTCCCTCCCAATATCTGTATCCTATTCACGGTATAATAAATCTGCCCGCGATAATAATGGATTCCTGACTACTTTGAATTCTGACATGGCGAAGCGTCCGCAGGGAAAAGCAGTTCTTTATATTTGAGTGGTTAATTGCCGCTCTGAGTTCTCTTATGGCGAACCGCCTGCGGGACAAATCGGCTCTTCTATTAGACAGAGTAGTGTTTGACATTCTGAATTCTGACAAAATGAAGAGGCCACGCGTCAAACCGGCTCTTCAAATGCCAAAAAGGCAGCATTAAGCCCCCTTCTTTCCCCCATCTGCCTGTGAGAGAAAAACACATCCGGATTACATTTTGTACAGATGCCGGAAATATGGATGTTCCGCTCCGAAAGCCCCGCCTCCATGAGGATCAGCCGGTTTGCCTCCCAGAGGTCAACGTAATATTTCCGCCCGCTGAAATTCCCGGAAGGAGACGGCATTGCCGGGCGCACGACGGAGTCCCGTGCTTTCTCAGATGGAAACGCCTCTTGGAAAGCCTCAGCCACATCCTCCGAGACCTCGTAGCAGTCTCCGCAGATGCCTGGCCCCACCGCCGCGATAATGTCCTCGGGATTGCTGCCATAAGCCTCCCCCATTTCCCGGACAGCCCTGGCCGCGATCTTTCCGACGGTTCCCCTCCAGCCGGAATGGACGGCCCCGACTGCGCGGCGCACGGGATCCAGCAGGAGGACGGGAATGCAATCCGCCCAGAAGACGCAAAGCACAAGGCCTGGGACATTACTTATCAGCCCATCCACGTCCCTGTAATCCCTTTCCCGGGACAGCCCCTTCCCGGCATCCTCTTCCGTGACCCTTCGCACATTCAGGCTATGGGTCTGCATGCTGAACACGAAACGATCCACCGGGACATCAAGGGCTTCGGAAATCCTGCGGTAATTCTCCCGCACCTTTTCATCCTCATCCCCCCTTGAAATTCCCAGGTTCATGCTTGTGAAAGGCCCTTCGCTCACGCCCCCGAAACGGGTGGAAAAAAGGTGCCTGCAAAGGCCGGTCGCGGAAAAGGCAGGGCATTCCAGCACGGGAAGTGAAATGCCGCCGGAAAGAAGCTTTTCCCTCAGCCCAAAGCCCTCGCCTGTTCCTTTCCTGCGTATTCTTGTTATTTTCAAATTCACCTCAATAGTTTCTCCTTAAAATCATGGCTTTCACTTGCCCATAATTATAGGTTATGAAAAGCCATCAAGGCTTTTCATGACCGTACCTGGCGAATCCCGTAGGGATTTGTCCGACCGAAGGGGGGACAAATCCTCATTGCCGGGTGGCTAGCCTCGACCCGCAAGCGGGTCATGGCATATTCCCTGCGGGATTCGCCATGTACGGACATGAATGTTCCTGAAGGAACGTTCATGTCCTATACTTTATGAGACTGCAGGCCAAGTAATTCCCGAAGCTCCTCGGCGCTTTCGCCCCGGAAGACCTCACCATCCATGCCCATTCTTTTGGCGCCGGCCACATTATCCTCCGAATCATCAATGAAGAAGCATTCACCGGGCTCCAGGCCGAACTCCCGGAAAAAACGGCTGTAGATAATGTCCTGGGGCTTGACGCACTGGTGCTCGGCGGAAAAGAACACGCCATCATACAGCTCCGGCGCCGGCATGACTTCTCTGTAACAGACAGGAAGGCGGAGGCTCGCGTTGGACAGGATGTAGACGCCCTGCCCCCTTGCCTTGACATCGGCCACCACCCCGTCCATCCCGCTGCGCGGCAACATATTGTAAAGGTGCCAGTCGCGGAAAGCCTTCTTCGCGATTTCACGGACAGGATCCGATGAGAGCCTCGGAAGCCACGCCCTTATTGCGTTTTCCTCCGAAATCAGGCCGCCGTCCAGCTTGAGCCACTCGTTCGAGCAAAATACGACGCAGCAGATTTCCCAAATCACCTTCTCATCCCCGGTATGGACGCGTATGGACCTTTCGGGATCATAGCCTATCAGCACATTTCCCATGTCAAACACGATATTTTTATAAGATGATGTATCCCGCTCTTTCCGCGCCGGCTTATCTCCCATGCCGCTCCCTCCTCCTTGTCATCTCAGGAAAGCAGGAAAAACCCCTGCTCACTGGGCTCATGTCCTGATTCCGAAAAGCTTATCAACAATTATATCAGATTCTTGCTTTTATGGCTATATCCAGCCCATCTCAGCAAAGTAATTCGAATTTTTGATAGTATCGTAATCTTATCTGTTATTCTATTTTACCATTTGTAATCCTGTCTGTCCTCCTATCCTACCACAAGAAGCCTTTCATATCCACTAATTTATTGTCAAGACAAAGATTTTGCCCACAAATGACCAACTCAAATCCACGAACCTGATTCTTTTCGGACAGTTCCTTTCAGACATAAGAGCTTTCCGCAAAGTTCCCTGATCCCTCTTTTCTTTTCTATCTCTCTCATGTATGATTTGATATTATTCAGCGCCTTCTGAAATCTGAAAAACCCAGAGGTTTAACGCACCGCCAGGACGGCAAGTATGGGTACTGCATGGAGCAAGTATGAAAAGCAAGCTTTTCATACTTCATTTGTGCCGCTGGCATGTTACAAAATAGGACGTCAAGGGACTTCAATGCCTACGGCATCAAGTCAAAGGATAAACGCTTATGTGCACCAGATATTACATGGAAATGTCCCCGGAACTAAAGCCTTTCGTTGACCGCGCCATGCGTTCCCCTCTGCTGGAGGGCATGACCGCAAGCCTTGGAAAGCCGTTAAAGACCATGGGAGAAATCAGGCCAACGGATATTGTTCCGGTGGTCGCCCCGGCGGCAAAGACACAGGCGCCTGCAGTCTACCCGATGTTCTGGGGCTTCACGAACCCAAAGGGCGGATCGCCACTGCTCAATGCCAGGGTGGAAACCGCAATGCAAAAGCCGTTCTGGAAGGCTGCCTGGACATCCCGCCGCTGCGTTATCCCGGCAAGCTATTATTTTGAGTGGGAACACCTGCTTTTGCCAAACGGCACGAGAAAGGTCGGACAAAAATACATTATCCGGCCAGGAAACGGTGCAGTCGTGTATCTTGCCGGACTGTATCAGATTGAAGAAAAGCGCGGCTTCAAGCTTCCGGTATTCACGGTACTCACAAGGGAACCGGGGGAAGGGATCCGCTTCATTCACGACCGAATGCCGGTAATCCTGCCGAATGAAATGGTAAAGGCATGGCTCGACCCCGGTGGGGAACCGGCCGAAATAGCGGAAAGAGCCATTACCGATATGAATTTCGAGAAAGCGGAGCAGCCCTCCGGAAAGGATGGTTGAGCCGGTTTGCCCCGCAGTCGGTTCGCTATATCAGAATTCAGAGCGGCCAAAACCCACTCTGATAAGCGAGACATGGGAGGCAGATTATGATAATCCAAACAGGGCAGCGGACGGATATTCCAGCCTTCTATTCCGACTGGTTTGCGAACCGGCTGAGGGAGGGCTTTGTCCTCGTGCGAAATCCCTACAATCCGCAGTCTGTCACGCGTTACGAGCTGAACCCAGACGTTGTAGACATGATCGGCTTCTGTTCCAAAAACCCTGCCCCGATCCTCCGCTATATGGATCTGTTGAAGCCTTTTGGTCAATATTGGTTTTTGAGCATCACTCCTTACGGGAAGGACATCGAGCCGAGGGTTCCGGACAAGAATTTTGTCATGGACAGCTTCTGCCGCCTGTCCGAGATTGCCGGGGTGAATTCCATGGGCTGGCGTTATGACCCGATTCTCCTTAACGAGAACTGGACGGTTGAAAGGCATATCGAGGCGTTTGGAAGAATGGCCGAAAGGCTGTCCGGAGCCACCCACACTGCCGTAATCAGCTTCATCGACCTGTATGAAAAAGTGAAACGGAACTTCCCGGAGGCAAGAACCGTCTCCATGGACGAGCAGATCCGGATCACAGCGGCCTTCGTGGAAATCGGCAGGCAGTACGGCATGACCATCAAGCCCTGCGCGGAAAGCAAAGCCCTGGAAAGCCTGGGAGCAGACTGCTCCGGCTGCATGACAGTCAAAACCTTTGAAGCCGCCATCGGGCAGAATCTGATTACGCCGCCAAATCCCATGAACAGGAAGGAATGCGCCTGCTATATCACAGGAGACATCGGCGCGTACAATACTTGTGGTCATCTTTGCCGCTACTGTTACGCCAATGCGGACAAAGAAACGGTGCTGCGGAACATGCGTATGCACGATCCGAAGTCACCGTTCCTCATTGGAAATTCTTTGCCGGGGGATGTAGTCCATAAGGCAAAGCAGCTCAGTTGGATTGACCCGCAGATGCGGCTGGAGATATAGCAGTTTCACAATCCTTCGGCTGCTTTTCCTACGGATCAACATCCAGATGCAGCCGGAGATATAGAACCTCCCGCATTCTTTCGCTCCCTTATTAGAGTGGGTTTCACTACTCTAATTTCATGACAAACCGATGCGGTATCGCATCAGCAATGCTCATCTATCAGAGTGGGTTTTTGCCGCTCTGAATTCTGACATAGCGAACCGCCTGCGGGGCAAGATGGCTCGTCTGTATTCTTCGCATCCTTATCGTAATTAATGCTGACCAGAAGAAGCTTGTCATGATAATGCTCCAGCGCCTGCGGATAGTTCCTCTCCCTGATCTGATCCGCCGCCGTTCTGACCGTCCTGTTATATTTCAGCTCGATCAGCAGCGCCTGCTTATCCGGGTGCTTCGGCGAGGGGAGATATACGATGTCCGCATAGCCCTTCCCGCTGTCAAGCTCCTGCATGACAGTATAGTATTTCTGTGCCGCATAGTAAGCCGTTTTCACAGCGTATGACAGGGCCGCCTCAGAATTATAGGTCTTATTCTCAGCCGTGTCATGGAACCACTCCATGAGCTCCGCCACCCGGTCTTCCTTCTGCTCCCAGGTTGCTTTAAGAAGCTCCACTGACTTCCGGTAGGCACGGAATGCGGGCTCCCACTCTTCTGACTTCGTGGAGGCCTTGAACTCGTCCAGTATCTCCTTATTCGGGATATGGACCTCCTTAGTCTCCATATCGTACTCAAGATAGCCCAGATGTATCAGCATGGCCAGGATGTCATCCCTGCTATGGAAGGTAGTCATGTCGTTCTGGTAGGTAGAGACATCCACCTTCACCCTGCCTCCGTCCATCATCAGCGCCACCGCATCCTTCAGGCCGTCAAAATCCGCTCTGATGTACTCCGCAAGCGCCTCATAATTCTCCGTCTTGTTCCAGTAGTTCTGGATGATTCCCGTGGAGACTGCTTTTACCACGGACAGGGGACTGTAGATGGAATATCTCTTTTGCTCGTGTTCCTTCCCACTTGCATTTTGCAGCTCATATCCGGGATCCGGAGGAACCACATCACTTACTTCATAGCCATCATACCATTCCTTTATCTTTTCATATGCCCTGCCGTATTTTGTGCAGAGCTCCCGAACCTCCTCCTCCGTAAATCCCGTATAAGGCGCAAGCTGCATGGGGGCAATGATGGAGTATTCATCAAACATGTTTAAGGCGGAATGCTTTCCGTACTTCTTGATCGGCAGAATGCCGGTCATATATGCCAGGGCTGCATACTCCTTATCCTTCAGCCAGTCCCGCAGGAAGTCCAGATATAGTCTCTGTCCGTCCCTGTCCTCTTTCCGCTCCCGGAAGACCGCATCCCACTCGTCGATGATGATAACAAAGGGAATCCCGCTCTTCCTGTAAAATCTGTCCATGCTGTAGGCCAGATCTTCCGTATCATATTTCACTTCAGGATACTCCTCCGACAGATCATCCAGTATCCTGGAGGACAGCATTTTCAGTGAATCCTCCACCTTCTTATTGCCCTTAATGAAATCCGTCATGACTACCCTGATCACATCAAAGCGGTTCAGGTATCTGTCCCAGTTTTCATGCCCGGCAACCTTCAGCCCGCTAAAGAGCACCCTGCTGTCTCCCCTGCCATAGTAGGCGCAGAGCATGTTGGCAGCGATGGTCTTACCGAATCGCCTGGGGCGGGACACGCTTACATAATTGCTGGTCTCCGGAAGGCTGAACGGGTGTCTGGCAGATCTAAACGAGCAGGCGGAGACCATGTTCCTCCGGTTGATTGACCAGATGGCAGTCCGTGAAGGTATCACCGACCGCCTCGATGCGCAGGATCAATTGCTGTGGGTACAGCGGATGAACAACATCCGGGATCGTGCGATGGAGGTGGTGAACAACGATTTAATCTACACATAAGATCACGGCGGCAGAAAGAAATCCCCGCCGCACTCCATAATTTCGCTATTGGATAAAACTAAAAAACCGAGCTGAACGAAATCGGATCAGAAAAATCAAAATATTTGTAAAGAATGCTCAGCGTACGCAGCATGAGAATTCAACAATTCCTGTTATTCCGTTTGCATTGAATGATTATTCCTTTGCCCAGCCAACGAAGTTTGAATTTATCTATATTATCGATAAGGTAAAGTATTGGTATAGTTTTTCTGCCACAAAGGAAACAGTAGTACAGGAATACTTATATCATGCGCCAAAGGGACAAAAAGCACTTGTTTTCAAAAGAGATGGTCAGCAGTTTACCTTTACGGAGGAAAAAGCAAAGCGGACACTAATTAGTAAGGCCGTTGCGAAAAACCAGCTATTCTTTTCAGTTGCCTGCACAATGAATGACGCTGCGTGTATTGGCGCGATGCGATGGTTTCGAGAATATGTTTTCTTTTCGCGCGATTATACTGACATTCCGACTCAACTCATCGAATATTCCGGAGACAAAACTATGCTTAGAGCTATCTCCAAATATGCTAAGGCGGCTGATCTTGGAATTGAAGACATGCGCTTTGAAATAAATAGCAAAGAAATCATCGATGACAGCTCTTTTCCGGGTAGCACACCCGAAGAAGCTAAAGCAGCACTAACTCAATTCATGCGCGCGTTATCGGAGACATCGAACAACGCTGAAATTCGACTTGAAATGGGGCAGATGACAGCAAAAGCAAGTCATTTAGGAAAGACCCGTGAAGGGGAGTTGAGTTCCTTCGAATTAGATCTTTCAGACGAGTCAGACGGAACTCGAAAACTAATGGCCCTTTCTCCTGCAATCGAATCCGCGCTCAAAAAGGGCGGTGTGCTGCTGGTTGATGAAATCGAACGGGAACTCCATCCTACTCTAGTGAATTTCATAGTGTCAAAGTTTCAGAGCAAAAAAACTAATCCATATGGAGCACAGATTATTTTTACTACTCATAATACTGAGTTAATGAATCTCGAACTCATTAGAAAAGATCAGCTTTATTTTGTCGACAAAAAAGCAACTGACGGTACTTCGGAGCTATACAGCTTAAGTGAGTTTTCCACTAGAACAACCGACAACATTCGCAAAGGATATTTGATCGGTAGATACGGAGCAGTCCCTAATGTTGAAATCGAGGAGGTCGAGTAAATGCCTCGAAAAACAAATGGATCACGCGGAAAAGGAAAGACTATTATTCGAGTCTTTTGTGAAGGGGAAACTGAGCAAGCATATACAGAGTTCCTTAAAAGGCGGTTTGCTGATGTTGCAGTAATAAAATACCCAAAGGAAATCGGACTCTTCGATGAGGCAGAAAACCGCTTTGCAAAAGATCCACAATACCGTGATAATGCTGAAGTAATTGATGAAGTGTGGTTTTTCTTTGATGTAGAGAGAAAAGATATTGGTTTGTGGGATCATCGCCTAAAAATAATAAAGAAGTTGCGAAAATTGCGGCGAGATCCAAATATCAAAGTTCGCTTGCTGATGACCACCGGATGTATCGAGTATTGGCTAATGCTTCATTACAAAAAATATGCACCACCACTTCAAACTGAGGCAGAAAAAGCTCGAGTAATAAATGAAGTCATCGAAAAAGAATCAACGTATAAAAAAGGTGACTATCCCTCCACTGCAAAAATAGCTGTAAATTTCCCAACTGCAACTGCCAATGCAAAAAAATCCTTACTTGCACAGTGGTGCTGAAACTGGTATCGTTTAGGGCACATATCCAATCAAGGAGGTGCCTCCAGTATGTCAACATCCCCTCAAATCTGACATAGCGAACCACTTGTGGGGCAAATCGGCTCATCTATCAGAGTGGGTTTGGCCGCTCTGAGTTCTTATATGGTGAAACGCCTGCGGGCAATTCGGTTTTGGCCTTTGCCTCAGCTCCTTTTGCATTCTGATACAGCGGAATGTGCCCTCATCCTTCATTTCTCCAGTTATCTCATAAGCCATTTTCTGGTAGAATTCAATTTTATTGTCCCTGCTTTCAAGGACAGCCTTACGATACCCCAACTCTCCGGCCCAGCTCTCGCATTCCGTAACAACCATGCTGCCAATGCCCCGATGCCTGTATTCCGGAAGCACCACCACCCTGCCGATCATGACGGAGCTCTCATCCAGCTCATACATCCTCGCCGTAGCGACAGGGAAATCCAAATCGGTCACCACAATATACCTTGTGTTCGGACCATCATGCTCGTCAAACTCCTGCCTCAATGTTATGTGATGCTTTTTCGCCATCGCCTGAATGCGTACATAAAAGGCGCCTGCCTGCTGCCAGGTTTCTGTCGCGCGCAGAATCGCCATGCCGTCAAAAGGCTCGGCTGAAAGAATGTCGGACGCAAAAATCACATGCCCTCCGATTTGAATTCCGTCCTCTTCCCTTCCGTATTCATGCAGGCCATAAGCAGGCAGGAAAGCAAACGCAATGCCCGTGAAAGATTGGCCATTCCGATCAGTCAGACGAAGGATCTGATTGTCAAACTGTGTAAGATTCATAAACATTCCATCCTTTGACTTAATGCCACAGGCATTGACATCCAATTTGTGACGCTTGCCTTTCATACCTTGACTTGAAGCCGCAGGCGTTGAGTCCCATTTGTGACGCGCCAGCGGCACAAATGAAGTATGAAAAGCTTGCCTTTCATACTTGGGGTCATGGGACTCCGCCTCACAGAAAATAATGAAAGATTCCTTTCAAACTTTTAGCGATACCTGCAGTCATAAAATTGACCATTTACAATCAATATGTAATCTTTTCCGCTGTCTGTTTAGATTGGCTTCTGCCGCAGCAGCTAATTATCACAATTCGACTGCATACCTTGACTGATCTTTCTTCGGAATGTCCAAAAAATCCACAGCCTGCTGTGACGTATAAGCCAGCTTCTTCATGACAGTTTTTATACTCTCCAGTCGGGTTTTGTCTATCCCCTTACTCTCCCTCTCATTTCCATAGGTTACCCAGTCCATGCGATCATATTTCTCCTGGATCAGCATATTCAGCACCTCCTTATCCTGCCCCATCATAAGCGCTTCTGTCCGAATGTCCAAAAGCCTTTCATTCCTCTCCATCTCCTCGCAAACCCTGGGATTTTTAATTTCTATAGTTTAACAGGTAAAAATTATGTCTTCAATAGAAAAATGAATGTGTCGATTTCCGTCTTGCATTTCCCTCCTTTTATGTGCTAGACTTCTGTCATAAGGAAAAATGAGAATAAGGGATGCGTCAGCGGCACTACGCATAGTTTGTACCTGCAATTATGATTCACTCAATGATGAAAGGAGGCGCTGCATGATTAAAAGCCAATTCGTCATAACGATCGGTCGGCAGTATGGCTCGGGCGGGCGGCTGGTCGGTAAACGTCTGGCCGAAAAGCTTGGCATTCATTTTTATGACAATGACATCCTGAAGCTGACATCGGAACGTTCCGCCATCGGGGAGCAGTATTTCCGTCTCGCGGACGAGAAGGCAGGGAACAACATCCTTTACAAAATTATTGATTCCCTGAAGCCGGATATCGGAAAGCCCACATTGGATGAAAACCTTGTCAATCCGGAAAACCTCTTCCGCTTCCAGGCCGAGGTCATCCGCGAGCTGGCCCGGGCGGAAAGCTTTGTTATCGCGGGTCGCTGCAGCCACTATGTCCTCCGGGAAGCAAAAATGGAGAACCACGTTGATTTCTTTGTTTACGCGGATATGCCCACAAGGATAGTCAGGGCCATGGATTACTGCAAGGTGGATGAACAGGAGGCTCTGAAACGGATACGGAAAATCGATAAAGAGCGGAAGGAGTACCACAAATACTACACCGGGGAGGACTGGATGAATCCCGACCAGTACGACCTCATGATCAACGCGACTCGCATCAATTATAATGAAATGGAAAAGCTGATGGAGGATTATGTCCGCATGAAGGGGTACATCGAGTAAACGATGATCCCGGAGATATTTCGGAATTAGTTTTACTGTAATAATCGATGCAATCAGGCAGCAGCCCGGAATTATAGTAAACGTCATAATTATCTTTACTTTGAACGTCCGGAAGTTTTTGTCAATGGCTGATGATACAAATGTCAAAGTAAAGATTAAAATGTTGTTTACTATAGTTTTACTGTAATAATCAACGCGATCAGGCAACAGTACAGAATTAGTTTGAGTATAGGGCACAATGCGTTTCAGGGCAATCCAAAATAGAAAATGGCCGGGGATACCGTAAGGATCCCCGGCTTTTCACATTAAAGCAATAATGCATTGCTGGACAAGGAACAGGACAGGTCAATCTCCGACAAAATCCTCCCGGTAAGGATTGAAGATATCCAGGAGCACGCCCTCTTCAAGGCAGACGCAGCCATGCTCCACGCCATCCTTTTTCAGCATCGTGTCGCCCTTTCGGACTATCTTTTTCTCCCCTTCGATTTCAAACTCGAAAACCCCGCTCGCCACATAGGTAATCTGGGTATGGGGGTGATGGTGGAGAGCCCCCACAGCCCCCTTCTCAAAAGTATTTTCCACAACCATCAGCTCGTCCGAGTAAGCCAGTACCCGGCGCGTAACCCCCTCCCCACCCTTCTGGGGAACCGCTTCCTTGTACCAGACCCATCTGTCATTCTTCATATCTTTCCCTCCTTCATTTTCTGCACCATGGCGGATTTTTTGCATTAAATTCTTTTCATGTATCATATATCGTAGCAGATTATTTATTCGCGTTTGTATTTTCGTGGCTGCTTTCTCACATTCTGGCCTCTTTCCTGCTTTCTGGCTGTTTTCCTGCATTACGATATTATCATGCACCGTAACATTTTTTCTATTATTGAGTGAGGTTTCTGCAACTCTGATTTCATGACAAACCGTTACGGTATCACGTCAGCAAGGGCTTATTCAGTCTCCTTTTTCTGGAAAGGTGCCTCCGGAAGCCTGACGTTCCCCCGGCTCCCCCATGCTCTCGCAAAGGATGGCGGATCCCAGGATCAGGGCTGCCCCTATCCATCCCGATATTCCCATCGGCTCGTGCAGGAAGAATGCGGAGCACAGGACGGAAACCACCGGCTCAAGGTATCCAAGTATTGCGATGGTCTGCACTGGGAGGGTCGAAAGACCGCTGAAATAGAGGCAGTAGGCGAAGCCGGTATGGACGATGCCAAGGATCAGGATAATGATGACGGATCTCGCGTCCCATTCCAGAGAGACGCCATAGTTTTTTACCAGGACATAGGGAAGAATGGTCAGCGCGGAAACGGCAAGCTGTATAATGGACTTATCCATTGGAGAAATGCCGCTTATTTTCCGATTGCAAATGACCACGCCTACAAAGCCCAAAGCCCCGGCAAGCCCCATGAACACACCCGAAATATTGCCGATCTCTCCGCCCCAGACGCCCGAAACCAGCACGATTCCTGCCACCGCCCCGGCTACGCAGGGCAGCTTCCTCCTGTCCAATGTCTCACGCAGCAGTACCGGCGCAACGAGGATCAGGATGATCGGGGCGGTGTAATTGCAAAGGCTTGCGATGGCAACCGTTGTATGAGTGTAAGCCGCAAAGAGGAATATCCAGTTAAGGCCCAGGCAGATCCCTGAGGCGATGAGCCACGGCAGGTTCTTCCGCACGGCTTCATTATCCTCCATGCCGGGACGGGCGGTATCCGGGATGGCTTTCTTTTTCCACTGCAAGTAAAGGAAGATAAACAAAGACCCGATGGCACCCCTGCACATGGCCACGATTTCGCTCGGAAGGCTGACATGCCGGAGAAACAGGCCGATCGTCCCGTAAAGGACAAGGGCCAGGATGTATTTCGCCCTCTCCAAAGACCGGTTCATTGATCCGCCCCCTTTCCCTCCATCAATGCCCCGCTTCTTTTAAAACCATCCGTAAAAGCGCTGCGTCCTTCCAGAATATTCCCCTTTATCAATGATTCCTTTACTAATGATCTCTTTGTTGATGATTCATTTATCAATGCTTCACTTTTTTCAAAAGCAAGGCGGGGGTAATCATCCTCCTCGACATGGATCGTCCCGCAATGGACAAAGCCGAGCTTCCGGAGAAGATTCTGCATCACCCGGTTGTCGCCATGAGTATCGATCCTCAGGTGGCCGCATTGGGCAAAGGCCCAGTTCAGGCAGAAGGAACCGATTCCCTTTTTGGATCCATCTCCCGCTATCCGGTGCACAACGCCATAGGGACTGCCGTCCTTCCAGTTGCCGTCCGTAATATCCCGGTATGTGGGTTCTACATCCTCCCCGTAAATGAAAAAGAAAGTACCGATGACCTTCCCATCCTCATTAATACAGACATAACTGTTCCCGTCGCGTATATCGCTTCGGATCAGCCCCTCCGGCGGCCAGTTGGTAGGTCCCCACTGATTCGGGTTGCCATGCTCTGCCATATAATTCCTGGCAAAAGCGTAAATCTCCATCATCCGGGGAAGGTCGTCCCCCGTTGCTTTCCTTATATTCATAAAAAAGACCAGTTTCTCCCTTCATTTCTGCTTTTCTTATTGGATTCAGACCATTTTCCCTTATCGAACGAAAGGTAGGAATAATTATCGGAAAAAACAAAATATATCTTCCTTTATGACAACATCCATTTATTCCTTTCCAACAGATTAGGATAATTCGAGCAAGTCTGTCAAGCAAAAACCCATTTTTGTAAAGTGATTATCTCTCCTGGATTTGAAAAAAGATTTGACAATAATTTGAAAATGATTTGAAAAAGTTACAAAGTAGTGTCTGCATCATTGACATGATGGATTTTTTTTTGTAAAATAAACAAGTTCTAACAGGTTATAAAAAGAAAGAAGCCGGCATGGCGGAACAGGCAGACGCACAGGACTTAAAATCCTGCGGGAGTTAAATCCCATACCGGTTCGATCCCGGTTGCCGGCACTTGCAGATATTTCAGTTATCGTTTATTTTTGTTGGAGTGACTACTGCAAGATTGTTTTTATATTATTATGGAGATGTACCCAAGCGGTTGAAGGGGAGGCACTCGAAATGCTTTAGGCCGTGTGAGCGGCGCCAGGGTTCAAATCCCTGCATCTCCGTTATAAAGGGGCTTCATCACAAGATGAACCCCTTATTTTTATGCATAGGACTTGGAGCAAAGATATGAAAAAATATTTTTTACGTTTCTTCCTGTTTTTCCTCTTAAGCGCTTCTCTTTCTTCTTGCAAGAATGAAGCGGTATCACAAAAAACATATGAAAAAGGGGAAGGAATAGGGGAGGTCGAAAATACAGAAGCAGTGAAGACATCTCAGGATGGTGATGAGATTAAAACCACGCAGGAAGAAGTCCATACGAAGGACGAAAACGCGAAGAACAAGACAGGCCTTGCCAGCTTTTTCCAGGGTGAAGAAAAGCTTGAACGTTATCAGACTCAGTTTATGGACGTTTTCGACACGATCTCCATGCTGATCGGCTATGACAGCTCCGAAGAGGCTTTCCAAGAGAAGGCGGATGCCGTTCACGCCCTCCTGTCCCAATACCACAAGCTGTTTGATATTTATAATCAATACGAGGGGTTGAACAACTTAAAGACCGTGAATGACTTTGCGGGCCGGGAGGCCGTCCCGGTTGACGCGAAAATCATCGAGCTTCTGGAATTCGGAAAATACGTCTACGGCATAACTGATGGAAAGGTCAATATCGCCTGCGGCTCCGTGCTGAAAATCTGGCATGAATACCGGGAAGCCGGGCTGGAGAATCCTGAAACCGCCTCCCTCCCGGATCTTGAAAAACTGGAAGAGGCGGCGAGGCACTGCAATATAGAGGACATCATCATCGACAAAGAGGCTTCCACTGTTTTCCTGAGGGATCCCGACATGCGCCTCGATGTCGGCGGCATTGGCAAGGGCTTCGCGGTACAGAAGGCCGGGGAGCTTGCGGAAAGCCTCGGATCATCCAGTTTCCTCCTGAATATCGGGGGCAATATCAAGGCCATCGGAATCCGGGGAGACGGTAAAAAATGGGTCTGTCCAGTGGAGAACCCGGAATACATGGACGGAAAGAGCAAGGAAGCCTATGCCGTCACGATGGAGCTGGACGGCCTTTCCCTTGTGACGAGCGGCGATTACGAACGTTATTATATCGTGGACGGCCAACGTTACCACCATATCATGGATCCGGACACCCTCTTTCCGGGCACCTTGCACAGGAGCGTCAGCATCCTGATGGAGGACTCGGCCCTGGCGGACGCCCTGTCAACCGGGCTCTTCCTGATGGACGTGGAGCAGGGAAAGGCGCTTATACAGAAACTGAACGCCGACAGGGAGGAAAAAAGCAGGATCGAGGCCATGTGGATCTCCGCTGACGGAAAGAAGACCTATACCGATAATTTTCTGAAAAGCAGCCAATAAAGCCTACGGCATGTCCGATAAAAGCGATATGCTTCACTGCCCCTTCCTAACCGGAAAGTCATAAATGATTATGAGTTACGTGAACATATAGTAACAAGCCATAAGATTTGCCAAAGAATCTGACTGAATAAAGAAAAGCTGTGAAACCAGGGAATATATAACCTCGGTTTCACAGCTTTTTGATTTCTGTACTCATGCCCGCAGTTTATAAGTTGTAAGCTGCGGGAAGTGAAGTCTTACAGCTTCGGTCCGGCTGCCACAAGCGCCTTGCCGGCATCATTTGAAGTATACTTCTCAAAGTTCTTGATGAACCTTCCGGCAAGATCCTTTGCCTTCTTGTCCCACTCGGAAGCGTCCGCATAGGTGTCACGGGGATCAAGGATGCCGCTGTCCACGCCGGGAAGAGCGGTAGGAACCTCGAAATCAAAAATAGGAATCTTCTTCGTCTCCGCCTTCAGGACGTCGCCGTTCAGGATCGCGTCGATAATGCCGCGGGTATCCTTGATGGAGATACGCTTGCCGGTGCCGTTCCAGCCCGTGTTCACAAGGTATGCCTTCGCGCCGCTCTTCTCCATCTTCTTCACAAGCTCCTCACCGTACTTCGTAGGATGAAGCTCCAGGAAGGCCTGGCCAAAGCAGGCGGAGAAGGTCGGGGTCGGCTCGGTAATGCCGCGCTCCGTGCCGGCCAGCTTTGCCGTGAAACCGGACAGGAAATAATACTTCGTCTGCTCCGGGGTCAGGATGGAGACCGGAGGAAGGACTCCAAAAGCGTCAGCCGAAAGGAAGATGACGTTCTTTGCGTCAGGTCCGGCCGAGATGGGACGTACCTTCTTGACGATGTTCTCGATATGCTCGATCGGATAGGAAACACGGGTGTTCTCCGTCACGCTCTTGTCCGCGAAATCCAGCTTGCCGTCCTTATCCACGGTGACGTTCTCAAGAAGGGCGTCCTTCTTAATCGCGTTATAAATATCCGGCTCAGATTCCTTGTCAAGATTGATGACCTTCGCATAGCAGCCGCCCTCGAAATTGAAGACACCGTTGTCATCCCAGCCATGCTCGTCGTCGCCGATCAGGAGACGCTTCGGATCAGTTGACAGGGTCGTCTTGCCCGTTCCGGAAAGGCCGAAGAAAATCGCCGTGTTCTCGCCCTTCATGTCCGTATTGGCGGAGCAGTGCATGGACGCGATGCCCTTCAGAGGAAGGTAATAATTCATCATGGAGAAGAGGCCCTTCTTCATCTCACCGCCATACCAGGTATTCAGGATGACCTGCTCACGGCTCGTAAGGTTGAAGACGACGGCGGTCTCGGAATTCAGGCCAAGCTCCTTGTAATTCTCCACCTTTGCCTTGGAAGCATTATAAACAACAAAGTCAGGCTCAAAGGAGGCCAGCTCCTCTTCCGTCGGCTGGATAAACATGTTCTTGATAAAATGAGCCTGCCAGGCCACTTCCATTATGAAACGGATGGCCATGCGGGTATCCTTGTTGGCGCCGCAGAAAGCGTCCATGACGAAGAGCCTCTTGTTGGAAAGCTCATCAATGGCCAGCTTCTTGACTGCCTTCCAGGTCTCCTCGGAGGCCGGATGGTTGTCATTCTTGTACCCGTCGCTGGTCCACCATACCGTGTCCTTTGACGTGTCGTCCATTACGATGAATTTGTCCTTGGGGGAACGGCCGGTATAAATGCCGGTCATAACGTTAACAGCTCCAAGCTCCGTAACCTGTCCCTTGTCAAAGCCTTCAAGCTCCGGCTTTATTTCCTCCTGATAAAGGAAGTCAAAGGACGGGTTGTAAACAATCTCAGCAGCGTTCTGGATGCCATACTTGCTCAAATCAACTTTTGCCATAATATTATATTCACCTCTTAAAATATTAATAGAATAACTATTCAGCACCCTGTTCGCAGTCGTCTTTGGTGACTACGCATATGGGCGTTCAGAGGCGCTCCGCGCCTTGCCCGCCCTCTGGGTTTCAGAGAATTCCAGAGGAAAAGCTAGCTTTCATCTGGAACTCTCTGAAATCCAGAAGGTGCTGAATAGTTACATATTGGATACATATCACTAGATAAATATCAATTATTCCGGCCTGCCGGAAGCGGTCTGGAGACGGATCAGCGCCCTGTAAAGCTTCGCCTCCGCCCTGGCCCTTGCCTCCGGTGAGAGCTCCGGTTCCTTCAGCGTCTCTTCCGCCTTCAGCTTCGCGCTTTTCGCGCGTTCCACATCAATATGCTCGCCCCATTCCCATGTCGTTGGGATAAGGCGGCAGGTATTGTTCATCATGGAAATCATACCGCCAATGCAGGCGCCTTTTTTTTCGACGCCATCCGGAGTGACCACCTTGGCCGTCCCCATGCCAACGGCGGTGCAGTAATTGGTATGTCTGGAAAGGATGGCCACATCGCCCGCGATGGAACGGAAAACGACCCTCTCCACTTCGCCTGAAAACTGCTGGCCATCCATGGAAACAATCTCCAAATGGAAGTTTGCCATTCTGCATCCTCCCTTCGTTATTGCTTTTCTGCCTTCGCGAACACTTCGTCTATGGTGCCGACCAGGAGGAAGGCGCTTTCAGGAAGATCATCACATTCGCCGTCCAGGATCATCCGGAAGCCTCGCAGCGTTTCCTTGAGCGGGACATATTTGCCGGGAAGGCCGGTGAACTGCTCGGCCACGGAAAAGCTCTGGGAAAGGAAGTTCTGTATCTTCCTGGCCCGGAAGACGGTCACCTTGTCCTCATCGGAAAGCTCGTCCATACCCATGATCGCGATGATATCCTGCAGCTCTTTGTAACGCTGAAGCACCATCTGAACGCCTCTGGCCACCTGGTAATGCTCTTCCCCGACAACCTCGGGAGTCAGGATACGGCTTGTGGAATCCAGAGGATCGACGGCGGGATAAATACCCTTACTTGCGATATCTCTGGAAAGAACCGTCGTGGCATCCAAATGGGAGAACGTCGTGGCGGGAGCAGGGTCTGTCAGGTCATCGGCCGGGACATAGACTGCCTGCACGGAGGTGATAGAACCCTTCTTCGTGGAAGTAATGCGTTCCTGAAGGGTACCCATGTCCGTGGCCAGCGTCGGCTGATATCCAACGGCGGAAGGCATACGTCCCAGCAGGGCCGAAACCTCAGAACCAGCCTGCGTAAAACGGAAAATATTGTCAATAAACAGCAGAACATCCTGATTCTTCACATCACGGAAATATTCCGCCATAGTCAGGCCGGAAAGCCCGACCCTCATCCTCGCCCCGGGCGGCTCATTCATCTGTCCATAAACCAAGGCTGTCTTGTCCAAAACGCCGCTTTCCTTCATTTCACCGTAAAGGTCATTCCCCTCACGGGTACGCTCACCGACTCCGGTGAAGACGGAAATGCCGCCGTGCGCTTTTGCCACGTTGTTGATCAGCTCCATGATAAGGACCGTTTTCCCAACGCCGGCTCCTCCAAAGAGGCCGATCTTTCCACCCTTTGCGTAAGGGCAGATCAGGTCAACGACCTTGATTCCGGTTTCAAAGATCTCCGTCGCCGGCGTCTGATCCTCAAACGAAGGCGCGGGGCGGTGAATCGACCATCTCTCTTTTGCGTCAGGGGCGGGCTTCTCATCCACCGGCTCCCCGAGAAGATTGAAGATGCGTCCAAGGCATTCATCACCCACCGGGACGGTAATCGGGCTCCCGGTATCCACGGCTTCCGTGCCTCTGACAAGGCCGTCCGTGGAGCTCATGGCAATACAGCGGACTACGTCGTCTCCGATCTGCTGCGCCACCTCCGCAATAAGCTTCCCCTCACCTAACGGGATTTCCACCGCATTCAAAAGTGGCGGAAGCTCCCCTTCGGAAAAGCGGATATCAAGAACGGCGCCCATGATCTGTATTACCTTACCTGCATGTTTTTCGCTCATCTATCCATCTCCTACTGTCTGTTCCATCCCATGGAAAGGCAGATTCTGCCCATGGCCCTTATACTCCTTCCGCGCCGGCAACGATCTCAGTGATTTCCTGAGTGATGCTGGCCTGGCGGGCCCTGTTATAGAACAGGCTCAATTTGTCTATCATCTCACCGGCATTATCCGTAGCAGCCTCCATGGCCGTACGGCGCGCCGCCAGCTCACTGGCAACGGACTCGCAGATAGCGCCATAGAGAAGCCCGGCCAGATATTCCGGAACAATCGCATTAAAAACCTCTTCGCTGGAGGGTTCGTACAGAATCAGGTTTCTGGCAGCCTGGCTGGCTGAATCGCCCTTGTCTTCCTTGAAATCCGAAAGGGGGAGCAAGGAAACATTGCTGGCCCTCTGTGACATCATGGAAATGAAGTCCGTATAGCAGAGCGCAATATGCCCAAACTTCCTGTCACTGTAAAGGGAGCAGAGAATCTTCGAAATGCTGTAGCAGTCGGATATGGTAACATCCGCAACTACGGCATACTGCTCCGTCACTATGGGAATATTCCTGCGCTTCACATAGTCCACACACTTCTTCCCAATCGGGAACACGGAGAAGTCCTTGCCCTTTGCCTCCTGCTCCAGGAATTTGAAGAGGTTGGCATTATATCCGCCCGCCATCCCGCGGTCACCGGCAATAACTACAAAACACCAGCGTTCGTCCTCGTTCTCCTTGGTATAGGGGGAAGCGAAATCCGAATTCCCGTTTGCGATGTCAGAAAGGGTGTGGCGCAGTGTTTCAAAAAAGGGCTTGCTGTTGTCGGCCTTTTCCTTGGCCCTGCGGAGCTTGGAGGATGCCACCAGCTCCATGGCCTTGGTTATCTGCATGGTGTTCTGAATGCTCTTGATCCGGAGTTTCACTGCCTTCATATTTGCTGCAGCCATAAACTCTCCTTTGCTATCTCTGCCTCATCTACTTGGCTCTCAAAAAATCAGAGGTGTATGTATCCAGCGCGCTCTTCAGCTTCTTCTCGGTTTCATCGGAAAGCGCACCGGTTCCCCTGATATCTTCCATGGCAGAGGCTCCGTTCGAATCGACATCCAGGAAATGGTATAAGCCCTGCTCATACCGCTTAATGTCCTTAACCTCCACATTCTTGAGGATTCCATGGACGACGGCATAAAGGATTGCCACCTGC
The DNA here is from genome assembly GCA_946413525.1 of uncultured Oribacterium sp. Taxonomy (GTDB): domain Bacteria; phylum Bacillota; class Clostridia; order Lachnospirales; family Lachnospiraceae; genus Oribacterium. The sequence goes on from CAMKKZ010000010.1 coordinate 52,509, forward strand.
TTTTCAACGGAGACAGGATCGCCCTTGCCCTGTTTAAGGACTTCAACGATTCGTTCACCCTGAGCCAGCCTGGATTTCGTATCTTCGTCAAGATCCGAGCCGAACTGGGCGAAGCTCTGAAGCTCCCTGTACTGGGAATAAACGAGCTTCAATGTCCCGGCCACCTTCTTCATGGCCTTGATCTGGGCGTTGCCGCCGACACGGGACACGGAAATGCCCGGGTTTACGGCCGGCATGATGCCGCTGTGGAAAAGCTCAGTCTCCAGGAAAATCTGTCCATCGGTAATGGAGATGACATTGGTCGGAATATATGCCGAAACATCCCCGGCCTGGGTTTCAATGATTGGAAGCGCTGTAAGCGATCCGCCGCCCAGCTCGTCTGAAAGCTTTGCCGCCCTTTCCAGGAGACGGGAGTGCAGGTAGAACACATCTCCCGGGAAAGCTTCACGCCCGGGCGGTCTCCTGATCAGAAGGGAAATCGCGCGGTAGGCCACCGCGTGCTTCGACAGGTCGTCATAGATAATGAGGACATGCTTCCCCTGGTTCATGAAATATTCGCCCATGGCGCAGCCGGAATAGGGCGCGATATACTGCAGCGGGCTCGGCTCGGAAGCGGTCGCCGCCACGACAATTGTATAATCCATGGCTCCGGCGTCACGAAGCTGTGCCACAAGGCCGGTAACGGTTGACCTCTTCTGGCCGATGGCCACATAAATGCAGATGACGTCCTTGCCCTTCTGATTGATGATCGTATCCGCGGCAATGGTGGTCTTCCCTGTCTGGCGGTCTCCGATAATCAGCTCACGCTGCCCTCTTCCAATGGGGATCATGGAGTCAATGGCCTTGATACCGGTCTGCAAAGGCTCCTTGACCGGCTGCCTCTTGATGATGCCGGGGGCAGAGGACTCCACCGCGCGGAATTCCTGTGTCTCAATCGGCCCCATGCCGTCCACAGGCTGCCCAATGGCGTTAACCACGCGCCCAATCATTTGTTCGCCAACCGGGACGGAAACGACCCGGCCCGTACGTTTTACGGACTGCCCCTCGCTGATGCCCACATCGTTTCCGAACAGAACAGCGGATACGCTGGTCTCCTCCAGATTCTGGGCCATGCCGAAGGTGCCATCCTGGAACTCCAGAAGCTCGCCTGACATACAGTTGGACAGGCCGCTCACTCTCGCGATACCGTCTCCCACCGTCAGCACGGTACCGGTTTCGTTCTGAACGATGGCATTCTGGTAATATTTAATCTGGCTTCGAATGACCTCCGAAATTTTTTCTGGTTTTAATTCCATTCTATGCCCTCTCTCTTACAAGACTACTTCTTTAACTTTTTTGCGCAAGGCGGAAAGGCGTCCGGAAACTGTCCCGTCCAGCGTTCTCCCATCCATCTCAATACGGATGCCGCCCAGTACCTTTTCATCCAGCCGTTCCTTCATGATCACTGTCTTCCCGCTGATCTGCTCCAGCCTCCCCTTAAGCTTCTCCCGCTGATCATCTGTGAGCGGGACGGCGCTTATCACCAGGGCGTCCGTAATGGAGTGATCCTCGTTATACATCTTTCGGAACATGCGGTAGCTCTCCTGGTATCCCCGCAGCATGCCTCTTTCCAGAAGAATTTTCATGAAGTTCAAAAGGTACGGCTGCAGGTCCTCAGAAAAAGCCTTGTCTACAAGGGACAGCCGTTCCTGCATGGGGATGGATGGCTCTGACAGGAGGGACACATACTCAGGGTTATCCCGCAGGATATCCCCCACCGTCTTCATCTGGGAAAGGATTTCCTCTGACAGTCCTTCTTCCTTCGCCAAATCGTAGAGACTGCGTCCATACAGGCTGGAAGCTGTTGTCATGATGCCACCTCTGCGTTCTCTATAAATTCACTGATCAGGCGGGCATGATCCTCCTCGCTGATCTCTTTTTCCACAACCTTTCCTGCGATGTCCATGACAAGCCCGCCAATCTGATCCTTGACCTCGTTCAGGGCTTTCTTCTTCTCCTGCTGGATATCGCTCTCCGCCTTGGCCTTCATGGCGGCAGCCTGTGCCTCGGCCTCGCGTATCATCTTGTCCGCCCGGGACTCCGCGTCCTTTTCAGCCCGGTCAATAATGCCGGCCGCTTCCTGCCTGGCAGAAGCCATGCTGCTCTCATACTCAGACTTCATTGTCTCAGCTTCTTCCCTGGCCTGCCTTGCGCTCTTCAGTTCGGCATCTGCCTTTTCCTGTCGTTTCTGAAGGATTTCATGAACCGGTTTGAAGAGGAAGCGCTTTATGAAATAAATCTGAATGAAAAGATTCAGGATCTGTGCGATAAAGGTCCACGGAATAATTGTTACCAATTCCTGCGTCTTCATCTCCTACCTCCTTTAATGGAACGAAACAGGATCCTCCCCCGGAAAACACTTTTGCGCGTTTCCCCGGCGAATGCATCCTTTGGCTCATGCCAACTGGGACATGAACATGTTCGGGGCAACGAAGATAAGAAGGAGGCCGGTAACAAAGCCGTAAATACCTGTGGTCTCGGCAATAGCGCAGCCCAGAAGCATCGTGCTGGTCACATCGCCCTTGCACTCCGGCTGACGTCCGATCGCCTCAAGAGCCTTTGCCACAGCGTTGCCTTCACCAATACCAGGTCCGATACCGGCAATCAGGGCACAACCAGCGCCGATGCCGCAGCCGCCTAACGCAATACCCTTTGCAAGATACTGAAAATCTGTCATTTTGTTTTTCCTCCTAAAAACTGATTGGTAAATAATATGTGCAGGAAAATCCCAAACTTTTAAGGCTTTCCCTAGCCCTCCGCCGCATTCGCGATGTACATGATGGTAAGCATTGTAAAGATAAATGCCTGCATCACGCCTGTAAACCAGTCAAAATAAACCGAAAGCACGGCCGGCAGACCGACGGACAGAATCGGTATATTTGAAAGTACAGAGCCCAAAAGCCCTGGCAAAAGCCCGAACAGCGCGGATGACGCAACCGCCAGAGACGCATAGATAAGGCCATTGATAACCACACCGGACAGGATATTTCCGAAATGACGGCAGGCCATGCTCACGGGCGTCGCGATCTCTGAAAGGATGTTAAACGGCGTCATAACAAAAATCGGCGTCGTAAAACCCTTCAAATATCCCAGGATGCCCCCGGCCTTGATCTTGTTGGCTGTGATCATCACGAAAACCATGGATGCCCAGGCCGCCTCCGTTGAAAGATCGGTCGTAGGGCTGCGGAGCCCCGTGAGGCTGATCAGGTTTGAAACCAGGCTGGTTGAAAACACGGCTGCCACAAAAGGGATCAGCCAGTCAAATTTCGTCCCTCCGGTATTGGACCGCACGAGGTTCTCCACGCTCTCCACCAGCATCTCTGCCACCGCCTGGCGTTTCCCGATATTTTCCACCTTGAGATCCCTTGTCAGGAAATAGCAAAGACCTGTAATGATTGCCATTACGATCCAACTGACCACAAGCGTTTCGGAAATAATGATGTCTCCCAGGACAGGAATTCCGGTCGGTATTTGAAAAAATATCTTTGCCCCGGAAATGTCAAGATTCATGCTCCTTCCTTCACCTCCTTAAAAATTCATAGGGTCAGGCACGCTTTTCTTTAATCAAAGTGGCTTCCGCCGCTTTGAACATCAATTACAGAAGTACAGAAACAGAAGCACAGAAGCGGTATCGCAATCCACCTGGCTTCATATCAAAGCGGCTATTGACCACTTTGAATGCCGATAACAAAAAAGGTATCGGCGATCCATACGGCTTCGTAAATCAGCGCGTCAAAATCACCCCATCAGTCAGACAAACCTCTTGAAAGGCTTGCATTTCATATTTATGCAAAGGGCAACAAAGACTTTGTCCATGCACACCCGAAATGCATTCAAATGGGATTCATAAAAGAAATACAGCCGGAAATCTGTCACCTATGAAAAAAAATCCCCCGGATCTTGATGAACAATGCCGGAAGAAACAACGGCACAAGTCCCGCGACAATCTGGAAACAGGGGGCGATCATGCAGATTCCGATCCAGGCAAGCTGCATCAAGGTCCTGTATCGAAAGCTTGTGCGAACCTTTTGATAGGCATGATCCTGTTCCCCGTTCTCCACGATATTCTGAATCGTCATGCCCATCAGGAAAAAATTAGCAGTAGCCACGAAGGTTCCCACTGCGGCGCTGAGAGGAACCCTGTAATCAAAGGGAACATAGTCCGGATAAGCCCTGTGAAGAAAAAAGAAAGCGATAATCATCAGGCAGGCTCCGAAGGCAGTGGAGGCTGCTACAAAGAGTGTTTCCTTTTTGATCGAGTCCTGAACCTTCATACAACTTTCCCCTATTCGCTTGCCCCTATTATTAAATATTCAAATAGTTAATAAGGATGGGTTTTGAATACCCAAAGATCGTCAAGACCTTCAGATTTATTCTAATCAATGATGGCTGTTGAAGCTGATTCCAGGATCTTCCCTTTTCTTTTCCTTTTTCATGATCATTAGGTAAAGCTTCCAGGCTGTCATGAAGGATCCGCCCAGCCCGAAAAAAAAGCCCGGAAGATAAATCCACGCACCCAGGGAAAACCATACCGTCAGCTTGTAACATAAAAAAAGGCAAAGCAGCAATGGCATAGCGAAGGATAAGCCCAACTGACCAAGAATCGAAAGATTTTTCAATATCTCTGACCAGTAACGCACTCCCTTACCCTCCCTTTGTCCAAAGCTGTTTTGCCTGTCTTTACTATTCTCTCATCCGATTCCGGAGCAACTGTTCAGCCGCGCGGATCCTGTTTAAATCTTATTGAGTATTCAGCAGCCCTTGAGTCATGCTCCTTATATGCGCAAGAAACTATTCTACTACAATAAACAGGATAAATCAAGGACTCTTTTCCCACAGGCCAATCCTCGAAGTCCCCGGATTCATCTTCTGGATTTCCTGTTTTTCCCGTACTTACCGGATTTTCCGGATCTCCCCGGCTTCCCTCCTGCCTGCTTCTCTGTTCCCGACGTTTCAGCCGGAGACTTTTTGTCCTCTCCTGCCGCCGTCACGGCTGCTTCGTCCTTCTTGTCCGAAGGCTTATCGGGCTGGCTCTGGGTTTCCGCAGGTTTTTCGGCATTGGCAGCCTGCCCGGCCTCTCCCGCGGCCTTTGCTCCCTGGGCCTCAGGACCGGCAGCTCCCGATGTTTCCGCCTTTTTCTCTACCGCCGGGGCCTTCCCTTCCACCGGCTTCTGATTCGCCGGGGACTTCTCTACCACCGGCTTCTGATTCGCCGCGTCCGTCTTGGACGTTCCCGAGGGCTTTGCCGTTTCCGAAACTTTGCCCGCTGGCTTTTCGGAAGCTGCGGGTTTCGCCGCAGGAGCCGCAGTTGATGCCTTTCCGCCCTCTGCTCCCGCTGCCGCAGCCGGCTTAGGCGGACGTTTCCCGGTTATTGCTCCGGTCGGGCATTTCTGGGCGCAGATTCCGCAGTCCTTGCACTTTTCATTCATGACCGCCAGGTCATTCTCCACATGGATAGCGTCAAACGGGCAGTTCCTCTCGCACATGCCGCAGGCAATGCAGCCAACCTGGCAGGCATCCTTCACCTGCTTGCCCTTCAACTGGTTTTTGCAGGCAACGATATGCTTCTTCTTGTACGGAACAAGAGAAATGATTCCCTTCGGGCAGGCCTTCTGGCAGGCGCCGCAGGCCACGCATTTCTCCTTGTCCACGACGGCCACACCGTTCACCACGTGAATGGCGTCAAAATGGCAGGCCTTCACGCAGGATCCGTAGCCGCAGCAGGAATAAGGACATTCCTTTTCTGTACCATTCGGAACCACGAAAATATTATCACAATCAGCGATGCCGCTATAGGAATAGGTCTGCTTCGCCTTTTCACAGGATCCCTGGCAGTGTACGAAAGCCACCATCTTCTCCGAAGAAGTATCCCCGGCGTCCGAACCCATGATGGCCGCGATCTTTGCCGCCACGTCGGCGCCTCCCACGGGGCACTGGTTGGCCGGTGCCTCGCCCTGGGCAATGGCCTTCGCGCAGCCGTCGCAGCCCGGAAAGCCGCAGGCGCCGCAGTTGTTTCCCGGCAAGGCAGCCCGGACCTGGGATTCCCTCTCATCCACCTCTACCTTGAATTTTTCGGAAGCCACCCCCAGGAACATCCCGAGGATCAGCCCGGTCGCGCCGACAAGGACGGCAGCGACAATAACAAATGTCATAATCATTATCTATCGTACCTCCTTAAATCAGCCCGCTGAAGCCAAAGAAAGCTATGGCCATCAGGCTGGCCGTGACCAGGACAATGGGGGAACCCTGAAATGAATGAGGGATCTTGTCATTATCCGCAATGATATCCTCCCGAATCGTTGACATCAAAATCAACGCAATCGCGAATCCAACGGAAATGCCGAGACCGTACACAAGGCACTCGATGAAATTGTAGCCATAAGAGACATTGTTCAGCGCAACGCCAAGCACAGCGCAGTTCGTTGTAATCAGGGGCAGATATACGCCCAGTGATTCATACAGATTGGGGACATACTTCTTCAGGAACATCTCCACGAACTGGACCAGGGCCGCAATGACAAGTATGAATACAATCGTATTCAGGAAATCCAGGCCGTCACGAAGGCCAAGCGCCTTGCAGAGGGGGCTGGAGGCAGCCATGAAAGCCACGTAAATCACGTGGGTGATCATGGACGCCAGGACGATGACGAAAATAACGGCGGCACCCATGCCCTTGGAGGAATCCGTCTTCCTGGACACGCCGAGGAAGGGGCAAATCCCAAGGAACTGGGACAGAACCACGTTGCTCACAAGGGAATACTTGATGGCAATGGTCAGCAAATTCAGCATACTAGGCCTCCTTTCTTTCGTCTGCCTTCTCCGCGCAGTCCGAGAAGCAGCCCAAGCAGTTGCCGCTGCATACAAATTCAGGCTTCGGCGCGTCGCCATTGGTGGCAGAAGGGAGCTTCAGCTTGTTCTGCACCGCCGTCAGCATGGCAAGGACAAGGAAAGCCCCGGGGGCAAGCACGAAAATGCTGATATGATACTCTTCGGGAATAAGCGGTATGCCAAAAACGGAACCGGCTCCGAGAAGCTCCCGGACTGCGCCGATCAGGGTCAGGGCCAGGCTGAATCCGAGCCCCATGCCCAGCCCGTCAAAGAATGAGACATCCGGCTCATTAAAAAGGGCATACGCCTCCGCCCTGCCAAGGATAATGCAGTTCACAACGATCAGCGGGATATAAATGCCCAGTGCTGAATAAAGGGCAGGCACATAGGCCTGGATCAGAAGCTGGACTATGGTGACAAAGGAGGCCACAACCACGATCTCGCCGGGAAGACGCATCCTTTCAGGTATCGTCTTCCGCAGGGCGGAAATAACAAGGTTGGAGCACATCAGGACGGCCGTGGTGGAAAGCCCCATGCCGAGGCCATTGATCGCGCTCGTTGTCGTCGCCAGCGTGGGACACATGCCGAGCATGATAATGAAGGTCGGGTTCTCCTTGATGATGCCGTTATAAATTCTTTCCATATACTTGTTCATTTATTTCGGCCTCCTCATCCCAGAATATACATTTCAACAAAATCCGTTGCGGCATTGACCGTGTTGGTCACAGCCGTACTGGTAATCGTCGCTCCGGAAATGGCGTCAATCTCGTCCTCTCCGGCGCCCCCGCCCTTCTTGACGGACAGGTTCATCCCCTTGCCGGCAAACTGCTCATAAAATTCAGGCTCAGTCGCCTTCTGGCCAAGACCCGGCGTCTCGGGAAGGGCCTCAGGGAAGGAAATTCCCGTTACGACAAGGTCTGAGGATACGCCAACGACCACGATGTCATTTCCGCCATATCCGCTGCACTGCCCCTTGACCACATAGCCGATCTCCGCTCCGGAGTCGTCCTTCGCGGCCGCCACGGAGAGAAGCTCCGCTCCGCCGTTTTCCGACGCAACGATCCCGTCTGAGACCGCCGTATCCAGTGCATCCTGGTAGCTGTCGGTATCATAATCCGCGGCATCCATTACAACACGGTAGGCCTCGTACGTTGACTGGTTGTTCGCCCTCTCAATCGGATCCTTGGTCACTCCGTATACGGCGCCGAGAAGAATGCCGGATATCAGGGTAATGGCGGTCAGGACAAGGGCATCTTTCACGAATGAATCCTTATTCATTTCTTTTCACCCTCCCTTCCGAATGCCTTCGGTATCGTCATCCTGTTAATCATCGGCACCAGGATATTGGACAGGATGATGGCGTAGGAAACTCCCTCCGCGGAACCGCCGAAGAGGCGGAACAGCCCGGTCAGAAGCCCGAGTATAACCGCAAATACGATCTGCCCGTTCGGAGTGATCGGAGACGTCACGTAGTCTGTTGCCATGAAGAAAGCTCCAAAAATCAGGCCGCCGGCGCAAAGCTCACAGGCGACATAATAAAGGTCAAAGCCCCGGCCACCAAACAGCAGCGTGAAAACGGCCACTGTCGCGATATAGATACACGGAATCTTCGGCGAAATGACCTTACGGGCAATCAGGTAAAGCGCGCCGAACAAAAGACAGAGCTTGGAAACCTCCCCGATCGTGCCGGGCACCCTGCCAAGGAAAAGGGCGGAAAGATCCGCCGTGGCGGCAGGATCGGCCTTCAGAAGCGCCAGCGGGGTGGCTCCGGAAACACCGTCAGCCCCGACGTTGGTGAAGCTCGTCATCTTGCCGGCAAAAGAAATCAGCAGGAAGCAGCGGGCTCCAAGGGCAGGGTTCATCCAGTTATGGCCAAGACCGCCATAAAGCTGCTTGATCACTATGATGGCGAAAAATGCCCCCAGCACAGGAATCCATATCGGGATGTCCGGCGGACAGTTCAGGGCAAGGATCATGCCGGTAACCGCGGCGGACCAGTCCGTTATCGTTATGGGCAGCTTCATGCATCTTTGGTAAATAAATTCCGCAAGCACGGCGGCAATCGTTGTGAACAGTATTACGAAAGCCGCGTTCGCGCCCCACTGCATGACGCCATAGACCGCGGTAGGGATCATCGCGATCATGACATCCCGCATAATCTCCGATGTCGTGATATTGTCCCGGACATGGGGATTGGCTGAAAGATGCAGCAATTGATTCATGATTTCTTCACCTCCTTAGCCTTTCCCTCATCCTTCTTCTCCTGATTTTTTTTCGCGGCAGCCTGGGATGCCCTGCGTGCCGCGCTAATCCGGCGCTTCATTTCTTTGAATGCCTGAGTAAGCGGCCTTTTCGCGGGACATACATAGGCGCAGCAGCCACATTCAATGCATTCCATTCCGTAAAGGGCCTCATAAGCCGCCATGTCCTTCTTCATTGCCGCCTTCATAAGCATGGTAGGAAGCAGCTTTTCGGGACAGGCGGAAACGCATCTTCCGCAGTTGATGCAGGCCGTAGCCGGCTGCGCGGAAACAGGATCCTTCAGGAAGGCCAGTATGGAACTGGAATTCTTTGCCAGCGGAACATCAAGGCGGAACATGGGAATGCCCATCATGGGCCCACCCGAGATGATCTTTTCAGGGGGCTGTTTGAAGCCGCCCGCCGCATCGACGATTTCCTGGTAATTGGTGCCCAGAGGCACGCGGAAATTTCCCGGCTTTGCCACCGCATCGCCGGTCACCGTGAGAATTTTCCGCACCAGAGGCTTTGTCTCGCAGACCGCCTCATAAATCGCGACCATGGTATCGGCATTATCCACAATGACCCCGGCATCCGCCGGCAGCATGGATGAATTGATCTTCCTCCCGGTCACGGCGTAGATCAACTGGCGCTCTCCCCCCTGGGGATACTTGGTCTTCAGGCTGAGAACTTCAATCTTCTCTTCTTTCTCCACCATCCCGGTAAGCTTGCTGATCGCCTCCGGCTTGTTGTCCTCGATGCAGATCTTCCCAACGGCATTCGGGAAGATGGACAGGACGACCTTCAGCCCGCCGATGATCTTCTCGGGCATTTCCATCATGTCGCGGTAGTCCGAGGTAAGGTACGGCTCACATTCCGCCGCATTCACCAGGAAATAATCAATCCGGCCTATGTCCTTCGGGGCAAGCTTGACGCTGGTGGGAAATCCTGCCCCGCCCAGGCCCACAATGCCTGCTTCCTTCACGATATTCACGATCTCTTCCCTGGAAAGCTTCTTGAAATCCCTTTTCGTCCCGAAGCCGGGGATCGCCTCGTACTGCTGGTCATTTTCAACAATGATGGAGTCCATGATGGAACCACCCGCCGTCATCCTCTTCTCAATGCCCTTTACCGTGCCCGATACGGAACAGATAATGGGGGCGGACACGAATCCGCCCGCCTCTGCCAGCTTCTGTCCTACCAGGACGCGGTCTCCTTTTGAAACCACAGGCTTTGCAGGGGCGCCGATATGCTGTGACAGCGGGTATACCATAAGTCCCTGGGGTTTGATCTCAACGATTGGCTGGTTCATGGCCAGCTCTTTCCCGTCATAGGGATGGACGCCACCCTGAAAAGTGGAAACACCCATATGTATACCTCCAAAAATAATAGGTTTTGTCGCGCTCTAAGGAAAGGCACGTCAAAATCCACCCGCGGCGGATAAACCCTCATTGCCAGGCGGCCGGCCCCGGCCAACGGGCGGGCCAATGCCTTTCCCTCAGGGATTCGCCAAGTACGGTCAGGAAAAGCCCTGAAAGCTTTCCATGACATATGATTCAGTATTATATAAGATTTTCGTAATGAAAACAACAATAATTATTTCTGATTATTCCGAATCTTTTGTTTTGCTTTTCAGGCATCACCCCGCGTCAGGAGCGGCTCTTCCTGGCGTTCGGACATCTTTCGGAAAGGAAGCCGTAAACAAAATCGAAATCCTCGGCATCGGCGTAAACCTGGTTATGCTGCAGGCGGCCGTTCACCTTGATCAGGTTTGAGCGGGGAAACGCCTTGAGCTCGCGGACATTCACGAACTCCGAATACATCTCTGTTTCGGCGGAAGCCATACCAAGACCCACGGTCGAGAGGCTGCCGGAAGCCGCCCCCGCCATCATCGTCAGGGCCGACAGAAGCTCAGCTTTTTCAGCCTGTTTTGGCATCTGCTTATGGTTTATGCCATTATCATCCATTTCAAACATGACGCAATACTTCCCGCCCATAATGGCCGCATATATCAGATAGCTGACCCCCGTGAGCACGGTCATGCCGATAACAAAATAAAGAAAAATCTTCAGAATCCCGAACGCGCCCTCCGGGCCTTCGCTGATAAGATTCAGAATCATAAGGAAAGCAAAGAGACCAAGAATAATAAAGAAAAAGATTTTCCAGATCAGAAGGAAAATGGCCGGATTGGAATAAAGGCTCACTTCATAAATCCACCTGTACTTCCCATCCTCACAAAGGAAGATGTTCCTGCTGATCTGCTTTCCGGACCCGAACTGCCCTTTCTGAAAATGCCCGGGCTCGAACTGCCCGCTCTGAAAATTTCCGGGTCCGAACTGCCCGCCCTGAAAATTTCCGGGTCCGAACTGCCCGCTCTGGGAATTTCCGGGACCAAACGGCCCGCCCTGGGAATTTTCGGATCCGAACGGCCCGCCCTGGGAATTTCCGGACCCAAACGGCCCGCCCTGGGAATTTCCGGATCCGAACGGCCCGCCTTGGGAATTTCCGGACCCAAACGGCCCGCCCTGGGAATTTCCGGACGCCTGTCCCGCGTCAGCCCGCGCGCCACCGGCAGAACCGCCCCCGCCATAAGCCTTGTCCTCTCGAAAGCCTTCCATGCCGCTTCCGCCCTGCCACATACCGGAAGCACCGTTAGGGAATCCTGCTGATACGGATTCATTGCCCGTGCCGTTCCGAGACCCTTCCATCCCATTTCCGCCCCGCTCTATCCCGGAACCTCTATTAGCGGGATCTATCGGATTACCGGCATTATAATTCATATCGGGGGGTGTATTTAAGGCCATGCCACAGTAAGGGCAGAATTTCGCGTTATCCTGTATTTGCTGTCCACAATTTTGACAATACATGGTCATATCCTCCTTCAATGTCTATGCATGTATGGATTCTACACTCTCAAGTCCCTTGAATCAAGGCTTTTCAATACTTACATACTACGATTCTATATCCAATTCTATAATAGCAAAAGCGAGCTGCTCCTGATATGCGTTTATAAAATCCCCATAAAGACGCGTATAGGTCATATGCCTTTGTTTCCGCACTTTTTCAGGACCATACGTAGTTGCTCTTTTTCTCAATTCATCCGGTTCCGTATTTCCCGAAATTGAGTGTATCAGATAAGCAATTCTGAAAAATCATATTGATCTGACTGTCTGACTGAGTGCATAAGTAATCAAGATCATTGTTCGTTATATATTCCATATTTCATCCCCATAATTGGCAGGCATAGCATCATATCGAATTATATCGAGTCATACAAATCTTTTAAGCCGGAATATTTCCTTACGCAGCCCTGCGATAATAAAAAAGAGACCGAAGTGATTCGATCTCTTTTTGTAACATTATTCTATAATATCAAGCCATATAATTGAAGCTGATAGGATTCTGTCAGGGTCCCATCAGAAGCCAAGGAAGTCGTTTACAAGGATGATCTTGAAGCGCCCGGCATGCCTGGAAAAACGTGTAACCAGGAATTCACAGCAAATGGTATCGATGGATTTGCAGTTCGCGCAGGCTCCCGTCTTCTTGCAGGGCGTATCGATCCCGAAGCGCTGCGCATTGGCCGGAGCCGCGATATTCCGGGCGCGGGCAATGGCGGCATCCAGATCACCGGCCACCTTGTTCATGCCAATGACCATCAGGACATGGCGGGGACCATAGGCTATAGCCGAAACCCGGTTGGAATTGCCATCGATATTGACCAGGATTCCGTCCTCCGTCACCGCGTTGCTTGAAGCGATAAAGTAATCCGCGTCATAAGCAGCCAGTTCCGCGGCCCTTTTTTCCTCCGGCGTTTTGGCGGCTTCCCTGTTGACAAATTTATAATCTCCGGAAAGCAGCGCTTCCTTAAGACCGATTTCCTCAAAGGAAAAGCCTCCGCCCCAACTGACCTTTGCCCCCTTCGGAATCAATTCCAGGGCTTTGTCCAGGGCCTCCTCCTTTGTCTCCGCGTAAAACGCCTCCATATTTCTGGAAGCAAAGCCTTTGATCACCTTCTGCGCAAGCAGGCGATTCCTTTCTTTAAGAAAAGTATTCATATGTTTTTCTCCCTTTTTCTTTGCAATGAGGGATGCGTCCTGAAAAAATGTGTCTTCAGGCAAGTTTTGCCCGGACGCATCCCTCATTGCCGGATGGCTAGACTCAATCTGGCTTTGCCAGATTGAGTCATGTCCCTTTGGGATGCGCCAAATACGGTATAAACTATGACGGTATAAACTATGCCTGATGCATAGTTTATACCTACGGCTCATTCAACGGTCACGGATTTTGCCAGGTTCCTGGGCTTGTCGACATCCAGCCCCTTTGCGACACTGACATAGTAAGCAAAAAGCTGAAGGGGGATAATGGCCAGGCTCGTGGCGAACCAGGGATTCGTTGAAGGGACATAAACCGTGAAGTTCGCCGTGTCCTCAATATTATAATTTCCATAACTGGTCAGCCCCATGAGATAGCCGCCCCGGCTCTTGACCTCCACCATGTTTGAAACGGTCTTTTCGAACAGATCCGGCTGGGTAAGGATGCCGATCACGAGGATTCCCTTCTCAATCAGGCTGATGGTGCCGTGCTTCAGCTCCCCGGCGGCATAGGCTTCGGAATGGATGTAGCTGATCTCCTTCAGCTTAAGGGACCCTTCCATGCCGATCGCGTAATCAATGCCCCGCCCAATGAAGAAGACATCCCTGGCATTGGCGTACTTTGCGGCAAACCACTGGATCCTTTCCTTGTCCTCCAGGACGCGCTCCATTTTTTCCGGCAGCTCCCAGAGATCCCGGAGCATTTCCTGATATTTTACCTCGTCAATGCAGTTCCGAACCCTTGCGAACTCTATGGCAAGGGCATATCCGGCAATCAACTGGGTACTGTAGGCCTTGGTGGTGGCCACCGCGATTTCCGGACCCGCAAGGGTGTAGAAAACATTATCCGCTTCCCGGGCAATGGAGGAGCCCACCACATTGACGATCCCCAGCGTACGTATGCCCTGCCTCTTAGCCTCCCTGAGGGCGGCCAGGGAATCCGCGGTCTCCCCTGACTGGCTGATGATGATAGCAAGTCCGGATTCATCCAGGATGGGCTTTCTGTAACGGAATTCCGAGGCAAGCTCCACCCGGACCGGAATCCTCGCCATGCCCTCCAGGATATACTGCAAAGCCATGCCGACATGATAGGCGGAACCGCACGCGATAATATAGATCCGGCTGATGGACAAAAGATCCGATGAGGTAATGCCCGTTTCAGACAAGTCGAGACGGCGGCGCAGCTTGCCCGAGTGCTGTACATGCGAAGCAAAACCGCTGCCGCTGCCAAAAGACCGGCTGCCCGCGGCGCTGCTGCCCTCCTGTGAACCGACATTGGCAGAGCCGCCACCGCTTTCGGAAACAGACTCATGGACGGCAGAGGCGCCCATGGCAGAATCACCGTCCCCTTGTAAACGGACTCGAGAAGCGCTGCCGCCTTCGGAACCAGGCGTTTGGACGGCAGAGGCGCCCAGGGAAGGATCACTGCCCCCCGCCGCATTCACCGGCATTACAGACGCTTCCGCAAGAACTGCTTCCGTTACAGTATCTTTTGTTACAGCCGCTTCCGCTTCGGATATTTCATGGATAATGGAATGTACCATGTCCCTGACAGCCTTGGGCTGTTCGTGGATCTCCTTCATCATGAAGTGCTCAAAACCGCCCTTTTCGGCGGCCTCCGCCTCCATCCGGATCTCGACCAGCTCCTTCTCCACAGGCTCCCTGTCGATATTGAAGAACTCGGCCTTCCCCTTCGTGATATGGGCAATCTCCATATTCCCCACATAGTATACGTGCCGCGTATAATGAAGGATGGCAGGCACGTCAGAGGCCAGGAAGCTCTCCCCTCCTTCAATGCCGATAATCATGGGGCTGTCCTTACGGATTGCGTAAATCTCGTCAGGACAATCCTCAAAAAGCACCGCCAGGGCATAGGATCCCCTGACCCTCATCATGGTGCGGGACAGCGCGTCAACGGGACCCTGCCGGTATTTCCGGTAATAATACTCCACAAGGTTTACCATGACCTCCGTGTCCGTCTGGGAATAAAAATGATAGCCGTTTTTCTGAAGCTTCTCCCGGATTTCCTGATAATTCTCCACAATCCCATTATGCACCGCGACAACGGTACGGTCCATGGACAGATGGGGGTGGGCATTATTCTCAGACGGTTCGCCATGGGTCGCCCAACGGGTATGCCCGATGCCACAGCAGCCCTTCAGGGTGCTTCCACCGTCCGTTTTTTCCCAAAGATTCCGGAGCCTCCCCATCGCCTTGACAAGCCGGATCTCCCCGTTCCCGTCCCGGACCGCCATTCCGGCCGAGTCATAGCCCCGGTACTCGAGCCGGGAAAGCCCCGAGAGCAGGATGGGAGCCGCCTGCTGCGCCCCGGTAAATCCAACAATTCCACACATAAACCGTACCTCCGCTCAATTCTGCCAAACCGCAGGTATTATACCCGTTAGCGCTGACTTTGCCTATGCCAATTTTACAGTTCTGTGAAACTCAGAAGGCTCTGCGCAGTAGTTTGGTATAGAATTACGTTAACGAGTATAAGTATGAAAAGCAAGCTTTTCATACTTCATTTGTGCCGCTGGCGCGACACAAATGGGACTCAACGCCTGCGGCATTAAGTCAAAGTATGCATCAGGCATAGTAAATACCTGGTTTTTTCAATTTTAAATTCCCACATCGCGATCATTACCTGAAACAGGTTCGCTCAATCGGGAAGCTTTCCCTCCGCTTCCGTTCCCGCGGACTTGCCTTGCGCATCGGGAGAAGCGAAAGACCCGGAAGATGAGGTGACATCCTCTGTTCCCGAAGGAGGCACAGAATTGCCCGCATTCATTGGCATCCCGGTCGGTGGCATGGAATTACCCGCGCTCATCGGCGCTCCGGTCGGAGGCACGGAATTGCCCATATTCATCGGCGCTACGGTCGGAGGCATAGGGTTGCCCACGTTCATTGGCATTCCGGTTGGAGGCATGGGATTACCCGCGTTCATCGGCATCCCGGTCGGTGGCATGGAATTGCCCGCATTCATCGGCATCCCGGTCGGTGGCACGGGGTTGCCCGCATTCATCGGTGCTCCGGAAAAAGGCACGGAATTGCCCGCGTTCATCGGCATCCCGTCTGCCTGCCCGCCCTTTTTGTTAAATATGCCCGGGAGCCATCCCGTCTTCTTTGAGGGACGCTGCATGGCCTTTTCCAGGGCAGCCTTTTCCTTCTGCTTCCTGAGCGCAAGCCTCACGCGAAGGAAAGAAATGAAACGCACGAGGAGGAAGATAAAGATTATCCAAAGGATGATCTGCGGTATATTGACAATCAGGAATACGGCCATATCCTCAATGCTTTCACCGAGATCCTGCAGATTTTCACGGAAGCCCGTGGAAATCCTCTCCAGGAACCCGGTTTTTTCATTCGTGGAATAAATCATCTTTTCGCTAATGTCCATCGTGACCGTGGAATACTGCACCTGGTTATCATAAAGCCGCAGGTTCGATTCATAGGACTCCAGCTCATAGCGAATGTCGGAAAGCCGGGATTCCAGCGCAATGACGGCATCCATGGACTCCGCCTGGGCGAGAAGCTCCAAAAGCCTTGTCTGTTCCGTCCGCAGGGTTTTCTTCCTGGCCTCCAGATCGGAATATTGCAGCGTCACGTCCTGGGTGTACTCATACTTCCTTGTAAGGTTCCCGGCCCCCTCTGCAAAGTCCAGAAACTGATCCAGCTTTGCCGAAGGCACCCTGAGGGTGAAATTGGCGTGCCGTCTGGAGCTCGTCTCCCTGTTGCCGCTGATATCGGACATTTCCACGTAACCGCCCAAGGCCTTTGTCTTCGCCTGCACATCCTCAAGGAATTCGTCAAAGTGATCCGATTCAAAGGAAAGATCCACATTCCGTATCAGCTTCCGATTATCCGGGACCTCCTCCGAGTCCACTTCCCCCTTGTTTACGGCTGTCAAGCCGTCCCTGGCCACGTCATCATAATCCGCGGCCTCCGCCACTGCCATCGCTCCCTCCGCCTCGATCGCGTCCTCATCATAATACGAATCGCCGGCGATGCCATAACTGCCGGCAGCAGGAGCAAAGCTTTTTGAGGACATCGCCGTCGTTTCCATGGCCGTTTCCGCCATCATGGGCTCCCTGGATCTGCTTCCGGAAGCCGATTTGCTCCCACAGCCCGTAAGGCTGAGCATCAAAAGAACGGACAAAACCGTGATCGGGGCCTTAATAAGGAAAGCCTCCCTGATTCCGCAACGGGTTTTACAATATGACTTTTTTTCGCGCAGCATGATAATCCCCCTTTCCAATCATAGAATGCTGACACTGCGGCAGGTCTTGCGGCTGCCTGAGCAATAACAGCTATCTTTCAGTTATCATCACAGAATATCATGACGCAACGTCACAGCATCCCCTGTGCTGTGGATAAAAAACATCCTGGCTTGCCATGCTTTCCACAGTATACCAGCATTCCCTGTGTCATGAATAAATTGCGTCCTGACTTGCTATAGTCCACGGTATACCAGCTTTTCCTGTGCTGTAGATAGAGTATAAGATAATAAATATGCCGCCCGAAAGGTGTTGCCCTATCGAGCGGCGTCTTTCACTGATTCAGATTCAGACTAAATAAACGTTCAGGCAGCCCTGGAGTAACGGTTCAGATAAGCCGAAGCATTGGTCTTATAGGCTGCTTCAGTTTCTACCTCAGTTTCCGCCTCGCTCTCTTTCGCGGCATCCGCCGTCTTCTCCGTGCCGCTGTTGTATCTGTTAAGATACCTGGCGGCGTTCGTCATATCCTCATCTTCCGTAATAACAGATTCTTCCTCCGTCTCAGCTTCCATAGCCGAACCGTCTTCCGTCCCGGCCTCCATGGCTGAGCCGTCTTTCGTCTCATCTTCCGGTCCGGCGACTTCCCCGTCATCCTTCGCTTCGGATTCGGCCCCGGCGGCAAACTTTGACTCATCTATGCCCATTTCATCCAATGCGGCCTTCACTGCCGTACGGATCGCCTCAGAAGTGATCGTGGCGCCGGCCACGGCATCCACCTCGGTGCTCTGACTGTTCACGATTGCCGCGGGAATCTGATCGATGGCCATCGTGCCAATGCCTTCGGTCTCGCTATGCTCAGTTACGGTAACGGCATAAATCCCGTTCTCGTCAGCAGTAACCTCCACCTTCACATCCCCGTTAATGCCGGGACCAGCCGCTTCCGCCTTAAGCGCCGTGTCCGGAATCTCCGCAGCGGCCGTCGTTTCGGGAACCGCTTCTTCCTCCTTGGTGCTTACGGCAGGCTCTACGGCAAACTTCGCCGCGTCAATCCCCATTTCTTCCAATGCGGCCTTCACTGCCGTACGGATTGCCTCGGAGGTGATCGTAGCGCCGGCCACGGCATCCACCTTAGTGCTCTGGCTGTTCACGATTGCCGCGGGAATCTGGTCGACTGCCTTCGTGCCAATCCCTTCGGTCTCATTATGCTCAGTCACGGAAATCGCGTAGATCCGATCCTCATCGGCAACGACCTCCACCTTCACATCCCCGTTAATGCCGGGACCTGCAGCCTCCGCCTTAAGCGCTGTTTCCGGAATCTCCGCGGCTGCCGTTGTTTCGGGAACCGGCTCTTCCTCGAGCTCGCCGAATTTCGAAGCGTCCAGACCGGCATTGTTCAATGCGTCGAGGACGGCGCGCTTGATGGCCGTCGAGGTCACAGTGGCGCCGGAAACCGCGTCAACATTCACGCTGTTCGCCTGGAAAATCAGCGGAGGGAGCTGCTCAACGGCCAGGGTGCCAATGCCTTCGGTCTCCCCCTGCTCCGTCACCTTGACGGAATACATCCTGTCCTGCGTCGCGATCACTTCCACAACGACCGGACCTTCCATACCCTGCGCCGACCCGGTAGCCGTTACCGCGTCCGCAGGTATCTCGCTTTTCTTCGTGCTGGAATCAGTTGCAAGGTCATGAGAGCCGACTCCGGTCAGCACGGCCAGCAAAAGCCCGATGACAATCAGAAGATAGGGCCAGTTTCTCTGATTAAGATCCATAAAAAGTTCCTCTCTCTTACTGTCGAAATGGTTTTCAGACCATTCCGATTCCTCACTAAGCGACGCGAATCCGCGTCATCAACGCTTCTCTATCAGATTGGTTTTTGAACCGCCCTGATTCCTGACAAAGCAGCTTGTTTCCGATAAAACAATGCTTCTTCACATCATTATCAGCATAATACCATAAATAAAGCCAAAATAGTATAGTGTTTTCAGGAAAAATATTCCCTGGCGGAGCGGAACATCCTCATATCATAATTTCCCGGAACATTTTTAAAATTGCCGGGCCGGAAACGCTCCGCATGGCCCATCCTTCCAAGGATCCTGCCGTCTGCCGAGGTGATCCCCTCCACCGCGCAGAAGGAGCCATTGGGATTATAATCGATGTCCATGGAGGGATTTCCGGAAGGATCCGCATACTGGGTCGCGATCTGCCCTTTTTCAAAAAGCGAATGCAGAAGCTCCTCATTACAGATGAATCGTCCCTCCCCATGGGATATCGCAACATTATAAAGCTCGCCCGGCTGCACATTCATAAGCCAGGGGCTTAGGTTTGACGTGATTCTGGTCCGCACGATTTTGGACTGGTGGCGCCCGATCAGATTATAGCCCAGGGTCGGGGAATCGGCATCCGCGTCGCGGATCTCCCCAAAGGGCACAAGGCCAAGCTTTATCAAGGCCTGGAAACCGTTGCAGATGCCCAGCATCAGGCCGTCCCGCCTGTCCAGAAGATCCATCGTGGCTTCCCTCACGGCGCCGTTCCGGAAAAAGGCGGTAATGAATTTGGCCGAGCCGTCCGGCTCGTCGCCCCCGGAAAAGCCCCCCGGAATAAAGATGATTTGCGCCTTCCTTATTCGTTCAGCCATTTCAGCGGCGGACTCCGCAATGTCCTTCTCGGTCCTGTTCCGGATCACGAAGGTATCCGGCACAAGCCCCGCCTCAAGGCAGGCCTTCGCGGAATCGTACTCACAATTCGTGCCCGGGAACACAGGAATCAGCACGAGCGGTTCCGGCACGGAAAGCGCGGGGGCATACCATGCATCTGTGGAAAAACAGGGCATTGATAAATCATTATCCACTTTTGTTCCATGAGCGGACAGGGCATTTTCCCCATCTCCGTTGCCGGGAGCATCGTCCTTCCCGCCGCGGGGATAATTGTCCTCCTGAGGAACGCGGGTGGGGAAAACATCTTCCAGCCGGGACTCATAAATTGCTTCCAGCTCCGTTAACGCAATATTCTCCTCATTATACCTGATGCAGGGCTCCTGCGTAACCGTGCCGAGATCCGCCACGATCACGCCGGCCTCCCGGAGGCCCGGTTCCTGATAGATTCGATCCAGCGTTTCCGGCTCCCACAGCTCCAGGAGGAAGGATCCGTAATAAGGCCGGAAAATATCCTCCTTTGAGAGGCTGGGGGCGAAGCAGAAGCCAAGGGAATTGCCCAGGCATTGCTTCAAAACCGCTTCGGCAAGTCCTCCCCCCACAGGGGTGTAGACCGAAGCAAGCCTCTCCTCCCTGTTGAGACGGGAGATCAGGGAAAACATCGCAAGGAGGCTCTCCTTCGTTGGAATCGAATCCCGATAAGTGGGCCGGAGCCAGAGCGCCCTGTGCCCCGCGCCCTTGTACTCAGGAGACATGATGTGCTCCTGCCGTTCCGTCGTGATGGCAAAGGAGACCAGCGTGGGCGGCACGTCCATATCCTCAAAGCTTCCGGACATGGAATCCTTCCCCCCAATGGCGGCGACTCCCAGATCCATCTGGGCGGAAAAAGCCCCCAGCAGGGCGGACAGCGGCGCTCCCCAGCGGGAGGAATCCCGGCCGGGCTTTCCAAAATACTCCTGGAAGCTTAAATATACATCGGAAAAATCCGCTCCTGCCGCCACCAGCTTACAGACAGATTCCACCACGGAAAGATAGGCCCCCCGGAAGGGATCCTTTTCCATGAGATACGGGTTGAAGCCATAGGACATGACGGAAGCATCGGGAGTCAACTGTCGTTCCGAGGAAATCCTGGCGGCCATCGCCTGGATTGGCGTCCTCTGACGCTGTCCCCCGAAGGGCATCAGCAGCGTCCCGGCCCCGATCGTGGAATCAAAGCGTTCCGACAGCCCCCTCTGGGAGCAGACGTTCAGGTCGCCCGCGAGCCTTCTATAATTTTCCGTAAAGGACCCCCTGATTTCCGGTGAAAAATCCTCTCCCGTTGTCACAATGACGGAAATATGTTTTTCCGCGCCATTGGAATCCAGGAAATCCCTTGAAAGATCAACAATGGCCTTGCCCCGCCAGAGCATGACAAGACGTCTGTTGTCCGTGACGGTGGCCACATGGGTGGCTTCCAGGTTCTCCGCCGCCGCCAGCGCCAGGAAGCGATCCTTATCCTCCTGTGAAACCACGACGGCCATCCTTTCCTGGGACTCCGAGATGGCCAGCTCCGTCCCGTCCAGACCCTCATACTTCCTCGGCACAAGGTCCAGGTCTACGCGGAGCCCCTCCGCAAGCTCGCCGATGGCGACGGAAACGCCGCCGGCCCCAAAATCGTTGCATCTCCGGATCATCCGGGAAGCTTCCGGGTTACGGAAGAGCCTCTGCAGCTTCCTCTCCTCCGGGGCGTTCCCTTTCTGCACCTCCGCCCCGCAGCTATCCAGGGAGCGGATGTCATGAGCCTTCGAGGAACCCGTGGCGCCCCCGATCCCGTCCCTGCCGGTCCGTCCCCCAAGGAGGATGACCACGTCCCCGGCCTCCGGCTTCTCCCTCTTTACCTGGTCTGCCTTCACGGCGGCCACGACGGCGCCAATCTCCATTCGCTTTGCCGCGTAACCGGGATGATAAATCTCCTCGACCAGGCCCGTGGCGAGGCCTACCTGATTGCCATAACAGGAATAACCCTCTGCCGCCGTAGTGACCAGCTTCCTCTGGGGCAGCTTCCCGGCCAGGGTTTCCTGCACCGGAACGGTAGGATCGGCAGCCCCGGTCAGCCGCATGGCGTGATAGACATAGGCCCTGCCGGACAAGGGATCCCGAATGGCGCCGCCGATACACGTCGCCGCGCCCCCGAAGGGTTCGATCTCCGTAGGGTGATTGTGGGTCTCGTTCTTGAAAAGCAGAAGCCAGTCCTGCTCCTCGTCATCCATCTGCGCCCGGATCTTCACGGTGCAGGCATTGATCTCCTCGGACTCGTCCAGCTTGTCCAAAAGCCCCCGTTGCCGAAGGCATCTGGCGGCAATGGTCGCGAGATCCATAAGGTTTACGGGCTTATGCTCCCTGCCCGCCTCCTTCCTGGCATCCTGATACCTCGCCCAGGCTTCTTCCAGCCGCCGCCTTTCCGGCGAACCCTCAGAAGCTTTGAAATCCACCCGGTCGATGGTGGTAAGGAAGGTGGTATGACGGCAATGATCCGACCAATAGGTATCCGCCACGCGGATTTCCGTCATGGTGGGGTTCCGCCCCTCTTCCCTGAAATACTTCTGGCAGAACTGTATATCCGGCAGATCCATGGCCAGGCCATTCGCCCTGAGGAAGCCCTCCAGCCCTTCCTCGTCCATGGTCAGAAAGCCCTCGACCGACCGGACGTCATCCGGTATCGTATAAGGCATGTCAAGGGTCTCCAGGGCGGAAAGGTCCGCTTCCCTTGCCTCCACGGGATTAATGACGAATTTTTTGATAATGTCGATTTCCCCGGAGGAAAGCTCCCCGTAGAGGAGATAAAGCCTGGCGGACCGCACCCTTGGACGCGCGCCCTGTGTCAGGATCTGAATACACTGCTCCGCGGAATCCGCCCGCTGATCAAACTGTCCGGGCAGAAATTCCACGCAGAAAACATGATCCGGATCCGCGATTCCTGTTTTCGCCGTATCACCGCTACCGGCCATTCCAATATCGGCCATCCCGGCCTTCGCCGCCTCAAGGCTGAAATACGTAAGATCAAGCTGCGGTTCAGACAGGACAAAGCGCACGGCTTCCCGGAAACGGGCATCCCCCTCTCCCGGATCTCCGATGGAAGGCTCCCATTCCACATCATAACGGTTCAGCACGCGGATATCCCGGAGACCCTTTACAAGAAGAATATCCCTGATATCTTTCCGCAGCGCCTCCGCCTCATTTCGAAAGCCCTCCTTCTTTTCTACATAAACGCGATAAACCATTTCAACCCTCTCTCCTTGCCTTTCCTTGACTCAATGCCGCAGGCGTTGACGTCCCATTTGTGACGCGCCAGCGATACAAATGCAAGAATGAAAGGCTTACATTTCATACTATGACTTAATGCCGCAGGCATTGACATCCCATTCGTGTTGCGTCAGATACACAAATGTAGAATGAAAGGCTTGCATTTCATTCTATATAAGGGCTTCCATGGCCCTCTTCCCGATGTCATGCCTCATGTGCATGTTTTCAAAATGAATTTTTGCCGCGTCGTCATAGGCAAGACGGACGGCCTCAGGAAGCGTCCCTGCGGTACGAACAACGCCCAGAACCCGGCCTCCCTTTGTGAATAGCCTCCCGTCCTTCCTTTCCGCGCCGGCAACATAAACATTATCGCAATCCTCTATGCCGGTGATTTCATAACCCGATTTGTAGGACAGGGGGTAGCCCCCGGACGCAAGGACGACGCAGCACGCGGAATCCTTCTTCCATTTGACCGTAATGTCGGACAGCCTCCCCTCGGTGACAGCCTTCATTACAGTCAGAAGATCCGTTTCCAGAAGGGGAAGCACCACCTGCGCCTCCGGATCCCCGAAACGGCAGTTATATTCAATCACCTTTGGCCCGTCCTTCGTCAGCATCAGCCCGAAATAAAGGCATCCCCGGAATGTCCTCCCCTCCTTGTTCATGGCGGCGATGGTAGGCTTGAATATTTTCTCCATGCATTCCGCCGCCACCTCCTCCGTATAATAGGGGTTGGGCGCGATGGTTCCCATTCCGCCCGTGTTGAGGCCCTTGTCACCATCCTCCGCCCGTTTATGATCCATGGAGGAAACCATGGGCACGATGGTCTTGCCGTCCGTAAAGCTGAGCACTGAAACCTCCGGGCCGCTCAGGAATTCCTCGACCACGATCTTGTTCCCGGACTCGCCAAACTTCTTCTCTTCCATAATGGTATGGACAGCGGAAACGGCCTCTTCCCTGCTTTCGGCAATCAAAACCCCTTTTCCGAGGGCAAGGCCGTCCGCTTTTAAGACAACCGGCAGCGGGCAGGTCTTGACATATTCCCTGGCAGACTCCGCGTCAGTGAATATTTCGAAATGTGCCGTAGGTATGCCGTACTTTTTCATCAGGTTTTTCGCGAAAACCTTCGAGCCCTCGATCATGGCGGCGGCGGCCACCGGGCCGAAAACGGGAATGCCCTCTTTTTCCAGACGATCCGCCATCCCCATGACAAGGGGGTCGTCCGGGGCGACAACGACGTAATCCACCTTATTCTTTAAACAGAACTCTGTCACCCCGTCCAAGTCCGTCGCCTTGATTTCGGGGACGCAGCGGGCATCCGCCGCAATGCCTCCATTCCCCGGAAGGGCATATATTTCCTCAGCCAGGGAATTTTTTCTCAACGCCTTGATAATGGCATGCTCCCGGCCGCCCCCGCCAACTACTGCAATTTTCATCCTACCTCCCCTGTCAAAGCGGTTTGGCCGCTTTGATTCCTGAAAAACAGCTACGGTAGCGCAAGCTATATGCTTCTCCATCGAAGTGGTTTTTGAAGCGCTTTCACGGCTGATAATAGATGCTGTATCGCGATCTTTTACTGCTCATCCCTGATCTTTTTTGCCATCATTTCCGCGGCAAGGGGAAGAAGCTTCCATTCCGCCTCTTCCATGACCCGTTTCTGAAGAATTTCCGGGGTATCCCCTTCCCGCACTTCCACGGCCTTCTGCAGGAGGATCCGTCCTCCGTCCGGCACCTCATTCACAAGGTGCACTGTAGCCCCCGTTACCTTCACCCCATAATTCAGGGCTTCCTCGTGCACACGGAGACCGTAATATCCCTTGCCGCAGAAGCTTGGAATCAGGGATGGATGCACGTTTATGATCCTGTTCGCGAAGCGGCTGGTGAAGCGCTCGGAAAGAATGGTCAGGAATCCAGCCAGGATAATGAGGCCTATTCCCCGCTCTTCAAGAACCCGGATCATCCTGTCTTCATCCTTATGGATGACCATGCTGTCGATGCCCGCGTCCGCAGCCCTCCGGAGGGCATAGACCCCCTCTCTGGAGGCGATAACCAGTGTGATTTCCCCATCAGGGATCTCCCCCCGCCTTTCCGCGTCAATCAAGGCCTGGAGATTTGTGCCGCCCCCGGAGACCAGCACCGCGATTCTTGTCTTCGCGCTTTTCATTCCTCTTCCTCTCTTTTCCTTCCTTGCTCTTCCTCTGTATTTGCTATTACTATGTATTTACTATTACTTTGTATTCGCTATTATTTTGTATTTGCTATTATTTTGTATTTGCTATTACTTTGTATCCGCTCTTCCTCTGTATTTGCTCTTACTTTGTTTTCTGCCATTCCGGCTGTCCCCGACCAATCTTCCGCCTTTAATGATGGAACAGCCTCATTCCCGTAAAGCACACCAGCATGCCGTATTTGTCCGCCGTTTCAATAACATTGTCGTCCCTTATGGATCCGCCCGGCTCCGCGACATAGGAAACGCCGGATTTCCGCGCCCTCTCTATATTATCCCCGAAGGGGAAGAAGGCGTCCGATGCAAGAGACACGCCGGAAAGGCCTGACAGGAAGCTTTTCTGTTCCTCCCGGAGGAAGGGGACGGGCCTTTCCGTGAAATATTGCTGCCATTTTCCCTCGGCAAGCACGTCCTCATATTCTTCTGAAAGATAAACGTCGATTACATTATCCCTGTCCGCGCGGCGCATGTCGGGCCGGAAGGGAAGGGAAAGCACCCTATCCGTCTGGCGGAGGTGCCAAAGGTCTGCCTTGTTCCCGGCAAGGCGCGTGCAATGAATCCTGGACTGCTGCCCGGCCCCCACGCCGATGGCCTGCCCGTCCTCCGCGTAACAGACGGAATTGGACTGGGTATATTTCAGTGTGATCAATGCAACAGTGAGATCCAGCCTGGCCTCCGGGCTCAGGTTCTTGTTCATGGAAACGATATTCGCAAAGGCCTCATCCGTTACCCTGTACTCGTTCCTCCCCTGCTCAAATACCACGCCGTAGACCTGCTTCCGCTCGATTTCCTCCGGAACATAGTCCGGATCGATCTGTATAATGTTATAATTACCCTTTTTTTTGGACTTCAGGATTTCCAGAGCTTCATCGTCAAAAGAAGGGGCGATGACCCCGTCGGATACCTCCCTCTGAAGAATCCGAGCCGTCACCGCGTCGCACTTGTCGGAAAGGGCGGCAAAGTCTCCATAGCTTGACATACGGTCCGTGCCCCTGGCCCGGGCATAGGCTGATGCCAGCGGACTCTCGTCCAGCCCCTCAATGTCGTCCACAAAGCAGGCCTTCTTCAGCTTTTCGGGGAGAACCCTTCCGATGGCGGCGCTGGTAGGGGAAACATGCTTAAAGGACGCGGCAGCCGGTTCGCCCACGGCCTCCTTCAGCTCTTTGACCAACTGCCAGGAATTAAAAGCGTCCAGAAAATTAATATATCCCGGACGGCCGTTCAGCACCCTGAAAGGAAGCTCCCTGCCCCCTTCCATATAGACCCTGGCCGGTTTCTGGTTCGGGTTGCAGCCATACTTCAAAGCAAATTCTTTCATATTCTTTCTCCCCTATCAGAGTGGTTTTATTGCCGCTCTGAATTCTGACATAGCGAACCGCCTGCGGGGCAAATCGGCCCCTCTATTAAAGTGGTTTTTGGCCGCTTTAATTCCTGACAAACAGCTTACGGTATCACAAGCTGTATGGCCCCTCTATTATAGTGGTTTTTGGCCGCTTTAATTCCTGACAAACAGCTTACGGTATCACAAGCTGAATGGCCCCTCTATTAAAGTGGTTTCTGGCCACTCTGATCCCCGACAAACATCTTCGGTATCGCAACCACATGTCCCCCTATTGAAGTGGGTTTTGACCACTCGGATTTCATAACAAGCTTCATGAGCTGTATTTGTTCTTTACTATACTCCGGGCAGAACCCGTGTGGAGGTCCGTGAAGCGGACGTAGAGTGATATCTTGTTATCCGGATGAAGGCTGTCCCATATTTCGCTGACCAGGCCATCCATGTCATTCCCCAGCCTCACCCTCTCCGGCTCACCGGAAAAAGAGGGAATGGGATTTCCATCGCATTGATAGGTATGCAGAAAATGCCCTAGTCCTGGCTGCATGCGGTATGAAAAGGTATACCGGGCGCAGCACTGCCCTTCCGCGTCCTGCGCCTTCAGGATGGACAGCTTGTATCCGGCAGAGCCCACAAGGAAGCCGGCCTGACCCGCAGATACTTCGGTTTTTTGAGAGTCCGGACGGTCAAAGCCGGAGCCGCCAGATGAGAAATCCAAAATCCCGGAGATTCTGGGAGTCCAGTTTGGCGCGTCAGGCTCAAATTGCCTGCTCTCCAGAGCCTCCTCGAAGCTCCTGCCTTCTTTAAGGAATTGGAAAATCGTATCCGTCTGATCCCCATTTGTGATAATCTGCTTCTGATTTTCCAAAGAGGAGCCCCCGTCCTCATAAAGGCGGAAAGGAGAATAAATGATAAGGGAAGGATCCTGCACCTTGGTCTCATCCGCAGGATAAATTGTAAGCCTGTCCCTGCCGGGGCTTTCCGAAAAGACCCTGTTGCGGGAATTCGCGGAGCGGCCCATGATAAAATAAATGATTATGGCATTAGCGCCATCCTCTGACTGGCCGATCACAATTCCCCTGCCGGGATAAGCATTTGAACGAAGCAGGGAAGACAAGTCATTTATTTGATAGGACATTATGGAAACTCCTTTCGCAAATGATAACGGTTCAGTGCCCTCTGGGTTCGCAAATTCTGTGAAAAATATCAGCGGAATTCTATCGGAATTCCCTCGGTACCGTCAACTCGATCGGTACCGTCACTTCCATCAATCTGTCACAAGAGGATCAGCTTTTCATCCGAGGATATAATTTCCCCCAGCCGATAGGCATCGACCCCGCCGCTTTGCAGGATGTCTATTGCTTCCTTTTCCATATCCGGAGGGACAATGACGCACATGCCAACGCCCATATTAAAGGTATTGAACATATCGTGACCGGAAATGCCGCCCCGTTCCTGGATAAGGTGGAAAATCGCGGGAGTCCGCACGTCGGATGAAGAAATCCTCGCCCCCAGGCCATCGGGGATGGATCTGGGGATATTTTCAAAAAAGCCCCCGCCCGTAATGTGGCTGATGCCCCGGACGGGAACAGCATCCAGAAGGGCCAGGACAGGCTTCACGTAGATCCTTGTGGGTTCCAGGAGCGTCTCCCCTATTCCCGCCATGCCCAGGGAAGGCTCCGGCCTCATGGCCTCCTCCCTGCTCATATGGTCTATGTCAAAGATTTTCCTAACAAGAGAGAATCCATTGCTGTGCACGCCGCTCGAGGGCAGCGCGATGACAATGTCGCCGGCCCTCATTTTCCCATTGTCAATGATTCGTTCCTTCTCGACAATTCCAACCGCAAAGCCCGCCAGGTCAAATTCATCCTCCGGGTAAAAGCCAGGCATTTCCGCCGTTTCCCCGCCCACCAGGGCCGCCCCGGCTTCAACGCAGCCCTCGGCTACGCCTTTCACAATTTCCGCTATGCGGTCGGGCAGATTTTTCCCGCAGGCAATATAATCCAGGAAAAAAAGGGGCCTCGCGCCGCAACAGATCACGTCGTTTACGCACATGGCCACGCAGTCGATTCCCACCGTGTCATACCGTTCCAGAAGGAAGGACAGCTTCAGCTTCGTGCCAACCCCGTCCGTCCCTGAGACAAGCACGGGCTTCCGATATCCCTCCGGAAGCTCGAAAAGGCCGCCGAACCCGCCCAGTCCAGAACAGACCCCTTCCGTCATCGTCTTCGTTACATATTGCTTCATCAGCTCCACCGCCCGGTATCCCGCGGTAATGTCCACGCCTGCCGCCTTGTAGGCCTCACTCTGGCTCTTCACCCTTTTCCCCTTTCCTGATTACTATCTGCCTGCGTCATCATCCACTCAAACTTCATCCGCACAGCCAGGCTGAACAGATCGCCTGTCTCCTCCCTTTGTCATTGAATCAAAGCAGCCAAACCTGGTTTTTTCGCAGCACAAGGAATGCTGCGGAAAATCTTAACAAAACATGCCTGAAGGCATATTTTGTTAAGACGCATCCCACTGGGATGCGCCAAATACGGTATAGGCTATGCTTGATGCATAGTTTATACCTACTCTAATAGGGGAGGGAATCAGTAACGTCCCGCCATCGCCCGATCCTTTTCCAATATTTTCCGGCGGTTCTCCTCCCTTTCCTCCCTGAGCTTCTCGGAAAGCGCTTCCTCTTCGACCGCAAGGATCTCCACGGCCAAAAGCGCGGCATTCTTCCCCGCATTTATCCCCACCGAGGCAACAGGAATTCCGGGAGGCATCATGACGGTGGAAAGCAAGGCATCCATCCCCTCCAAAGCTTTCCCGGTGCAGGGGATGCCTATGACCGGAAGCGTGGTATTGGCCGCGAAGGCCCCGGCCAAATGGGCTGCCATGCCGGCAAAGCAAAGCAGGACTCCAAAGCCTTTCCCGCGCGCTTCCCGCGCGAAAGCCGCAGCCTCCTCCGGAGTCCTGTGGGCAGAATAAATATGCACTTCAAATGGCACGCCATAAACTTTCAGAACTTCAATCCCTTTTTCCGCTACAGGAAGGTCTGAATCACTTCCCATGATTACCGCGACTTTTTTCATTCATCCCCCTCAAGAAAGCCGTTTTTCACTTTCTTTTTCCTGACCTAAGACCTTTGCGTCATTGCGGGCCAAGCTCCGCGCGGAGGGCTTCCAGCTCCGCTATGGAAAACTGGTACTTCCTCCCGCAAAAACGGCATACCAGCTCCTGCGGCCGCTTCTCCCGCAGCATGGAGTCCAGCTCCTTCCTTCCCAGAAGCTTCAAGGCCCTTGAAAACCTGTCATGGCTGCATTCGCAATGATAACGCACGGGCTTCGTGCCAAGAATCCTGGGCGAAAGGCCCCGCATCGCGATCTCCAGCATTTCCTCCGGCGAGCTGCCCCTGGACAGAAGCTCCGTGACAGAAGGCATGCTGCGGATATTCTCCTCCAGACGGGTGACGGCCTCATCAGAAGCGCCGGGCATCAACTGGATCAGGAAACCGCCGGCAGCCAGCACGCTATGCTCCTTCGAACTCACCAGAACGCCAAGACCCACTGAGGAGGGAACCTGCTCGGACTCGGCAAAATAATGGGTCAGATCCTCCCCTATCTCCCCGCTGTAAATGGAAATGTTGCCGCTATAAGTATTCTCCCGGTCAAGATCCCGGATAACGGTTAGCGTCCCATGACCAACGGCGGCGCCGACGTCCAGATGACCGTCCGGCTTCAGAGGGAGCAGCACCAATGGATTCTGCACCATGCCGCGCACATTTCCCTCATGGTCGGCGCTGACCACGAGGGGCCCGGCAGGGCCGTCCCCATCAAAGCGGATCGTCAGGAAAGCCCCGTCCTCCTTGAGCATGTCCCCCATCATAAGGGCGGCGGAAAGCGTCCTTCCCAGCGCCGCGGTCACGACATTGCTGGTTCCATGAATCCGCCTTGCCTCCTCCACAAGATTCCTGCTTGTCACAGAAAAAGCGCGGATGCCGCCGTCCCCGCCAAGCGCCCGCACCATATAATCATGCCCGCCAGGAACTTGCCCATCCGGCTCCCCGGGTATATTCCCATCATTTTCCTTCAAAATATCCTCTTTCAAAAATGAACCTTCCTCCAAAAAGCGATTATAAGCCCTCAATCCGAAATCATTGAATTCTGTGGTTGCCCGTCCGAAATTATTAAATCTAATGGTTGACTGTGGTTGCCCGTCCGAATTCATTAATTCTTATGGTTGCCCGTCCGAAATCATTAACCCCCGTGACGCCTTGTCCGGGAATCATCGAGTTCCCGGCGCGTAACTGCTGAGGCCGGTTGACATCCCCTTGCTGTTGTCCGTGCTGTAATCATCGTCTTTCGTCACGTTTTTCACGCTGCGGACAGGGCTGGTTTTTCTCCTCCTGCTCTTCGACGAGCTGCTGGCTGAGGAATTATTTTGTTTTGATTTATTAGCTTCCGGATCGATCGTCCTGACAAGACTGCTTTCTGATAAGACCTCGCCACCTGCCGTGCCGGGTTCCTGATAGCTCCCCATTGTCTGGACAACCCCGTCCACCACCCAGCAGCCATCCGCGTTAACATAATAGCCATCAGGCGTCCTGCAGTCCGATGCCATATTCCCATACTCATCGAAATAATAGCATTCCGAAATGCCGTCCCGGTTCCCGTCAATCCATACCCAGGCGTTCTCGGGCCACATTCTGTCATCAAAGTCATAACGCCAGTGTCCGTTGACCTGTATCCACTCACCAGCATCAGAAGGATAAGGAACGGCGGTACAAAACAAAAATGAAAGCAGCATGACGGTAATAATTCTATTCATCCCTCTTTCCTCCCTATCCTTTGACAAACCGGCTTTCCCATCAGAAATCAAAGAAAGCCGATCAGCCTGACGCCATGAAACGAGCGAAAGTCGTCAACGCTTACTGCAGCAGGGCGCCGTCCGCGCCCACCGTGTAACCGTCCGGAGTGACACATCCGGAATACATTGCGCCGTAAGGTATCCCTCCCATATTTGACGCGTTAAGGCAGTACCATTTTCCTCCCACGTTCTGCCAGCCCGTAAGCATACGGCCATAAGACCCGTCATGCACGGGGTTAAAGTAGTACCAGTAATCGGACAGGTAAAGCCATCCGACCGACATCCGGCCATCCGGCCCCATGAAATACCAGTCATTGTTCAGAGGGTTGACCCAGCCTTTAAGAAATGTGCCGTTCTGGACATAATACCAGTCCTCGCCGGACTGCTGCCAGTTTCCGGCATTGCTCACCGGGTTGTTCCCGGTAATGCCGGGTCCTCCGCTGATACCGGACACGGGCAAGCCGCTGTTTACCGTCATCCCATCGGTCACCACGCTGCCGGCCACATTAGGCACAGCCGTATTTGCGTTATCTACCGAGGATGTCGTGGAAACCCCGTTCAGCCTGCTGGTCGGTATGCGGAAGGAATACTCCTCATCATCAAATTCAGCATCAGGCGTCCCATCCTCCAGGACATATTTCCCGTTCGAAAAATAGCCGGCATAGGCCCCGGTTCCTGACTTGGCCCTGACAGAAATATAATCAAAAGTCCGGTTATATGTCTCAAAATTTGAAATATCCACCCTGTTCGTATTGACGGATTTCTTCGAGCTTTTGATGTCTCCTTCCTTGTCATGATAATAAATGGCCACGTCATAGCCGCCGGCATATTCCACCTTGTCCCAGGTGTACGTATCCCCATTCCTCGTAATGCCCGTTACGTCAGGGAAAATATAATAGGGATACGCCTTTGCCTTCAGACGGATTTTCTCCTGGTTATGAAACAAAAGCTCAATCTCATAAGCCCCACGTACAGAAATGGGGCACTGGTCGGCAAAAACATAGCCGTCATATGGACGCAGTTCAATGGTATAATAATATGCCTTCTTCGGAGTATTATGCTCGGAACTGGTGCTGTAGCTGTAAATTTCCCAGCTACTGTCATACATTTCAGGGTCAAAGGCCGTATAAACCGTTCCCGGCTGCATATCCTCCGCGTCCTCCGCCCCCACATTCAGTTCCACAGACTGTATGACCGTTTCCGCCCTGGCCTCCATGCCGTTAAAAAAGGCTGAAAACAAAAACGCAAATACCAATGTCAAAACGGCAGTCGCGGACACCGGCAGAGCGAAAACATGCTTTTCATTAGCGGCACTCCTGCCGTCCGTAAGAATTTTCTCCAACATTTCTCTTCCCCCCAATCTGCCACCCTGATTTTGTGACAAGCAGCGCGGCATCGCACGCTATAAAGATCCTGTCAATATCCAAGCCAGGCTCCGTCTGTCCCCACGTGATAACCGTCCAGGGTGGAGCCATTGGCGAACATTGCGCCGTAGGGCATGCCATTCCCATAGACCGGATTCAGGTAGTACCATTTCCCTTTGATGTTCTGCCAGCCAATCGTTAGCTTGCCATAGCTTCCATCATGAATTGGATTCAGAAAAAACCAATACCCGTCCACAAGCTGCCAGCCTGACTGAAGGCTGCCGTCCTGGGGAGACAGGTAATACCACTCCCCCTCCGCGGGATTGATCCAGCCCTTTCTCTTGCTGCTGCCATTCATGAAATACCAAAGGCCGTCTGTCCCCGCGCTCCAAACGCCCTGGGTATATTTAGAGGATGTCCCATTATTATCCGTTCCCATGGAAGAATCCGGACCTATCTCCTCCGCCTCCCCCATCCCGGCTCCGCGGGATTCCCCGTTTGCAGCCTTCACAGTGGTCTCTGACGTGGCGATCGAGTTCGACCTCGCCGTAAGCACGCGGAAGGAATAGCCTATGTCGGCATTCTCCTCATCCACTTCCCCGTCTTCATCGACATACATCCCGGAAGCAATGTAATTCTGCCCCCTTTCCTTCGTATTCCTGCCACGTACAGTGATCCGCAGGAACTGCCTGGAGGACGTGTTATAAGAGGAAACATCAATTTTACGGCTGGTCGTGGACTTTTTCGCCACCAACTCTTCGCCATCCTCATTTTCATAATAGATCAATACGTCATAGGTATCCGCGTTATCGACACGGTCCCACTTCCAACTGTTCCCATCCTCCTCCAGACCTTTTACATTTTTGATGACATAAAACGGATAGGTCTTTACCTTAAGCTGCATGCGTTCCGGGCTCCTCGATTCAAGGGCCACCTCATAGGCGCCCCTGACTTCAACCGCGCAGCTGTCCGAAAACACGCTGCCCTCCTCCGGACGCACGTCAATGGAATAAGAATAAGGCTGGCCCACCACGCCGCTTCCGGCCCCCACCTGATAATCCGCCACAAAATACAGATTGTCATAGGTATTCGGTGCCCTGCCGCTGATCATGTCCCCCGCATGCAGCTCCTGCCCCTCATAGGGACCTATGTCCAGACGCACCGTCGTAATCGTGGACGCCCTGGCCGTAAGAGAAAAGGCCAGAGCGGAAAGGATACCTGCCGCGGCAGGAAGAAGAAAACGCTTTTTCATGAAAACACCTCTGTCAAAACGATGAAAACATAGGTTTATTTCGCGGCAACATTGTCCACGTCATCAATTTTCTGCCGGAAGCTCCATGTCGGCCGTCCCTTCATAGGTTGTTTCATAAAAAGTCGCCACAGCGTTCACCGTCACGGGATTTGTCAGGATGTCCCTTTCCTGATAATAATTCGCGGCGTCATTTCTGGACGGTTCCCTGGCAGTGGAAATGTTCACATCCCCGATCAGACACCGTATCTCGCTGTTTTCCAGCTTGCGCAGAATGTTTTCCGCGGATTCAAAGGACCCGGCGTCGAATCTCAGGGAAAAGTTCCTGCGCACCTGCTCCCCGTCCCGACTGATGCCGCTGAAGCCAATGTAATAATCATCCGCTTCCAGAAGCAGGGAATTCAGGAAATCATACTCCTCCTTTTTGGAGCTGTAGCTCGGCATACGGGCAGCCAACGACCCTCCCATCTCGGAATTTGAGGCGGCCAGCTCCTCCTGCATCCTGCGTATCTGCATTAGCTGTAGATTTGCCAGATCTATCTCGTCCTGCAATTCCAACTGCCTGTTTCTGGCAGCGGCAATATCCCGCCGAACCGGCTCATCCACAAATTTGTAATATACCAAAGCGAGCAGTATGAAGCTCAGCAGCAGGACCAGCATCTTTTCCCTGGTCGTGAGATTCCTGTTCAGAACATCCATCTCTACCCTCCCGATTCCACATTCTCCAATCCACGGCCTCTTAAGTAAATCGTGATCTGCGCGGAAACATAATCAAACCCGGATAGCCTTTCCTGACGAGTCAGGGAATCTGTCTGCGCCATGGCCACGCTGATCGTATCCACATAAGGATTCTCCTCAAGCCTCCGCACCATGTTGCTGATCGTTTTCAGATCAGGAGCGGAAACGGAAACGGATAGGCTGTTCCCGCTGACACGGAAGCTTTCTACCGCTCCAACGAGGGTCATCATCTCCCGCACGAGCTGGAAAATGTCCTGCCGGGGCCTCCGATGCTGCTCCTCCTCCGTCATCCCGGAAAGCGTGTAATGGTGGTAACGCCCCGTCACCTCCCCTTCCGAGTCAATCTCATTGTATAGGGCCTCCAGCGTTTCGGTCATCTGCTCTACCTTTCGGTTTTCGACTGATACCTGCTGGAGCCGGTCAATTACGAAGATTTTGGAAAAGAAGACCGCGCACAACACAATCAGAAGTATGAGTGGGACAGCCAGAATCCAATTAATCTTCTCTTCATCCACAATGGCAAGGTTAATCCTTTTTCCATCATGTATTTCATTTCTCTTTATGCCAAATCTGCCCATTTTCCTATCTCCGACCTGCAGCCCATTCCGGTGCCATGAATCCTGTAGAAATAGCGGTAACAATTCAGAGGGTGCTGAATAGTTTCAAAACATTTGCCGATTATGTGCCAAACCTGTCTAATTCCTGGTAATCCCGGCAGCCTGCACCGAAAGCCCTATTTTTTCCGCCCCGTTCCTGGGCGATTCAAAAAGCTCCCTTGCCGGTATCGTCTCGATGTTCAGACGTTCCCTGAGCATATCCACAAGGGCAGGTATCATGGATCCTCCCCCGCAGAGAAAGATCCGTGACAGCGAGACATCCGGATTATTGAATTCAAAAAAATTCAGCGCGCGCTCTATTTCCGCCGTAATGTCCTCAAAAACATCTCTAAGGCCTGGTGATTCCGAACAGTTTTCATAATTCGTCTCCAGATAAGTCGCCGCAAGGTGCTCATCCACGCGGAATTCATCGGCCAGGTTTTCCACAGCCCTGGAAATGCCGCTGTCCAGGGTGTGCGTTGCCACATAGTGGACGCCGCGGAACATGTAGAGCCTTGTATTCGCGAAGCCGATATCCGCAAAACAGCAGTCAGCGTCATCCGCCCCCACATCATGAAGTATTCCCTCGAAGGCGCAGGCGACAGGCGCTGCCATCACAAGCTGGAGGCCGGCATACCTTGCCAGGCTCCGAAGCTCCTCCAGCACCGCCCTCTGCATGGATACGGCCAGAAGGCGCATCCTCCCACTGCCCCTGTCGGCCTTCTCCCTGGCTACCAGCTCGTAATCGAATACATACTCCCTCAGCTCCCCCTGGATATAGTCCCGGAATTCAAAGGGAAGATTGTATTTCATCTGATCTTCCGACATCTTTGGCATATTCACATTTCGTATAATGATGGCATCGTCCGGAATGACAATGGCACAATTCTTTGCCCTTATCCCGCTCTGCCGCAACGTTTCCTTCAGAAGATTCCCCAGCAGCGCGGGGGAGCTGACGCGTCCCGCCGTCAGAGAATTATCCGGCATTTCCATCAATACCGTCCTTCTTACAGCCAGCCCCTTCATCAGGGCAAGCTTCATCTTGCTTCGCCCCAAATCAATTCCCAGGATTTCCTGCTTATTTCCTAGCATCGCCAGTCCTCACATAAACTCTGCAACATTAGATAACGATTCGCAACTGTCCGGCTCGTCCGGACAATTACAATGATTCAGCATCCCCTGATATTCAAGGGCGGACAAGGCGCTGAATGGCCCCTTTTTGTAACTATTCAGTTAGCACCTCGCGCTTGCCGCGAGGTGCGTATGAAAGCGTCGAAAAGCCTGCCTCGGGCGTACTCGGAATGCGCGTAAGCGCCACGCCCGAGGCGTAACTGTTCAGCTTGACTGAACAGTTACCCCTTTTTTCTTAATGATTCCAGCTCAAACAGCAGGCATCAAAGGACGGATAAGTACCATGAAGCGATCTGTTCTCCAAACAAAAGCATAAAGTAGCCTGAAGCCGCAAGACAGGGGCCAAAGGGTATATGCTTTCCAAAGCCGCGCCGCAGAAAAATGACGTATATAAGCCCCAAAAGGCAGGCCACGAAAATATAGAAGAGCATGCCTACGTACCCCAGATACAAGGCCATGACAGACATCAGCTTGACATCCCCCCCTCCCAGGCTCCTCTTCCCACTCAGCCAGTCCATGAAAAGGGACATCAGCAATATCACCGCGCAGTACACGAACATACATAAGACTCTGGAAAGGATCAGCTTCCAGTCCCCGTAAATAAAAGGCGATGTCACCAGAAACGCAAGAAGGGCAAGGAGAACACAGCCATCAGGAATCCTGTAGCACTCCAGATCTACGAGGGCAAGACAGAAGAGACAGCCCGTCAGAAAAAGATTTCGGAAAAATACCAGGGACAGGCCGAAACGGAGGTAGAGTCCCAAACAGAGAAGCGCAAAGACCGCTTCCGACAGGGGGTACCTCGCCGGGATACGCGCGTTACAATACCTGCAGTGCCCTCGCAGCATGAAATAACTCAGCAGCGGAACAAGATCAAACATTGACAGGATATGCCCGCAATGGGGGCAACGGCTCCTCCCATGCACGAAATCCTCCCTGCGGGCAATCCTGTACGCCGCGCAATGAAGGAAGGAGCCAAGGAACGTGCCAAAAATCAAAGTCATAAAGCCGATAAAAAACCCTATCCAATTCATAAGCCCCATACCCTGCCATTAGAAATACAACCATTACAAATAAAGATGAAGACAAATATGCAAATATTAAATGAAAATTACATGTAACTATACATGCTGAACATTGACATATAGACCGATATCACGATAAAGCCGGCCACTATCGCGATGAAAACCAAAAGAGAGGGTTCCAGCATGGCCAACGCGTTCTGCACGGCAAGCTCCAGCTCGGAATCATAATACTCAGCGACCGTCTCCAGCGTCTCCTTCATTTCACCTGTCTCTTCTCCCACGCCCACCATGTCCGTCAGTATGTCCGGAAGGCATTTCGCTTCCCGCATGCTATCGGAAACCGTATGTCCCTCCTCTATCCTCCCGGCCATGCTCTCCACCGACTGACGGATCCAAAAGTTTTCCATTACCCGGCCGGTAATGCTCACGGCCTTTGTCAGTGGGATGCCTGACTCCACCATGGTGGCCATCGTGTTGGCAAACTGGCTGGCGGCATTCAGCTCCGCAATATTCCCAAGGACGGGAATCCGAAGCTGAATCTTGGCGAGACGGATACGGCCGTTATCCGTTGCCCCATAAAGTTTCAGGAATAAAGTCAGTGCAACCCCTCCTATCGCGATGAAGGGGAGGGCCACTTTCATGAAATTGGAAAATCCAATCAACATCCTTGTCATCAGGGGAAGTTCTCCACCAAAGCTGTCGAATATCTGGATGAAGCTGGGCACAACGGCCACCATGAGAACTACCAGGACAACAGCGGCTACGAGCAGCACAAAGAGGGGATAGGTCATGGCGGAGCGTACCTTCCCACTCATTTTCGTCTGTTTGTCAAAATGCCTGTAAACTGAGGCGAAGGCTTCCGGAAGCTTCCCGGATTCCTCGCCGGCCCGCAGGGTCTCCACAAAGGTCTGGGGAAACATCCCGCCCCCTTCGTCATCAAAGGAAGATGACAGGGATCGTCCCGCCTCCACATCCTCGGCCACGCGGAACAGGATCTCCCGGATCTTCTTGTCCGTGGTCTTGTCCGCAATCAACTTGACAGCCCGGGCAATGGGGATGCCGGCTTTTAAGATCGTGGCAAACTGACTGCACATCAGGACGAAGGCCTTGGTATTCAGCCTCTTCCCCCCGATCTCCATGGAAAGGATTCCTCCCCCCTGGAAGCCGACCTTTTTCAGTTTCAGGATGACGTCATATTTCTCTTTAATCCGAGATGTGGCGTCCATCTCATTGAAGCCCTCCTGGATGCCGCGCACCTTCTTTCCGTCCCTGGCCAGGGCGACATAACGAAAGCTCGTCATCAGCCTACCCCCCTTGATGAATTATCACGTATTCTGCCTGACATAATCCTTGTTCGTAGCGTAATACAGCGCGTTATTCTTGCTGATCTGCCCGCCCTTGCAGAGCTGGACAAGAGCCTGATCCATAGTCTGACCTCCGATTGCCTGGCTCGTGGCCACCGCATTGGCAATCTGCGGCGTGTTGCCTGTCCGGATCAGGTTCCGAATGGCATCCGTCACGATCATCAGTTCGCAGGCCAGCGCCCTGCCCCCTCCCCTCTTCGGGACCAACTGCTGGGTCAGCACCGCCGAAAGGCACATGGAAAGCTGCAGTCGGATCTGGGGCTGCATCCCTTCCTGGAAAACCTGCACCATACGATCCACTGAATCAGCCGCGGAACCGGTATGCAGCGTGCCGAAGACCAGGTGCCCTGTTTCCGCCGCGGTAATGGCGGTCTCTATGGTATCATGGTCACGCATCTCGCCGATCAGGATCACGTCCGGATCCTCCCGGAGGGAAGCGCGCAGTCCCATGGCGAAGCTGGTGGTATCCTTCCCCACCTCGCGCTGGTTTATGGCGCATTTGTCCGGCTTGTAGATATACTCCACAGGATCCTCCAGCGTCACGATATGTTTTCTGTAGGTATGATTTATCTTGTCCAGCATGGCCGCAAGGGTCGTCGACTTTCCGGAACCCGTCTCCCCCGTCACCAGCACGATCCCCTTGTGGAGCGTGGTCAGCTCCTTCACCACCGGGGGAAGACCCAGCGTATTCATGTCCGGAATATCCTCCCGGAGCAGCCGGAGGGCAACTGAGGGCACATCCTGCGCTTTGAAGATATGTATCCTGCAGCGGGTCCCGGCCAGGCTGGCCGCCGCGTCCAGCTCCCCCGTGCTTTCCAGCACAGGATAATCCTTCCCTGATAGCTGCTTTGCCAGGGCAAAGCAGTCATCGCCGGAAAACGGGGGCAGGGACATGTCCCGGAGCTCGCCATCCAGACGGTATTTCGGCGGGAAACCACAGATAATGTGAATGTCCGAAGCCCCGTCAGCCCTTGCCATCCTCACGATTTCGTTAACATCAATCATTTGCTTCTCTCTCTTTTATCAGATTGGGGTTTGACCGCTCCGAGCCCTGACATAGCGAAGCGCTTGCGGGGCTGGTCGGCAATTGCAATCCCTAAGGCTGCTTATTGGTCGTTTTGCCGGCGGAAAATTCATTGCTCCACTCGTCCTCGTTTATAACTCTCAGAACTTCAAAGCTCGTCGTTATGCCTTCCTTCAAGAGCCTCATGGCGCTTTCGTGTATGGTCACAAAATCGCTATCCGGCTGCCTGAGGTAAGCCTCGATCTCATCACGGCCCCGCCGGTGGTAGATCATCTGGCGCATGGTCTGGTTGAGCGACAGGATCTCGAAAATACCGATTCTTCCCTTATACCCCATATTATAGCACCTGGGGCAGCCCTTGCCAAAATAAAAGCGGATTTTTTCGGGCGGATCAGAGATGCCCAGCCTGTCCAGTTCATCCTGCCTGGGCTGGTATTCCTCCCTGCAGTAGGGGCAGACCCTCCGCACCAGGCGCTGGCTGATCACCCCGCGGAGCGTGCTTGAAATAAGGTAGGGCTCCACCCCGATGTCCTCCAGTCGCTCGATGGCGCCGACCGCGTCATTGGTATGGATAGTGGACAGGACGAAGCGTCCCGTCAGCGCCGCGCGCATCGCGATCTCCGCCGTCTCCCCGTCTCGGATCTCTCCGATGGAAACGATGTCGGGATCCTGCCTGAGGATGGCGCGCAGGCCGTTCGCGAAGGTCATATTGACCTTGGGATTGATCTGCACCTGGTTCACGCCGTCCAGATTATATTCAACCGGATCCTCCAGCGTGACAAGGTTTACATCCCGGGTGTTCAGCTCCGCAATCATGGTATACATCGTCGTGGATTTTCCGCTGCCGGTGGGACCGACGATCAGGAGCACGCCATTCGGATAATGAATCAGCCGGTTGTATTTTTTGAGGTCATCGTCCCGAAGCCCCAGGGTCTCCTTGCCGATGATGGCGGCATCCTTGTCAAGTAACCTCGCAACGATCTTCTCCCCATAGGCAGTGGGCAGCGTGCTGATACGGAGGTCGATGTTCCTGTCCTTCATCCGGACCTCGAAACGTCCGTCCTGGGGTATCCGCCTCTCCGTCACGTCCATGCCGGACATGGTCTTGATCCTGGCAATGACGGCGGCCTGGCTCTCCTTCGGGATGGAAAGCACGTCGTGGAGGACGCCGTCCACCCTCAGGCGCACCCCGAGCATCTCCTCCCTCGGCTCAATATGTATGTCGCTGGCCCTCTCGGTCACGGCCCTCTCAATAATGTTATTGACCAGCCGCACCGTAGGGGCGCTGCTGGAATCCTCCACCCCAAGCTCATTGGTAATGAAGGCGGCATTGTCCCTGCCGGATGCCTGTTCGGCGTTCTCCTGCCTCATCTCCTCGATGGCGCGGGCCGCCCCTTCGCTGCCATAAAGAAGCTGCACCGCCCTGTCCACCGCGCTGCTGGTGGCGATCATGGGGACGATCCTGCGCCTGGTGACCTTGCGGAGCTCCTCTACCGCGTAATAATTCAGGGGGTCGCTCATGGCCACAAACAGGGAATCCTTTGTGGAACGCACGGGCACGATGCCATACTGCTTCGCGATATTCTTCGGAACCGTTTCGGAAAGATGGGGAGGAATGTTGAGCACGTCAAGATCGACATAATCCATATGGAGCTGAATAGCAAGCGTCGTCGCCAGATTCTCCTCGGTAATGATCCCCCTCCGGATCATGATTTCACCAATCTGGCCGCCCTCCTTCCTCTGGATGTCCAGAGCCTGCTTAAGCTGTTCCTCCGTAATGGTCCCATTCTCTATCAGAAGGTCGCCGATCCTCTTTCTTGCCATCCTTTCTTCCCCCTTATTAATCTGAGCAGTCTCCAACCGCCCTGCTTCCCTGACGGCGGATGCTCACCGCATCCGCCCCTGATTCTATGTCAAAACAGACTTTGGCCCGCTTCAAGGAAATGTAGCTATAAACTATGCTCGCGGGATTATTTGACCGTGATGGTGCACCGGGCAGTCTTGCCGCTGCCATCCTTCGCTTTCGCGGTGATGACGGTCTTGCCGGCCTTCTTCGCCGTTACCAGACCGTTAGAGTTCACCGTGGCTACGGATTTCCTGCTGCTCTTCCAGGCGATTTTCTTGTAAGACGCCTTGGCCGGGGTCACGCTCACCCTGAGCCGTACGGTATTTTTGCTGCTGTTCCCGGCATAAATGGTAGCCGCGCTCTTGTTCATCTTCAGCTTCGTGACAAGATACGGCCTTACCGTGATGGTGCATCGCGCCTTTACGCCGCTGCCATCCTTTGCCGTCGCCGTAATCACGGTCTTGCCGGCCTTCTTCGCCGTCACCAGGCCTTGGGAATTAACCGTGGCCACGGCCTTTTTGCTGCTCTTCCAGGTCACGGCCTGATTGGAGGCAATGGCCGGGGTCACTGAAACGGAAAGCTGCAGGGTCTTCAGTTTGCTCTGCCTCAGGGAAATAGAGGCGGAACTCTTGCTCATCTCAAGTCCTGTCACAAGGACCGGGCTGACCGTGATGACGCACTTTGCGGATACGCCGCTTCCGTCCTTTGCCTTTGCCGTGATCACGGCCTTGCCGGCCTTCTTTGCCGTCACCTTCCCTGTCTGGGATACGGTCGCCACGCTCTTTTTGCTGCTCGTCCAGGTAAGTTCCTGGTCGGTTGCGCTCGAAGGAAGTATGGTGGCACTGAGCTGCACCGTCTTTTTCTTTTTCTGATCCAGCTTGAGCGTGGCCTTCTGCCGGTTAAGGCTTATGCTCTGCACGAGAACCGGCCCGGTCCTCGTGACCGTCACCACGCAGCTTGCCGAAATATAGCTTCCGTCCAATGTTCCCGCGGTGATGGTGGTCCTGCCGCTTCTCAATGCCGTGATTACGCCGGTCGAGCTGACCGTGGCTACGTTACTGTTGCTGCTCCCCCATGTAAGCTTTTTAAAGCTCGCGTTCGAGGGCGTGAAGCTGGCCTCTATCGATGCTGTCTTTCCCGCGGCAATACGAAGATCTTCAAGGCTCAGGGATTTGACGGCGTGGTAAGGCGAAATCCGGAAGCTCCTGGCCTGGCCGGTGGGGAGCTTTTGGTATTTCGTGAACGTGCTGCCGCTCACGTAACAAAACATCGCCGGAAGGTCGATGGAGAGATAAGACGCTACATTCGTGGGAACATAGATGTTCTCAAGAGCCTTGTCCGAACCCAGCATATTCTCCGCGGAATTGCAATAGGCCATGTCCAGCTTGCTAAGATTCAGTGTATTCAGCTTCGGGCAGTTGGCGATCATCCAGTCCATATTGGTATAGCAGCTTCCGTTCCTTTTGCCCAGATTCAGCGTTGATAATTTATCGCATTTGTAAAACATGCAGTACATCGTGGTAGCGGACGACATCGAAAGCGAGGAAAGATCCAAGCTGGTCAGCGAGTCGCAGCCGGAGAACATCCATTTGAAGTTCGTGACGGACGCCGTGTTGAAGTTCTTGAGCGAAACAGTCTTCAGCGCGTCGCACTCATAGAACATGGAGTCAAGGCTGGTCACCTTCGTCGTCACGAAATTCTTGATGACAGGGCTGGACAGGGAGCTGCAATTTCCGAACATCCAGCCCATGTCCGTAACCATGCTTGTATCAAATCCTGACAAATCCAGCTTATTCAGGCTGACGTCATTATAAAATATGGCATACATGTTGCTGGTCCCGGAGGTGTCCAGATGAGGCAGCAGGCTCGACATATCCGTCAAGGACTTGAGGTTACTGAACATGAAGGACGCGTCGCTGTTGACCTTGAGCTTTGACGATTCAGACCAGATCAGGATCGTCCCATTACTCCCCTTTTTGAGATAGACGGGGTAGCCGTCCTGCTGAATCTCCGTCCCTCCGTACATGGCCGCGGAATCCCATTTGATGGTCTTGATAATGCTGTCCTCATCCTGACTGGTTTTTGACCAGTTGCCGGACGCGACGCACTTAAGGTTCGCGTTAAAGGTGCCCCCGTCCGGGAGCGTGGAAACAGCATTCCCCGCATGAAGGACGCGGCTCACCGTCTTGCCGCAAATGGTGCAGGTATACCTGGCCTGGCCGTCCTCGTCTCCCGCTTCCTTCAGCACCGTGAGATTCCAGTCATGAACATGGCCGGAAGCCTCCTCCTCGTCATCCAGCAGATCCGTAAGGATCGGCAGTCCCCATCCGTAATATTCATCCCTTCCGCTGTCCCCAAGGTCAATGCAGATCTCCTTCAGGGCCGCCTTCACCTTCGCCACGTTGTAATTCGGGTGCAGGAGCTTAATGTAGGCTCCCGCCGCAGCCATGTAAGGTGCGGATAATGAGGTTCCGCTAGTGCCCTCGCTATAGCCGCCATACAGGTTGGCCGTGGTAATTCTCGTGCCGGGAGCGCAAAAGTCAATCCCGTAGCATCCGTCATGGTCCGTGCCGTAATTGGAATAAGACGCTATCCCATCGTCATCATCCAGGGCTGAAACTGTAAGGGTCCACTTGCTGTTCGCAGGGTAAGCCCTGGCCACGTCCACGCCATTATTCCCCGCGGACGCGA
The DNA here is from genome assembly GCA_946413525.1 of uncultured Oribacterium sp. Lineage (GTDB taxonomy): Bacteria > Bacillota > Clostridia > Lachnospirales > Lachnospiraceae > Oribacterium. Next base: position 97,297 of record CAMKKZ010000010.1, read on the forward strand.
AGCAGGGAATGCCTGCCTCGTTCAGCTTCCTGAAAGCATAATCATAGGAAGTAACGTTGGAAGCGGCCTCATTATAAAGTGCGCTGAAGCTCATGTTCACGCAGGACACATCCTGCTCCAGGGCATACAGCAGGGCATTCGTGATCCGAAGGTCCGTGGTGAATCTGTTCGCCTTGCAGACCTTCAGTGAAAGGATTTCCACGTTGTCCGGTGTTGCGTCAACAATGATGCCGGAAACAGAGGTGCCGTGCCCCATGTCATCATCCACATCTGAATTCCCGTCATAGAAATTGTAGCTTTCATCGGAAATGCGGTCTTCAAAGAGAGGATGGGAAAGGTTGATGCCGGAATCGAGTACGGCCACGGTCACCTGGCCGGAAAGCCTATCGCTTTCCATCCCGCTGAAAAGGACAGAGCTCTTCAGGTAATCCATGCCCATCCGGCTGGTTCCCCAGCCAATGGCCTCGTAGTCGTATCCCGACTGCTCCACGTACATCTTCTCGTCTTCTATTTCAAGATCGGAAAGGCCGTCGGCCTTGACATCGATCCCACTTTCGCTCTTTCCATTGGTTTCAAGGAAGGAATTAGTAATGCTTTCCCGCTTCTCCGGCACGACAACCCCGGGGTATACGGGATACGGCGTTTCCGGGGCATCGTCAAAATCCAGGATGACGGCAGCATCCGGCCAGCATTCCTCCTGGGAATAGCTTTTCCGAAGAAACTCATATGCCTCCCGTGCCTTTTCCGGGGAGCTGTACTGCAGTACATATTCCCGGAAAGCCGGGTAGGAAATGACCTGCTCCGCTCCGTGCCCCTCCGGCTCCCTGTCGTCAAAAACCACAAGACGGGCACTCTGAAAACGGGCGTCCCCGCCCTCTTCATCTTCTTCCCCCATCAGGGACGCGGAATAGAAAGCTTCCTCCGGATCAAAGCCCTGTCCCTCGTCCAGCCTCTCCACCTGGGCAAAAAGCTCGTCAAGGCCGCCGGCCACATGCCGCTCCGGCTCCGTGACAATGGATTCCGATTCCGAAATGACCTGTTCCGATGTGGCTTCAGTGGAAGCCTGCTCACTGGCAAACTGTTCCGAATCAGTCCCTTCCGCGGTATTTTGTTCTGATTCTGCTTCTTCCGCGGTGATTTGCTCTGATTCTGCTTCTTCCGCGGTAATCTGCTCTGATTCTGTTTCTTCCGCGATATCTTGTTCCGACGCGACCTGTTCAGAAGTGAACGGCTGCTCTGACGAATCTGTTCCCGAAGCAGCATCCGAATCGGAATCCGATCCAATGACAGCCAAATCTTCTGTTTCTGCTACAGCCTCAGCTTCGGCATCAAACATAGCTTCGGCATCCGCACCATATTCGGCTTCGGCTACTGTCTCATTTGCAGAATCAGCCTCCGTTCCTTCTCCATATCCAAAATCGTCTTCTGTTCCTTCTCCCTTTTCGAAATCAGCCTCAGCTTCTTCTCCGTTTCCAAGATCAGTCTCTGTTTCTTCTCCATTTTCAAAATCATCCCCTGCTTCTTCTCCATTTTCGGGATCAGCTTCAGCTTCCTCTCCGTTTTCAAAATCAAACTCTGCTTCTGTATCGGCCACCGTGATAGGTTCCGTATCTTCATCAGTAATGGTTTCGGATTCCGTTTCTGTTAAAGCCTCAGCCAGCTTTTCGTCTTCAGTCAGAGCATCGTCTGCATCATCTGCTTCTTCCTGAATCTGTACCATTGAATCATGTGATTCTATATCGAATTCAGCATCAGCATCAATATCAGCCTGAACGTCTTGCGTTATGGCCGCTGCCTCCACATCAGCCTCTTCTTCCGAAATCGGGGCAGTCTCCACACCTGCTTCCCCTTCCCGCAGGATGCTAATGCTGTCTTCAGCCGTTTCCCCATCCTGGATCAGATCCGATTCATCGGTGTTTGATTCCTCTTCCTCCATCATGGCTGGGGAATCTGCCTCCTTATCAGAATCAGCATCCGTATTAATATCAGTATCGGTATCTGTATCAGTATCAGCATCAATATCAATATCTGTATCCGCGGCAAGAACAATATCCGTATCTGAATCAGTATCGATGTCCGCATCCGCATCCGTATCTGCATCATTACCGATGTCCGCGTCCGCATTCGAGTCGATTTCGGTTTCATCTTCCTGAATGGAATGGGTCACTTCCGAATCTGAATTAATACCTGCAGATGTATCCTCAAAGGCAAATGCTACTGAGCCGAAAAACAAGCAAAGAGCCAGCAGCAAGGAGCCTGATCTTTGTATAAAAGCAAATTTCTTTCGCATCATTTGCAGCCTCCTATTGTAATATTCATGTACGACAAATCCCATACTAACGCTTTGATTCTATTTCTGATTCCCTATTCCCTATTCTCTATTCCCTATTCATTTTCTTTTGCCAGATATTCAAGCAGTTCATCCTTTGATAACCATGAAAAGTCAAAACTCAGCTCATCCCCGTGAAAAAAGAAAACCAGGAATTTCCCCCTGTGTTCCCTCTCCAAACCATATGCCTTGATTGACAATCTGCGAAGGCCATTGGGCTGCATGTTTCCTACATCTACAAACTTTTTATGCTCCGCATCATAAGCCATGACCGCGTGGCCATCAAAATCTATCAAATGCAGCGTGGCCAGATCTGAAGCAGCGTTCTCAAACTCCATGTCAAGGTACTGGGAAGTACGCGGCTTGTAATTGGAAATATGCGGTAGAGCAATCAAGATCAACATGGTGGCGATGCAAATTATAAGAAGAACGACGATTGAAAGGATGCCTGCATCCGTCTTCAGCCGATAACCCATAATTCTTCACCCATTTTTAAACGTTCAGAAGCCTTTGTCAGGGATCCAAAAGTCATAATTATAGATAATGACAGTATACCTTTAGTCCTTTTGTTTTTCAATAGCCATCCTCCAAAATCATCAAAAAAGAGCCGGCAGCTGCACTGTCAGCCCTTATTGGCGATTCTCATTTTCGGATTTTCACTTTCTTCCCCGTGAAGACCAGGGAACAGACGGATGACTCCACAAAAGGACTTCTGTGCGTACTTCTCACCCGTTCTGTCCAGGGAGCAGACTTTCTAACCCCTGCTAGAGAGAATCGTTATCGCTTCTCCCCCCTGCTGTCCAGGGAGCAGACGGATGGGCACGGGCAAAGTGCTTGTCCATACAGTTCTTCTCCGTGCCGTCCAGAGATCAAGCGTTTCCTTAGTTCAGTCTGACCATGTCAATCAGCAGTTCGGTCTGACCATGTCAATCAGCAGTTCGGTCTGACCATGTCAATCAGCGCGTTCAGAAGCACCTCTCTTTTCTTTCCCTTCTGCATTCTTCGATTTTGCCACAGCGATAACACAGTTCATTGTTGCAAATACCATCATTCGTGAAATACGAACAGATATTGTCCACGGTAGTCTCGGCGATATTATTCAAGGCTTCCTCCGTCAGGAAGGCCTGGTGTGATGTCACGATGACATTCGGCATGGAAATAAGGCGTGACAGGAGTTCGTCATTCAGGATGTGCCCGGAACGATCTTCAAAGAAAATATCCGCCTCCTCCTCATACACGTCAAGGCACGCCGCCCCGATTTTCCGCTGCCGAATGCCGTTTAATAATGCTTCCGCGTCAATCAGGCCACCTCTTGAAGTATTAAGAATGACCAGCAGCGCGAGTACATCGTCCCTTGTCCTGAAGCTTTCAAGGTCATTCTGGAAACGGGATGTATTCACCAAAGCCTCCTCACCGATAATCAGCCCGGCAACCGTCTCCTGAAGACCGTCAAAATCCAAACTTATGTAATCCGTCAGTGCCTCCTGAGCCGAGGTTTTTCCCCAGAAAGAACGGCAGACCCCCTCGCTGCAAGCCCTCATCAACGAATAGGGATTATAAATTCCATTTCGTCCGGAAAGAGTGTAGCCATCATACCAGGATCTGAGCTCCTCAAAATCCATCCCGTTTTTCACGCAAAGTCTTCTGGCCTCCTCTTCCGTAAATCCGGCGTATTCCACAAACTCTCCCGGATGAAGCATGGTATATTCATCAAAATCGGAAATGGCCGACTGCGTGCCATCCTTCCTGATCGGAAGGATTCCCGTCATATAAGCTGCTGCCACGACCCTCGGTGTGAAATTGCCGTTCTTGAACCATCCCCTGAGCAGGTTCAGGTAGGCATCCTGTGCCTCTTTGTCACGTTTCGCCTCCCGGATTACGGCATCCCACTCATCGATAAGGAAAATGAATGGCTTGCCATCCTGCCGCTCCGTACAATGAATAAGAAAGTCATTTAAGCTGCAACCCGCCGGAGGAGCAAAACCCATGGCGGATAAATCCCTCCAGATCGCGCCTTCAATCATGGCGGGAATATCCTTCATCGAGCCATTATGTTTCTTGATATCTGAGGTGAAAGCGGTAATGTCGATGGAAATGACATTATAGCTGTTCATATACTCTCTGTAATCCCCGCTTCCGGCAATGGCCATGTCCCTGAACAATCCATAAGAATCACAGGAACAGTCATAAAAAGCCGTGAGCATCCTGACCGCGTAAGACTTCCCGAAACGGCGCGGCCGACTGACACAGACCAGCTTATTCCTCCGGCTGATTCTCCGATTAATGAGCTCTGCCAGGCCTGTTTTGTCCACGTAATCCGCATCCGCAATCTCAGCAAAAGCCCTGTTACCCAGATTTACATAAATCCCCATTCAAGCCCTCTTTCCTTGATTTCACGCCCCCGGAGCCCCCTGTCCATCATGACCGGCGATTTCGGTGAGAAGTCATCCATCTCCAGATATTCCAGTCCTATAAGAGAAAAAATATCCACCTGTACGGTTGAATGGCCTAAAGGCCATTCTGAATACCCCTAAATTCGCAAAACCGCCCGCTTCGCGTGCTTAAAGATTTGCTTCGCAAATCGTTTTGCTCATTTAGGGGTAGGTTGCTCATCCAAAGCGATATTTTGATTACGGTAAACCGTATCAAAATATCGCTTTGGATGGCAACCGTACAGGTGGAAAAATATTGTGAATATTCAGTTAGCACCTCGCGCTTGCCGCGAGCTGCGTATGAAAGCGTTGAAAAGCACGCCTCGGGCGTACTAGGAATGCACGTAAGCGCCACATCCGAGGCGTAACTGTTCAGCTTGACTGAACAGTTACGAAATTATTGAAATTGAGTATCCATTTTCACCCAGTTCCCGGTTCAACAGTACATCATTCATGGGATTCCTTCTCCCCCTGACCTTCATCTTCCGTGCTGCCGCTTTCCATGTTCCTCCGAAAAGCGGGCAGGAGTATCAGCGCGTTCATATAGGTCATGGAAGGAAGCCCGAGAAGAAAGATAAGGGGTGAAAAAAATGGCATGATATAAAGCCCTGCAAGGAACAAAAGGGCAAAGGCCGCATCCATAACAAGGATCAATATCGTCCTCCCAAGGCAGCGAAGGGAAAGGAAGGCGGAATTCATCAGCGTCCTGGCGATGGTGTTCTCATACCTTGAAAGCAGCGGCCATACATAGAGGAACACAAAGCCCCACAGCAAAATGAAGGCGCCGGTCACGGACAACAGAGCGATCCGAATGCCGGACCCCGCCGGGAAGGCCTTGCTGAAATAATAAAAATCAAAGGTAAACAGCCCCCCCAGGAGGAAAAGGATGAGCCAAATGACGGTGGCCTGGCGGAAGTTCTGCCGGAAGCTCTTGAAAAACATGCGGATCATACCATTATCCTCATCCAGGATGATCTTTATCATGCAGTAATAGAGGGCCGTCGTGGACGCCCCGAAACTTATGACCGGAAGGCTGCAAAGCATCCAGAGGAAATTCAAAAGCATGAGATCCCCCAGGCGGCCCATGAAGCGCCAGAAGGGGCTGTCATAATTAAACATGGAACGGAACATATCCTCACCTCCAAATTGTCCTTCCGCCCGGCCCCTCAACGGCTGGCTTTTCAGGCGGCGCAGGAGCCATCGCCGTGTATGCCTTCCGCCTGGCCAACTGTCAAAGGATCAATCCCCGCGGCTCCAGGGCACAGGCCTTGCCGCGTCACCCTTCCCCATAGGCCCTTTCCCAGTTTTCAATCAGATTCTCAATGGCATCGTCCGACATGGAGTCTGACATGTCCAAATCTTCTTTTTTTCCGGCATCATCCGACCTGCTGACAGCCGCCGCTTTCCCTGCAGCATCTGTCTTGGAAGAAGCGTTGCTTTCGTTATCAGCTTTGGAAGAAGCATTGCTTTCATTATCCGCCTTGGAAGAAGCGTTGCTTTCATTATCTGCCTTAAAAGAAGCATTGCTTTCATTATCCGCCTTGGAAGAAGCAACTGGCCCGCCCACATGACCGACTTTTTCCAGGTCGTCGCCCTCTCCCTCTTTTTCAAGATACTGCCCCGCATCCTTCAAGAAGCTGGCCACGATGAGCAGCATGACGAAGCCTATGGGGAAGGCGGCGATAATGGAGACGGACTGGAGGTTCGCCATCGAGCTCTCCGAAAAGACCAGCGCCACGGGCAGGAGGATCAGAAGCACGGACCAGAAAGCCTTGACCCCTGCGGCAGGCTCCTCATCCTCTGCCAGATCCTGATAAGTATATTGGGATGCCACCAGCGCGATGGAATCAAAGGATGTGGCATAAAACGCGATCATGGACAAAGACATGACCAGAAGGACCAGGGAGGAAAGAGGCAGCGTCCGTAAGATTGCTATGATGGTTTCATACATATTCCCAGCCGCATGATAAATCCCCACAACGTCCAGCTTTCCGAGAACCTGAAGCCCCAAGCCGTAATTCCCAAGGACAATGAAGCTGATGACCGTGCTTCCCATGCCGAAGACATAGCCTCCCAGAATCGTCTGGCGGACCGTCCTCCCCCGGGAAATGCTGCCAATGAAGAAGGGCGCGGCAACGCACCAGACCATCCAGTAGGCCCAGAAGAAAATCGTCCAGTTCTGGGCGAAGCCCGTTTCCCTGAGGGGATCCGTATAAGTGGCCAGGGTGAAGAAGTTCTGGCAGAGCCTCCCCAGCGCCGAAAAGCCCGTGTCAAGGATATACCGCGCCTCGCCGCCGAAAAGCAGCACGTAGGCAAGGAGCCCGTAAAAAAGGTAGGTGCAGGCATTGGCTAGGATGGAGACGCCCCGCATCCCCTTCATGACGGAATAAGTATAGATCAGGCATGTGACGATGAGGATCAGCACGGTCAGGGCGCGCTCAGACATAGGAATGTTGAAAAGCGTCCGGAACACTTCCGCAAGAAGCGGCGTAGCGACGGAAAAAGTGGTCGCGGTCCCGGCCAGAAGGGCGAACACAGCCAGGAGGTCCACAAGCCTCCCGGCAAACCCCTCCGTCCCTTTTCCCAAAAGCGGCCGACAGGCCTCGGAATATTTCTGACGGCTCCGCTTCCGGACATGGAGCATGAAGCCGAACGCCACGGCCAGCACAAGGTAAAAGGCCCAGGGGATCGGCCCCCAATGGAAAAGGGTAAACGTGCTTGCCCAGTCCTGCACCGGGCCCATGCCCAGCACCCGGGGTTCCTCCGCATAGGAAATCCATTCGCAGAGGGAGTAGAAAAGGATGTCCGCGGCAAGGCCTGCCGTAAACATCATGGAACCCCAAGAAAAGAAACTGTACTTCGGCTTCTCTTCCCTCCCCCCAAGCCTGATTTCCCCGAACCGGGAAAAGCAGAGGAAAAGGGAAAGCAGGAAGAAGAACAGCCCAATCACAAGGTAATAAAGCCCGAACGCATCCCCAAGGAAGCTCCTGACCGCAGAAAGGACTTCATTGGATCTGTCCGGCTGCAGAAAAAAGAAGAAGCACATAAAGAGGATCAGGAGAAATGGCAGCAACGTGACAAAAAAATCAATACGCTTATTATCGGATTCGAATGGTTGAAAGTGTTTTTTGTTCATTTTTGCACTCCTTAACTTGATTTTTGAACAATATAACACTCATCTCATCCCATGTCAAGCCATTTCCGATTCCCAAATCCATCTCTATAGTTCTATAGGGCAACCCTGATTTCGTGGGTTTTTAGCTATTTTAATTCCTGACAAACAGCCGCGGTATCGCCTCAGCCAAGTTCCTCCGAAAGCAGGTCCTTGAGCTTGCCCAGCTCCTCCGCCGTAAGGGTGACTCCCTTGCCCATTTTCTCATGTTCCGGATCCCACTCGCGAATGTCATATTTCGGCGCGCCATCATTCCAGGACACAAGGTTCAGCTCTTTCGTCCACCCCTTCGCGTTCTCGGAAAGCACGCCAATCTCCTTCTTGATTTCAAACTTAAATTCCTTTGCCATAATAATACCTCCTGAATAATTACAACCACTTTTTACGTTTGGACCAAAGTACGCCACCAATCAGGATGGCCAGGCTGAGCAGGATCACCATGGGATAGCCGAATTTCCATTTCAATTCCGGCATATAAACAAAGTTCATTCCATACCAACCCGCAATCAAGGTCAGCGGCATGAAGATCGCCGTGATGACCGTCAGCAAGGTCATGATGCGGTTCATCCGGATTTCGAGCTGCGTTGAAAAAAATTCCTGTAGCTGCACCGAATAATCCCTCAATGATTTCACCTGATCCATGAGCCTTGTCACCCTGTCCGTGAAAAGCCTGAAATAACGAAGATTCTTCTCCTTGAAAAAGCCATTCTCATTTTCCTCCAGCTCCTGCCCGAAATCGATAAGCTGCTCATAATGAATCCGAAGCTCCATGAGGAAGCTCCGCATTTCATTAAGCCTTTCAGGATATTTATCCATTCTCCCGGTGAGGATCTCTTCCTCAATCCTTCCAAGCTCCTGCTCCATCCCCACCAGCATCTTGAGATCTTCCGAAATGAGCAGTTCCAGGAAATCATACAGGAACCGTTCCAAAGACGGCATCTTCCATCGCCTGGTCTGCCTGATTTCCTCCACCATCCCGGCCGCAAAATCCTCTTCCTCAATGAAGATGATCCCGTTTTCGTCCAGTGCAAAGGAAGACCACCGGGGCGGCGCAATGATGGACAGCCCCTTATTAGGGGAAACGCAATGATCCATCTCTCCATCCCCGCCGCAAAGAAAGCTCCTCCCCTTGCGGGAAGGAACAGAGAAACTGCCGGTCAGGGAATCGAAATTGACAATGGCCTTCGTCTCCAGAACATCAGAAGGATCCATATCCATGTCAATCACCATGTCAAATCCCTCCTTCCCGGCTTCCCAGTCAGAAAGATTCATGATGATAACATAAGGGGGATCGCCCGGCTTCCGGCCTCGGATGTCCTCCATGGAACAGGGCGTAAGCGTCTCATTAATCAGATAATACATAGCATGTCCTTTCAATGTTCCTTTCCCAATCTGAAGTATAAAAGGCTGGCGCGACACAAATGGGACTCAATGCCTGCGGCATCAAGTCAAAGTATATCATAAATACGGCATTATTTAATATCTAAATATGTTTTCTGATATTCGAATCAGGAATGCCAACGCAATCCCCTTCAAGAGTTCCGCCTGCGCAAAAGCAAATAACCTCAGCAACAGTCATTTCAGTTTGAGCCTGACCTTCTTCTGGAAGAATGCCGCCCCATAGCAGATTATTTCCTCATATCCTTTCAACCCTTCGGCGTATTTTTCCTTATTAATCTGTTTGATTGCTTCCTGGCAATCCCTGTCCATATCCGATTCCTTATCCGACTTTTTCGCTTCTATGATGATCGCGCGTCTTTTTTTCCTGTCCTTAAGCAGGATATCCGGCCTTCCAAGCCCTTTCTCCTTGTTGGAATCAACGCTGTATCCTCTTCCGACAAACACCCCGGCGAGAAACGCGTGATAGTAGTCCTCGTGATAATCGTTATAGCTGATCGTATCCCACAGAAGTCCCGAGATGATCTCCGTGGCGCGGTCTTCTCTCTTTTCCCAGAGAGCATTGAACAATTCCCTTACCGTTTCATCACTTACAGTGTCCGTGAAGAAACGGACTACGGCCTCCTCAAATATTGACGAAATCTCCTTGTTGGGGATCTTTAACGAAACCCTCTCCCCTTCTTCCTCCGCGTCCGCTTTCGTAATGTATCCCGTCATCAGAAGCACGCTCCACAGGTTATCCTCCGTAAAGTGCAGCGTGTCATAGGTTAGTTCATCTGAAATCGTCTGCACGATGGTCCCGCCGTTCAGCAAGGTCTCGAACTTGTCAGAAACGTCAAAGTCTGTGCGTTTTACAAAATTAAGAAGGATTCCGTTGTGACTGGTATTTTTCCAGTAATTCTTAGGCTTGGCGTCTCTTCGTTTCCTAAGCGCGGAAAGGTAGCTGATCACATCCCAGGGACAATATACATGGCTGTTGCCAAAAACATACCCGTCATACCACTCCCTGATCGTTTCAGCCATCTCCGTTCTGTCTGCCGCTTCAAGAATGGCATCAATCTCCTTCTTTGAAAACCCAAAATACTGTGAAAAATCTTCATCAAGTACTGAATACGACGCGAAATTATTCGTACCGGTAAAAATGCTTTCTTTGGCAATCCGAAGACATCCCGTAATAACGGCAAACTTCAAGAATTCATTATCCTTAAGGGCCGTGCTCAAAATCCCCTTAATAACATCCAGCATTTTGGAATAATAATCATTCTTCGCGCTATTCTTTTCGCTCGCCCTTGCCAGAGGGACATCGTACTCATCGATTAAGAGGATGACTTTCTTTCCATATATGGCGTTCATCATACGCATGATTGTCTTAAGCGAATTTTTTACATCTGCGTATGTGCTTTTCCCTGACTGAAATCTTTCAAAGGTCTCCCTGTCATATTTGTTTGCCTGTTCAACGCCCAACAAATCTGATAATTCCTTGCTAATATCTGCAAGCCGGACCTTGAGCATTTCATATGCGCCTTCAAAGCTTTCTCCTTCAACATCCTTAAAGGAAACAAACAGCACCGGATACTGATTCATCCACTCCCTGCAAAAATCATTATGTTCCGTTATGGCAAGCCCCTCAAATATGCTCTCGCTGTTCTTTCGTATGCTGAAGAAGTTTTCCAACATGCTCATCATGAGTGTTTTCCCAAACCTGCGGGGCCTGGTAAAGAGAGTGACCTCGTTATCCATATCGTTAACAAGTTCATAAATCAGTTCCGTCTTATCAACATAGTAATCACCCGATTCTCTGAGCGCCGCAAAATCAGATTTTCCAACACCCACCTTGAAACCCATTTGTGGGCCTCCTTTCTATGGATCTTCCCTACCCTGCGCCACCCATAAATATATCCATATCAAGCTTGCAATTCGAGAAATTTGGATAATATTATTGTTCTTTTGTCTTTATCTCCCCTATCAGAGTGGGTTTTGGCCACTCTGAGTTCATGACAAACCGATGCGGTATCGCATCATTAAGGCTCCCCTATTAGAGTGGGTTTTTGCTACTCTAATGTCGACTGAAAGCTGGGGATAACAAATTTTATGGTTTTTCACGTTCCATGTATTCGATCATGGACTCCGCCGCCACCTTCGCGTCGGCAACCGCATGGACGACAGTCATGGAGCCGTGCACCACGTCTCCTGCCGCAAAAACGCCCTCCCGCGTCGTCATCTGCTTCTCATCCGTGATCAGGAGGCCCTTTTCATTGCCCTCAAGGCCCGCCGTGGTCAGAATCAGCTTGTTCTTAGGCCCCTGGCTGATTGCGATGATCGTGGAATCCGCGCGGACCAGTTCTTCCCTTCCCTCGCTGCCTGTCACGGCGCCGTTCTCATCCATCTTGTAAACCTCGAAAACAGGCCCTTCCTCCGTGAAGCGCCGTATGCCCCGGCCAAAAATGAACTCGGCGCCGTCCAGCTTCGTATATTCCCTCTCCACCTGGCTTGCGGCAATGCGGCTGCTCCTCGCAAAAAGCATGACTCGGCGCGCCCCATGCCGGAACGCCGTCCTGGCCACGTCCATGGCCACGTTCCCCATCCCTATGACAGCAACGCTCTCTCCCAGATCATAAGCGGAGGGGTTGGCAAGGTATGAGATGCCGAAATGTACATTGGCAAGGCTCTCCCCCTGGAGGCCAAGGGTCTTCGGACGCCAGGTTCCCGTGCCGATGAACACGGAAGCATATCCGTCCCGGAACAGATCGTCAATGTGGAGCGCTCCTCCCAGCCCCGTGTTCGGGCGGATGCGGATCCCCATTTCCAGAAGCCGCTTTTTGTAACGGTCAAGGATCGTCTTCGGCAGGCGAAAATCAGGGATCCCATATTGAAGCATACCGCCGATCTTCTCCTTCTCATCGAAAATTGTGACTGGGTATCCTTTTTCGGCAAGCTTGATGGCAACAGTCATGCCGGCCGGACCGCTGCCGATGACAGCCGCCATCTTGTCCTTCGGCTCCGGCCTCCTGACGATCATCCGGTCCAGATAGGTATCGGATACATATTGCTCGATCTCATAAAAGCGGATCGGGTGACCCTTATGATTCAGAACGCAATGGCCGGTACACTGCGCCGCATGATCACAGACAATCGCGCAAAATACGGACATCGGGTTATTCTCAAAAAGGACGGCCCCGGCCTCCATTAGCTTTTGTTCCTTGAACATCCGGATCAGCTCCGGAATCCTGGTATGCACGGGACAGGCCTCCATACATTTCGGATTTTTACAGTTCAGACAGCGGTTTGCTTCGTTTATCATATGCAGTGCCATAAAAAAGCTCCTTATTGTTCTCCGGCTTCCCGGTAATTCAAAGCCTCATCTACGATATAGATCGGCCTGTCCTTGCCCTCCTCAAACATGACGGCGATATACTGCCCGATAATGCCTATGACAAAAAACAGCATGGCAAACATGAAGCAGTTCAGGATGACAATGGTGGCATAACCGGAAGGCGCCCCTTCCCTGGTGAGCAGGGTGTACAATAGCAGCAAAAAGCCCAAAAGCCCGCTGAAAAGTCCCATGACGATCCCCAGCTTCAGCGGCAGGTTGGAAAAGCAAAGGATAATGTTGATGGAAAAGGCAAAGAGCTTGCGGATGGAATAATGGCTGTGCCCGGCAAACCTGGCAGCCGCCTCGTAGGAAAGGACCGTGCTTCGAAAGCCAACCTCCTGCACATAGCCCCTGAGGTAACGCACCCTCTCCCGGTAGTTCCTCCGCAGCACCTTCCCCACCCTCCTGGAGATGGCAAAAAAATCAGAGGCGTTCGGCTCAAAACGAACGGAGGAGAGACGGTTCAGCACCCAGTAAAAGGCTCCGGATGTGACATTTCGAACAATACCCGCGCTTTTGTTCGACTTCCTTGCCATGGAAATCACTTCGTACCCTTCGGAAAGCTTCTCGGCAATCGGTCCGAGGCATTCCGGCGGATGCTGGAGATCCGCGTCCATAAAGACCAGCCCATCGCCGCCGGCATGATCCAGCCCGCAGGTCATGGCTGCCTCATGACCGAAATTCCTGGAAAGAAAAAAGCATCTTACGTGCTCCGGATCCTCCGCTGAAAGACTGCGGAGAATTTCCCCCGTTCGGTCTTTTGACCCGTCATTTACAAAGACTAACTCATAATCCCATCCTGCCCGGTCGAGCAGCCTGCCCTGCCTTGATGCCTCCTCGTAAAACTTCCTGATGCCAGCCTCCTCATTGAAGGCGGAAACCACCACGCTCAGCAGCTTCCTGCCGGAAGGCTCTCTACCGTCCGCCTTCCGTGCCGTTTCTATTTCCGCTTCCATTTCTTTTTCCATTCCCCTTTTTATTTCCCTTTTTAATTTCTTTTTAATTCCTTTTAAATTTCCCCTGTTATCGTAACTTCCTGCCACTTTAATCGCCATGGAAACGCTGATTCAAGCGTTTCCGGCGCCGAAAACTCACCATGCAGCGGCAAATGTCCTGTGTGTTTTCGTGATAATCACCCTTCTTATTTGTCCAGCACTTCGATCTCCCTCCCGCTGTGCGAGGGCACCCGCTCTTCCTCCGGAGGGAGTCTCATATAGTCCCCGTACAGCATGGTCAGCACCTTATCCCAGTCTTTGGGACCCAGGAAGCTCTCCCCCTCAAAAGGAAACTCGATGGCCGGCTCCTCCCATGCATTATCCGCAACGCAATACTGAAAATCAGGCTGGTAATTTGAGAAAAACGATTTCTCCGTAATATGCCCCGTGCGGTTCACCTGGTCCGTATATTTCCTGGCCCATTTTTCCTGCAGCCGAAAAATTAGCGGCATGGGGATGAGGCGTCCAACGCCGGACAGCACGCCCACCTCCAGCTTCTGGAGGCCCTTGTATTTTTTAAAATCAATTTTTCTGCGGTGCCCCATTCCGAGGCCAAAGGCAATCTGCTGCTTCAGCCTGCAGATCCTGCTGCCGATGGCCGAATCGGGGAGCCTGTCGATAATGAACAGGTCAACCCACAGGTGGTTAAGCTTCCCCTCATAAAAGTCCTGATCCGGGTCATTCCCGGAATACCTCCTGGAATTCCTGTAAATTATCCTGGGGACAAAATCATAAAAGGCCTTCCCTCCCCGGTAACTGTCCGGCATGATAAGCTCCATCTTTTCCGGCAGCTCCCCGGGGCAGACGCGGCGGAAAGCCTCGAATTCCTCCCTCCGAAAGACCACGTCGGCATCGTCATCCCATGGAATGAAGCCCTTGTGCCTTACTGCCCCCAGGAGCGTCCCGGAATCGAGCATATAGACAATATTGTGCCGACGGCAGATCCCGTCAATGGCACGGAGAATATCAAGATTTGCCTCATGAACCTTCCGAAGGTCAAAGCTTTCTCCCATTACCCTCTCAGTCCTCCCTTATTCGCGCATTCCCTTCCTGCCTCAAGAATCATTTCCGCCATATACGAAAGCTTCTCGTCCGTCATGCCGGGATACAGCCCCACCCAGAAACCGTCCTGCATGACCCGGTCAGTATTCTCAAGTCTGCCGATCGTCCGATAACCCTCCCCGCTCCTCCTAAGTTCGTCAAAGCAGGGGTGCTTAAGGAGGTTCCCGGCAAAAAGCATCCTGGTCTGTATGCCCCGCTCCTCCAGAAAACGGACAATGCGCTCCCTTTCACCCGGCTGCCGCACGACCATCAGGAAGCCGAACCAACTGGGATTTGAGCGGGCTTCTGCTTCCGGGAGAAGGAAGTCCTTCTCCGCCCCGCCTTCCAGGAGCCGCTCCTTCAGGAAAGCGAAATTATGCCTCCTCCTCTCGGTAAAGCCGGGGAGCTTATTGAGCTGCGCGCATCCGATGGCGGCCTGCATGTCCGTCGCCTTCAGGTTGTAGCCGAAGTGGGAATATACATATTTGTGGTCATAGCCCCGGGGCAGCTCACCATACTGCCCGTCAAAACGGTGGCCGCAGGTGCCGTCATGCCCCGGCGGGCACCAGCAGTCGCGCCCCCAGTCCCGTATGGAGCGCATGATGCGGTTAAGGAGGGGATTACTGGTATATACGGCGCCGCCCTCCCCCATGGTCATATGATGAGGGGGATAGAAGGAGCTGGTGCCGATATCGCCGAAGCTGCCGGTAAGCCTCTCCTCCCCTTGCAGCGTGTACAAGCTGCCCAGCGCGTCACAGTTGTCCTCCACCAGCCAAAGGTCATGCTTTTCGCAAAACGCCTTTACTGCCGAAAGGTCAAAGGGGTTACCCAGGGTATGCGCGGCCATCACGGCCTTTGTTCTCCCGGAAAGCGCTTCCTCCAGCATCGAAACATCCATATTGCAGGAGGGAAGCTCCACATCAAGGAAAACCGGCACGGCCCCGTACTGCAGTATCGGCGTCACGGTCGTGGGAAAGCCCGCGGCCACGGTAATAACCTCATCGCCCCGGCGTATCCTGCGCTCCCCCAATAAAGGGGAGGTCAATGCCGAAAAGGCCAGGAGGTTCGCGCTGGATCCGGAATTTACCAGGCTTGCGAAACGCACACCCAGGTAGTCCGCAAGGCTCTTTTCAAATTCCTCCGTATAGCGACCCGCCGTAAGCCAGAATTCCAGGGCGGAATCCACCAGGCTCACCATCTCCTCCCTGTCATACATGCGGGAGGCATAGGGGATGCGGTCTCCCGGTTGAAAAGGAACATTCCCTTCCCGAAACCTTTTGCAGTAAGCCGCCGTCAAAGCAAGAATCTGACTTCTGGCTTCCTTTTCATCCTTCCATTTTTCCGAAAAAACGCCATCCGAAAGATCCCAATCCGGAGCCTGACCATCGATTCTTCCATCCGTTTCCTGTCCGCCGGGATCTTGCGCCGCGAACTCATTCGCTTCCTCCCCGCCACGATCCCGCGTTTCCTTTTCGCTCATTTCCTCCCTGCTCCGGATCTGCATCACGTTTTCGCTCATTTCCTCCCCGCCATGACCCTGCATCATAGTTTCGCTCATTTCCTCCCCATCCCGGCTTTGCACCGCATTTTCGCTAATTTCTTCCCATCCGGGTCCTGCGCCGCTTCTACACTCATTTCAGGCCCGGACCGTGCAGCGTTTTCACTCGTTTCCTCTCCGGCCCGGACCGTGTGGCGTTTTCACTCGTTTCCTCTCCGGCCCGAATCCGCGCCGCATTTTCGTTTATTTCGTCCCGTCCCAGCCCACATCGTCTTTTCCCTGATTTTCCCCTTCCGTCCAGGCTTTGCATCCTTGTCCCGCCAATTTTATCCACCTGTACGGTTGCCATCCAAAGCGATATTTTGATACGGTTTACCGTAATCAAAATATCGCTTTGGATGAGCAACCTACCCCTAAATGAGCAAAACGATTTGCGAAGCAAATCTTTAAGCACGCGAAGCGGGCGGTTTTGCGAATTTAGGGGTATTCAGAATGGCCTTTAGGCCATTCAACCGTACAGGTGGAATTTTATTTCGTATCCTGCCCCTTTGCCGCATTCAAACCCAATCCCGATTCGAATCATCACCGCAAAGATAGTCGTGAATCTGCCGTCTGCTCATCTCCAGCATATCCTCTCCACGGAAATATGCCTGATACCATAGAACCGTTTCCCGCACAGCCTTCTCCGCATGCCATAAAGGCTTCCAGGAAAAACAGCGTTTCAGCCTCCCCGTATCGAGGCGCAGGAAAGAGGCCTCATGCGGCGCGCCCTTTTCGGAAAGATTATCCCATGACGCGTCGCCTCCCCAGCATTTCACAAATAAGTCCGCCAGATCCCCTGTGCTCAAAGCATCCTCCTCCTCCGGCCCGACGTTATAGCTCCCCTGAAGGCGCGGATCCTCTTTCTGCCTCGCGGCAATCATAAGATAGGCAGCCAATGGCTCAAGGACATGCTGGTAAGGCCTTGTGGAATGGGGGTTTCGAACCGGGATGGGCTCATGCATTGAGGCGCTCCGCACGCAATCGGGGATAATGCGATCCTTCGCGAAATCACCGCCTCCGATCACATTCCCGGCCCGGGCCGTGGAAATCAGCGGAAAAAGCCGCTCGGAACGCTCGGAAGCATCCGTATTCTCCGCCCTGTCTTCCTGCCCGGACAAATGGAAAAAGGACCTTTGATAACAATGCGTCACCAGCTCGGAGCAGGACTTGGAGTTGGAATAGGGATCGAAGCCATCCAGCCGTTCCCCTTCCGAAAAAGCGTGATCCGGATCATCCGGGTTCTCATAGACCTTGTCCGTGGTCACATTCAAAAAGCTGCAGCCGCTGTCCATCTGCCGCAGGCATTCCAGGATGTTCACCGTCCCCATGACATTAGTTTCATAGGTTTCCCGTGGATATCTGTAAGATGTCCGGACGATGGGCTGCGCAGCCAGATGGAAAACATAATCAGGGGAAGCCTCCCTGAAGAAGGACAGCAGATGCCCGTAATCCCTCACATCTCCCGTTTCGGAACGCAGCATCCCGGAAAGTCCCAGAATGTTGAAAAGTGAGGGATCCGTCGGCGGCTCCAGAGCATAAGCATACACCTCGGCGCCCAGTAAATGCAGCATAAGGGCAAGCCAGCTCCCCTTGAAGCCGGTATGCCCCGTCACAAAGACCCTTTTCCCGCTGTAAGCCTTTTGAAAATCCTCAAAGCGCATAAAAATCACCATATCTTCCAGGGGGCATGGCCGCTGGCCCAGAGCTCCTCCAGCAGCTTTTTCTCCCTCTGGGTGTCCATGCACTGCCAGAATCCGCCATGATAATAGCTCATCAGTTCCCCGTCCCGCGACAGTCCCCGCATGGCTTCCTGCTCCAGAATGCTGTAGTCGTCATCTGTCAGGTAATTGAAAATGCCCGGATTGAAAATCATGAAGCCCCCGTTGATGATGGCTCCATCATTCTCTTCCTTTTCCCGGAAGGCGATCACCCTTCCATCCTCGCCTATTTCCAGCACGCCCTTCTGCTGCGCAATATTCACCGTTGTCAAAGTGGCGATTTTTCCGTGGCTTTTGTGGAAAGCAAGGAGGGCGTTTAGATCCACATCGGACACCCCGTCCCCATAGGTCAGCATGAAAGGTTCTTCCCCAAGATATTTCCGAACCCGCCTCACCCTGCCGCCGGTCATGGTGTGAAGCCCTGTGTCCACCACCGTCACGCGCCAATCCTCTGATGAGCTGCTGAGCACCTCCATCCCGTTGTTGGACATGTCAAAGGTGACATCTGCGTTGTGCAAAAAATAGTTGGCAAAAAACTCCTTGATCACATACTGTTTGTATCCCGCAAGGATGACAAAGTCCTTGAAGCCATAATAGGAATAATGTTTCATGATATGCCACATTATCGGCATATCTCCGATCTCAATCATGGGTTTGGGTCTAAGATGCGACTCCTCGGAAATCCTTGTCCCCAGCCCACCGGCAAGGATAGCAACCTTCATACAAATCCCCCTGAATCGTCAAAAGCCCATCCGCAGCATTAACTGCTCAGGTTCCCTAAGCAGTTAATGCAAAAGACGCAGCGCTCACGCGTATTCCCATGCGTCTTTTGCTGGTTTTCTGCTTTTTTGTCCGCCGCTTGCATCAAGTGTAAGCGGCTGCGTGAATAGTAACCCGCAGCATTCATTAATCTGCGGATATCTGTCAGGAATCAATTATGCATCATTAGGAAATGCTGATTTAAGCAGCATTTCCTTAACGTCTCCCGCAGGGACATGTCTTGATCCGGCAAAGCCAGATTGAGACCAGCCACCCATCAATGCGGGAGCAGCCCTGAAAAATATGCGTCCAGGCATTATTGTCAGAATCTGCTGTTTACACACGAGTATAGCAAGATTCCTTTTCTTTGGCAATGATAATCCTTTCCTCGCCCGCGAGCATTCCTTTTCCGCATTCCTTTTTCCATCAAAATATGAGCCTTCAGATTTGCATGAATAATAATTTCACCTTGTTCCGCAGGGCAAAAAACAGCGAAATACGCAAAATACTCCATCAGAAGACGTTCAACGGCAGATGGATAGATATTTCACCTTGTTCTGCAGGGCAAAAAACAGATCTATACAAAAAATCCGCTGACCGTTTCGTTTCCAACAAAGATGAAAGGTGGAATGAAACCATCAGCGGATTTGTTATTATCATTTTCTTTCTGGAAAAATACATTTCCCGGCCAACTTATGGCCGAAGCCCCTCTTGCCTCCTCGCCCTTCTTGATCCTCCCGTATTAAAGTGGTTTTTTGGCCGCTTTAATTCCTGACAAACATCTGAAGTGCGGACGCATTTGCAGCACCATGATATCGGCACGCTGCTGCGCAATTTCCCCCTGCTGCCGGGCAATCTCCCGCTGATGGATCAAATCCTGCTGGATCTGATCGGCCAGGATAATGATATACATAGAAGACGCGCAGATAATAACGCAGAAGCTGAAGATTGAAAATGCGGATATAAAAAAATGGAGGAATATCGCTAAGGTCATCGGTCCCAGACTCACGAGGAAGGAATGATAATACTTTTCGGATAAGCGGCTCCGCCAGTGGATCACGCCGCCCAGGATAAGAAGGGTCATCGCGAATAAGAAAGCCGTCATCAGGCGGTACAGGGGGCCGCGGCAGAATTGATTTTCCTGAGAGTGATAATAAAACAAGCTTGTGAACGGGGTCATGTTCAGCATAATAAATAATCCAGCCCACAGCGCGATCTCAAGGTGAAAAAGCCTGCTGCGCCACGGACTCTCCCCGCTGCAGTGGATCAGATAAGCAAGCAGTGCCGGGATCAGAATTGAAATGAGCAGTGTATCGAAATAATAGATGATATCAAGTATCACCCGCGTATCCGGACGATCTTTGATGACGTTTTCAAACAGGAGGAGGCCGATGTACAGTAAGAGAATAGTAAAAAAAGCATGAAAAGCAAGCTTTTCATACTTCATTTGTGCCGCTGGCGCGACACAAATGGGACTCAACGCCTGCGGCATCAAGTCAAAGGATGAAAAAGCGCCTGCTCCATCGGTCAACGATGGGCACGAAGACGGCAAGGCCAAGACCCATCAGAAGCAGCATCAGCATGGCGCCCGTAAATAAAAAAGAGATGTGAGACATTATGGTGTTCATTTGCTTTCACCACCGGCACATTCCATCGAAAACGGATGACGCAGCTTTTTAAGCTGCTGTCTTACGTCCTCCGGAGTCATCGGCTTGACCATGAAGCCGACGGCTTCGGTTTTCCATGCCTCGAGGGCGTAGTCGGTGTAGGCAGTCAGAAAGATGACGTTTGTACAGGGATTAATATCAAGCAGCGCGCGGCAAAGCTCAAGTCCGCTGCCCGTTCCCAATTCAATATCCAGGACCGCCAGCGCGACACGGTTCATTTTCGCGTATTCAACAGCTTCCAAAGGCTTGAAAAATCCCGTTATCGAGGTGCCCGGCATTACATCCCCCAATAGTAAGCCCTTTTTCCGTTCTCAGTTTTCGCAGGTTTTCCCAAAAAGCGTATTCACGCGGCGCGCCCCCCTGATTGAATTTCACTTATAAGGAAATGCTGATTAAATCAACATTTCCTTATAAAGCAGATTTCTCATGCTGCAGGCCTATGCTACAGAAGCATGCAGCAGACCCATGCTACAGGATCATGCTGCAAGCTTATGACGCAGACTCTTGCTGCAGGATCATGCTGCAAGCTTATGACGCGGGATCATGCCGCAGGCATAAGAATTTTCCCCCAGTCGGCTGAATTCAAAAAATCCTCAAGGTATGGGGCGTTCTGGAAAAGTTCAACGAAGATATTGATAATCTCGTCAATCTCCACGCTCACATCCTCCACAGCCTTGTATGAAGTCTTTTCCACATCTTCCCCATAAATAGTCGCGAAATCATCCTTCATGGAAACTGTGTAAAAACCCCTTTCCTCGCAGGACTCCCGGAGGGAATCCGCCTTGTTCAAATTGCCGTATTCCCTTTCCATATCGTCGCAAAGCAGGAAGTAGGCCCGGCCTTCGTACTTTTCATTTCCCACCGCGTACTGGGCCATGGCGATGTCGTCGGCGGAATTCCCAAAGGCAAGGATAGGAACCTTTCCGATCTCATTAATAATGCCGGTAACCTTGTTTGTCTTCTTGTTCTTTGTCAGGAGCTCCCCGGTCATGACGATCTTGTCATCCGGCAAAAGATTGTAATCGGCCCCGGATGAGCCTTCCTGCTTTGTCGCGGCCATGCCGTAGGTGCTGCCGATAATGTGATCGGCCGGGATCCATTTATCAAGCTTGCCCGTAACGGCCTCCCTCAGGAGATTCCTTTCGGAACCGCTGCTGATGTAAATGGAGAAACCGTTTTCTGACAAATACTCCACCAGAGATACCATCGGCAGGTAGAAGCCGTCCTCATAGGTCATTCCGTCAAATCCGTTTACGGGATTTCCCATGAATTCCCTCACATACGCGCGATATTCGTCTATCGTCATTCCCTCGAAAACCCTGGCAGCAGGCTTTGACCCGCTTGGCGTCTCCCGGCCGTTAGCACCGTTGATCACGATGTCCTCAAGCTCAGCCGCAAGCTCCCGTATCTCTTCCGGCGCCTCATAGGAATCATCATGAAGCGCGCGATGCAGGAAAAGCGTACGATCGAAATACGTAGGGAACAATTCCCCGAATAATGTACCGTCAAAGTCAAAGACGACAATCCTGTCCTCCTCAGGGACAAAGCTTTCCGAAGACTCATCCGTGATCTCTGATACGTACTCCTCGATGGACTGGCGGGCGGCGGAATCCTCCGCCCAGTACATCAGGGCGGCCTCAGACTCAGCCACAGAATCAGACTCAGCTTCCGTACCGGATCCCTGTCCTACAGTCTCAGTCTCCGCATCGGCATCCTGCCCCGCAGTCTCCGCATCTATATTCTGCCCTGCATCACCAGCACTAGCATCCTGTCCCACGGCTTCAGCATCGGCATCCTGCCCTGCAGGCTCAATATCGGCATCCTGCCCCGCAGGCTCCGCATCCACGTCCTGTCCTGCAGTCTCAGACGCCTCCAAAGACTCGGCCGCTGCTTCCGTCTCATTTGCAGCCAGCTCATCGGCATTCTCTGCCTCAGATTCCTCCGGCGCTGCTTCTGCCTCATCGACTGCGGACTCCTCTGCCGCCGCTTCCCCATCAACACCCATTGTCTCGTCCGCCGCTGCTTCTGCCTCGGCTCCTTTGGACTCGTCCATCGCTGCTTTCTCATCAGTGACCGCAGATTCATCAGCCACTACTTCCGTCTCCTCCGCTACAGTGGCGGCTGCCAATGGCATGGCATTGAAGAGCAAAGCCCCTGCTGTCAAAAAGGCAACCATCGTTCTCAAAAGCATATCATGAGTCTTTCTCATTGATAACATCCTCCCGCTTTTCTCAGACCCAAATATCCCCAATCAAGCATGCTGGCAGGAAATCAGGGTCAAATACAATGTAAATGCAGCATAGTAGCCATAAAAGCATAACTGTTATTTATTTTAACCGCCTTTTTCTTCCATTGCAATATTATCTTCCTGATATCGTTTCTGTTTATGCCTCCACACCTGTGTTACAGAAAAAATTCTTCCTCGTATTTTCCCCAGGTGCTTTAAATCAATCTTTTTTGTTAATGTGGGGATTTGCCTTGACCCGCCCGCGGGTCGTGGATAATGATACGTTCACGGTCCATGCGCTTGCCTCTGCAAAAGACTTCCTGAGTGGCACGGATCTGGAAAGCTATGGAGATTACGACATTGACCGCACGATCGTCAAAACAGAGAGTAATGGGCAGATCGTAACTATCTACTTTGACGAGTCTGAGGGCGCGACGCTGGCGTACACGTCCGGTTCGAGAAACTATCCCGCCGATCTGACCTATACCGTCACCCAGAACAAGCCCTTAAAGCTGACGGCACAGGATGGAACGGTCTTGAACGAAGATTATATGGCGGAGTATGTATGCGACAATACGGTGCAGGATGCGGAAACCGCGAAATTCCAGTCTGTGATCGTTGAGGACGGTATAAATTATCAGTTTTATGACGCGGGCACGGACAAACTGGTCGTCTGGTTTCACGGCAATGGCGAAGGCGATTTGCTCAAATCCGGCAACAACGTCGCCCAAATCTTGGCGAATCGCGGTACTGTTGCTGTTGACTGGGCGGCAGGCTTTGTGAACGAATGAAAACTGCCTTTTCGCAATGCGGGCTCCCCTCCGGACCATTTTCATCTGGCCGGAGGGGGGCCCGCAGTGATTCGTCCAAGTTAATTGTGTCACCAGCGGTGACACTTTTTGAAGTCCATGAGTTTCACGGATTCAGGTTTAATAAAGTTCTCTCTCGTCAACGCATTCGGTTTTGATCTTTCCAACAAGAAAAGTAAGCGCATCAAGAACTCTGGGACGAATATCTCCGCCGATCATTACATACATAATGTCCTCTCCCACCTTAAGCATTCCTTCATTCAGCCATACACAAACATAGTAAATGCCTTCTAAAGCTTTCGTCTCTTTAATAGCTTCCGCTACTTTTGCTAAAGTGAACCCCTGATGCCCATGAGAATTCCTTTCTTACCCCGCAGCTTTCTCAAACACCATTTCTGTCAACGCTGCCACGAGCAGGTTTTCCTCCTTAAACCTCCGCTTCATAGGATAGACCGCTCTTGACTTTATTCTGTAAAAAATTCCTGTCCGGAACCCTTACGTTCATTTTTCGTTTTTAAGGCTTTGATATATAAGAATATATTGTTTCTCGGCTTCGCCATAATTGATTATTATAAAGATCCTGATATGTTTCCTTTATTACGTTGCCATAAATATCATATTCCCATATGGTTGTTTCTAACGAGTTTTCTCCGGTAATAGATTGCTTAATAACATTTCCATTATTATCATATTCCCAGGTCGTATTTTGGAAGGTCGTACGTATAATGTTTCCGGCTTCATTATATTCATAAATATAAGGAAAGCCATACTTCGAAATAATTCTTCCGTTGTCATAAACATAAGATATCTCATAATTGCCAGGGGATCCCGCGCGGTTCTCAGATTTTTCCCAAATCAAATTTCCCTGTTCATCATATGAATATCTATGAGTTCCCGTAATTACTCCTTGATCTTCTGTGTCCACAGAAATCAATCTTCCAGCATCGTCATAGAAATAACGGCGCAAGAATGAACCATTGGCCAAGCACACAATATGCCCAGACGCATCATAATCATATCTTTCTTCGGCAATTTGTATATCGCCATTGTTTTTCTGATAAGTACTCATCACTTTGACAGGTAATCCCATGCCGTTAAGCTCGTAGTTATAATCATACGTACTTGAATAATTTTCATTTGCCAGGACTCTGCCGGAATCGTTTTCCTCATTCGTCACTCTTGTACTGTTTTCATCCGTCTTAATTTGTTTGATCAGGCCGGAATCTGTATACGCAAAAAGTTGATTGGCATTTTTTATATCTTTTACTGATAATGGAATATTTGTTTGACCATCATAAGATGGATAAGCGTGTTCTTTTTTTCTTCTAAGAGAAGATAATTGTCCATTATTGCTGTATTGCGCGTAATATTCCGTAGCTTCGGTCTCGTCGTTACTTTTAGATAATTCCATGCAAAATGCCAGAAGGAAGTGATCGGAATCATAAAATCGTGGTTTGGAAATATAAAATGATAAATCCTGATTTAAATATTCATAAAGCGAAAAGCCTTGTATTCTACTTGATTTCAGACTCGGACCTTCTTCGGCATATACGGGGATAGAGAATAACATTATCAAAGCACTCAATATAAGAATTAAAAAATTTCGCTTATTCACTTTTCACCTCCGCTTGTACTTCATCATACAATTCTATACTCACGATCGGAAAGATTTGCTTTTACGATCATGCATACGTCCACGCCCGTGTCCATCATGTCCACAGATACCGCAATGCGCGGATATTTTTGAAATATGTGCTCTTATAACAACCTGGGCTTGAATTGTCCGTTGTTTAATCAACGTTTTCCGGTGAAATCAGATGTTGGATTTTGCAATCTGATTATTTGCTGCCAACAGCATCATTAAGAAACAGGTGCGGCAATCGAATTACCACACCTGCTTAACCTCATTGTATTTTTGAATGTTTTTATCGTCGGTTAAAAGCGTTAAATCATTTTCTCGTGCTGTTGCCATAATGAGCCTGTCAAAGGTGTCTCCGTGAATATATGGTAGAATCTGGATGGTATCGAAATATCTGCTTTCAATAGGGAGAACAGTAATGCCATCCTCTTCACATATCTTAATAAGATCTGCTGTGCTTTCTTCAAGATCAAGTTTATGAATTGTCTTTTTTATGGCGATTTCCCAAAGAGTAGTTAGGCTGAGAAATAAACGACTCTCGCCACTAATAACTTCTCCTGCTTTTTGTGATAAGCGGGGACTATCCTCCAAATACCAGAGAAAAGTGCAGGTATCCATCAAAATACATTAGATATACTCCTTAAACTCTGCTGGTGTTTCATTAAAATCTTCTGCCATACGTATCTTTCCTTTTAATCGCCCAAATCTACGAACAGATATCGTCTTGGCCGCCTCAACAACAGGATCTGGAGTATCATTCAAAAAGCGTGCAAATTAAATCAATGAAGGAAGTTTGCTTTCAGGTAGTACCTGAATGGCTTGAACAGCTTGCTGTTGTAGCGTCATACGAATCATCCTTTCTCTGTCATGCAGATTTACATGTTTGGCTCTTTTGAGTCAAATCTTAATGATATTATAACATCTCAACCAGAATGATGCCATACTCAACTAAAAATAAACCTAAATTCACGGGTATATTTTCTAACTACATTTACTCATCTGTCAGAGTGGGTTTTCACTGCTCTGAATTCAGACATAGCGAACCACCCGCGAGACAAATCGGCTCATCTGTCGCAGCAGGAATCGAATCAGAAATGATCCAGGATTCCTTCTGGCGGACAAAACTGATTGGATAATTGATATTCAGCTTTTTATAATATTGATTTGCATTACTTTGTCCTTCATAAGTGACAATGCGTTCCGCAAACACCTTGCACTTTTGGTTTCTTAAAGCTCTAATAAATTTATTCTGTTTCATTAAGCTCTAATTCTCAACGCATTCTCCGTCACGTCCTTGATCGCTGTCATGATCTCCATGCGTTTCCTGCTGTCAAACAGCCTGGTGAAGCTTGCCGGCTTGTCGAAGGGTGGTTTCTGGAGGACTGCAGCGTTTTCCATATAGCCGTTGTTCTCAATGTAGTTGATGATTTTGATTACGTAGGCGATTTGTCTCTGGTTCAGCGAGGAATCATTAATAAACTGAGAGAATGCGGACATGGCTGCGTCATGATCCATCTTCCCGATTCTCCTGACCAAAAGCCCAAACGGTGTATCCCCAAATGCCTCCCTGTAATCTTCTTTTTTGCCCAGTTCCTGTGTCAGTATCCGTTCCAGCTCCCCATAATCCGCTGCGGAAAGCGGCTGGTTGTGCGTCAGTTTATAAATGGAAACATCGCTCCTGTGTTCAATGATGTAACGGTTCACCTTTTGTTCGTAAATTTCAAAGTCATAGGCCTGTTCCATCCCCTTGCCTTCGTCATGATCCGTTGCCTCATCAGTGAGATTGGTAAAGATAATTGCTTTCTCGCCATCTTCCACGATGTGCTTGATAAGGGAGCGCAGTTCTTTTCTGGTCGTTTCAAAGAGCAGGATGTCATTTGCGGACCAATACTCCTCCGCGAACACCTTCCTTATCGCCTCTTTCTTTTCCAGGACCTGCGGCATGTTGGAACGGTCAAGACGCTGGACGATTGTATAAAGTCGTTTCCGGTAATAATTGAATGACGGCGTTGCTTCAAGATGCGCGATAATTATGCCGTACATTAATGAATCAAATTGCTTTGCGTAGAGATCCGGATCATCCATGCTGACAATGGGCGCAATATGCTCTATCAGCTCGGCGCTGTCCTTTTCGCTGATCGTCGCGAAGGCTTCTGGCTTTTTGTATTTCTCCACATACCTTGCCTTCATTTTCACAGCAATCAGGTCCATCTGCAGATCGTTAACCTGCCTGCAGCACTCGTCCACGATTTCCTGTCTCCAGCTTTTATATTCCTCAGAGGCGAATTTTCCATCCTGCAGCATCACCGCAATTCGTATCCGCCTTTCAAATATCCTTTCTGTCAGACTTTTTGTTTCCTTCGAATCAAAGCCGTTTTTGTGCTGCCGGAAGAATTCAAAATTCCCACAGTAGTCAAAGATAAGGAAACGTCTTTTTCCGTCATATTCCCCGTCTATCAGATCAACGCAGGAGATTTCCGGGCACAGCCTTGTCCCCCTCCCTATCATCTGCCAGAACTTGATTTTTGAGCGCACCTTTTTAAAGAAAACCAGGTTCACGCAGGAACGTACGTCCACGCCCGTGTCCATCATGTCCACAGATACCGCGATGCGCGGATATTTTTGAAGCTTGAACTTTTTGATCAATTCATGCGCGTAACTATCCTCGCAAACAACCCTCTCGATGAAGCCGCTTCCGACCTTTGGATATAATTTGGAAAACCGTTCAACGATATATTCCGCATGCTTTTTGTTTTGGGCGAAGATAATCGTTTTCCCAATCAGGTCGCCCCCTTCTTCCTTGATGCCGCGGCGCATCAGGTCTTCAATGACTATATCCACCGTTTGCTCATTAAAAACATAATCGTTTAATGCCTGCGAAGGAATGTAATCCGGTCTCGGCCCGTCCTCAAAGATCGTGAAGTCATCATCGAACCGTTCCTTGTCACTTTCAGAAAGTTCGTCATATGTAATGCCATCATCCAGAAACTTCGTCCCGACCTCGTAGTTATAGTATGGAACCAGCACATGGTCCTTTTCGACTGCCGTTTCATAATCATAGGCATAAGTCGGTACGCCGTCCTCCAGTTCGAAGAAATCATACGTGTTCCTGTCAACGGACTGCCTCGGCGTTGCGGTAAGCCCAACCAATATCGCGTCAAAATAATCGAATATCGTTCGGTACTTTTTGAAAATGCTCCTGTGGCTCTCGTCCACAATGATCAGGTCGAAATGTGCCGGCTGGTATAGGCGCTGCCCGTCATCCGTCCGGCAGTCATCAATCGCGTTCAGCATGGTTGGATATGTCGAAAAAACGATGCGCGCGTTTTTGTCGATCTTGTTGCCGCACAGATTACATGGCGACAAATCGGGCAGATATTTCTTGAAGTC
Organism: uncultured Oribacterium sp.; assembly: GCA_946413525.1. Classification (GTDB taxonomy): domain Bacteria; phylum Bacillota; class Clostridia; order Lachnospirales; family Lachnospiraceae; genus Oribacterium. Next base: position 125,786 of record CAMKKZ010000010.1, read on the forward strand.
TTCCATGGCCTGTTCAACAAGCGCGGTCCTGTCCGCAAGGAATAATATATTGGTGATATACCCTCCCCTGCTAAGCACATCGACAAGGCTGGAAGCCGTCCTTGTCTTTCCTGTTCCTGTCGCCATGACAAGGAGATGCTTGCGGACGCCGTTTTCAATTTGGTCGCATACGGCTCGTATGGCTTCCTTCTGGTAGTACCTGTCCGTGATCTCATCGCTGATTTTGATCTCATTCAGCTTTTTCATGGAAGAACGCCGGTTGATTATCTTTTGCAGGTCTTCCTTCCCAAACAGATTGCTCACCTGTCTTTGCGCGCCGAACCTGTCATCCCAGAAATAAGTCTCATACCAGTTCGTTGTAAAGATGATCGGCCTTTGCCCAAACTTCTTTTCCAGGCAGTCTGCATAAAAGACCCCCTGCGTCCTCCCCGCATTCGCGTCCCTGCCTGTTTTCTTTGCCTCAACTACAGCGAGCGGCTTCCCGTCCCTGCCAAACAGGACATAATCGGCAAAGCCTTTCTGTCCATTATTTCCAGCCATCCCGTCCAAGGGATATTCCTGCCATACATCCGCGTCTTCCCCTTCCAGCTTCCATCCAAGCTCCCGAAGCTCCACATCGATGTACTGCTTCCTGGTCTCGTATTCGGAAAGGTCGTCCGGCTCGAAATGCCTTTCTTTTTCGTTCTCTTCTTTCTTTTCCGTCAAGGCGGCAGACATCTCCTCTATCTGCCTGCGCAGCCTCTCGATTTCAGCATCCTTTTCTCCAAGGAGGCTTTCCTGCTCCTTGATCTTTTTTGTGTCGATGATGACCTTTGCTTTCGGAATCAAGCTTAAGTCAAACTTCCTTTGCTCATACTTGCTTCCGTATATGTAGTCGATCCATTGGATAAACTCGAAAAGCGCCATCAGGGAAGCAAGCGCTTCCTGACGCGTGACTATCCTCTCCGTATGCACGGCATCGTTTCCCGTGTAAATGATCACACGGAGCTTCTTCCATGTCATGAAAGGGACCGAGTTTTTGAATGATTCCTCATGAATCAGAGACTGCAGGTTGTCCCGGTACGGCATGGAAATGGAAGGATCCGCGGAGTAAACCCATTTCACCGCGAGCTCCAATGCCTTCCGGCTTCCTATGGCGGACATTGCGGGCGCGGAATAAAAGACCTTCTCTGCTTCCATTGCCGCAGGCCCGAATAATGTGTATTCTGATTTATCCATCAAGAACGAAAAGTTTGTCATATGGTATTGCCTTTCAAGGAAACTGGCCTCATTTTCAAATCCGGATCCGGATCAAGATGCCGCTAGATAAGGTTTGAATCGCTATCAATGGAAGCCTTAATGATCCCAAACTTTTCCTTATATTTTTGGGGATCAGCCATATATTCCGTGTATTTTTGCTTCAGACAATTCCCGCAGGGACGGAATCCGGCAGCAAGCGCAGTCTTTTCATCAGCAAAGAACACCCTTGTTTTTTCATAGCTCCCGGGATATTTCCTTATGGAGGCCAATGCGGAAGGACAGTCAAGTCTTCCATATATTTTCAGTTTCCCATTTCCTCCGTATTCACCCGGCTGTTCGGATAAATAAGTTTTCCCATCTGCTCCCAGTAATTTATACATTTTCATAATTCTCATATTAGTTATTATATATGATTCACCCGTCAAAAGTCATTTGCCATACAATATCTTGGTTTCGAAAGCATAGTGTAACCCTTTTATACTGTATGTATCGATACTTTTGACCGGTGAATCATATATCAGGACGGACTTTGTTTTTTGAAACATGCCCCAAAGCCCCTTAAAGGCATATTATCAGGAAAGGATCTAAATCAGTTAGAACTATCAATTTTTTTCATCATATTTTGAAATTCAGGAACAGACATTTCCGCGGAACTGGCCGCATCTTCTTCTGAAATCAAGCCTTTTTGCACCAGGGAATTAAGCATCTTGAATTTTCCAAAAACAATCCCTTCTTTACGCCCTTTTTTACGTCCTTCTTTACGCCCTTCTTTACGTCCTTCTTTACGTCCTTCTTTACGTCCTTTCCTATACCCATCTCGTTCAAACATCTGCATGGTTTCGGCTTCGTTATATTCTGTTAACAGCATCCCGTATACCTCCCTCTTATGTGCATCCAGAAATGATTTAATTGTGAAGTTTTCCGGCATATCAGCAATGGCCCTATTCACAGCATCTTCTATGGTCATCCGTTTTTTATTTTCCCTGATTTTCTGCATTAACCAGGCATACTCCTTCAACGGCTTGCAGGCATTTAATAATTTCGCGTTTTTGTCATAATTTACATTGAGCATGCGCACACGAACTTCTATGTCTGCTTCAGAACCTTTCGGAAAAGAATCTTTTAACTCCAGGATACTTTCCTCCGCAATTTCTTCTTCCCCGTTATAGAATACCACCAGCCTTGGAACCGGAAGAAGGAGCAGTTCCCTCCCATATTTATTCATTTTATTCTCATTCAGATATTTTTCATAAAGGTTTCCGCTGTATTGAAGCATCCTTAGTGGCATATTCGGATTATATGTACTTTGCTGTTCATATAAATTCATATCATTTGCAATTAAGAATGATACATCATTATGCATACCCAAATACAGAACTTCTTTTATCGTATTTATCACAAGACTTTCAGGATCCGTATAGTGTGCATTATTAACTGCATTATAGAGATCCAATGTCCAGGCTTTATTTTCTTCGCTTCCAAAAAGGAAATTGAAGAGTCTATCTTTGTATTCTCGCTGTATGGATGGCATTTTCAATCTTTCTCCTCAAAGATATACTTGTGGATTTAGGAATGTTTCGATTTTACCCAAATTATTATGCATCAGGCTATCAAATAATTTTTGTGTTTAGTTTAGCGACCTTCCTCTCAACCACAAGTTTTCAGTTTCGCATTTCCTCCGTATTCACACGGCTTTTCGGATAAATAAGTTTTTCCATCAGCTCCAGGTAATTCATACATTTTCACAATTCATGATATGTTTAATATTTATCACTTCAATCTCTTTGGATTTGTCGATCTGGGCGACGAAGGCAGCGAACTGTTTTTGTTGATCTATC